>JAHEFB010000083.1 GCA_024640405.1 Alphaproteobacteria bacterium | reverse complement strand
GGAACAAGGTCCGCTATGACATAGTTGGCGTCATGGCATTGCTGGTTGCGGTGCTTACCGGTGTTGTGAAATCCGACCACGCATTCGAAGGATTTGCCCATCCGGCAGTGATTACGGTGGCCGCCGTTCTGGTTATCTCGCAGGCGCTGCAGAATTCGGGCCTGGTCGACAAGCTGGTGTTGCTGTTGGCGGGGTCGCGCAAATCCCCCACCCTGCAAGTCGCCGCAGGCAGCGGCATAGTAGCAGCATTGTCGTGTGTGATGAATAATGTGGGTGCGCTGGCTTTGATGCTTCCGGTCGCGCTTCGCAATGCCTACAAAGCAGGCCGCTCACCATCGATTTTCCTGATACCGTTGTCGTTTGCCAGCCTGCTCGGCGGACTTGTCACCCTGATCGGTACCCCGCCCAATATTGTAATTTCGGGATTCAGGGAAGCACAGACCGGCAAACCGTTCGCCATGTTTGACTTTGCGCCGGTAGGCCTGGCGGTTGCCGGTGCCGGGCTGCTGTACCTGACATTCATCGGTTGGCGGCTGCTGCCGGAGCGCATTCCAGTCGAGGGCGACGACGACAACCTGTTTCATGTCGAGCGCTACACTCTTGAATCAAATGTGCCGGATGGGTCTCCACTTGTCGGCATGAGAGTGCGGGAACTGGAGACCTCCTTTGACGGTGAAATTTCGGTCGTGGCGATTATCCGCAATGGGGTGCGCCGTCTGGCGCCACGGGCAATTGAAAAGGTCCGCGATGGTGACGTGCTTATTCTTCAAGGTGATCCCGGCTTGATCCAGCCTTTGGCTGACGGGAAACAACTGGGAGAATTGGGCCATCAGGTTGAAGGTGATAGCGCACTTGAATCAGATGATATTGAAGTGATTGAAGCAGTGGTGCTGCCCAACTCCCCCATTGAGGGCAAGTCGATGCGCCGCTACCGGATCCACGACAGGCTGGGCATCAACCTGCTTGCACTTGCCCGCCAGGGGCGCCAGCCTACCGCCAGGCTGAAGAACATCCGCTTCAAGACCGGCGATGTGCTGTTGCTGCAGGGCGAAAAGAACGGCATGACGGAGGCCCTGCACACGCTTGGTTGTCTGCGGCTGGCAGACCGGTCGATGGGAGAAGAACCTCCGACCGGCAAGATACTGCTGTCCACCGGAATATTCGGCGGTGCCATAGCTGCAGCCGCATTGGGTCTGGTAACGGTACCGATCGCTTTCGTTGCAGCTGTACTGCTGCTGGTCCTGACCAACACTATTTCACTTACAGAGTTATATGAAAGCATCGAGTGGCCGGTCATCCTGCTTCTGGGCACGCTGATTCCGGTTGGCGAGGCTCTGCAACATACCGGCGGCACCGAGTTGATTGCCACCGGGCTTTTGAGCATAGCCGGCGATGTGCCCGTATGGGCAATCGTCACTCTGGTCCTGGTGGTGTCCATGTGGATGTCCGATTTCGTTCACAACACGCCCACCGCTATTCTGATGGCACCCATCGCCGTGGGAATTGCATCTGGTCTGAACGCCAATCCGGACACGTTCCTGATGGCTGTCGCCGTGGGTGCTGCCTCGCCCTTCCTTACGCCCATTGGACACCAGTCAAACACTTTGGTCATGGGGCCGGGCGGTTACAAGTTCCAGGACTATGCGATGGTCGGTTTTCCCTTGCAGGTCATCATTGTACTGGTGGCGGTGCCTATGATCTTGTGGGTCTGGCCTGCGGCGGTGTGAACAAATCTGGTGATGCGCTTCCCGTGTTGCCGGCTTCAGTACCAGCCCGCTTCCGCACTGGCCTCCATATCTGCCAGCTTCTTGTTCAGCAGAGCGAGGCGCCTGGCAGGCGGCTCTGATACGTTCGCGGCAAGGAACGCCCTGATCTCTCGAACAGCACTCAACACACCTGAATTTGATCCGCTCGGCATTATTGCTTCTCCATTATTGATTGCAAACCAAAACCAAACCCCTTCACCAGATCAGTATGACTTTTCATTGATTTAATCAAAGGTAATAAAACTGAACGATTCCATGGCGCTAATAACAGATATCAATAACCGCGGTTCATTGCGGCGGGGTGGGTGACACGCCCGGTACCGGCCGGCCCGCAAGGTAGGTCTTTCCAGGGTCGATCAACAACCTGCGGTTCTGTAGGGCTGTCCGGCCGAGTATGATTTCGTGCTTCATCTGTTCCCGGTTTGCCAGCGATACCTCTATCTGCCATTGCCGGCTGCCCAGCACGAGAGTTGTTTCTATCACATAGCGGACCTGGACCATGCCGCTGGTGTTCCTGATCCTGCGCCTGTCGACTATCCTGGCGCTATGGCGGGTTGTCCGTGCATCTCCAGGGTAGGGAACGTGAAATGAAACCCACTCTTCACCTTCGCGATTTTCAACCGCCAGATCTACTGCATGCAGCGCGGATGTTCGTGCTCCCGTATCGATCTTTGCATCGAGTTCTGAACTGCCGAAGTCAGGCAGAATTATACGCTCGCGCCAGCCAATGACCTGATTTTGCCCAGTATTTGCAAAACTCCCCGGATCGGTTGCCGACACGGGCAAGGCCAGCACAATCAGCATAAAAACGGCAATTGGCATACGCATGGAATTTGCCCTGAACAGGTCCAAAAGCTACTCGCCAAATTCAATCAGATGATTTCGTCTTCATCCAGCAACACGTCCTCTTTTAGCTGCGCGGTCAGTGCATCGATAGCCGCCTCGGCGTTGACGCTTGGTTTGATGTGGGCGATGTGGAAAAGCCCATCGCCCTCGTTGACGATCGGCAATACGGCCCGGCCGATCATCAAACCGTCATAGTCAGATAAAATGTCGGTTTCAACCTCGCCAAAAGGATCGGAAATGACGCCAAGCAGTTCACCTGCGGCCACCTCCTCACCAACATCTTTGAATGTGCGCAACAGTCCACCCGCAGGAGCACGAAGCCAGCCGCTGGACGTTGAATGTATGGTACGGGATTTGGTGGTTGACTTGCCTTTGGCTGGAATCATGTCGAGATGGCGCATAACCCGCAAGATCCCCGAAACACCGGCACGCACGGCAAATTCGTCAAATCGCAAACCCTCTCCTGCCTCATAGAGCAGAATATCAACCCCTCGTTCTTGCGATGCTTCGCGCAATGAGCCTGGCCTCACTTTAGAGGTTATGGTCAATGGCGCACCAAATGCCTCTGCAAGCTCCATCGTATCGGGCTTTGATGGGGTGACCCTGATTTGAGGCAGATTGGTCCGATGGATTGCAGCTGAGTGCAGGTCGATGCCGATGTCGGATTGCGACACGATTTCTTCCATGAAGATGTGAGCCAGCCGCGAGGCCAGTGATCCTGCCGGAGTGCCGGGAAAGCACCGGTTGAGATCTCGACGATCCGGCAGGTATCTGGAGTGGTTCATAAAGCCGAACGAATTGACGATCGGGATCGCAAGCAAAGTACCCTTGAGATGTTTTAGCCCTGCAGTGCGTAGAAGCCGCCGGACAATTTCCACGCCGATAACCTCATCACCGTGAACTGCCGCACTCACGAACACGGTTGGACCGGGGCGGCGTCCGTGAACAATATGCACAGACATGGAAGCAGGAGTGTGATCCGACAATACACTGACCGGAAGATCGATCGTCTCGCGGGTTCCCGGTTTGACTCTTCGTCCGCCGATGTTGAAGTCTGGACGTCTGGCCAGATGTTCCAGCATCAACCCTTGCCTCTCGTCCTGGTTTTGCCGGCTATAGCAGATTTTTCAATGAATTCGATTATCTTGCCCGCAATGTCGATACCTGTTGCATTTTCAACACCTTCCAGCCCTGGTGACGAGTTCACTTCCATGACCACCGGGCCGCGGTTGGATCGGAGCATGTCAACACCGCAGACATTCAACCCCATCGTCCTGGCCGAGCGAACTGCGCTCGCCCGCTCTTCCGGCGATATCTTGATCGCTTTCGCGCTTCCCCCACGATGCAGATTGGAACGGAAATCCCCTTCAGCACCCGTTCGCTGCATTGCCGCAACAACCTTTCCCCCCACCACAAGCGCTCTTATGTCAGCACCGCCAGCCTCCTTGATGAATTCCTGCACAAGAATATTCACCTTGGCTCCCCGAAAGGCTTCGATTACCGACTTGGCTGACCGGTCTGTATCCGCAAGTACCACGCCCACCCCCTGGGTACCCTCGAGCAACTTGATCACCAGTGGTGCACCGCCTGCCAATTTGAGGACTTCCTCTGTCTGCTTCGGGTCGTGGGCGAAAGTGGTTTCCGGCAGGCCGACACCATCGCGAGCAAGCAGTTGCATCGACCGAAGCTTGTCCCGCGAACGGCCAATCGCCACGGACTCATTGAGCGGAAAGACCCCCATCATCTCGAATTGCCGAAGCACGGCCATCCCATAGAAGGTCACCGAGGCCCCGATGCGGGGTATCACGGCGTCATATCCGGAGAGCTTTTCACCATTGTGAAAAATTTTCGGCCGTCGTGACGCGATATTCATGTAGCAGCGAAGTGTGTTCACGATATCAAGCGTATGGCCGCGCTGTTCAGCAGCCTCTTTCAGGCGACGATGGGAGTAGAGTTCCGGATTCCGGGCCATCATGACAATCTTCATTGCAGCATTCCTCTAATGGGTAACCGGATGACGGTGATTTGCCACGCGAGGCCGCAGGTCTGGCGAGCCGGCCAGGTAGGACTTTCCTGGCGCGACCAGTAACTTTCGCCGTCGGATTGCAGTTCGACCAAGAATGATGTCGAACTTCATCCTTTCCCGGTCCGCGAGGGATACCTCAACCTGCCATTGCTTTCTGCCCAACACCAGCGTTGTTCTTATCACATAGCGGACCTGGGCAACGCCGCTGGTATTCTTGATTTTCCGCTTGTCGATTATCCTGGCGCAATGACGGACCGAGCGGGCTTCTCCAAGATGGGGAACGTGAAATGAAATCCATTCTTCACCACCGCGATTCTCAACCGCCAGATCCACTGCATGCAGGGCAGATGTTCGCGCTCCGGTATCGATTTTTGCTTCCAGTTCTGCGCTGCCAAAATCTGGCAGGGCAATGTGTTCGCGCCAGCCTATGACCTTCTTTTCCTTGGGTACTTTCGCACGCTGAATCTGCATCACAATAAGGTTTCCTCGTTGACTCGCCGGTAATTCACAAACGTGTTTACGCTCATGATCACGAAATATCCGTCCATATCGAGCAACACATAGCCTCGCTCCAGCATGGCTCTGACCAGGTCTTTGACATCATCCTCGTACAACCTTCGGCGCCCGGTCATTCGCCGAACCAGTTTTGCAGCAATTCGAAAACGACCGTTTCTTTTTCCCCCAAACGGCTTCGAATAAAGCTCGGCGAGGCGATCGGCCGTTACATGAATGGAGTTCAGGTTATGTTCCATGCCGATCGATACAACAACAATAATTTTTTGTCTATAGAAATATTTTTTTATCTCAGGTGAAATAAGCCTTTGCAAGAAGACACAGCGGGTTGTTGTTGGATATACTTTAACATGAGATATATTCATATATTTGAGGATTAAAATTCAATTCTCTCATTTGAACTTGCCGTTAAACTCAAGGTTGCATCGCCACATGCTCCTCGAAAAACAATAAACCCCAAGCTGCGATGTGGGGCATCTCAACAATCGGAACCTACCTCGTATGACAAATATAGTCGTGATTGCCCAGGCAGATACTACGGCGACCGATGACGCAAACAATCTTGCAAATACAGACACTGCAGAAAAGCTTGCCGAGAACGTAACGGAGACGCTGTCGCCAATCGTTGCTCATCTGCAGGAACTCTACACCATCCTGTACTACCAGCTTTTTTCATATCAGGGCCCGTTGCAGCTGGCTGTCATCGCCGCAATTGCTGTTGCTTCCTTTCTATTGAAAAACCATGCGAAGTCAGCCTTTGACCATATATGGCGGCAAGGACGATTTCCCGTGTTCGAGCGATTGAGGCGTGTCCTTCGCGGCCTCATGCCATATGCCGTTTGCATTATCGGGCTATGGATCGCAACGCTGATCCTGACCGGTTTTTCGATCAATCATTATGTGGTCAGAATTGCTGCCAGCCTCCTGAACGCCTGGATACTCATAAGAATTTTTTCCAGTGCTGTTTCGGACCCGTTCTGGTCAAGGACATTTGCGATCGGAATGTGGTTCATTGCGGCTCTCAGTATCATGCGGCTGCTCAATCCGACGATTGCAATGCTGGACTCCATCGGCACAAGCATCGGCGGTACCAAAGTGACAGCCTATCTGGTTCTCAAAGGCGGCCTTACCGCCGCTGTTTTGCTTTGGGCAGCGTCGGTCGGGTCAAAAGTGCTGCAAGCCAGAGTAAGCAGTTCCCGAAACCTGACGCCATCAGTTCAGGTGCTGATCAGTCAGCTCGGGCGGTTCACTCTCCTGTTCCTTGCGGTGGTCGTGGCCCTCAATGTCGTAGGCATAGACCTTACTGCACTGGCAGTCTTCTCCGGCGCGGTGGGCGTTGGTATCGGCTTCGGTCTGCAGAAAATCGTATCCAACCTCATCAGCGGCATCATCCTGCTGATGGACCGGTCAATAAAACCCGGTGACGTGGTGGAGTTGACCGGCACCTATGGCTGGGTCGCCAGCCTGGGTGCGCGGTATACCTCAGTTCGAACCCGCGACGGAACCGAACACCTCATTCCCAATGAAGAGTTCATCATCAACCGGGTTGTAAACTGGACACACTCCGACAAGACCATCCGGCGCAAAGTCATGGTCGGTGTGCACTATGACACAGACGTCCCGAAAGCGATGGAGCTGATGCTCGAGGCGACCAGGGGCATAGAGCGGATCGTAGCAGATCCCAAACCAACCGTGTTGTTGCGGAATTTTGGCGATTCGTCGGTGGATCTCGAAACCCGCTTCTGGATCGTTGATCCGCAAAACGGCGTTTCAAATGTGGCCAGCCAGTACATGCTGGCTGTCTGGCGTGAGTTTCACAAACACGGCATTGAGATACCCTATCCGCAACGCGACCTGCATCTGAAATCATCCCTGCCAATCGACCTGCGGCAGACCTCGTCAAGAAGTGGCTCTGCCCCAGCAAGGAAACCCAAGAAGGGCTAACTCACATGCCGATCTCAACCGAAAAGGGTTTGAATTTCGCCTGTATTCTGGATGGTGACGGCGGAGCAAAACCGGTTGGCTGGAAAGAGGTTCGCAAGTGGAAATCCGGAGATGGCCAGATCTGGATACATCTGGACAGAGCAGCACCTGAAGCGCTCAAATGGCTTCGCGAAGAAAGCGGCCTTACTCCCGTAACTCTGGACGCCATAACCGCTGAAGAATCCAGACCGCGGGTGTTTCGGGGCAAGCGTGGTTACATTGCCATCCTGCGCGGGATCAATCAGAACGAGGGCGAAGCCGCCGATGACATGGTGGCGATTGGACTGTGGAGTGATGGCGAGCGCCTGAT
>JAHEFB010000054.1 GCA_024640405.1 Alphaproteobacteria bacterium | reverse complement strand
TATGATTGTCGTTTGCACAAACCGGAGAAGCAGTCAGTATGCCTGGATCAATCGGTCTTGCTTGCCGCTTGGCGCAAATTTGATCTTGTCAGTCTCATCAGGTGAAGGAGGGACCCCCGGCTCGACGGACGTAACGATCATGGTGTAGTTGGCGATTTCTTTTTTTTGCGCAGCTCCCTCCCGCAGATGGGTTCGAATGAGATAAATGCCTCTGGACGGGAACCTCACCGTGGCACGTCGGCTTCCCCCTTGCAGACCGACAAACAACGCCTCCCCATATGGCATCTCCGCGTTGACAACATTAAAGTAACAATCGGCATTGTCGCTTTCCAGCGCGATAATCAGGATCTCTTTTGCATTGGCGGAAAATCCGTAGGCCGTCGAGCTGTAGCCTTTGATCCTGCCCGATTTGCGCGTTTCAGCTGTTGAAGAGATTTCGATCATCACCAGCGTCTCGTCATCCGGCAGCCGTGAAACAATAGCGTCATGCATATTTGGCTTGGCAGGTGTTGTTTGGGGCAGTTTTTCGATCTCCTTCAATGACACCACCTGGCCTTGTCGATCAACCAGGCAGGTGGCTTGAGTGGAGTTGGCTTCCAGCGTCACCGAAAATGTCTCGTCGTCGATCCGTTTCACATCCCGGGCAACAATCTGATAGACCAGCAAGCCAAACTGCCTGGACGCAGTTTCCTGGCATCGGACCACTAATCTTTCCTCTGACATGCCAGCATCCCGGTCATCGATCGCTTCAGGCTCGCGAAAGTCATTGTCCCTAACATCAGGCAGCAGTGCGACTTCCTGCTGGTCGGACGGTGTCCCGGGTGCCTCCGGCACGGCCTCGATACTTTCCTCTACCGGAGCAAGCTCGGGTTTTTCCACCACCGGGTCAGGTTCGGAAACGTCCTCGACCAGGGCAGGTGTGGGAATTTGCGCCACCGGGGCAGGTTCGACTGTTTCAACCGCCTTGTCCTCTTCGCCCGCGCGCGCTGGAGGCGAAGGTTGTGCAACTGCGATCTCCACATTGTCCTGAATATCGCGCGGATCAGGGATGTCCAGTACCTGTCCCGGCACAACACCGCGGCCGCCCTCGATACCCGGGTTTGCACGAGCTAGGGACGCCGCGCTGATACCGCATTGCGTTGCAATGCCGGTAGCCGTTTGACCCGTCTTTACGATCGTCCGCTTGTCGCACCGACCAGCTTTCGTGGCCCGCTTGCGTTGCGGAACGCGAATGGCGGCGCCGACGGAAACATTACGGACATTGGTGATACTTGGATTTGCTTCGAGCAGCGCCCCGAGGGACACCCCGCAGGCCCCGGCAAGCCCGAAGAGGGTTTGCGAAGCCTGCAAACGCGTCTCGGGACCACATGCATACTCTGGCGTTACACGCTCAGTACCCGGCTGCCGCCGTTGATAACTGTCACTTGGAACAATTGGCGCAGGCCCCGCAATGGTTGGCTGACGGGGAGCGCCCAGCAGAGTGAGGTCCATTTGAGTTGCGCCAAGCGCAAAGTTTACACCCGAGCGGGCCCCTATGGCCAGCGGCTGCAGGGACACCGCCTTGTTGGTAGAACTTAATACGCTGCCGCTGGTGCCACCGACGCCGATGGCAGCGCCAGCTTGGACGCCGCTGTATCTTCCTGAAAGGTCGTCGGGGATCACTGGACTTGCATGGCTGATCACCGACCAGGCCGCAATTGAGCGCCCTGTCAAACCGACATTCAGGCCGCCGCCTGTAATCCTGCCGCCATAAGCCTGCTTGCTGCCGTCCGATCTGTACAGAACACAACGCAGGTTTTTCGGGCTGTCAACGATCAGGGCAACACCCGGCGCGATATCACAGGTCAACGTGCCGGCATTGCTCCGTGCCGCGGCCTGCTGGGCAGTAGCGGCGGAAGAACCAGCGACATCCAGCAGGAGCAGTCCTGCAATTATCTTTAGGACCTTGAGCATGTGATGCACCTTACCGCGGCAGGGTGTACCAACACAAACTCAGTAATCTTTAGTTGATATACGCAATTGAACTTCCCCCTTTGAATTGGTCCATCCTAAAAGTGAGTAGAAGGAGGTTGAGCTGCTCCCCGTGTTTGGACCACCCGGCTGGAGATTTTCCGAGGGGGGTTAAGCTCAGGGTGGCAATGTCGCCACGATCTGGGATACATCGACCTGGAGCAAAAAACATTGCAAACTATCGACAACCCGTTCGGCACGAGGTTTTCACCTATGTCTTAGGTACAATCTGTTACCTATTTATCCGGGCCGGACCCAAAACGAGTCTGGCGGAGAGAGGGGGATTCGAACCCCCGGAACGCTTGCACGCTCAACGGTTTTCGAGACCGCCCCATTCAACCACTCTGGCACCTCTCCTTTGGATGCAAAGGCAGCAGGTCACTTGAAACTACCGTTTCGCGGCCATTTGCTGCCCGGGCAGGCGCTCTGATACAGTAAGCTGCGGCCACCATCAAGCCCGCTTTTGCTTGACTTCACCCCGGCTTGGATATACCAAACCGGCAATCGTGAGCGGCAATTGGTGCAGCTTGCGAAAATTGCGCTGCCTGAGGTTCAATAAAAACCATAAAAATTCAAGCCTGACAGAGGGTTAGATCAAACCCCTTCAGCACCGCAAGGCGCGGCGAGAAAAATGATAAGGACTTAAAACAATGTACGCAGTCATCAAGACCGGCGGCAAACAGTATCGTGTTGCTGCTGAAGACGTCATCGAAATCGAGCGCACAGGCGCCGATGAAGGTGACATTGTAGAATTTCCCGTGCTCATGGTTGCCGGTGAAGGCAATGTTGAAATCGGCACCCCGGTTATCGATGGTGCAACCGTCGCGGGCCAGGTTCTGGCCCTGTCGCGCGGACCCAAGATCATCATCTTCAAGAAAAAGCGCCGCAAGCACTATCGCCGCAAGAACGGTCATCGCCAGGATCTGATGCAGGTTCAGATCACCGAAATCCTGACCGGTGGCAAGAAGCCGTCCAAGAAGGCCTCAGCAAAACCTGCAGCCAAGCAGGAAGCAGCGGCTGAAGCCGAAGCAAAACCCGCCGCCAAGCCGGAAGCCAAGGCCGAAGCGGCCCCTGCTGAAAAGAAGGCGGAAGCCAAACCGGCGGCCAAGAAGGCCGCAGCCAAGCCTGCTGCGAAGAAGAAGGCTGCACCGGCGAAGAAGGCCGCCGCCAAGAAGACCGACACGGACAAGAAATAAACCGAACACGATTTGTTAAAGGAGCAAACTCATGGCTCATAAAAAAGCAGGCGGCTCATCCCGCAACGGACGTGACTCCGCAGGCCGCCGCCTCGGCGTCAAGAAGTTTGGCGGCGAACGCGTCATTCCCGGCAACATCATTATCCGCCAGCGCGGCACCAAATGGCACCCCGGCGACAATGTAGGCATCGGCAAGGACCACACCATTTTCGCCACATCCGAAGGTCACGTGGAATTTCGCGCCCGCGCCAACGGACGCACCTTCGTGTCTGTTGTCCCGATGCCGGCAGCCGCTGAGTAAAGCGACCGGTTGAAGGGTTGAAAACCCGAAACACCGGTGCCATCGCCCCGGTGAGACGAGATCACAAGCCAAACGGGGAGATGGAGACCACCATCTCCCCGTTTGCCGTTTGAGACCAATATCCGAGACCAGACCGACATGAACCAGATTGAAACTGACAGGCTGTTGCTGCGCCCCTGGCGCGACACGGATGCACCGCGCCTGGTTAAACTGGCCAATCATCCCGAGATCGCCCACATGCTGGCGTCCATGCCGCACCCCTATTCCCTGTCGGATGCGGAGGACTTTCTTGAACGGGTGCGCAACCTGCCCGCCAATGCAATGCAGTTTGCCATCACCCTGAAGAATGCCGGCGACGAACTGATCGGCGGTATCGGTTATGGTCTCACCACACGCAGCGACAAACCAAGTGAAGAAATCGACTTCGGCTACTGGCTGGGTCTTGCCTACTGGGGCAAGCGTTACGCCAGCGAGGCAGCACATGCCGTGATCGCCCATGCCTTCGAAGTCAGTTCAGTTGACCGGATCGATACTGATTATCTGACAACCAACCCCGCCTCGGGGCGCATCCTGGAACGGGTCGGCTTTCTGGACCTGGGCGACAGTACGTGCCATTCCAGCGGATCAGGCCTGACCAAACCGTCGCGCAGGATGGTACTGACCAGGTCGCGTTATCTCGAGCACAAGGCTCAGGGCACATGAAGTTTCTCGACCAGGCAAAAATCCACGTGAAATCCGGTAATGGCGGTGCAGGCTGCATCTCGTTCCGCCGTGAAAAATTTATCCAGCACGGCGGCCCGGACGGTGGCGATGGCGGGCGCGGCGGACACGTTTATGTCGAAGCTGTCAATGGTCTCAACACCCTGATCGACTATCGCTTCCGTCAGCACTTCAAGGCCAAGGTCGGCACTCACGGCATGGGCCGCAACCGCACCGGCGCCATGGGTGAGGATGTTGTGCTCAAGGTGCCGGTCGGCACCCAGGTTCTCGAGGAAGACGGCGAAACCCTGATTGCCGACCTGACCGAGGAAGGCCAGCGTGTCCGGCTGTTGCGCGGCGGCAACGGCGGCTGGGGCAATACCCGCTTCAAGTCGGCGGTAAACCAGGCGCCGCGCCGGGCCAATCCCGGCGAAGATGGCGCCGAAATGTGGATCTGGCTGCGCCTCAAACTGATTGCGGATGCCGGCCTAGTCGGCATGCCCAACTCGGGTAAATCGACCCTGCTGTCGGTAGTCTCCGCAGCCAGGCCGAAAATCGCCGACTACCCGTTCACAACCCTGGTGCCGAACCTGGGCGTTGTCGAAGTGGACACCGCAAATTTCGTGCTGGCGGATATTCCAGGCCTGATTGAAGGCGCGCATGAAGGCGTCGGCCTGGGTGACCGTTTTCTGGGGCACGTGGAGCGCTGCGCATGCCTTTTGCATCTGGTGGATGCATCCCGGGATGATCCGGCCGAAGCCTACCGGGTCGTGCGTGGCGAGATTCAAGCCTATGCGTCAGAGCTGGCAGACAAGCCGGAACTGATCGTCTTCAACAAGGTTGACATCATTGAGGAAGGTGAACTGGCGGCCAGGCGCAAGGCATTTGAAAAGGCCACCGGTCAGGTGCCGCTGCTGATGTCTGCGGCAACCGGCCAGGGTGTGCGCCCGGCAATGGCCGCCTTGCTGCGCATGATCCGCGATACCCGCGGCCAGGAACACTTGACCGTTGTTGACGGGGACGGTGAAGCAACCACGGAAGATGCGTCATGGCAGCCCTGATTTCGCAACTTGAAAAGGCCGAGCGGCTGATCATCAAGATCGGGTCGGCCATGCTGGTCAATGCCGACGGATCCCTGCGCAGCACATGGCTGGAGGGGCTGGCGCGCGATATCGCCGAGGCGCGGGCGCGCGGCACCCAGGTCCTGATTGTGTCATCCGGCGCCATCGCCCTGGGCCGCCGCCGCCTTGGCCTGCGCAGGACCCGGCTGAAACTGGAGGAGAGCCAGGCCGCTGCCGCGGTGGGCCAGATTGCGCTGGCACAGGGTTGGCAGGCAGCCCTGGCAAGCCATGACATTGTTTCCGCACAGGTGCTGCTGACCCTCACCGACACCGAGGTCCGGCGGCGCTATCTCAATGCCCGCGCCACGCTGAACACGCTGCTGGCGCGCGGCGCCGTGCCGGTAATCAATGAAAACGATACGGTTGCCACGTCTGAGATCCGTTACGGCGACAATGACCGGCTGGCGGCCCGGGTAAGTTCAATGATGTCAGCCACCTGTCTGGTACTGCTGTCTGATGTGGATGGCCTCTATACCGGGCCGCCCGGGTCTGACGGGGCTGAATTTGTCCCGCTGGTTGAGCAGATCACGCCGGACATTATCGCCATGGCAGGCGCTCCTGCATCGGGTATGGGCTCAGGTGGCATGATCACCAAGATCGAGGCAGCCCGCATTGCCACCAGTGCAGGCGCCAGCATGGTCATCACGTCCGGCCATCAGGACCGACCGCTTTCCCGGATACTGGACGGCAGCCGCGCCACCTGGTTCAAATCTGCAGCCACGCCCGCCACGGCACGCAAGCGCTGGATCGCAGGCTCACTCGAGCCGGCCGGCAGACTGGTTGTCGACGATGGCGCAGCCGGTGCACTCGGCAGGGGACGCAGCCTGCTGCCTGCCGGTGTACGTGAAGTTACGGGACGTTTCTCGCGCGGCGACACGGTTGCCATCGTCACCCTGAACGGATCGGAAATCGCCCGCGGCCTGAGCGCCTACGACGCAGCAGATGCAGAGATTATTGCCGGTCGCAAATCCTCCGAGATTGAAGCATTGCTGGGCCTGTCAGGGCGTGCTGAAATGGTCCACCGCGATGATCTGGTGATGACCGGAAAGGACACCGCATGAACATGGCAGAACCCGTCGGCCCCAAATCCGCTGATCTTGAGCGCGACATGGTGCAGCTTGGCGAGCGCGCAAGAGACGCCGCTGCATTGCTGGCAACGGCTCCGACCGAAAAGAAGCAGTCTGCGCTTCGCGCCATGGCCACCCGTATCCGGGCATCGCAAGCCCAATTGCTGGAAGCCAATGCCAACGATGTCGAACGGGCGCAGGGCGCAGGCAAGCCTGCCTCGTTCATCGACCGGCTGACGCTGACACCGGGTCGCATCGAAGCCATGGCGAAGGGCCTTGAGGATGTTGCCACTCTGCCGGACCCGGTGGGTGCCGTCATGGCCAACTGGCAGCGCCCGAACGGTCTGGACTTTACCCGTGTCCGCGTACCGATCGGCGTAATCGGCATCATTTACGAAAGCCGTCCCAACGTCACCGCGGATGCAGGTGCACTGGCGATGATGTCCGGCAATGCTGCCATCCTGCGCGGCGGATCGGACAGCCATGACAGCTCAACACTGATTGTGGAGTGCCTGCAGGCAGGCCTTGCAGATGCAGGTTTGCCAAAATCGGCGATCCAGATGGTCCCCACTCCCGATCGCGCAGCGGTGGGCATGATGTTGAAAGGCCTGAACGGCACCGTTGACCTGATTGTGCCACGCGGCGGCAAGTCGCTTGTCGGGCGGGTTCAGGATGAAGCCCGCGTGCCGGTGTTCGCCCACCTTGAAGGTATTTGCCATATCTATGTGGACAAGGCGGCCGGCCTCGCCATGGCAGTCGACGTCATCACCAACGCCAAGATGCGCCGGACCGGCATCTGCGGGGCAGCCGAGTGTGTCTTGATCCACCACGATGTAGTTGCAAGCCACGCACCCGCAATCATCGGCGCGCTGCAATCGAAGGGCTGCGAAGTGCACGCCGATCCTGCGGTCGGTGCGGTATCAGGATCTGTTGTCCCGGCAGGCAATGACGATTGGGGCAAGGAATTCCTTGACGCCGTGATTGCCATGAAATCAGTTTCCGGCCTTGATGAGGCCATGGATCACATTGCCCGGTTCGGTTCACAGCATACCGATTGCATTATCACCGATGATGCCGCCGCCGCCGCCCGCTTTCTGAACGAGGTCGACAGCGCCATTGTGATGCACAACGCATCGACCCAGTTTGCCGACGGTGGCGAGTTTGGCTTTGGCGCGGAAATCGGCATCGCGACCGGCAAGCTGCACGCACGTGGCCCGGTCGGACTGGAACAGCTGACCACGTTCAAATATCAGGTCCGCGGCTGCGGGCAGATCCGGCCATGACGGGCACTACATGATTTCCGGCCTGTATTCTGTTTCCGCCATTTCACACCAGCGAATTGGTCTGTTTGGTGGGTCTTTCAACCCGGCCCATGAAGGTCATGTTGCGGTTTCTGAAGAAGCTCTAAAGCGACTGCAGCTGGATCAGGTCTGGTGGCTTGTGTCGCCGCAGAATCCGCTCAAGGACAGCCGTGATACCGGTGATTTCAATGACCGCCTGACCCACGCCACGAACCTGGCTGACAATCCGCGGCTGGTCGTAACCGGCCTGGAAGCGGAACTCGGCACCCGCACCACTGCGCAAACCTTTGACGTGCTGGCACCGATGTTTCAACACTCGCGATTTGTCTGGATTATGGGGGCAGACAGCTTTGCCGGGTTGCATCACTGGAACGACTGGCGCCAAATCCCCGCCACCCTGCCCCTGGCCGTGTTTGCCCGGCCCGGCTGGACGCAGAAAGCCCTGAGCTCTCCGGCGGCGCGACTGCTGGCCAACCACCGCCTTGACGCTGCAGATGCGGGCCTGCTGGCAGATAGAGCCGCCCCGGCCTGGTGCTTCCTCAACATGCCGCACCGATATGAAAGCTCCACCGCCATCCGCAACGGCAATACCGGGCAAAAGTCATGATTGTCATCGTGAGGTCATACAGACCCGCTTGAATCGCGACAGAATCGGGCGTACGCTGTTAATTGTAAACGTCCACTCGTTCAACGGAACAAGGTATATAAGCACATCGTGCAGCCAAACCGTCAGCAACAGATTACCGCAAGGCAGCAAGCCCGCATGCCTTCCGGCCATCAAGAGGACCCGAACCCTGACAAGTCAATCTATGCGTAGCGGCTCGCAAAACACAGCCGTTAAACAAACTCCTGCGTCTCGCCGCAAGGCCACGCCGCCCCTCTCCAAGATCATCAAGTCGTGTCTGAACGATGCCAAGGCCGAAGATGTCGTTTCCATCGACCTCAACGGCAAGGCAGCACTGGCTGACACCATGGTTGTGGCATCCGGGCGATCGAACCGTCATGTCTCGGCCATCACCGACCAGCTGTCCGACGCACTGAAAAAAGCCGGTCACAAAAGTGTCCGGGTTGAGGGGCTGCCCCACTGTGACTGGGTGGTCATGGACGCAGGTGATGTGATCGTTCACATCTTCCGGCCGGAAGTTCGTACCTTCTACAATATCGAAAAACTCTGGTCGCCGGATGCTCCGGCTGACAGCAGCGCGGCGTCCTGAGGGCAACTACTCTTTAAGAGGAGGCGCTGGCATTGAAGCTTACCATTGCCGCCATAGGCCGGATGAAAGCCGGTCCGATGGCCGAGCTTGTTGACACCTATGCAAAACGCATCCGTCAGGCAGGCAAGCCAGCCGGCATAACCGCTCTCAACATTGTGGATTTCCCGGAATCGCGCAAAGCCACCGCATCCGCACGTGCCTGCGAAGAGGCCTCGTTACTGAACAGCGCCACACCTTCAGGTGGCATACTCATTGCGCTCGATGAGCGCGGCAAGCCGGTCAACACGGCCGAATTTGCCGAACTGATCAAAACCGAGCTGGAGTCCGGAAGCCAGGACCTGGTGTTTGCCATTGGCGGTCCCGACGGCCACGCTGCCGAATTACGGACAAATGCCAGGCATATGGTGTCATTTGGACACATGACATGGCCGCATATGCTGGCGCGGGTGTTATTGGCGGAACAGATTTACCGCGTGGTCACCATTTTGATTAATCATCCGTATCACCGGAACTAACGATTCTGTGGGTCGGTGAGCCGGAAATACCGGTTTTGGCACCCCGGCACCAAACGAACCAACTGGAAGCTTCTTTGCTGATACACGCATTAACATATGTTGTTGTGATGGCCGTAACCGGCGGGTGGTTACTGACCGGGGTGAGTCATGCTCAGGGCACCTTGAGCGAAGAAACCAGCCGGTTGCGCACCATCGAGCGCCAGATCGGTCAGGCAAGGACCCGTTCGGCTGCACTGGACCGCGAACGCGAAGCTCTCGCCGCCGAGTTGGCCAGTGTTTCTGACCGCCTTGTAGCGCTGGCCGGCAACATACAATCGCGTGAGGCCCGCATAGCGGAAAGCGAAGAAAGGCTCACCCTGCTTGCCTTGAAGGAAACCACCCTTCGCTCCAGGCTGCGTGCCCGGCGCGGCGTGCTGGCTGAGTTGCTGACCGGCTTGCAGAAACTGCAGCGCAATCCCCCGCCGCCGCTGGCAGTTGATCCAAAGGACGCCGCTAGAGCGGTACGCGGTGCATTGTTGTTCGGCGCAGTTGTGCCGGATCTGAAAGGTCAGGCAGCCAGGCTGACGCGGGAGCTTGCCGAGCTGGAAGCAGTACGAGAGCGCATTGTCACAGCCCGCAACGATCTCGACACCCACATCACAAATCTGGGGCCCGCCCGCGACGAGCTGGAGGCTTTGCTGGCCCGCAAGCAGACGCTGCTCGCCAATACCTCGCGTGAACTTGAAGCCGAGCAGGCCCGCGCCCTGCAACTGGCGAAAAAAGCCCGGGATATACGGCAATTGCTGACTAGTCTTGCCGAGGAGCGCCGCAAGGCACAAATCAGGGCAGCCGAGGAAGAAGCACGGCGAATTGCCGAGCAAGAGGCGCGTGAAGCGGAAGCCAAAAGGCTGGCAGAAGCAAAAGCCGCCGCACAACGCAAGGCACAGGCTGAAAGAATTGCCCGGGCAGCGGCTGAAAAGGCCCGCCTGCTTGCCGAGCAAAAGGCCCTGGAAGAAGAGGCCAGGCGCCTGGCCGCTGTCAAGGCAGCCGAAGAGAAAAGAGCCGAAGAAAAGCGCATCGCAGCCGAACGGGCTCGCCTGCTGGCGGAACAAAAGGCCCACGAGGCTGAGGTCAGGAGACTTGCAGCCCTGAAAGTGCAACAGGAAAAAGCGGCTGAAGAAGCAAGGCTTGCCAGGATCGCCAGCGAAAAGGCCCGACGTCAGGCTGCCCTGGAGCTGAAACGGCAGGCTGAGGCGAAGGCAAAACGCAAGCGCGAAAAACCTGCCGTCAGGTTCGCATCTTCGCTCGGCAAGCTGGCTTACCCGGCACAGGGTGAAAGAGTGCGCAAATTCAACGACAAGGACGGCTATGGCGGTCGCTCCGAAGGACTGCACATTGCCACGGGCAAGCGTGCCCAGATTACCACCCCGGCGGATGGTCAGGTGGAGTTCGCCGGAAAGTTTCGCAGTTATGGCAAGCTGGTCATCATCAACGCCGGTGACGGTTACCATCTGCTGCTGGCCGGACTGGACAAGATAACCGTGTCTGCGGGCCAGACTTTGGCAGCGGGCGAGCCCGTCGGCACCATGGGATCGCACACGGCTCGCGGAACTTTGATCGGCGATCGCATAGACGACCCCAGGCCAATCCTGTACGTAGAAGTAAGGAAAGGCGCTGAGGCCATCGATTCATCGCGTTGGTGGACGGATCGCGGGCAGAAAGCTGTACTTCGCCGCAATAAAGGCGAAAATGAAGGCTAGCGAGAAGCGCAACAGCGCGCTAATCTTTAAATGAATGCTTAGCAAATAGGATCATTGATCCACCCCTTGATGGAAAGCCGACACGTAATGCACAAAACAAACCTGAAGATCGCCGGCGCCTTCGTTATCGGCCTTGTCGCAGCCAGTGGAACCTGGCATTCGCTGAACTATGCGAATGCATCCAATCAGGAAACCTATCGGTATCTGAACCTGTTTGGTGATGTTTTTGATCGTGTACGGGCCGACTATGTCGAAGAACCCGATTCGGAAAAGCTGATCGACACGGCCATCAATGGCATGCTGGCCGGGCTTGATCCGCACTCCAGCTACATGAACCCGAAACGCTTCAAGGACATGCAGGTGCAGACCCGTGGCGAATTTGGCGGCCTCGGTATCGAAGTGACCATGGAAAAGGAAGTCGTCAAGGTGGTGGCGCCTATCGACGATACGCCGGCCCAGAAGGCTGGCATCCTGTCCAACGACCTGATCACCCAGATTGACGGCAAGGATATTCGCGGCCTGACGCTCAATGAAGCGGTCGATAAAATGCGCGGCAAGGTCGGCGAACCAATTACGCTGACTATAGTTCGTAAGGGCAAGGATGCGCCGTTCGACGTCACCATCAAGCGCGACATCATCAAGATCCGCGCGGTGCGGTACAACGTGGAACGCGACGATATCGGTTATATCCGCATTTCATCCTTCAACGACCAGACGCAGGACAATCTCGAAAAGGCTGTCTCAAACATCAAGGAGCAGCTCGGCAACAAGCTGAAAGGCTACATTATCGATCTGCGCAACAATCCGGGCGGTTTGCTCAATCAGGCAATTTCGGTATCCGACAGCTTCCTGAACAAGGGGGTGATAGTCTCCACCCGCGGTCGCAACGGATCTGAAACTGATCGTTCAACAGCAACCAACGGCGACTTGAGCGACGGCAAGAAAATTGTCGTGCTGATCAACGGCGGCTCTGCTTCGGCCTCCGAAATCGTCGCCGGCGCGTTGCAGGACCACAAGCGGGCAACCATTCTCGGTACTCGCTCGTTCGGCAAGGGCTCTGTACAAACCATTATTCCGCTTGGGTCGGAAGGCGCTATCCGCCTGACCACAGCTCGCTATTACACGCCGTCCAACACCTCGATACAGGCAAAGGGCATCAAGCCTGATATCAAGGTCGAGCAGGAATTGCCTGAAGAGCTCAAGGCCCAGGCCAGCCGCACAACATCGGAAGCCACCCTCAGGGGCCATTTGACCAGCGAGGGAGAAGGCGAAGAATCCACAGGCTCATCGTCCTATGTTCCGGCCGACAAGGAAAAGGATCTGCAGCTCAAGGCGGCAATCGACGTCATTGACGGCAAGACGGTTGACCAGACCCCGAAAAAGGCTGAAGCACCGGCGACAGCTCAGTCCGGGACCTCTGCCAACTAGGGCGAGATGGCTCTTGGTTGAAGCAACCAGGAGCCACAATTCTGATCGAACCCGGCCCTGCCCCGGCCAGCAGCAGGTATTCAGCGCAAACCCTCCCCTCAAGGTTACTTGACCGGCAGTAGTTTTCTCAGTCGGATCGTCAGCATTGTTCCCGTTGGAGAAGCATATCGATTGCACCTTTGCCAACCGCATCGTTCGCGATCGGTTTTGACATAACTTGAGTACGAATCAGCTTGTTCGCGCGTATAGTTCTCCCACTGGACCTGCCGGTTGAGGCAGGGGTTCACAGCAACTCATATGGGGTTTGGGTAAGCTGTAGATGGAAAATGATCTTCGTCAGCCGTTGAAACGGCGCTCTCTACTGGCCCGCTGGTTGTCAACGCGCCCGTCTGCTCTGCGTGCAACGTCACTTGCCTGCATTACTTTGCTCGGTGGCATCGCCGGCTGGCTTGTGGTCAGCCATGAACCTTACGGCGGCGAGCCGGTTGTACATATGCGCATCGACACATCCGATCCCATTGTCACATCTTCGGTGAAACAACCGGCGGACCGTTCTCAGGCAAACAATGAAGAAGTATTACAGGACACTGGAGCCGACACCCCGGTTATAGACCTGTCGGATCTTGACAGCTCGGAGCAATCCGGCAGCGAAACCGACCTTGACAGGCGCCGGCGAGAGCTGACCAGCCGCAATTCCTCATCCGGCAGCGTAGAGAGCCCTCCAGGCGCACTTTCGGTAGATGATCTCGCCCGGTCGCGCAGTGAACAGGCCATGATCCCTTCGCGCGCCGATCTTGCGCTTGTTCCGGCGCCGGTGGCCAAGGTAACCGGAAAAGGCCGTCACGGATCACTGCCACGCAAGGCCAAGGACGGATCAAGACCTTCGGTTGTCTATGCACGCCCGATTTCACGCGAACAACTGACTTCCGATATGCCGAAGATCGCGTTGTTGATAGGCGGTATGGGACTGAATGAGAGCCTCACCAGAACAGCCATCAACAGATTGCCGCCGGAAATATCGCTGGGATTTGCACCATATGGCGAGAATCTGCAGCAGCAGGCCAACCTGGCCAGATCCCGCGGCCACGAGCTTTATATTCACCTGCCGATGGAGCCGTTTGGATATCCGTCCATCGATCCCGGCCCGCATACCCTGCTGACCTCGGCCCCACCAGCCAAGAATATCGACGCCTTGCACTGGCATCTCAGCCGTTTCACCGGATATGCCGGAGTAACCAATTATCTGGGGTCGCGGTTCGCCAGTGACAATGACTCCATCAGCCCGATCCTGAAGGAACTCGGCAAGCGGGGTCTGATCTATGTGGATGACGGAACCAAGGGCTTGTCACGGGCCACCCAGCTGGCGCGCATTCTCGGACTGGACGCACGCTCCGCGGTAATCGCTCTTGATGGCGATGGTTCTCCTGCTTCCGTACAGGCAGCCCTGCAAAAACTGGAAGCTCATGCACGCCACAGCGGTATCGCCATCGCAACAGGCTCCGGTTTGCCCGCAACAATAGAAGCTGTTGATCAGTGGGCACAGGGGCTTGCCGGCCGCAACATACTTCTGGTGCCGGTATCTGCCGCCTTCGCCGCGCGCCGCAGCTAGAACGATTCAATCATCATGACAAGCGATCCCCACGCCAATCTTCCTTACCGGCCGTGTGTCGGGGTCATGTTGTTTAATTCGCACGGCCGGGTATGGATTGGTCATCGCATTGTCCAGGACAATGACGACGAGGCACAGGGCGTCGGCATGTGGTGGCAAATGCCGCAAGGCGGCATTGACAAAGGCGAAGATATCCGCTCTGCCGCCATTCGCGAACTGGAAGAAGAAACCGGCGTGCACTCCGCAATTGTGCTGCAGGAGACCGAAGACTGGCTCACCTACGATCTGCCGGACCACCTGGTCGGGGTAGCCTGGAAAGGCCGATATCGCGGCCAGAAACAGAAGTGGGTTGCGTGCCGGTTTACCGGCGATGATTCAGAGGTTGATATATCCGGTATAGGCCACAAGCCGGAATTTGATGAATGGCGCTGGGCTGATCTGGATGAACTCAAAGACCTGATCATACCGTTCAAGCGTGATGTCTATGTTCAGGTCATCGAGGCCTTCAGGCATCATTCCGCTTGAAGACCACCATCAGGTTGTTGGCCGGGACAGCCTCCACTGCCGTTAAAAGCAGATTGTGCTTCGCGGCTTCTTCAGCAACATCCTCCAGATATCTCAGGCCATAGTCCGTGTTCTGGTCCTTCAACCACACGTCGAAAGCCTCGTTGCTTGATACGGTTTCAACATCGCGCTGCCGGAACGGACCGTAGAGGATCAACAGACCGCCCGCAGCAAGCTTGTGCCCGCTGCCCTTCAGCAGTCCGGCACAGGCCGCCCAAGGCGTGATATGGATCATGTTGATGTTGAGGATGACATCTGCCGTTTCGGGTTGCACCGCAGTCGGCCAGTCTTCGTCCATCACATCGAGTTGCTGCGCAGCCATGAAATTGCCCGATGAACAATCTGCAACATAAGCAGCAATGCTCGTCATTCGCGCAGCATCATGTTCTGTCGGCCACCAGCGCAAGTTTTGCATTACCGGAGCGCAGTGCGCCCCGTGCTGCCCGGTTCCCGACGATATTTCCAGCAGATCCCGCGCCTCTTTCGGTATCAGGTCAACAAGCCGGTCACGCACGACATCCATGTTTCGATCGGCTGATGGCGTTGTCTGTTTCATGTGACTGAGACCTGTCGGAAATTGCACCAGGGAAGTGACTATTGACGCGCCATGTTGCACAAAAAAGCCGGGCGGTTAAGCGCCCGGCCTTGAACTCTGAGAGAGCGGTTGTCTTTACAGTGCAGACTGCAACTGTGTCAGATGATCGAGCGCTTCCTGAGCCCGGCGTTTCTTTTCCGGTTCAGTGGCGTCGTCGACATCTTCCTGCGCGTTCTTGACTTTCCGTGCCAGATCATCGGCCGAAAGCTCGTTCATGGCGACTGCTTCTTCAGCCAGAATTGTCAGACCGGCAGGGTTTACTTCCGCAAATCCGCCGCGCACGAAAATCCGTTCATCGCTGCCACCTTCATCGGTCACGGTTACAACACCCGGCTTGAGCGTAGACAGAACAGGCGCATGGTTGACCAGAACCGTAAACTCACCCTCGGTGCCCGGGACAACTACCTGCTGCACATTGCCGGACGACAAAAGGCGTTCGGGCGATACCAGTTCAAACTTCAAGAGATCGGCCATAAGGCTCTCCGTTACTCAGTCCGACACCCGAAATCAGGCAGCTTCCGCAGCCAGACGCTCAGCTTTCTCGACGGCTTCATCGATAGAGCCGACCATGTAGAATGCAGCTTCCGGCAGATGGTCATATTCACCGGACACCAGGCCCTTGAAGCCCTTGATGGTATCTTCCAGAGAAACCAGTTTGCCCGGCGATCCTGTGAAAACTTCAGCCACGAAGAACGGTTGCGACAGGAAGCGTTCGATCTTGCGCGCGCGCGCCACGGCCACTTTGTCTTCTTCCGACAGTTCGTCCATGCCGAGAATGGCGATGATGTCCTGCAGGGCCTTGTAACGCTGCAAGACTTCCTGCACCTGGCGTGCAACCGCGTAATGCTCGTCACCGACCACTTGCGGGTCCAGCATACGAGATGTTGAATCAAGCGGGTCCACCGCCGGGTAGATGCCCTTTTCAGAAATCGCGCGAGACAGCACGGTCGTTGCATCCAGGTGGGCAAATGTCGATGCCGGTGCCGGATCCGTCAGGTCATCGGCGGGAACATACACAGCCTGCACCGAAGTAATCGATCCCTTGGTTGTCGTGGTGATCCGCTCCTGCATGGTGCCCATGTCAGTACCCAGCGTTGGCTGGTAGCCCACAGCTGAAGGAATACGGCCCAGCAGAGCCGACACTTCCGAACCTGCCTGGGTAAAGCGGAAGATATTGTCCACGAAGAACAGCACGTCCTGGCCTTCGTCACGGAAATGTTCCGCAACTGTCAGGCCGGACAGCGCCACACGGGCACGGGCGCCTGGAGGCTCGTTCATCTGGCCATAAACCAGGGCTGCCTTCGAGCCTTCTCCGCCGCCTTCCTTGTTCACACCGGATTCAATCATTTCCCAGTACAGGTCATTGCCTTCGCGGGTGCGCTCACCCACACCGGCAAACACCGAGTATCCACCATGCGCCTTGGCAATGTTGTTGATCAGTTCCATGATCAGCACGGTCTTGCCCACACCAGCACCGCCGAACAGGCCGATCTTGCCGCCCTTGGCATACGGTGCCAGGAGGTCAACAACCTTGATGCCGGTTACCAGAATTTCAGCTTCCGTGGACTGTTCCACAAACGCAGGTGCATCCTGGTGAATACCTCGCGTAGTTTTGGTTTTCAGCGGGCCTGCTTCATCAACCGGCTCGCCGATCACATTGATAATACGCCCCAGGGTTTCTTCGCCAACCGGCACTTCAATGGAACCTCCAGTGTCAAAGACCGGCTGACCACGCATCAGGCCTTCACTTGAGTCCATGGCAATGGTGCGCACGGTGCCTTCACCGAGATGCTGCGCAACCTCCAGAACCAGGCGGTTGCCGCCATTGTCGGTTTCCAGTGCGTTGAGGATTTCCGGCAGGTGGCCGTCGAACTGAACGTCAACGACAGCTCCCATAACCTGAACGACCTTGCCGGTTTTCCCGCCAACAGCGCCGGCTGTCTTGGCAGGCGCCTTCTTGGCAGCAGTTTTGGTGGCCGCCTTCTTGGCAGGCGCTTTCTTGGCTGGTGCTTTGGCCATGTTTCGGGTCCTTCCCTTAAGCCTTGTATCTAGACCGCTTCCGCGCCCGAGATGATTTCAATCAGTTCCTTGGTGATCTGAGCCTGACGCTGGCGGTTGTAGCTCATCGTCAGCTTGTCGATCATTTCACCTGCATTGCGGGTTGCATTGTCCATCGCGGACATGCGGGCCCCTTGTTCAGATGCTGCGTTTTCCAGCAGCGCACGGAAAATCTGCACACCAATATTGCGGGGCAGCAATTCTTCCAGAATTTCACTTTCTTCCGGTTCGTAATCATAAATCGCCCCGCCCAGGTCGGCTGATTCACCTTCTGAAGACGCCACATTTGCAGGAATGATCTGCAGGGCGGTCGGGATCTGTGAGATCACCGATTTGAATTCGGAATAAAACAGCGTTGCAACGTCGTACCCGCCGTCATCGAACATTGACAACACCTTGCCCGCGATGGCGTGGGCGTTGCCAAAGGCAACCTGCTTGACTTCCCGGAGGTCGACGCGATCGACGATAAGATGATCGTACTTACGCCGAAGAACGTCGTAACCCTTCTTGCCGACACAAATAATCTTGACCGTCTTGCCATCACGAACCAGCCTGTCGGCATGGTCACGGGCAAGCTTGGCAATGTTGGAGTTGAAGCCGCCACAAAGCCCTCGCTCGGCGGTACATACGATAAGCAGGTGGGTATCCTGCTTGCCGGTGCCAGCCATCAGCGCCGAACCGCCTTCACGGCCTTCCATTGCAGCTGACAGGTTGGCGAGTACGCCACCCATGCGCGACGCATAAGGCCGCGCAGCTTCAGCAGCTTCCTGTGCCTTGCGCAATTTGGCAGCCGCCACCATCTGCATGGCTTTGGTGATCTTCTGCGTCGCTTTAACCGATGCGATCCGGTTTCTTAGGTCCTTGAGGCTGGCCATAGTCCCTGATTTCCCCTCAGTTTATCTCTACGAACAGCACCAATCAGGCCGCGAAAGCCTTGGCATAATCATCAACGACTGATTTCAGCTTGTCGCCAATCTCGTCGGTAACTTCTTTTTTGGTCCGCAGCGCTTCCAGCAGGTCAGCGTGGCTGTCACGCACCAGGCGCAACAGGCCCTGCTCGAATTCGCCAACCTGGTTGACCGCGATGCTGTCAAGATAGCCGTTAACGCCGGCATAGATAACGACAACCTGCTCTTCCGTCTTGAGCGGCGAAAACTGCGGCTGCTTGAGCAACTCGGTCAATCGCGCTCCACGGTTCAGCAAACGCTGGGTCGAAGCATCAAGGTCCGAACCAAACTGCGCAAACGCCGCCATCTCACGATACTGGGCCAGCTCGCCCTTGATCTTGCCGGCAACCTGTTTCATCGCCTTGATCTGGGCCGAAGAACCCACCCTCGACACCGACAGGCCCACGTTCACGGCAGGACGGATGCCCTGATAGAACAGATCTGTTTCCAGGAAGATCTGACCGTCAGTGATCGAGATCACGTTGGTCGGAATATACGCAGACACGTCATTGGCCTGGGTTTCAATGATCGGCAGCGCGGTGAGCGAACCGGCACCATTGTCTTCGTTCAGCTTGGCTGAGCGTTCCAGCAGGCGCGAATGGAGATAGAAAACGTCTCCGGGATAAGCTTCACGTCCCGGTGGACGGCGCAGCAGCAGCGACATCTGGCGATAGGCGACGGCCTGCTTGGACAGGTCATCATAACCGATCAGTGCATGCATGCCGTTGTCGCGAAAATATTCACCCATGGTGCAACCGGCAAATGGCGCCAGAAACTGCAGTGGTGCAGGATCAGAAGCCGTCGCGGCAACAATGATGGAATATTCAAGCGCGCCATTGTCTTCAAGAATCTTCACAAACTGGGCGACCGTGGAGCGTTTCTGGCCACAGGCGACATAAACACAGTAAAGCTTGTCCTCTTCCGGACCATTCTGGTGTATCGGCTTCTGGTTGAGCATGGTGTCGAGCAGAATGGCGGTCTTGCCGGTCTGACGGTCACCGATCACCAGTTCGCGCTGGCCACGGCCAACAGGGATCAGGGCATCGACAGCCTTGAGGCCGGTCGACATCGGCTCGTGCACGGATTTGCGGGGAATGATGCCCGGCGCCTTGACGTCCACACGCTGGCGCTGCTTGGCATTGATCGGGCCTTTACCGTCGATCGGATTGCCAAGCGGATCAACCACGCGTCCGAGCAATTCCTTGCCTACCGGCACTTCCACGATGGCGCCGGTCCGCTTGACGGTGTCGCCTTCCTTGATGTCACGGTCAGAGCCGAAAATAACGATACCGACATTATCGACTTCCAGGTTCAGGGCCATACCCATGATACCGCCTGGGAATTCGACCATCTCACCGGCCTGGACGTTGTCCAGGCCATAGACACGGGCGATACCGTCACCAACGGACAACACCTGACCGATCTCGGAGACCTGGGCTTCTTTGCCAAAATCCTTGATCTGTTTTTTGAGTATTGAGGAAATCTCGGCGGCGCGGATATCCATCAGCTGACCCCTTTCATGGAAACCTTGAGGTTCTGAAGTTTGGTACGAAGTGAATTGTCGACCATTCGAGAGCCGACCTTGACGATAAGACCGCCGAGGATCGACGGATCAACACTGCTGGCAAGCTCCACATCGGAGCCCACCGAAGCCTTGAGTTCCGCTTTCAGCTTTGAAAGCTGTGCGGCAGTAAGCTTTTCGGCCGAAACAACCTCAGCGGCAATTTCGCCGCGCGAGGCTGATACCAGCGACCTGTATGCGCCGATCATCTGACGCACAGCAAAAAGCCGGCGATTTTTGGCCGCCAGCTTGATGAAATTCGCTGCAATTGATCTGATCCCGGCTTGCGCGAACAATGCATTCAGCGCTGCGACCTGGTCGCTGGCGCCAAACACCGGACTGCGCACGAGGCGTGTCAGATCTTCCGATGAATCCAGCATGGCGGCAAAGGTGTCCAGATCAGCCGAAACCTCGCTGATGGAGTTGGACTCCTGCGCCAATTCAAACAGAGCCGTGGCGTAACGCCCCGGCATTCCTGTTGCTTTTTGTTCTTGAGCCGTCACGTGGAGGTGTACTCGCTTTGGCTGTTTCGCGGACTACAGGTATCGCCGGAAATAGCGCAAATACCTGACTTGTTTTGGTAATTTCCCGCAACCGGTTTTACCCGGCAAGCCGCGCTTTCCCAGTTGCGCGCTCGATCTAGCACAGGCATATGCATGGCGCAACTGTGACATGGCGGCGGATTGCCGCAATCAATGACACAATGTTGCCTTTAAACTGTCGATACAGACACCCAATGCGGCTAGGAATATCGACTACACCCTGCGCCGGACGGCAGGGACAGTCATGCGGCGGCACTTCCATGTGACTGAAACTTAAGATCAATTAGGAAAATTTTTGTCAGCTGACCGCTGGCACGCCGATATCCTGGATGCCAATTGCGCGCCTTGTGTCGGTCCGTGACTACTGGAGTTATTCTGATAATGACTGCGAAAAAAATCCTGAGCGCCACTGCGCTGCTTGCAACACTGTGTGTGCCCATGAACGCCATGGCCATACCTCCGGGCGCGACCGGAAAGAACCAGACCACCGCGTCTCCAACTGCAATGACGGCAAAGCCGGTTGCAACTGTAAAGCGGAAGAATTTCGTCAAGCCACGTGTCAAGATTACCCGGCGGCGCCCCGTCATTCTCGCAAAGATCGAAGTTCATGCCGCTGGCGCCGGAGTGCCTGTCGACACTGCAACGGCGGTTGTGCTTCAGGAATCGAGCTTCCGGCCCAATGTAACCGGCGCAGCAGGCGAGATTGGCTTGATGCAGCTAAAATGCCAGACGGCACGCGGTATCGGATACAAGGGCTCGTGTGAAGAGCTCTATGACCCCGACACCAACCTGCACTATGGCTTGCGCTATCTGAAAAAAGCCCTGAACCGCGGATCCGTTGGCTATTACAACGCAGGTATTTATGCCAAGAAGTTGCCGCAGGCAGCCCTGCGCTATGCAGAGTCGGTTGAGACAAAGCGCGGTGAGGCGGACAAGTACCGTCCTGTCTCCCGCAGAGCGCCGTCCGGGCCCTGGGGCACCATCGGGTCCTCTGATCCCATCTTTCTATAAAAAGCTGTAGGGATCGACATCAATGGCAAGCCGGAGGGATCCTCGGGGTTTGATCCCCGATAGCCACTGCCGGAGATAGGCCTGGATATCGACGTCCCGTGCACACATCACCAGGTAGCGAAACCGGTGGCGGCCGCGCACCATGGACAATGGTGCCGGCGCAGGGCCTAGCACCTGAACGTCCCTGGCGTCCGGAACAAATCCCAGCAGACTTTGCGCAAACCGGCCGGTTTCGTCCCGGTCGGCCCCCGATATGACGATGCCTGCCATGCGCCCGAAAGGCGGCAGCATCGCACGCTTCCTGATGTCGCTTTCATGCGCCAGAAAGCCGTCGCGGTCGCCGTCAGCCAGCGCCCGCATCAACGGATGGTCAGGCATGTAGGTCTGCACCAGCGCGCGTCCCGTCTTGTCGCCGCGCCCGGCCCTGCCGGACACCTGAGCCAGCATCTGCCAGGTGCGTTCTCCGGCGCGCGGGTCTGTTGTTTCCAGCGCCAGATCGGCATCGATCACACCCGCCAGTGTCAGTTGCGGGAAATGGTGCCCCTTGGCCACAAGTTGTGTGCCGATAATCAGATTGTAGTCGCCGCGCGCGATATCGCGCAAGATCTCCTTAAGCACCGCGCCGCGCGACAGATCCGACGACAGTATGGCGATCCTGGCATCGGGAAATCGCTGTGCGGCCTCTTCCGCCAGCCTCTCGACACCCGGCCCGCATGGCACCAGGGTGTTTTCGCTGCCGCACGACGGACAACTGTCCGGTACCGGCTCCTCATGACCGCAATGATGACACGCCAGTCTGCCCCTGAACCTGTGCTCCACCAGCCAGCTTGCACATTGCGGGCAGGCAACCCGAAAACCGCATGTCCGGCACAGGGTCAACGGTGCATAACCGCGCCGGTTCAGAAACAGAAGCGCCTGATCACCCTTGCCCAGCGTTTCGACCACCGCATCGGTCAGCGCAGGCGCCATCCATTCGCCGGAAGGCATATTTTCAGCCCGCATATCGAGCAATTCAACATCAGGCAGTTCAGCCTTGCCGTAGCGCGCCGCCAGCCGGACATGGCTGTAACGGCCCATGTCGGCATTCCACAACGTTTCCAGCGATGGCGTGGCGGACGCCAGTATCACGGGGAATCCACCAAGCGATCCGTACAGTACGGCCATGTCGCGGGCATGGTAATTCACCCCTTCCGCCTGCTTGAAGGCCGGTTCGTGCTCTTCATCGACAACGATCAGGCCCGGCCGCAACCACGGCAGAAACAGCGCCGACCTTGCGCCGACAACAATGCGTGCCTCGCCGCTGGCCACACCGCGCCAGACCCGTTCCCGCTCTCTTGGGCGAACCGCTGAATGCCACTCGGCCGGCGCAACGCCGAAACGTTCTTCCACCCGGCGCAGGAAGGATCCCGTCAGCGCGATTTCAGGCAGCAGTAACAACACCTGCCGGCCTTGTGCGAGCGCTGCCGCCATCGCCTCGAAATAAACCTCTGTCTTGCCGGATCCGGTAACGCCATCCAGCAGTGACACCGAAAACCTGCGCGCCGTAACCGCCTTGCGCAGATCGCCCGCAGCAAGTTGCTGACCGTCCGACAGTTCTACCCGGTTGTGGTTCAACTCAGGCTCGGCAAACGCCGCCATGGCTGGCAGCGCAACAGCCTCCAGCGCGCCAAGCTTGACCAGGCCTTTGACAACCGACGCGCCGACACCTGCTTCCCGGGCAAGCTCTGCTGTACTCCTGGCCAGGCCGTCACCTGCTACATCAAGCACGCGAGCACGTTGCGAGGTCAGCTTGCCGGGTTCGCGGCCGGTTGCGCGGCAGGCAATTTGCTGCCGCGGCCCTCCCAGAGCTTCCGGCACCCGCAGGGCCATCCGCAGCACAGATCCGGGCTGTTCAAGATAATACTGCGCCACCCAGCCGATGAACTGCCGGTGCAGTTCGGGCATTGCGGGTGCTTCAAATTTTTCGGTAACGGCCCTCAATTTTGCCGTATCGGGAGCATCACCACCCACTGCCCAGACCACACCGATCACCTGGCGCGGGCCCAGCGGCACACGCACATAGTCACCTTCACCCAGCACCATGCCCTCCGGCACCAGATAGGTGTAGGCATCATCCAGCGCCAAGGGCAGCAAAACCTGAACTGTGGAATCGGTTGTCATGTGATGTCCAAGCTGGCGTAATCCGGCACGCGGATCAACCGCAAGAACCGCAACATCTTTTCACCATTGGCTTGCCTTGATGCCGGTGCTAGGTTCGCGCCGACTTTCACCACAAAATTCAACGGGCCCTATCCATGAAATTCTTTGCCGACACCGCAGACCTTGATGACATTCGCGAACTCGCTTCCATGGGTCTGCTCGACGGTGTGACCACAAATCCTTCCCTGGTGGCCAAGTCCGGCGGTGATTTCAAGGAAACCATTGCCGAGATCTGCAAGATGATCTCAGGTCCCGTATCAGCGGAGGTTGTCGCACTGGATGCCGACGGCATGATTGCCGAAGGCCGCCATCTGGCGAAAATCGCCAGCAATGTCGCGGTCAAGGTGCCACTGACCTGGGACGGCCTGAAAGCCTGCAGCACGCTGACCGGCGAAGGCACCATGGTCAATGTCACCTTGTGCTTTAACGCCAACCAGGCGCTGCTGGCCGCCAAGTCCGGCGCGACTTTCATTTCTCCGTTTATTGGCAGGCTTGATGACATTGGCCTCGATGGCATGGAACTGATCGAGGAAATCCGCGAAATCTATGACAATTACGATTTCCGCACCGAAATTCTGGCCGCCTCGATCCGCACGGTAAACCACGTCAAGCAGGCAGCCCTTGCCGGAGCCGATGTCTCAACCGTACCGCCTGCAACGCTGAAAGCACTGGTGAAGCACCCGCTGACCGACAAGGGGCTTGCAGCCTTCACCGCCGACTGGGCCAAGACCGGACAGAAGATTCTTTAGAACATGCGCCGTCCGGCATGCTGCCATCATTGCCGCGTCCACTATTTGAGTGAGTTGAAGCTGATGGCTTGAAACTGGTCCCTGCCAATTCATCGCGTCTACGGAACGGTCAGGTAATGGCAACTTCGCTAATCGTAAGTCAACCGGGTTAGAAAAAACGATGCCTGCCCAACCAACTGTCTCCATTATCATTTCGGCCTACAATCGACCTAAAGTCATTACCTTTGCAATCAGGAGCGTTTTGGAATCTGACTTCGACGATTGGGAAATGATTGTAGTTGGAGATGGATGTAATGCCGAAACGCAAGACGCTATCAACTGTTTTACAGATTCTCGAATACGCTTCCATAATCTGCCGGAAAATACAGGTCATCAATCAGCTCCGCACAACAAGGGAGTCGAGCTGGCAAATGGAAAGTACATTTTCTTCCTGAATCAGGATGACATGTATTTTCCGGACCACCTGTCGGCACGTGTCGACTTCATGCAAACTACCGGAGCAGACATTTCCTGGTCACCCGTTTTGCTGTTACAGCATTCGGGAATCGACGACGGACCTGTAGACCCTGAAAGAGATCGGCTGGTATTGGATGGCGCTGTTCCCAATGGCAAATTTGATCCAAAAAGCTTCATTATTTCCTCTTGTTGGGCGGTCCGCCGGGAGGTTTGCAGAGAGGTAGGGCCCTGGCTTCCAATTGAACAAACCCGGCTGTCACCGTCTCAGGAGTGGCTCTACCGGGCCTTTGAGCAAAAAAGGAAAATGATTTATCATCCACACGTCTCGGTATTGTGCATTCATTCCGGGGTCAGACGTTATTCTTATGTGAATGCTGAATCTTTTGAGCACCAACGTGCATGGGGATGGATTTCCGCTGGGACGTCACAGCGAGTCCGCCTGCTGGATTGTGTGTCGGTACAGATGGCCGGCGAACTTTTCGAAGCTCGAAAAGCTGTTGCATGGCAGCAGCGCCCATTGTTGACGGCCATACAAACCATCTCGCGGAAAATTGGCCTTCATCCGGATTCGGTGCAACGCTATTTTGAAGGCCTTTCAAAGGGCTCATGGGTTCTCAATCATACAAAATTCACCAGTGAATCTCCCCCGGTAGTGGCTCTGCATCAAACGGTTTCATTTGGCAAGGACGGGGCTGAGAAACATATAGGCCGAGGATGGCATGTAGGAGAACCCAATGGCCGATGGTCAGCACAAGAAACTGCCGAAATATTCTTTGTAACAACCGGCGAAGACCAGTTTCTGGAATTGTCCGGACATCCATTTCGCACTGGCGACACAGTTGAATTTTCCGTCAACAACAAGAATGTGTTTGCCAAGTCCTTCCCAGGTGGAGAAGAGGTTGTTTCAATCCCCATCGTTTCGTCCGGCGTTAATCTCTTGACCATTACAGTGCAAAATCCAACCAGCCCAAACAAACACAGGCAATCAGAGGACAACAGGACTCTCGCTTTCTGGCTTACTTCAATGAGGATGACGGATTCAAATTCTGCTTCATCTGATTGATGTTGCGCAAATCGAGGCGCTTGCTCTACCACTTGGCTCTCATGTGAATTTCAGGAAGTAAGATGCAAATAGGGGTTTTGGGCGGTGGGTTTCAGGGATGTTGTTTGGCCTTGGCACTTGCCGAACGCGGCAATCATGTCTCGCTATTCGACAAGAACACCCACCTGATCAGTCGTGCGGGCTTCGCCAATGAAGGCAAGATCCATCTCGGTTACATGTACGCCAACGATCCGAGCCTGCAGACAGCCGCAATAATGGCACGCGGTGCGCTTGCATTCGAACCATTTATCAAGAGGTTTCTGTCAAGCGATTCAAAGGCTTTTGAAACATCGTCACCCGCCGCTTATGTTGTTCATCGGGAGTCACAGCGCGCGCCTGAAGAGGTTGCTGCCTACCTCGGAAATGCGCATGATTTGATTGTCCAGCATGCAGATGGAAAGACCCCGCAATATTTCGGCCAGAATTTGAAGGAACCACCACGCCGTTGGTCGCATTCCCAAAGGGAAAGTGAGTTTGACGGGAGTATCGCAGTCGATGCTTATGATACCTGCGAAGTGGCCATCAATCCTCTGGCGATGGCAAAAGGCATACAAAATTGTGTGCTCAGCCATCCACGAATTGAAGTGCATCTCAATAGCGAAATCCAGACGGCCGAGGATGGCAAAAGCTCAATCACGATAATTGGCACAAGAAATGGGCGACGCTTTACAGAGCAATTCGATCACGCGGTGAATGCATTGTGGGACGGTCGTCTTGCGGTCGATCAGGCATATGGTCTCCCAATAAGCCACCGATGGATTCACCGGCTGAAATATGGCGTCAGCCTGAGCCTGCCTCGCAACGCTGCCATGCCGCGAAGTGCCACCTTTGTATCCGGGCCTTTTGGTGAAGTCGTAAGTTATCCGCGTGGACAAATATACCTGACCTGGTATCCGGTGTGCCTGCGTGAAATGACCAAGGCGGTGAAACCGCCAGACTGGCCAAATATTGCCGAAGAACCACTTCGAAACCAAATATTGTCAGATACAATATCGCAGATGGCAGAATTTATCCTCGCGTTGCGGGAGTTGAGGCCAGAGATGCTTCCTGAGGCAATTGTCAAGGGTGGCGCAATTGTAGCGGTCGGAGAAACCGACATTTATGACCCCAAAAGTGAGCTACACAATCGCTACGAAATTGGCATCACCAGCCACAACCGGTATCACTCAATAGATCCAGGCAAGCTGACAATGGCGCCCTATTTCGCGCAGCAGCTTGCGGATCAGATTTCCAGCATTTGAAATCACTGTTAAGTGCTCTTCTTCAATGGC
>JAHEFB010000053.1 GCA_024640405.1 Alphaproteobacteria bacterium | reverse complement strand
ATTCTGGCAGGCGCCGTGCGCAGCGCGATGCTGGTCGCATCGGGTAAGCGCGGCAACGCACCAGATGGGCGGATTTGGCCCACAAGATCAGGATGATTTTTGGATGTTCACCAAAAACCATTAACCTGATCGCTTTCAAAGTGGTAGAGCAACTTCATGGGTTTGTTAAACCCATGTCGCTCTACAGGCCGGTTTTTCGCGATCACCGGACGTCGTTATGCTACACTTGTGGCCGGCCAGACCACGGCGTGAAGCATGCCTAGCCGGCAAACGCGAAAAATCGGTCAAATGAGTCAATAATTGCTTCCGTTGGTATTAAATGCAAAAGAGGCTCACATGTCCGGTTCCGCCGCCAGAACCCGGGACATGCGAGCCATCATTTCCCCTCAGTAAAAACGGGGCCTTGCAAAGGTGACCGGCCAGCCGACCACCGGTTGTACCTTACCAGGCAGGAGCGCCGAAATGATAGCGCAGACCGAACTTCGCTTCGTGCGCTTCAATACCGGCAACGCTGATGGCGCCCGGGTCGGCAGCAAGCGGATCAACACCCGAAATAGTCTCGCCGAGATTTAGATATCTGTAGGACAGATCGAATTTCAGGCTCTCGGTGATGTCATAGGAAACACCGACATTGACGTGGTAGGCAAAATCATATTCGGCGCCGTCCGCTGCACCGCCCGGGAAGGTCAGATCGGAGATTTCATGCCTGGCAGCACCGATGCCCCCGCCGACATATGGCGTCCATCCGGCATAATTGGTGATATCCCAGAAGGTCGAGATAAATACGTGCTGAGATCCGATTTCCGCGTTCAGGGAATCCGGGAATGCGTCAGTCAGTGAGGATTTGAGATGAACGCCGCCGGTGATTTCAATTCGCAGGGTGCTGGCCACCTGGCAGCCGACGCCGCCTTCGAAAAACCCGGCAGGGTCGATCTCGGGCTGGATTGCAGAGGATACGACACCGCCATTGCCGTTGTCGAACATATCGCCGATCGGTTGTATGACCGTCGGGCGGTCATAAAGCGTTACACCTCCGTCTATTCGGGCATACAGGCAACTCAAAAAGCCGTTGAAGCCTTCATCCGGCAACTGTCCGTCATAGTCCGCAGAGTGGGCTGCCCCAGCCATGCTCATCCCCAGTGCAGCGAAACACACTCTCAGCAGCGTGCGACCCATCATTTGTACTCTCCATTCACTGAACGCTTCAATTCTTTCGAGAAGCGAACTTGCCAATTGCCGTTCAGTTCCAGTTTCATGTTCTGGACACTGTCTGGACCAAACCTTCGATGGAGATAATTAACCAAACCGCTTAAGAACCTCTTAAGCATGTTCACAGTTTTTTTCGATGAACCAAAAAAACTGCACCAGGCAGCCGGAAAACAGCCAGGAAACCTGCCACTTCAGACATGAAAATGAATATTGTGACGAATACGGCGCCGACCGGAGCAACCTTCGGCGCGGACAGCTCCGAGAATCAGGCTGCGTGGCGCTGGACTTCGGCGACGATGTCGTCGACTACCGAGGTCACCAGATCGGCGTTGTCGGCTTCCGCCATCACGCGAATCAGCGGTTCTGTACCTGATTTTCGAATGACAAGCCTGCCCGAATTGCCCAGTCTGGCCTCCGCAGCAGCAATCGCCTTCTTGACCTCGTCGTGTTCCAGCGGCTGTCCCGAGCCATAGCGGACATTTTTCAGCACCTGCGGCACCGGGTCAAACATCCGGCAAACCTCGCTCACCGAACCGCCGTTCTGCACCAGCACCGCCAGCACCTGAAGCGCGGCAATCAGTCCGTCGCCGGTGGTGTTGAAATCGGAAAGGACCACGTGACCGGACTGCTCACCGCCGACATTGAAGCCGTTGGTCCGCATATGCTCCACGACATAACGGTCACCAACCCTTGTGCGCTCCAGCTTCAATTGCTGCGATGCCATCAGCCGCTCCAGGCCGAGATTCGACATGATGGTTGCAACTAGGCCGTCACCGCGCAACATGCCCCGCTTGTGCCAGGAGGTGGCAATCAGCGCCATGACCTGATCGCCATCAATGACATTGCCGTGTTCATCCACCAGAATGCAGCGATCTGCATCTCCATCCAGTGATATGCCAATGTCGGCCCGCATCTTGCGGACCTGCGCAGCCACTTTCTGCGGATGGGTAGACCCGCACTCGTCATTGATATTGAAACCGTTCGGTTCAACCCCGATAGGGATAACTTCCGCGCCCAGTTCCCACAAGGCAGTTGGAGCCACCTGATATGCTGCCCCGTTGGCGCAATCGACAACGACCCGCAGACCGTCGAGGGTAAGCTCCCTGGGAAACGAACTCTTCACAAACTCGATGTAGCGGGCCTGCGCATCTTCAATGCGCTTGGCCCTGCCGATGTGTTCGGAAGCTGCCAGCGTAATGGTCTCAGGTGCCAGCACAAGTCGTTGAATTTCATTTTCCTGGGAATCCGACAGTTTATACCCATCGGGGCCAAAAATCTTGATGCCGTTGTCATGATAGGGGTTGTGCGATGCAGACAGCATCACGCCGAGGTCAGCCCGCATTGAACGGGTCAGCATGGCGACCGCGGGCGTTGGAACGGGCCCCACCAGAAACACGTCCATGCCAGTCGAAAGGAATCCGGCGGTGAGAGCCTGTTCAACCATGTATCCGGACAGGCGCGTATCCTTGCCGATCACCACGCGATGGCGGTGATTGCCTCGCCTGTAAAGCGCACCGGCAGCCATGCCGATCTTCAATACCGTGTCAGCCAGCATGGGATAGGTATTGGCTTTCCCACGAACCCCGTCAGTGCCAAAAAATTCCTTGTCCATTCAGATAGTTTCCAAAAAATTTCCCACGTCGCTCCAGCCCGGATATTGCACCAATCTAGTGCATAGGGCGTTAAATTTGCACCACCAATTGCGCCAGGGTTGCGCATTTGATGAAGATTTCTTGATTCTGACAAAAGCCCTTTGCACTAACCAAAGCAGACCCTCAAAGCTGACCTAACCCTGTCCGGTCGCGGCTCGCCAAACACTCAGTGCATGGCGGGTCTCGGGCACATCATGCACACGTACAAACTGAGCACCCGACATCGCCCCCAGCAGGGCCGCCGTAGCCGATCCTGCCTGTCGCCTGGCAGCTATCCTTTCGCCTGTAACCGCGCCAATAAAGCCTTTTCGCGAGGCGCCCAGCATGACCGGCACTCCCAGACCATGAAACAGTGTCAAACCTGCCATGATCTCCAGGTTATGGGCAAAGGTCTTGCCAAACCCGATGCCCGGATCCGCGACGATACGCTCACGCTCAAGACCTGCCGCCGCGACCGCTTCAACTCGAGCCTCCAACCAGTCATACACATCCAGCACGACGTTGTCGTATTCGGGATTTTGCTGCATCGTTTTGGGATCGCCCTGCGCGTGCATCAGGCACACCGGCAGGCCGGACGAGACCGCGGTGCCGAGGGCATCGCGATCATAGGTCAAGGCGCTCACGTCATTGAGCATTACAACACCGCCAGCCGTTACCTTGCGCATGATGGCCGCCTTGCGTGTGTCACAGGAAACCTTCAGGCCGTCTGAGACCAATGCTGATACTACCGGCTCAATGCGGCGCCATTCCTCAGCCTCGTCCACAGGATCGGAACCGGGTCGCGTGGACTCGCCGCCAATATCCAGCAGGGCGGCACCATCATTTGCCATGGCTCTGGCATTCTCGATGGCCTTGTCGGCATCCTGATTGACGCCACCGTCGGAAAAACTGTCCGGGGTCGTGTTGACGATACCCATTATGTGGGTCGTATCCATCGCCAGCCCGGCCAGGGCGTCGCGTGGCTCGCTCAAACGACTGACCCATCCGGAGACATCGCGGTCGCGCGACGCCTTCAGTGCGGCAACCTTGCGTGGCGTCCAGCTTGCCCCCCGGTCCTCGCTTACAAAGCCCATGGTCCAGCAGGCTTTGCCGCCCGCCAGCGGCAGTCCGGCACCGGCCCCGATAGCCAGGGCAGCATCGGCGCCATACACAAGACCTGCCGGGCGAATATACAAGCTTGCCATGTCTTAAGATTGCCCTTTGGAGTGTTTCAGGTTGTATATGAAAACCGGCCGGACTTTCCTTCACGAAAAATCCGGCCGCTATTCAATTACACCAGGGTCAGGTCTGTGGTTGCGGTTCCAGTTCGCCTGACCCCTCATCACCCTTTTTCTTCTTCGTGACCGGGACGGAAGACCCTGGCTTGGCCTTTGGCTTGGCATTGTCATCGTCGTCACGCGATGGCGGTTTGCCTTTCAGCAAATCGGTTATTTCATCGCCTGAAAGGGTTTCGAATTCCAGCAAGCCCTGAGCCAGCGCTTCGAGGTCCTTCTTCTTCTTGGTCAGGATCGTGCGGGCTGTCTTGTAGCCGTCATCCACCAGCCGCTTGATTTCGCTGTCAATCTTGCGCGCGGTCTCTTCAGAAATGTTCTGGGTTCTGGCCACAGAGTGTCCAAGAAACACCTCTTCCTGATTTTCACCATAGGCCACCATGCCAAGCTCTTTGGAATACCCCCACTGAGTGATCATGGCCCGTGCAAGTTTGGTTGCCTGATCAATGTCGGACTGGGCGCCTGAAGTCACATTTTCGGGACCAAAAGTCAGTTCCTCCGCCACGCGGCCACCCATCATGATGGCAAGCCTGGAAGTCATCTGCTTGAATTTCATTGAGTAGCGATCGCCTTCCGGCAGTTGCATGACCATGCCCAGCGCCCGGCCGCGTGGAATGATTGTTGCCTTGTGCACGGGATCTGCCGCAGGCACATTCATGGCAACAATCGCATGACCGCCCTCGTGATAGGCGGTAAGGCGTTTTTCCTCTTCGTTCATCGCCATGGACCGGCGTTCCGCGCCCATCATGACCTTGTCCTTGGCATCCTCAAAATCAGATTGCGTCACCAGCCGGCGTGACCGGCGGGCTGCAAGCAGCGCAGCTTCGTTGACGAGGTTGGCAAGATCGGCTCCCGAGAAGCCCGGCGTACCTCTTGCAATCGTCTTGGCATTGACATCCGGAGCCAGCGGCACATTGCGCATGTGAACCTTGAGAATTTTCTCACGGCCTTTGACGTCGGGATTTGGCACAACAATCTGCCGGTCAAAACGACCGGGCCGCAACAAGGCCGGGTCCAGAACGTCAGGACGGTTTGTGGCAGCAACCAGAATTACCCCCTCATTAGCTTCAAAACCGTCCATTTCAACCAGCAACTGGTTGAGTGTCTGCTCGCGTTCATCATTGCCACCGCCAAGACCCGCACCACGGTGGCGCCCGACAGCATCAATCTCGTCGATGAAAATAATGCAGGGTGCATTTTTCTTGGCCTGCTCGAACATGTCACGCACACGGCTGGCGCCGACACCGACAAACATTTCCACAAAGTCAGAACCCGATATGGTGAAGAAAGGTACATTCGCTTCACCCGCCACCGCACGCGCCAGCAAGGTTTTGCCGGTACCGGGAGGTCCGACCAGCAAAGCGCCTTTCGGAATCTTGCCGCCAAGCCGCTGGAACTTGTGAGGATCACGAAGGAACTCGACAACCTCTTCCAGGTCTTCCTTGGCTTCGTCCACGCCGGCCACGTCTTCAAACATTACCCGACCGTGGCGCTCGGTCAGCAGCTTGGCTTTTGACTTGCCGAAACCCATCGCCTTGCCGGACCCCGCCTGCATCTGGCGCATGAAGAATATCCACACTCCAATCATCAGCAGAATCGGGAACCACGACAGCAACATCCCCGGGAACGCGCCATCACTGTTGGCAGCCTGGGCACTGATATTTACGCCCTTCTCGCTCAGCGTGGTCACCAGAGTCGGGTCATTTGGTGCGAACGTCTCGAAGGCCTTGCCGTCATTCAGTTTGCCGGTGATTTGGTCGCCGGCAATGGTGACTTCACGAACCGTGCCTGCTTCCACCTTTGCAATGAACTCGGAATAGCTCAAAGGATCGGCCCGCGTTGAGCCGCCGGGTTGTTGAAACAGGTTGAACAATGCGAACAACAGCATCGCAATGATCACCCACACGGCGAAGTTGCGGAAATTACCCACGGGCATTACATCCTTTCAGGATTGTCACTGGACGACCGCAACATAATCCAGGCCTCCAGTCAGCAAGTCTCGGTTCAGCTTAACATAGGTACGTCTTGATCCTTTGCCAAGATGAACTCATGCAGGATAATTAAGATTGATCTGTTTTCGGGGCTCCAAGAAGGCTGAACACGACAATTTGTTGACTTTTCAGGCTTTGGTCCCTGTCTGCAAGGGGTAAATGCACCATGTTGTCGGGACCTATTGCCACCGGAAGCCCCTGCCAGACAAAATCCGGCACTGCCGCAGGTCGCTTCGGCAACCTGTCGGCAGCAACCTCGCGCAACACAGTCAGTTCAACTGTTCCGGCGTTTTGTCCGGTCGAAACACGATAGCGCCGGTCCCAATCTGCAACGCATTGTCCAGGTTTGAGCAGCCGTCGGCCTTCACGGATGCGGCTACACTCGCGACCGACGACGAACTCGGCCGAGCGGCGTGCGATCCGGCAACCGGCAAAGGTCCTGGCTCTTCCCGTTCCTGTCTGCATCCAGTCCAGCAGGTCTTCCGCCCCGCCCAGGCTTCGCTCGACACCGCCTCCATAAATCTTGACCGTTGCCAGCAGGCTCCGTAATTGAATTTCCTCCGGCGCCAGAAAAAACCCACCTCGCAAAATACGTGCAAATCCAACGGCTTCATGAACAATAGCTTCTCGGGTCAGCTCTCCCGCCGCCTGCTGCAGAGCCTTGCGAGCCCGGGCGAGGCGTCGCGACGAGCGTGCCAGATCGTTTCGGCTTACGCCCTCCTTTTCAAGGGTGGCAAGCGCCTTGCGCACTCGTACCCGCTCAAACCTGGTGTCGAGGTTGGTCGGATCTTCCACCCAGGCGGCGCCTGCCTGTCTCAGTGTCGCCCGCAACTGTGAACGGGACACTTCCAGCAGAGGCCGGACAATGGTCAATCCCTTGAATTCCGAGTGCACCTGCATGGCGGAAAGCCCATCGACACCCGCACCTCGCGCCAGCGCCATCACAAGGGTTTCTGCCTGATCGTCAAGTGTGTGGGCGGTAACAAGCACCGCATCACGGCGCCGGCATACTTCCGCCATCAGGCTGTAGCGCGCTTCCCGGGCAGCCGCCGCGACACCTGTTTCAGGGTGCTGGCCGTCCCAGCACAGTATCTCGCCTGTCAGGCCGGCCGAGCCTGCCTCACGCAAGACAAATTCCGTTTCTGCCGCAGAGTCCGGTCGCAGCCTGTGATCCACAGTCACCACATGCAGGTCCAATCGGCCGGCGGTTTCCAGCCCCCTGTCCCAGCGCGCAATCAACCGCATGAGGGCGATGGAATCAGAACCGCCGGAAACTGCCAGTACAAGCCTTTTCAGACCCATCAGATGTCGGGAAAATACAGCAACCGCCTGTTTTTCATCGACGGCCGCACTATCAGCTACATCCGGCACGCTGCATTTCTTTGAGTGACGTGTTGCGGAGCGAGGTCTTTTCGCCAAACTTCTTGTTGACCTCGGCAAAGGTTGAGCACGCCTGCTTTTTCTGCCCAAGCTTGTTCAACGACATTCCGAGTTTCAAAAGGTTTGAACCCCGCTTGTCGCTCTTGGGAAAATTCTGGTATCCGGCAAGATACGTCTGTGCAGCCTGCTTCCAGTTACCCTGTGCATAGTAGGCCTCGCCAAGCAGAAATTGAGCATCGTCGGCAAGTGCGTGCTGGCGGTGCTTGGTCACGAAGGTACGAAACCCCGATACGGCACCGGAAAAGTCCCGTGACCGGTAGCTCGACTTCGCCTGCTTGAACAAATTGTCGGCACTGAGGTCAATTACGCTCGCATCGCCGGTTGATCCCGCACCGAGATTGTCGTTGCCTGTGCTGCCGTCCAGCAGCGCTGTTTCAACTGTTTCGGGCGCAAGCGACGGACGGCCCTGCGCATCAAAACCCGGTTCCTGCACCGGCTCGGGCTGGTAGGCCTGCGGACCCTGCTGCAACTGATAACGCGGCTGTCCCTGAGGCAATTGCCGGACGTCACCTTGCTGGCCACCGCTGATCGGCGGCAGGGAGTGCGACTGCACACCCTGAACCTGGCGCGGCTGGGTGTTTGTTTGTTGCCATTGCTGTTGCTGCAGTTGTAACGGCTGGGCCTGTTGCTGCAGTTGCAGCGGCTGGGCCTGTTGTTGTGGTTGCAGCGGCTGGGCCTGTTGTTGCAATGGACGGTAGGTCGGTTGCGCGGGGGCCGCCGGAATGCCCTGGCCATTGTGACCCAGGTTCAACGTTCCAAGAACCTGTGGGCCCGGTGCCAGTCCACCGCGCGGAATTTGCGGCACAGACGACGGTCCACGCTCGATTTCTACGGATTGTTGCAGCCGGCCATAATCAGGTGCCGGCGCCACCGGCTGCTGGCTCCACTGTCCGGATTGCTGCTGCGGTGAAATGACCGATGCCACCTGACGTTTTTTGGAGAACAAGAGCCCCTGACGTTCCAGTTCGCGCAGCCGGTTCAACTCGCGCTGCATGTCGTAAATCTGCTGCGCCATGGCATTCATCTGGGCAGAAAGTTGCTGCAACTGCGCCTGTATCTGCCCGTTGCCGGCCCCACCTCCACCTCTGCGAACTTCGGCTTCCAGCCGGATAATCCGGTCGTAAAGCGAATTCCACTGGTCCGATTGCGCAAGTGCGGAACCCGCCGGCAAAACAGCGAGGCCAAGCAATGAGATTGCCAGGGAGCGTTTGAGCTGTTTGATCATGGAAGCAGTCCTTCGAACGAATAATGTGCCCATCAATGAATTTGTAACGACTTCGCGATGATTTCTCAATCCGGGTCTGAAATCAGTTGCAAATACACATCTGGTCAAAATGCCTGCGAAATCCGGTCAAACTAGGGTCAGGACACGAAGACGCATTGCGCCCCGCAAACCGTTTGGCTCACGCAATCCGCACCAGCCGCTGTTCAAACATCGACAGAATAAGCAGCGGCTCAACCCGGCGAGGCGCCGCCGGTAATTGCAGTGACTGCCCGGCGATTTTGCGCCCAGCAGCTTTCCGCATCGCAAAGCGCGACCGGGCGTTCCTTGCCGTAAGCCAGTGTGGCAATGCGCTGCGCCGATACACCCTGCGAAATCAGAAACTCCCGGGTTGCAGTCGAACGGCGTGCAGACAGCGCAATATTGTATTCCCGCGTTCCGCGTTCATCGGCATGACCTTCAACCTGTATCGTCACGTTGGGGTACTGGTTCAACCATTGCGCCTGACGGCTAAGTGTCTCCATGCCCTCCGGTGTCAGGGTTGTCTGATCAACAAGGAAATAGATCCTGTCTCCCACATTGACGATGAAGTCCCGTTCCGAGCCCGGTTCGACCCTGGTGGCATTATTGACAGTACTTTGCGAAAGCAAGTCAGGCTTTTCCGATTTTGAGCACCCGGCCAGTACCAGTAACCCGACCAACGCCAGGCCAACCTTGTGGCCTGCAGTTTTGCGAAACATTTATCCCACTCCTTGTGGCATCCATTTGTCCACCCGCTTGTTGCAAAGCCGGCCCCACCAGGCTTGAAACGCAATGCGGAAATTCCATGACGGGCCAATCGACCCTTGTGATGGCAGATTTATGGCAATGAAGGCCAAAACCTGCCCGGTGTGTAAATCAATCCCGTTTATCTCAGAAGAGGCGACCAGGCCGGATCAGATGCAAATGTAGGCGTCGGCACCGGGCGTTCATTATAACCCGTCAAATCAACCGAATACATTTTTGCACCACCGTTTTCCCCTCCCGAATCGCGGAAGAACATGATCACCCGTCCATTTGGCGACCAAGTTGGACCCTCATTATGGAAACCTTCGGTTAATATTCTCTCACCAGATCCATCCGGACGCATAACTCCGATGGAAAAACGCCCCCCGCCAAACCGGGTGAAGGCGATGTTGTCTCCACGCGGTGACCAGACCGGCGTCGAATACCGTCCTCTTCCGAATGAAATACGCTGTTGGCCGGAACCGTCAGAATTCATCACATAAATCTGCTGGCCGCCATCGCGGTCACTCTCGAACACGATGCGACGCCCGTCCTGTGAATACGAAGGTGCTGTATCAATGGCAGCAGTATTGGTCAATTGCCGCAACCGTCTGGTCCGCAGGTCCATCTCGTAAATATTGGAATTACTGCCTTCCTGCAGGCTCATGATCACTCTTTGACCGTCAGGAGAAAACCGCGGGCTGAAACTCATGTTGGGAAATTCACCAACCACTTCGCGTTGCCGTGTATCGATATTGTAGAGATACACCCGTGGGCGCCCCCCCGCGAAAGACATGTAGGTGATTTCCTGAGACGTCGGCGAAAATCTGGGGGTCAGCACAAGATCATTTCCGCTGGTAAGCGCGCGAACATTGAACCCGTCCTGGTCCATGATCGTCAAAACCTTCTTGCGTTGATTCTTGGGCCCGCTTTCCGCCACATAGACGATCCTGCTGTCAAAGTAGCCTTCTTCACCTGTCATCGCCTTGTATATGGCATCGGCAATCAGGTGACCGATGCGACGCCAGTTCTTCTGGGTCGTCACAAACTGCAGGCCAAGTATCTGGCTTTGGCCATATACGTCCCACAAACGAAAGTCGGCCCGCAGTCGTCCGTCGCCGAGCAAAACCGCCTGACCGGTGACAAGGGCCCTCGCCTGAATGGTCTGCCAGTCAACAAATTGCGGCTGCGCATTGAAATCCGGGAGTTGCTGCAGGTAGGAATTTTGAGGAAGCGGCCGGAATAGTCCGGACCGCTCGAGGTTGTTGCCGATGATTGTGGTAATATCCACGCCGTATTGCTGAGACTGGGTGTCAGCACCGCTGAAATTCGGCAGCGCAATGGGAATTGGATCGACCTGTCCGCGGTTGATATCAACCTCAAGCACGGCATGAGCCGGCAGAGAAAGGCCGATACAGACCAGCAACCCCGCACAAAGCCGTTGCAACACCGCCAATGACAAACCGGCTGCTCCTGTCTGTGTAAGTCTCATTGAATGTCCCTGTTCAATTCAGCCCTACCATAACGCTGGGATCGAATTTCATCCTGATATCCGCCCACAAGTTATGAGTTTCCTTCGGCATTCTGTCGTATGGCTGGCATTGGATCAATGCCGCGAGAGCGGAACGCGCAGCCGCTTCGGCGGCGGGATGGTTGGTAACCCGTTCAATCAGGGGTTGCGAGGTCAGGTTCCCGTTGATATCCAGCTGAAACCGCAAGGTCACGACAAGGCCCGCAGCATCGCGGGCACCTGCTGGAATTGACCAGCATTGCCCAACCCTTTGGCGCAGCCAGTCCAGCGCAGTGGCCGTTACCTGTTGATCAAGCCCGGTCAGATTTTGATCGCCTTGCAACGGCGTGCCGAAAATCGACTGATCGACAGGTGCCGCCTTTTCCTCGTCAGTCTTGTTCAGCAGCGCAGCGATATCATCCAGTTTGAACTCTTCCTGCTTTTTCTTTTTCTGAGCAATTTCCTTGGGTGGCTTGGGTTTCAAACGGGGTTTCGGGACCGGTTTACGCTCTGCCTTCTTTGGTGTTTCGACCGGCTTCGGCTCCGGCGAAACTTCCTCGGTTTTCTTGATAAGCTCTTCAAGCGGTGTCGGGTCAGGCGGCGTCGGTTCCGCCTTCTGAGGCTCAGGCTTCGGTTCCGGTTTCGGCTCGGGTAGCGCCTGCGGCTCACGTGCAGCCTGCTTGATCTCGCGGGCCGGTTTCGGAGTGGGCCGGTCTATCTTCTTTTCAACCTTTTGAACCTTTTGAAGCTTAGGTTTTTCCTCCGGCTCAGGCGGCTTTTTCACTTTTTCAGTGGTTTGATTGGCGCGCTTGGCGACATCCTGAAAGTCTTCAATGTTAACGGCAACCGGTGGCGGCTCGGGGATATTGTGCTCCTTTGGCGACGGCAGCACCACGACCGCCATCAGCAGGATGGCGGCATGTACCGTAAAGGAAGTCAGCAAACTCCAGTTGATCCGCATATATGTCTGTACACCTATCAGGGCCAGGAACCAGAGTCCCGACCCTAGTTCTTCGGATTGCTTAACAGGTCAATTCGTCGAAAACCACTGGCATTCAGTTCTCCGATCACCTGCATCACCAAGCCGTAATTCACTCCCTTGTCGCCGCGAACCCGGACGCGTTGATCCTTGGTATCGGCCTCTGATTGCCTGCTTTGTGCAATGGCGCTCAATTTTGGCGCGAGTGTGTCGGCGCTTACTTCGGTATCGCCGATATATATCTTGCCTTCCGCATCAATCGATATGGTAATCGGATCCTTTTTCTCGCCCGGGGTCTGTTCAGCCTTGTTTTCAGGAAGGTCTATCGGCACCGATACGTTCAGCAATGGCGCAGCCACCATGAACACGATCAACAACACCAGCATGACATCAACAAACGGGGTAACATTGATTTCGCTCATGGGCGCAAAACTGGATCCGCGCCTGCGCCGTCTGCCGCCACCGCTCCTGTCCGCCAGTCCTATTGCCATGATCTCTCCATCGTTCGCCTGGATCAGTTTTACGGGTCCATGTGAACCCGTGCCGCTCCAGGTCATGTCTTACATGCGCTCGTCGAGCTGGCGCGAGATTATCGAACCAAACTCGTCTGCAAAATTCTCCAGCCGCGCCGCAATCTTGCCAATGTCGCTTGAGTACTTGTTATAGAACATAACCGCCGGTATTGCAGCCAGCAGGCCAAGTGCCGTGGCAAACAATGCTTCGGCAAGCCCGGGCGCCACAACCGCGAGATTGGTATTCTTGGACACCCCGATGGCGCGGAACGAATTCATGATACCCCAAACTGTCCCGAACAGGCCAATAAACGGTGCCGTAGACCCAACCGTCGCCAGAACCAGCAGGCGCTGCTCAAGCTTCGCCATTTCCTTTTGCAACTGGACATCCATCACCTTGTTGATACGCATTTGCACGCCGGCAAAACCTGCCCGCATGGCAGAATCCTGCGACCGTTTCCACTCGCGCATCGCGGACATGAACAAAGCCGCCATGCCCTTGTTGTTGCGCGGACCCAGCGTCAGATAGAGATCTTCCAGTGACTGGCCGGACCAGAACAGCTGTTCGAACTTGTCCATGGTTGACTTCATCCGGCGAACCGCCAGCCATTTCTCAAGAACAATCCCCCAACACAGGATTGATGCGATAACCAGGCCGATCATCACCAGCTTGACCATTGGCGATGCGATCAGAAACAGATTGAACAATCCGAACTGGTCGGCCTGCGCCGCGAGGTCCCCCACTTTGACTTCCATATTCTGCCTGCTCTAATTCACGTATCTGCCCGTTGGGGCGACAATAAATGATTCTCTAGATCGGTATGGATTTTGATTGGTTCAATCAAAACCCATCAAACTGATCGCTTCTTTAAGTGCTAGAGCAACTTTATGGGTTCACATGAACCCATGTCGCTCTATGAATCCGGCGGGCATCACAAGCCCGTTTACTATGTCGAAACTGCGGCACTGTAAGCCGCCTGGACGCCGCAACCGTTTCTACCGGCACTGAACGCTGCATTAGTTAACAGAACGTTACTTTGCAAGCCCGCTCTGCAATCAAATTCACGATATTGCACTCATGATTTCGGGTGGAATTCTCTGTGGCCGCCCTGCCCGGTTGATCATGGCGATCGTCACATCGGCTTCAAACAGCGTCCGTCCTTCAAGCTTTACCGCCTGCGCCATCACCAGTTTTGCACCTGTGGCACGCTTTATCGAAGTCTCTACCATCAAGACATCATCAATACGCGCCGACGCCCTGAAATCACACTCGATACGGCGCACCACAAAATGCAATCCTTCCTGGGTAAGCGCCGCATGGTGCACACCCGCCAGCCGCAGCATGTCGGATCGCCCGCGCTCGCAGAATTTGAGGTAGTTGGCGTGATAGACGATGCCGGAAAAATCAGTATCCTCAAAATACACCCGGATATCGAGATAATGAATGCCATCGGCGATGTGGCCCGACAGGTTCATCACTATTCATCATCCTCGAACAGTTCCACTTGCCTGGTTGTCAATTCGTCAGGTGTGACAAGTCCCAGGTGCTTGAACGCGTGCGGTGTCAGAATACGCCCGCGCGGGGTGCGGTTCACGAAACCCTGCTGGATAAGATACGGCTCGATGATCTCTTCTATCGCATCTCGCGGTTCCGACAATGAGGCTGCGATGGTTTCGATACCGACCGGTCCACCGCCGAAGTTTATCGCGATACATTTCAGGTACCGGTGGTCAAGCGCATCAAGGCCCAGAGAGTCGACTTCCAGCTTCCGCAGCGCCTTGTCCGCCGCCTGTTGATCAACCCGCGCTGTACCATCGACAGATGCAAAGTCCCGCACCCGCCGCAACAATCGGCCGGCAATGCGCGGTGTGCCGCGCGCGCGGCGTGCAACCTCAAGCGCGCCGTCTTCAGTCATGGCAAGGCCCAGCACCCGCGCGCCACGCCTCACAATATCCAGCAGTTCGTCCTCTTCGTAGAAATTGAGCCTGACCGGGATACCGAACCTGTCTCGAAGCGGCGTTGTCAGAAGACCGGTCCGGGTTGTTGCGCCAACCAGCGTAAACTGCGCCAGATCGATGCGCACCGAGCGCGCCGCCGGGCCTTCGCCAATGATCAGGTCAAGCTGGAAATCCTCCATCGCCGGATAGAGCACTTCCTCAACCGCCGGATTGAGCCGGTGAATCTCATCGATGAACAGGACATCCCGGTCTTCAAGATTGGTGAGCAGAGCAGCCAGATCGCCCGCCTTGGCTATGACCGGGCCGGACGTGGCCTTGAAATTGACGCCAAGTTCCCGCGACACGATCTGCGCCAGCGTGGTTTTGCCAAGCCCTGGAGGACCGGCAAACAATACATGGTCCAGCGCCTCGCCACGGGTGCGCGCAGCCTCGATGAACACTTTCAAATTCGACTTGGCCTGCCGCTGTCCGATGAATTCATCCAGCACCTGGGGCCTGAGATGGGTGTCGAACTCATCTTCACCACGCTTGGCAGGCTCTATCAAACGGTCGTTCACCGGGCCAGCTCCTTCAGACCCAGCCTGATCAGGGTCTCTGTTGCTGCATCCTCGCCAGCATCACGCATGGCGGCGGAAACTGCAGCACCAGCCTGTGATTGACCGTAGCCGAGATTGACCAGCGCCGAGACGGCTTCAGCCGCAGCGGTTGGCCGTGGCGCGTCCAGTGCACTGGACACTGCTGCCAGTGCCGCATCGCCACCGGCAAACTTCGGCGCCTTGTCCTTCAACTCGGTCACAATGCGCTGGGCCAGCTTTGGCCCCACGCCGTTGGCTCGGCCGACCATCGCCTTGTCCCCCAGGGCAATGGCGTTTGTCAGTTCTGCCGTGGTTAAAGTTGACAGCAGCGCCAATGACACCTTGGTGCCGACGCCTTGCACATTGTCCAGCAGCCGAAACCAGCCGCGTTCGCTTTCGGATGCAAATCCGACCAGGCGGATCGAGTTTTCCGAAACCAGCATTTCCGTGTGAAGTACCGCAGCTTCTCCCACAGACGGCATTGCCGCCAGTGTCTTGGCCGAACAAGCCACATGATAACCGACCCCGCCGACATCCAGAATGACATGGTCGTCGCCGTATTCGTCCACAATCCCTTTTAATCTGCCGATCATCCTGCCGCCTTCAGTGCCGCCGCCAGTGACGCCGGTCCGCGATGTTGCGCATGGCAGATGGCGATCGCCAGCGCATCCGCAGAATCCGCAGAGTCCGGGGTGCATTTGGGCAACAATATCTTCACCATCGCCTGAATCTGATGCTTGTCCGCATGCCCGGCCCCGACCACGGTTTTCTTGACCAGGTTCGGCGCATATTCCGCCACCCGCAGCCCGGCTTGCGCCGGCACCAGCATCGCAATGCCGCGCGCCTGCCCGAGTTTTAGGGTGGCGCGGGCATCCTTGTTGACAAATGTTTCTTCGACCGCCGCCTCGTCCGGTTCAAATCCGCCAATGACTTCAGACAGCTTGTCATACAGCTGCATCAACCGGTCCGACAACATGGCGGCGGTGTCTGACCTGATGGTACCGTCAGCGACATGAGACAATCTCGTACCCTGCGCTGTGACAATGCCCCAGCCGGTGTTCCTCAAACCCGGATCTATGCCGATAATGCGAATCGCCTGTGTCATGAGAGCCACCCTACTCGGCCAGTGTGGCCAGTGGCAAATCCTCCAGTCAGTTTAGGTTCCGGCAAACAGGCCCCGCAAATTACTCGCCTGGCTGGCAATTGTTGGTACTTTAACCCGAAGTTGAGTGGCATTTAGCACAGACGCAAGCGTTCCATTGGCGATGATTGTCCCAATCAAGAACACGCTCCTATTGAATGATGTTTCCTGCGGGACGTCATTCGGAAAGCGGCTAGCGATGCAAGAATTGTTTACCGATATAGACCTTGCCAATGCCATCGGCATTGTTGGAGTTTCACTGTACATAGCCAATTACACTGCCCTGCAAACGGGCTTCGTTCGGGGTCAGGGGTATGTTTATCCCACGGTTTGCCTGGTTGCGGCTTGCTGTGTGCTGGCAAGCCTCATGCAGAATTTCAATCTGTCGTCGGCGGTTATTCAGGTCACCTGGATTGCAATCAGTATCATCGGCATTGTGCGCATGTATTTTCTCAGTGTCACATCACGGTTCACTGACCAGGAACAAATGTTCATCACCCACATGGTCAATGGGCTGACGGAACATCGGGCACGGGATTTGTTGAACACCGGCATCTGGATGAGCGCATCGCCTGGTACCATACTGACCCGCGAAGGCCAGCCGGTCGACCATTTGAGTTTTGTGGTGTCCGGCAATGCCGATATCGTCGTGCGAAGCAAAACCATCGCGACGTCCGGGGCAGGCATGGCGATCGGAGAAATCACCTACCTGACAGGAGAGCCGGCCACCGCAACCGTCCGTGTCTCCGAGCACATGCATCTGCTACGCTTCGATGCGGAGCAATTGCGGCAGTTCATTGCAAAAAACGCTGATATCGGCGCCGCGCTTGAACAGAACATGGCCAATCACCTGCGGTCAAAACTGGTTTCCATGTCGGAAACGGCCAGTCAGGCCCCTGTGCCAGCAGCGCCGGATACCGCGGCGGCCTGAAGTACTTCGCGGTTAACCGCGACACTCTTCAAGGTGTGGTAAACCGTGTGTCCGGCACCACGGCTATGGGAGCCAGTTCCACCAGAAAATCTTCATGCCCGAGGCCTGCAACCATGATGGATGTGCTCGCCGGTGCATTGTTTTCATCGAGAAACTCGGCCCGCACCTGTTGTATAAGTGGCAGCTGCGATCTGTCGGTGAAGTATGTTGTAACCGATACAAGATCATCCAGCGTTCCACCAACTGCCGCCAGAACACGTTCGATATTGCGAAAACACTGGCGGGTCTGCTCCGCAACGTCGCCCTGACCGACGATCTGCTCGTTTTCATCCCACGCCACCTGTCCGGTGAAATGGATCACCCGTCCCTCAGGCTGAACAACCCCCATGCTGAAGCCGCGTCCGCGCGGAGACCACACATCATGTGCTGCAATTGCTTTCTTCACTGATTTGCGCCCTCTTCAAGTTGGCCTTTGATCCAGCCCGCAAATGCGCGTGCAGCCTCTCCCGCCGGCCCGGTATCGTTGACCCTGATGAAGTAGCTCCACCTGCTGGGAATGGACAAGGCAAACGGTCTCACCAACTGGCCGCTTTCCAGGGCTGCGCGCGCTGTCAACAGGTCACCGAGTGCCACGCCATGGCCGGAAGCAGCAGCCATTTGCACCATCGGCATATCTGAAAACAGCAACCCTCCTCTGGGGTCGACCTGTGTAGCGCCTGCAGCCTCCAGCCAGCGCTGCCAGTCCACATTGGTAACCAGATGTAAAAGGCGCAACCGTTTCAGGTCCGCCGGTTTTCGCAACCCCGGCTCAGCGCTTAACGTGGATGGCGCGCAAACCGGAAACAGAGCTACCTGAGCTAGCAGGTCTGCCCGCTCCCGAAGGTGCGCCTCCTCACCAAAAGCCACCTGCACGTCGGCTGTCTCATCTGCCATGTCACCCAGTGAACGTGCCGCCGCAAGGTGAATGCCGATGTCTGGAAACAGACCGGCGAAATGTCCGATCCTGTCCGCCAGCCAGAATGTCGCAAAGCCCGGCGGGGCAACCACCTTCAACTCGCCTGACAGTACCGGTTCATCGGCTGCTGCCCGTGACATGATATCAAGCGCTCTGCGCGCTTCCTGGGCATAGCGCCTGCCGCGCCCGGTCAGCCGGACACCGCGGCCGTCCGGTTCGCTGACGGCGAATCCCAGATCATCCTCAAGTCGGCGCAGCATGTGGCTGACTGCCGATCGTGTCAGGGACATTTCATCTGCAACGGCGCCGGCTGATTTCAGCCTGTCCAGCGCTTCCAGAGCCCGCATCGCCTTCACCGGCGGCAAACGGTTGAATTTTCTCATGGCATGAGGGTTTCCATTGACAAATCCATGTCAACATTAGCCCGAGAAATTTCACTTGTATGTTAAAATTTGTCACCTCATCATGCGTTACGGGTTTATTGAAAGAGTGGATGAAATTGATGGACGCAGAATTTTCCCGTCGCAAGCTGCTGGAACGTGATCATCTTCGCGCGCTTTATGAACGGTCTGACCTGAGGGGCTGGTTGCAGACTGCTTCGCATTTCGGCGCGATCGGCCTCACCGGCTACATACTCTGGCAGACCTGGGGCACCTGGCTGGCGGTCCCGGTATTCATGATCCACGGCATTCTGATCAACTTTCTGTATGCAGCCCAACATGAATTGAGCCACGGCACGGTGTTCAAGACCAAATGGCTCAATGAGTGGTTGGGCCGGCTCATTGGTTTCGCGATGATATTTCCCCGCGACTTCGACAAGATCCAGCACTTCGCGCATCATCAATACACCCAGAACTGGGAAAAGGATGGCGAGCTGGTCCGCGAGCCCTACACGTTATGGTCTTATCTGTTGTTATTGTTCGGCCCTTCCTACTGGTATACGCGTGTCCGGCGTGTCCTGCGTTTTGCCGCAGGAATTGTAACCGAGCCGTACGTCTTTAAATCTCAGCATGATCTGGTTATCAGGGAAGCCCGCATAACGCTGGCAGGCTACGTACTTGTCGCTGTGATATCAGCATACCTGCAATCGTGGGCACCGGTGATCCTGTGGCTGGCGCCAATGATGGCCATGAAGTTCGTTCACCAGTTGCAGAACACAATTGAGCATCTGGGCCTGAGTCACGACGACAACACTCTGGTCAACACCCGGTCCACCGACACCAACCCGGTTATGAGGTGGTTGTGCTGGCAGATGCAGTATCACACTGCCCACCATACATTTCCGTCAGTCCCGTTCTGGAAACTGAAAGAGCTGAACGACGAAATCGAGTCCAGGCTAGGCCATGAAGTCAATCGCATGGGTTATATTGAATTCCAGATCGAAGTCATCCGGAAACTGTGGGGCGGCAAATCAGAAGCCGATTACCCGATGAACGAAGTCTGGATCACCCGGCGAAACGGTACCGTCGACAGGGTTGTTTATGACTGACCGTGAACGTCCGGACCTTCAGGTTTACCAGTCGCTTTGGGCCATGCAGCCGCATTCACCCGATGGAGTTAAACTTCCCCTTGAACAGGTCTGCGACATGGTTGCTGCCGAAGGGTTTTCCGGCCTGGCAATCGATCTGGGCGCAGCCGACGTGCAGACAGCCCACGATGTGCGCCCTCATCTTGAGCGCAACAATCTGACCCCGCTGATCGTGGCGTTTCCCAAGACAGTGGAATCGCTGCGCGACACCTTGAAAATGTCAAAGGATTTCGGGTCGCCGTTTGTCGACATCATCGGCCAGGTGTTTCCGATATCGGTTGATGGAGGCATTCCCGTTATCCGCAAATGGGTGGAAATGTCCGACGAGGTCGGTATTCCGATCCAGTTCGAGACCCACCGCAACTGCATCACCAATGACCTGTTCTACACACTGCAGTTGCTCGATGCCGTGCCGGAGATGCGGCTGTGTTGCGATTTGTCCCACTATGTCGTCGACAGGGAGTTCTGGTATCCGGTTTCAGATGAAAATCAGGCATTGCTGCAGCGCTGCATCGAGCGATCCGACAGCTTCCAGGGGCGCGTGGCGTCGCGCCAGCAGATTCAGTTGCAGATCAATTTTCCGCAGCATCAAAAATGGGTCCGGGTGTTTGAAGACTTCTGGCGTCGCGGTTTCAACTCGTGGCTCAGGCGCAACCCGGAAGGTTCACCGGTCTTTCTGTGTGAACTGGGCCCGCCTGAATACGCCATCACCGGACCGGACGGAAAGGAACTGTCAAACCGCTGGGAAGAAGCAAAACAGATGCGCGACACGGCTAAACGCATCTGGCGTGAAGCCTGTGCGGCAGAAACCTCTTAGCCTCGCATCAATCCGCAATTGCCGTTTCAGGTTTTGCAATGCTAGCATTCTGACGGGATGGCAACCCGGAGGAAGCATACATGTCAGCAACGCAGCACACAAAGGTCGTCAAGACCTGGCTGGAAAATCTTGAACGCGCACTTAAGGCCAACGATATCAAAGCCGCTACACAACTGTTCGGCGACGACAGCTATTGGCGCGATCTCGTATCGCTGACCTGGAACATAAAGACCAGCGAAGGCCGCGACGATATTGCTGCAATGCTCAAGGCAACTCTGGGCAGCGCACAACCATCCAATTTTCAGATCGAAGGTGAGGCTAATGAGGCGGACGGGGTCATCGATGCCTGGTTTACCTTTGAGACCGCAACCGGGCGCGGCAAGGGCCTGGTAAGGCTGATCGACGGCAAGGCGTGGACCATGCTGACATCGCTTCAGGAACTGAAAGGCTTCGAGGAAGCCAAGGGCGCCAATCGGCCAAAGGGCGTCGAACACGGCTCTGAAAAGGGACGCCTAACCTACGCCGAGTTGCGGGACAAGGAAACCGCAGAACTTGGCTACAAGACACAGCCATACTGTGTCATTATTGGCGGCGGACAAGGCGGTATCGCACTTGGAGCCCGGTTGCGGCGTCTCAACGTTCCCACCATTATAATCGAGAAGAATGAACGCCCCGGTGACAGTTGGCGCAAGCGTTACAAGTCTTTGTGCCTGCACGATCCTGTCTGGTACGACCATCTGCCATATCTGCCGTTTCCCGATCACTGGCCGGTTTTTTCTCCCAAGGACAAGATCGGCGACTGGCTGGAAAGCTACACAAAGCTGATGGAACTGAACTACTGGTCCAGCACGGTGGCCAAATCTGCGTCCTACGACGAAGAGGCCGGAGAATGGACCATAGTCGTGGAACGCGATGGCGAAGACGTAACACTAAGGCCAAAGCAACTCATTCTGGCAACCGGCATGTCGGCTGTGCCAAACGTACCGAAACTGCCCGGGCAGGATGTGTTCAAGGGTGAACAGCAGCACTCCAGCCAGCACCCGGGACCGGATGCCTACAAGGACAAGAAGGTCGTCGTTGTCGGGTCCAACAATTCAGCGCACGATATTTGCGCCGCATTGTGGGAAGCAGGTTCCGATGTCACCATGGTTCAGCGCTCATCGACACACATCGTCAAGTCCGAGACCCTGATGGATGTCGCCCTGGGAGCGCTGTACTCCGAACAGGCGGTCAAGAACGGCATCACCCATGATGTAGCAGATCTGATATTTGCATCGCTTCCCTACAAGGTCCTGCCGGCAGTCATGCAGCCGCAGGTTGACGAGACCAAGAAGCGAGACAAGGAATTCTACGACCGGCTTGAAAAGGCAGGCTTTGATCTGGACTTCGGTGCAGACGACACCGGCCTGTTCATGAAATATCTCCGGCGCGGATCAGGATATTACATTGACGTCGGTGCATCTGAACTGGTCGCCGACGGCAAGATAAAGCTCGCCAAGGGCCAGGTCGAACGCCTCACTGAAACTTCCCTGGTGCTGGACAGCGGCGAGGAGCTGCAAGCCGATCTGGTTGTGTACGCAACCGGCTACAGCTCGATGAACGGCTGGGCGGAGCAACTGATCTCGAAGCAGGTGGCCGACAAGGTCGGCAAATGCTGGGGCCTCGGCTCGGACACCCCGAAGGATCCCGGTCCGTGGGAAGGTGAATTGCGCAACATGTGGAAACCCACGCAACAGCAGGCCCTGTGGTTCCATGGTGGCAACCTGCATCAGTCGCGTCACTATTCACAGTTCCTGTCGCTGCAACTCAAGGCAAGGCAGGAGGGGCTTGATACCCCTGTATATGGCCTGCAGGAAGTGCATCATCTGAGCTGATTCGGGTTGGATCCGGCCTGCCGAAGGGAACATCAAATGACAACCGGAGAAATCCCGGTCATAGATATCTCCAGTATTTTCGGCAGGCCGTCTCAGGCTCGCAATCAGACTGATCGCGAGATCATGGCAGCCGCCACGGACACCGGTTTCATGTCGGTGACCGGGTTGCCTGACAACATGCTGTCATCGGACACCCGCAAACGCATGTTGTCGATCTTTGACCTGCCGCAAAGCAGCAAGCAGAAGCTCTACCGGCAGAATTTCGACGCCACAAAGTCAAATGTATATCGCGGCTGGTTTCCGCTGCAATCAGGACTGCCGACCTACAAGGAGGGCATTGACCTTGGACCGGACATTGCTCATGGCGCCGATCGTGTCGTATCGGGCGATCCGCTGACCGAGGCGACACCGCTACCGGACAGGCAGGAACTGCCCGGCTGGCATGATGCGGTCACGGCATACTATCTCAACATGGAGGCAACCGGTGCCGCGCTGATGCGGTCGATCGCCCGCGGACTGCAACTTGCCGAAACAGTTTTCGACGATGCATTTGCCCGCGGCATTTCCACACTGCGTCTGCTGCATTATCCGGTCCGCCCGCCAGAGAGCTTTCTGGGGGCAACAGAACAAACCCATGTCATGCACGAGGGCCAACGGCATTATTTCCTGGCGCGCGGCCATGTGGATTCCGGCTTTGTTACACTGCTCGCACAGGATGGGGTGACCGGCCTGCAGGCGCAGACCCGCAACGGTTCCTGGATGACCGTGCCACCGGTCGAAGGAACGCTGGCGGTAAACTTCGGCAAGCTGCTGGCCCGCTGGACCGGCGGCCGGATCCGCGCCACCTTGCACAGGGTCATCGGCCGCAATCAGCAACGCTACTCGGTGCCGTTCTTCTATGAACCGTCGGTGGACACTGTCATCGCGCCATTGCCCATTGCCGGCTGCGAGCCGTTCGAACCGGTTAGCTACGGTGATCACTTGTGGGAGGCGACCACACGGTTTGTCGAGCAAAAAGGTATCGCACATCTGCGCCAGCCGCGCGGCATCGGCGGCGGGCAAAATTTCCAGACAGAACCTACCGTTTTAATCGCCCGATCGGAATAATGTCCGCTGATGCTTTTGAATAGGCACTTTCCAGCCAGTCGCCCAGCCATTGCTCGACCTCAAGCCCAGCCTCTTCAATCATCCCGGCAAGCTCACTCTGGCCGGGAAAGGCAATTTGTGAACTGGCCGAAAACATCTCGCCGCTCGCCTCGGCCCGATAGTGGGTTTCATAGGTAACAATGCCGGTCCGCACATCCTGACACACGTCATTCCAGCAGGTTACCAAACCCAGGTCGGGATGTTCAAACCCGCGCTGCGTCTCATCCGGCGTCCAGCTGCGCCAATCCTCGATCAGCGGATTGCGCGTGTCAAAGACAAACCGTCCCTCCGGCGACAGGTGCGCTGCGATGGTCGCAAGTGCCGCGCGCCGATCATCTGCGCTCAGGAACACCTGAAATGCATGTCCCGTCAGCACCACAAGATCAAATTTCCGCTGCAGTCGGACCGTACGGGCATCGTCTTGAACCCAGTCGACGGTATGCCCCCGTGGCCGGGCGCGGGCCACGTCCAGCATCGCTTTTGCCGGATCCACGCCGCAAAGTTGCCTGTCGCCTTCCAGATAAGTCAGAAAGCCGCCGGTGCCACAGCCGAGGTCAAGCACCGAACCGGCAGTTTCGGCCATTGTCGCACTGTATTGCCAGTCAGCTGCACAGCCGTTTTCGATATCGTAGAACCGCACCAGATCAGCATCACCGTACAGTCTGTCCCCGGTCGGGCCGTGTTCCTCGGTCATCGATGCTGTCCTCCTGTCCACCTGTCAGTACGTAGGTCAGCAGCCAGCACATACCAGCCTTCCGTTCAAGCCTCTTGACGTTGTTGATGCAGCCGAAACACACTTGCCGCATGACAACTCACAAAAATCGGAACAGGCATGTCTGATCTCTGGAAAAAACCCGCTGCCGAAATAGCTCAACTCATTCGAATTGGCGCTGTTTCAGCTGTCGAGGTAACTCGCGACGCTCTGGACCGGCTTGATGCAGTTAATCCGGCGCTGAACGCGGTGGTGCAATTCATGCCCGAAGAAGCGTTGGCTGCAGCACGAAGCACCGACGAAGCCGTTGCGCGTGGCGACCATCTGCCGTCGCTCGTCGGCGTACCGATCACCGTTAAGGTCAATGTCGACCAGAAAGGCTTTGCCACCACAAATGGTCTTCGCCTGCAGAAAGACCTGGTGGCTGAACTAGACAATCCCGTCGTGGCAAACCTGCGCGCTGCCGGTGCAATCATAATCGGGCGAACCAACACGCCGGCGTTTTCAATTCGCTGGTTTTGCCGCAATTCGCTACATGGCCATACCAAAAACCCGCTGAACCCGAACATCACGCCCGGTGGTTCATCAGGCGGTGCTGCTGCAGCAACAGCGGCAGGTATCGGCTGCATTGGTCATGGAACGGACATCGGAGGATCAATCCGTTACCCGGCTTATGCCTGCGGGCTGCACGGGTTGCGCCCGACACTGGGCCGCGTGCCTGCCATCAACTTCACAGCTCCCGATCGCCATATCGGAGGACAGCTCATGGCAGAATCAGGTCTGGTGGCGCGCACCATAGGCGATGTGAGACTGGGCCTCGATGCTATGGCCGCTCAGGACCTGCGTGATCCATGGTGGGTGCCGGTTCCATCCACCTTGCCTGAACAGCCAAGACGCGCCGCCCTGACAATCGCACCCGAAGGCCTGAAAGTGGATGCGGCTGTGGAAGCAGCCTTGCGTGATGCCGCCGAAAGGTTGAGCGGTGCAGGCTGGCAGGTAGAAGAAACTGACTGTCCACCGTTCAGGGAACCGGCCAGGCTCCAGGCCATGTTGTGGCTCGCCGAGTTTCGCCGTGGCGCAGCAGAAGCGGTGAAGAAGGAGGCTGATCCGGATTCAACGTTCGTTTACGAGCAAATGGTGCGCCTGTGCCCGGAACCGGACATGAACGGTATTCTGGATGCACTGCAACGCCGGGCAACCCTGGTGCGCGAATGGCAGATGTTCCTGGAACAGTATCCGGTTCTGCTGTGTCCGGTCTCCGGCGAACTGCCGTTCCCTGACCTGCTGGATGTTGAATCACCGGCCGCGTTTGATCGCGCCATGGAGGCTCAGCTGACACAGGTCGGATTACCCTTGATGGGATTGCCCGGCCTGACTGTTTCCACCGGCATGACCGATGGCAATATTCCGGTTGGCGTGCAGTTGATTGGCGGTCGCTATCGCGAAGACACCATGCTGGCGGCAGGCGAAGCCATTGAGGCCGGCGGAGTTCCCGCCCTGCCCGTCGATCCGGCGACCGATTGATCGGGTAAATGGACAAGCGCGAGCAGTTTTTCTCCAGGGGCTGGTGCTCTTTCGAATCTGACCCTGACATCCTCCGCTGGGTGGATTTTGCCTTGCCCGCAGCCCGCGCAACTCTGGACGACCCGGCGCAGGAGCAATGGACGCGCTACCAGGGCACTTGGTTTGCCGGTGTCAATGCCTTGCCGAATGATGCCTCCGGCCGTTTGCCGGCCGGTCCGCCCCTGGCAGGTCACGTCGTTGATTTCATTGTCTCCGAACTTGATCTGCCGGTTTTTGACTGGGACCGGGCACAGGTTTCGATCTGCTATCCCGGTTACCCCAGACCCATGGATGGCGAAACAGTTGGCCAGCACAATTTTCGAAAAACCCGCGATGCGGCTCATGTTGACGGCCTGCGCGGGTCCGGCCAACCCAAGCGCCGGTTTCTGGAGGAAGGCCACGCATTCGTGTTGGGCATTCCCATGGTGGAAGCCAGTTCAGACGCCTCGCCTTTCGTCATCTGGGAAGGCTCGCACGAGATAATGCGGCGGGCGTTCGTGTCGGTTCTGGGCGGTATTGCTGCAGCAGACTGGCGCAAGGTTGATCTGACGGATGTTTATCAGCAGGCGCGCAAACACTGCTTTGACCAGTGTTCCAGGGTCACCGTTCACGCCCGGCCCGGTGAAACCTATCTGGCCCACCGCCTGTCATTGCACGGCGTGGCGCCGTGGGGTCAGGCTGCCACAGCCGGCCCCGACGGCCGCATGATCTGCTATTTCCGGCCGGATCTAACCGGCCCAGGCGCGTGGCTTGCACTGCCGTAGAGCGTGTTTCTCTCAGGCGGCTGTCAGCTTTTCCATCACTTCGTCAGACACTTCGAAGTTCGAAAACACGCTTTGCACGTCCTCGTCATCGTCAAACGCAGCCATCAGCTTCATCAGGGTGCCCGCCTTGTCTTCATCAAGGTCGGTGTTGGTCTGCGGTTTCCACACGATATTGACAGAGTCGGCTTCGCCCAGATCCTTCTCCAGCGCAGACGAAACATCGCCGATATTTTCAAATGTACAGATCACCACATGCCCATTGGCATCTGACGAAACATCATCAGCACCGGCCTCGATTGCCGCCATCATGACGGTGTCTTCGTCACCTGTTTCCGGTTTGTAGACAATCTCCCCCACCCGATCGAACATGAACGACACGGATCCCGTTTCGCCCATGTTGCCGCCATGCTTGGTGAAGTAAGACCGCACCGCACCTGCTGTCCGGTTGCGATTGTCGGTCAGTGTTTCAACGATGACGGCAACACCGCCGGGCCCGTAACCTTCATAGCGGATCGATTCATAATCTTCCGCATCACCGCCTTGCGACTTGTTGATGGCGCGCTGAATATTGTCCTTCGGCATGGACTGCGCCTTGGCGTTCTGAACCGCCAGCCGCAGGCGGGCATTGGAATCAACATCAGGTCCGCCCATTTTCGCCGCAACGGTAATTTCCTTCGACAATTTCGAGAACATCTTGGCGCGCACGGCATCCTGACGGCCCTTGCGGTGCATGATGTTTTTAAATTGTGAATGTCCGGCCATGGCCTTCATCCCTTCCAGAAATACA
>JAHEFB010000052.1 GCA_024640405.1 Alphaproteobacteria bacterium | reverse complement strand
CCTGCGGTCAATGCGAGCCGTCAACAGTCGTTTCGCGCGCTCATCTTCGGTTTCACTCATTCAGCTACACCCAGATACCTGTCAACCGACGTTTCCAACTGATTGTAATGCTGCAATATATCGTGGGCACCGGACGAGGCCAGATGTTCTGCCGGATGATAGCCCCACGACACCCCGATAGCCCAGACCCCGGCGTTGCGGGCCATTGCCATGTCGTAGGTGGTATCACCAACCATAACCGCTCTGTCCAGCCTGGTTCCGGTTTCCGATATCGCCTGCTGGATCATGGCCGGATGCGGTTTTGATGGCGCATCATCCGCGGTCTGGATCGAAGCAAAATATCCCTGCAATCCCTCACGTTCGATCAACGCCTTCACGCCGCGCTGCGACTTTCCGGTCGCGATCGCCATGATCACGTCGTCCATTGCATGCAACCGGTCCAAAACCTCGCGGCACCCTTCATACAACGGTTCTGCGTGCGCCTGCTCCAGGCGAGCCGCCTTGAAGGTACTCTTGTAAGCTTCGGCCAATGCGACATGGGTCCCATGATCCAGTGCAGGAACCATGTGCTGCATGGCCTCGATCAGCGACAGGCCGACAATCGACATGGTCGCTTCGCGTCCCGGCCACTCAATGCCGACAGTTTCATAGGCCTGCTGCATGGAATGAACGATCCCGTGCTGGCTGTCCACCAACGTGCCATCGCAGTCAAAAATAATCAGTTTCACGCGTCGACTTCCTCACCCGCTTCGGGCACGTCGTATTGTTCCGGATCAAATCCGCAGGTAACCATGCTTTCCCCCATGTGACCCGGCACCGGCGCGCTCACATCCACAAAACCGCCCTTCGGGTGAGGGAAAAAAACCCGGCGCGCATGCAGATGAAGCTTGTGGACAAAGCCCTCATCCTTTTCCTCTCCGCTGCCGTCAGGTACCAGATGACCGTATTTCGGATCGCCAATTATCGGATGGCCAATCATCTGCATGTGAACACGCAATTGATGCTGGCGGCCTGTTACAGGTTTCAGCGATACCCACGCTACCGATGGCGGGGCCTTGTCAATCACCGCGTAATGCGTCATCGCCTTCTGCGCACCATCCTGTTTCAGATTTTTGGCTACCTTTATCTTCTCTTCGCCCGGCCCGCCCGCCTTGACCAGCGGCTTGTCGATATACCCCTGCTCCGGGTGTGGCACACCGGATACCAGCGCCCAGTAAATCTTGCGGACCGACCGGGTCTGGAACAGCTTGCCGAGAGACGTCGCCATGGATCGCGTCTTGGCAATCACCAGCACACCGGACGTATCACGATCCAGCCGGTGCACAAGTCGCGGCCGGTCATACAACTCCGCCGCCATACCCTGCAACAGTCCGTCAATATGCCGGGTGGTTCGCGAACCACCCTGCACCGCCAGGCCGGACGGCTTGTTCAGCACATACAGATGCTTGTCCTCAAACAATACCAGAGATTGAAAAAACGCCTTGTCATGGGGACTTAGAGGTTTTGGTTTTGCCGGAACGTCAGCATGGCCGGTTGCTTCGGTATTGATCGGTGGAACCCGGATTGTCTGGCCTGGTGAAAGCCTCTCGTTGGCTTTTACCCGACCCCCGTCGACTCTGACCTGTCCCGTACGCAGCAACTTTGACAATCTGCCGTGGGTTACCTGCGGAAAATGCACCTTGAACCAGCGGTCGAGCCGCATGCCGTCTTCGTCGCCCTTAACCGAAATCTGTTTGACACCGCTCACTGAAAAACCGTCCTTGCCAGATACAGACCGGCAAATACTGCGATAAGGGACATCACAACGGAACTGCCGGCATAGCCAAATGCCAGCCCATACTCTTTTCGCTCATACAGGGCGGCAAAATCCAGCGAGAATGCCGAAAACGTCGTAAATCCGCCGAGCACGCCCGTTATTAGAAACACCCGCATCTCCTGGCTGGCATTCCACGATAGCGCCATAACTGCAATGAGCAGGCCCATGACAAAGGAACCGGCAATATTGACGATCATGGTTCCCCATGGAAATCCATAGCCAAGCAATTTCGGTGTGGATACATTCACACCGTAGCGCGCGGCCGCACCAATCGCGCCGCCAAAGGCTGCATAAAGAAACATTGTCATGGCAGCGAGGTATACTCACGCGCAACCATAACCGCAACAACCCTCTGGACGGCTCACAGTTGCCATGTAAAAACCCTTTACATGAACTGGCACAAGAAACCACGCGACAGCTATCATCACGGCAATTTGCGAAAAGCCCTGATAGACGCCGCCCTTGACCTTATTCGATCCAAGGGCACTGGCGGATTTACGTTTGCCGAAGCCGCCCGCCATGCCGGCGTCAGCCCTGCGGCACCGTATCGTCACTACAAGGATCGCGAGGCCCTGGTTGCCGATGTCGCCGGACAAGGTTACAAGGCATTCTCGGCTGCCATGGACAAAGCGTGGAATGACGGCAAGCCGGATGTGGCGGCATCCTTCAAACGTACCGGTGAAGCCTACCTCTTGTTTGCCCGCGACCAGCCGGCCTACTATTCGGCCATGTTCGAGAGCGGTCTGAACATTGCCACTTATCCGGAACTGAGAACCGCAGCCGACGAGGCATTCGACACTCTTAAAGTTGCAGTAACTGCATTGGTGGCGACCGCCCCAGAAGGAAGCCGGCCGCCGGTGCTGATGGTTTCCCTGCATGTCTGGGCCGTCTGTCACGGAATTGCATCCCTGTTTGGACGCGGTGACGGCGCCGCCTTCAAACAACCCATCTCACCTCAAGAACTGCTCGAGTCACATATGCTGGTTTACCTGCGTGGCCTCGGCCTCAAGGTTTGACCGACGGAACTCGGCGGCCCACTACGTCTATTTGACGGTGCATATGCGAGCTTGAACCGGCGAACCGGCGTACATTCAAAAAAATTTCGAAGTTGCCTTGACTCCGCCGCAGACAATGCTCACATATGTGAATGTTAATAACATTTACATAAACGAAAAGGCGAGACATGAATACATTCGTTGAACGCTTGGACCACTACGGACTGGCCGCCTGGATAACATTGATGGTGGTGAGTTTTGTGGTTTTTTGGCCACTCGGATTGGCAATTCTCGGATACATGATTTGGAGCGGACGTATGAGATGCAGGAACAAGGGCAAGGTTGCGGCCTTCAACGCAAGCGGATTTGGAATGGGCAAAGGCGGCCCGGGTCGCTGGTATCGAGGAGGCTTCCCTTCATCGGGAAATCGCGCTTTCGACGACTATCGCGAAGAAACACTGAACCGGCTTCAGGAAGAGCATGAAGAATTTCAGTCATTCCTCGAAAAGTTGCGCCATGCCCGCGACAAATCGGAGTTCGACCAGTTCATGGCCGACAGAACAAAACGCGCGGAGGCATCTGACGTCGAGGACGCCTCGACTGAGGACGAAGATAACAAGGGCGAAAAACCCTCCGCCTGAAGGATATGACTGTTCACTTGTTGCAACCCCGGCGCACCGCGCCGGGGTTTTCTAATCTTGATTGACTCAACTGCAAATTCTGCTACACAAATCCGAGGTCGGGGCAGCGATGGCGTCGCTGCGCAGATCCCCGATTGAGGGCTGAGCAATCAGACCCACATGGCATCCTGAACGCCCGGATGAGTTTTCTCCGGGCATTTTCATGGGAGCATCCCAACATGTCCTGAGATTGGCTTGTTGGAGATTTGTCATGCTACAAAGAATTACCCGTCCAAACGCTTTCCGCTTTCACAATGGCGACAAGGCACCCCTTCCTTTCTCGACCAGAGAGTACAAGCGCCGTCTGGGCCGACTGCGCAAGATAATGGCGCGCATGGACCTGCCTGCTGTACTGCTGACCTCAATGCACAATGTCGCTTATTATTCGGGCTTCCTGTATTGCAGTTTCGGCAGACCTTATGCCTGTGTCGTCACTCACGACACCTGCACAACCATCTCGGCCAATATTGATGCCGGTCAACCGTGGCGCCGGTCAGTTGGTGACAACATCACATACACCGACTGGCAGCGCGGCAACTACTGGCGCGCCATCCGCGATCTGATTGGTGAACCCGGCCGGCTGGGCATCGAATCCGATCATCTGACACTGGCAATGCGCGACCAGGCCACCGCATCACTTGGCGCGCCTGACATGAGCGACATCGGAAAGGCCACCATGGCCGAACGCATGGTAAAGTCAGCTGAAGAGATCAGACTGATCCGGTCTGGCGCCAAAATCGCCGACATCGGCGGTCAGGCGATACACGACGCCATTCGCATAGGTGCCCGAGAGCTGGATATTGCCATGGCAGGCCGGAATGCAATGGAAATGGCCATTGCAGACTATCACCCGAACAGCGAAATCCGAGATAACTGGGTCTGGTTCCAGTCCGGCATCAACACCGACGGCGCCCACAACCCGGTTACCACCCGCAAACTCGAATTGGGCGACATTCTGTCGCTCAACACGTTTCCGATGATTTCCGGTTACTACACAGCACTCGAACGCACACTGTTTCTGGGTGAACCTTCGAAGACGGAACGAAAGCTGTGGGAAATCAATGTAGGCGCACATGAACTGGGCATTTCGATGATAAAGCCGGGAGCCACTTGTTCAGGTATCACATCCGAGATCAATCGCTACTTCGAAGATCACAATGTATTGCAATACCGCACCTTCGGATACGGGCATTCATTTGGAGTTTTGTCACACTATTACGGTCGTGAGGCCGGCCTGGAACTGCGTGAGGATATCGACACCGTTCTCGAGCCAGGCATGGTCGTTTCCATGGAGCCTATGCTCACGGTCCCACAAGGAAAGCCCGGAGCTGGCGGATATCGCGAGCACGATATTCTGGTAGTGGGCAAAACGGCCTCGGAGAATATAACCGGATTTCCGTATGGACCGGAGCACAACATAATTGATCCGGAGAGATGATCTCAACCAGACAATGTTCAGTTCAATACGGGGGAAGTGGAGCCGAACGGGTGGACCGAGGGAATCGGCGCCGGAGCCCGTCATTTTTTGACGGGCTCCACCACTTTTTGATACAAGTGCCATGTGGCATGCCCCAAAACAGGAAGCACGACAGCCAGTCCCAAAAAGGCCGGCGCCAGCGCCAGGATAGTCAGCAGCAATACAAACAATCCCCATCCCAGCATAACCATGGGATTACTTCCGACTGATTTCACGCTGGTGATGATGGCTGTTACAAAATCCACCTCCCTGTCCAGGAGCAGCGGAATAGATACGATTGTTACGGAAAAAAGAACTGTGTACAGAGCAGCGCCGACAATATGTCCGGCCGCCAGAAAACGCAGGCCATCACCGGTACCAAGAACGATGTTAATAAATCCTTCGAATGTCGAAAACGATCTGAATCCCAGGAACAGCGCCACCAGCAGCCTTACCTGATACATCCACATCCACATGATGAACAGGGTGACAAAGGCCATTATGGACAGTTCACGACCTTTCTGCCGCCACACCGTGGTCAGAACACCTGCCCATGTCAGCGTGCGGCCCTCCTGCAAACAGCGGCTGACTTCATAAAGCCCAACCGCAACAAACGGGCCGACCAGCGGGAAGCCTATCGCCAGGGGATAAATCATGTAATGCATATCGAGTCGCACCGCGAAGGCGACCGCCAGCAAACCACCCAGCGCATAAAAACCGCCGAAGAAGAGTCCGAATAAGGGCGCGCGCAAGAAATCTCTTATACCTGCCGAAAAAGCAGCCCTGACATCATTCAGCTCGATTTTCCGAACGACCGGCATGGTGCTGCCTGAACCGGTTTTTCCCTGGGGTATTTCCGCCATTTGCTTTTCCTTCCCTGCCGAGCGCCCTGTTCCGGGTCTTCCGGCATAGTGACGGTGCGCATCAACCGGCGAAATGATCTGGATCAATCCAAATCAATGGGCGATCACAAAAATCTATTGTTTTCGTTGCTCTCTCAGGGATGCCCACCAGTCCAGCCGCTTGCGAACTTCCCTTTCAAATCCCTTGTCCACCGGATCATAATAGATCTCGCGGCCCATTTCGGCGGGAAAGTAGTCCTGACCGGAAAACCCATCAGGCTGATCGGGATCGTACTGATAACCCGAACCGTACTCCTGTTCTTTCATCATCTTTGTTGGTGCATTGAGGATGATTTTTGGTGGCATGACGGAACCGGTTTCCCTGGCCCGCCGCATCACTTGTTTGTACGCTTTGTAAACGCCGATCGATTTAGGCGCCGTGGCCAGATATACTGCTGCCTGCGCGATGCCCAATTCACCCTCCGGCGAGCCAAGAAAGTCATACACGTCCTTGGCCGCCAGTGCCTGAACAACCGCCTGAGGATCGGCCAGACCAATATCCTCGTTGGCCATGCGTACAAGGCGGCGACAGATGAAAAGCGGGTCCTCACCGGCCACCAGCATCCGCGCCAGCCAGTAAAGTGCAGCATCTGGATCAGACCCCCGTATGGATTTGTGAAGAGCCGAAATCAGATTGTAGTGACCATCCTGGCCCTTGTCATAAACCGGTACCCGCCGCTGGATGGTATCGGCCAATCCCGCAGCATCCAGAAGCTCGGACCCGACCTCGACAACCGCAAACAGGTCCTCGACAAGATTCAGAAAGTATCGGCCGTCCCCATCCGCCATGGCAAAAAGTTGCTCACAAGCCTCTTCTGTCACCGGCAATGACCGGGCTTCAAGCTCTTCTGCACGCGCAAGCAATCCCGCCATGGCGTTGCTGTCCAGCCGGTTGAGCGTGAGAACCTTGGCACGAGACAGCACCGCCGCATTCAATTCAAAAGAAGGGTTTTCAGTAGTTGCCCCAACCAGAGTGATAGTGCCATCTTCCATCCACGGCAGAAAGCTGTCCTGTTGCGCCTTGTTGAAGCGGTGAATTTCATCCACGAACAACAAGGTGCCCTGCCCCTTGTCCGTGCGCCGCACACGTGACGCCTCAAACACCTTCTTCAGATCGGCAACACCTGAATGAATGGCAGATATCTGCTCAAAGTGCAGGTCCGCCTCACCGGCCAGCAGCCGGGCTATCGTGGTCTTTCCAGTACCGGGCGGTCCCCACAGAATCATGGAGGTGATCCGGCCGGACGAAATCATCCGAGAAATCAGGCCAGCTTCTCCACACAGATGATCCTGTCCCTGGACCTCTGCAAGCGATCGGGGGCGAAGCTTGTCGGCAAGCGGGCGTGGTGCAGTTGCATCAAGTCCGGCAGCATCAAACAGCGAGGCCATGGATCGGGTATCCCGTCAATCACCGAATTCGCGACGAATTACTCTGCCCTTGCGCAGTATCGCTACGTCCCAATAGCCATCTCGTCTTTTCAGAACACTGCGCAAATCGGAGACAGAGCCCAGTTTGCTTTCGTTCAACTCCATTATCACGTCACTCTTCTTGAACCCGAAGCGTCGGGCAACACGACCCTTCACCTTTGACACCGCGACGCCTTCTACCGACGACGGCAAGCCAAGTTCCTCAGCAACAGCCGGTGATACGTTGACAACTTCCAGTCCTGTGAACGGTGACCGTCCCTCGATAATTGTGGTATTGCGGGGTGGATCCTCCGGAGCAGCGTCGAGCGCCACATTAGCCCCGTACCGTTTTGATTTCCGGCTGAACACCACCTGGGCCTCATCACCCACCGCCAGGGTCGCAAACCTGAAACTGAACTCCTGCGCATTCTCGATCTGTTTGCCGGCAAGTTTCAACAAGACATCACCCTGTTTTATTCCCGCCTTCTTCAATGGGCTTTTGGCGTGCAGTTGCGACACAAGCGCGCCACGGGGTCTGTTCAGACCCAGTGCGGATGCCAGGTCGTTGGTAACATTCTGCAGATCGGCGCCGACCCATGGCCTGGTTACCCTGCTGGCCCCGGTCAGCGACTGATCAATAACCGACCGCACCATGTTGACGGGAATCGCGAAACCAATACCGTTGGACCCGCCCGAACGCGAGAATATGGCGGTATTGATGCCAATCAGACGGCCATTCATGTCGACCAGAGCGCCGCCTGAGTTTCCAGGGTTGATCGCCGCGTCCGTCTGAATAAAGAACTGGTACGAAGACACACCGACCCGGGTTCTTGCCAGCGCAGATACAATCCCGCTGGTGACCGTTTGGCCTACCCCGAACGGATTGCCGATCGCCAGAACCAGATCACCCACTTCCAGGGCATCGGAATCCCCAAGAGAAAGGGCAACCAAAGGCTCACCGTCCGGCTTGATGCGCAATACTGCCAGATCTGTGCGCTCGTCAGTCAATATCAGCTCGGCGTCAAACTCTCGCTTGTCTGACAGGACCACCCGGATTTCAGTACCGTTCTTGATAACGTGGTTGTTTGTAACAACTATACCGGAGGCATCCACGATTACACCAGAACCGAGTGAATTCTGTGCCCGCCTGCGCGGCCTGCCGCCAAATAGCTTGTCACCAAAGAAGCGGCGGAAAAATGGATCTGCTCCGAACGGTTGCCGCCGGTCCTGCGACTGAAGAATGCGTTTTGCGTAGACATTGACCACGCTGGGTGCAGTACTTTTCACCACCGGTGAAAAAGACATGGCAATTTCACCCCGCGATGCAGGCACCTGCTGCGCGCCAACGGGCTTCAGCGCAGGCACCGCAAGCACGACAGCCACCACTGCGGACAACAACACTAGACGGACAAATATCATAATCGGCGAACCCTTCATTGCCTGAGTACAAGTCGATGGCCCACAATAGAGCATCGACTACACGGTTCCAAACAACTTGTAGGAAATTTCTACTGCGAAGATGCCGACATATCGGCCTCTATGGCATCAAGCAGCGCGCGTAGTTTTGACAGCGGGACCCCAATATTGGAACCACCGTATTCAGGCAGGATTGCCGAATTGACCGCAACGACACGCCCATCGCCATCCATGACCGGGCCACCGCTCCCTCCTTTGGTAGTATCGGCATCATATACGATACTTGCGGCAGTAACCTTGGCCACGATTCCCTGGCTGGCCAGCGGTTGAATGAACCCGCTTTCAGATAGCCGTCTTGCCACTTTCCAGAAGTTCGTCTCGCCGGCTTCGCGGATTTTGGTCACGAACGGTTTGCCTGCCTGGGCCAGCATTGCCCTGAGTCCAGTGGGGTATCCCATCACGATGACGTTGTCGCCCGATGTTAGAGTGGCGCTGGACAACTCAAGGCCTGTTGTCGCAGGAACCGGCCCTGAAAACTTCAATACAGCAACGTCGGCGTCATCGCTGGCCCGGACCAGTTCGACCGGCAACGCCTCAACCTCTCCAGGCATATAGCCGATAAAACGGGTCAACTCGGGCTCAAGTCCCTGTCCGCCGAACACCGCGAGATTGGCGTCATTCTCCCAGGGCAGAGCGACATGCCGATTGGTAATGATACTGCCAGCTTCCGCAAGCACGAAGCCGGTGCCCGTATAACTCCTTTCAGCAACCGGCCCTTCGCCGTCAAGTGTCAACCGGGGGTTACCTCGTGCATCAGTTACGGGTTTACCGTCCGGACCGACGACATAGCGGAGGACCCTGTCTGTAGCGGCATCCCGAAAGGAATAGGAGCCTTGCAGGAACATTATCGAGGGCGTTGCCGCCGCAATTGCCTTTGCACTGGCCTTTCTGGATTTTTCCAGCACTTCAAGCCGACCGGTATTGGAAATCAGTGTTTCGTCAATCTGATCTCGCAAGGACGTCAGGTCGTCCTGGGTCAACGCCTGTTCCCGGGCTTCAGCAAGTGACTCTGCGAATTTTTCGATATTGGTCCGCTCGCGCTCCAGATCGTTCTGCAGCATCGTATTGATCTTCTGCTGTTGATAAAGCAGCAGTCCCAAACTGCCGATCGCAAATACAACGCCAAGTCTGAACAATATCGTTGTCTGCCCGGACAGTCGCCTGAGGACGCTCATTGCTACTCGCCACATTCTGACTATAGCCGGTTGCCGGCTGGTACGCAGATAAGCAATCGCGTCTGCAAGTATTTCAGCGACAACCTTGCGTGGCTTCTCGCCCGGCCGACACAGGCAAAACCGCGACAGCGGACCACGGTCGCCAAACTCAATAACATCGAGATTATTCAACCGCTGCGATGAAATCGGTTTACCGTTGACCCATATCGGGTAACCACCACGTGTCTCGATTTCGTAGGAATCGCCGTCGAGGTGCAGACGGGCTATTTCTTCCCCGTGTTCAGGCTTCTGTCGCACCGGTGTTATGTGAATAATCTTGTTTGCCTGAAGATACACATCCAGGGTATCACCCTGCAGTCTTGACTGACCGCCCTCGGAGCCACCGGTCAGGTGATCCAGTATGGCGACGGGACCACTTGCATTTACGTTGTTGTTCTCGTCCATAACAAGGCCAGCCTTTAACATCGCGGGTGCCTCAACCCTCAGTCCAAAGTTGGGAACTACAACACACGCCTGTCAAGCTGATGCACGCCAAGTTTACCGGCGATCCAGTTTTGTTGACAGGATGATCGCGGATTCTGTTCGGGTTATCCCTTCAATGATCCCGATGTCGTCAAGAATTCTATCGATGTGATCGGTTGTCAGGGCCCGAACCTGTGCTATCAGGTCGAATTTTCCAGATACCGTATGCAGTGTCTCAACCTGCGGCATTCGCATCAGCGCTTTCACCACTTCCCTGTTCATGTGAGGATCCACGGATATCTCCACGACAGCGGAAATCCCTTCGGATGGTCCGTCAGCGCCTAGTCTCACGCTGTACCCGGCAATTATTCCGTTAACCTCCAGACGGCGCAACCGGTCCTGTATGGTCGTGCGGGAAACCCCGAGCTGTCTTGCGAGTTCCGACACCGGCGTTCGGGCATTGACCCTTAACAGGGCCATGAGTTCTTCATCTTTCGGTGTCACGCGCATTGCGTCACAATAGCATTATTTCCGTCAATTCGACGAATAATTATCTGTTCGCCGATTTAATTGCGTCTGTTTTCCGGCTTTGTCATGCAGCATCGTCCGCCCGATAACGCATCACCACTGCTTCGGGACCGCAACATGACAACGGAACCATCGACGAAACACCGTTCCGAAACAGTAAGGCTGCATCGACAAGGAATTTTTCCCAACAGCCGAAAAGTCGCTGCGGACCTGATCGATGAAAATCCGGTGCTGTGCTTTTGTCCGACAAAACTTTCCGATCGAGCAAGGCTTTTCATCGACAGTTTCCCCGGCCAGGTTGCCTACGCGGTCAAGGCAAATCCCGACGAGACCGTGCTGCGGTTGCTGGCGAAATCAGGCATTGCCACCTTTGATGTTGCTTCTATCGCAGAAATGGAAACAGTCACTCGCACATGTCCCGGTTCCAAAATCCACTATCACAACCCGGTCAAGTCCCGTGGTGAAATAGCAACGGCCTGGCACACTTTTGGATGCCGGCGATATGCCGCCGACAGCATCGAGGAAATCAGCAAGATCCGACATACCATAGGGTCAACTGCTGGAACCGAAATCGCAATCCGCTTTCGCTTGCCGTCGCGAGGCAGCTCCGTGCACGACTTCACAAGCAAGTTTGGAGCAGATGAGTATCAAGCATCCGAGCTCATAAGTTATTCGGTTTTGCACGGCTTCAAGCCGGTGTTGACATTCCACCCAGGATCGCAATGTACGGATCCGCACGCCTGGAAGAGGCACATCGAAGCTGCGGGGCGCATAGCAGGTCGGGCGCAGACCAGATTAACCCGATTGAATGTTGGAGGTGGATTTCCGGCCCGCTATTCAGCCAGTTGCGGGCCCGCCTTGTCGACCTACTTTGAGCACATTCGAAGTAGCGTCAGTTCGGTCTTCGGTGATCATCCTCCAATACTGGAATGCGAACCCGGCCGCAGCATCGCAGCACCGGCCTTTTCCCTGCTTACCACTGTGAAACTGGTTCGCGGTTGGTCAGACGACCTGTTCATAAACGATGGAATATACGGTGGCTTGCTTGAAGTAGCACAGGCCCCGGACCTGCTGCCCTTTTACCGAATATTGCGCAAAGACAGGATTGTTGATTCCAAAAAGTGTCGCGCATTCACCGTGTATGGTCCAACTTGCGACCCGCTGGATGTATTGCCGACAAAACTTGATTTGCCAGTCGACATCCAGGAATCAGACATTATCGAATTCGCCGGAGTGGGCGCCTACGGCACGGCGATGGCCACACGGTTCAACGGGTATGGCCTGGTATCTCAAGTCACAGTCGCCGACAGTTTTTCCGAATGACGGGTATTCAGCTCTTGACGTCATCGCGGCCCAGTACCGTCATCATGGTGGCAGACAGTGTAGCGATCCGCTTTTTGTCACCGTCATTCAGTGCAAACGCCTCACCTTCACAGAAGGTGACAGTACGGCCCGGCTTTACAACACGACCCACAAACACAAACTTCTCACCTGCAGCGGGCGCCAGCAGATTGGTTTTCAACTCGATGGTAAGCACACCTGCATCTGCCGGCATCAGTGAAAAAGCGGCATAACCGCAGGCAGTATCAAGTACTGTGGTTGTTACACCTGCATGAATGAAACCGTGCTGTTGCGTAAACCGTTCATCATGCAGCATTTCGACAACAACTTCGCCGGGTTCGACTGAAATCAACTCGGCCCCCATGGTAGCAAGCGCGGCCTGCCGCGCAAAACTGTCAGCTACCCGCTGTGCATAGTCAGGTGTTTTTGCTGTGAACCCGGTCATCTCGTCATGTTGCTTCAAAGTCGCAAAAAAGAAAAGGCGGCTCCCTCAGGAACCGCCCAAAATACAGGTATGCAGAACTGCTTATGCCGCTTCTGTTTCAGCTTCGTCAGCGTTCTGGGTCGGACCGGAATCCAGCCCCTTGGCAGACGGATCACGATCAACCAGTTCAATCACCGCCATTGGCGCGCTGTCACCGTACCGGAAACCAGCCTTGAGGACGCGCGTGTATCCGCCATTGCGTTCACCATAGCGGGCGCCCAGAACTTCAAACAGCTTCTTGACCTGATCTTCATCACGAATCCTGGACATCGCCTGACGACGCGCATGTACGTCGCCGCGTTTGGCAAGGGTAATGAGTTTTTCAGCTATCGGACGCAGATCCTTGGCTTTCGGCAGTGTGGTAATAATCTGCTCGTGCTTGATCAAAGCTGCCGCCATATTGGCAAACATTGCCTTGCGATGCGAGCTTGTGCGGTTGAGCTTGCGTCCGCTCTTTCCGTGGCGCATTGGCCTTCTCCTTGGGTACTTTCCTGCAAGGCAACCTTCCGGTTGCCCGCGGTGAACTTTTCTTAGTAGTGGGTCTCGAACTTCTTCGCCAGTTCCTCGATATTCTCCGGCGGCCAGTTTTCGATATCCATTCCGAGGTGCAGTCCCATCTGAGCCAGCACTTCCTTGATTTCATTGAGTGACTTGCGTCCGAAATTCGGCGTGCGCAGCATTTCGCCTTCAGTTTTCTGGATAAGGTCACCGATATAAACGATATTGTCGTTCTTCAGGCAATTTGCCGAGCGAACCGACAATTCAAGCTCATCAACTTTTTTGAGCAGAGCAGCGTTGAATTCAAGCTCCGGCTTTTCTTCTTCAGTGACAATCTGCTGAGGCTCTTCAAAGTTGATGAAGACCTGCAATTGATCCTGCAGAATACGGGCTGAATAAGCGACCGCGTCTTCCGGTGTCATAGACCCGTCTGTTTCAACAGTCATGATCAGCTTGTCATAGTCGAGCACCTGACCTTCACGAGTGTTTTCTACCTTGTAGGAAACCCGCTTGACCGGGCTGTACAGGCTGTCGACCGGGATCAGGCCGATTGGCGCGTCTTCCGGACGGTTGCGTTCTGCAGCAGCATAGCCTTTGCCGGTGTTGACTGTGAATTCCATACGAACTTCCGCACCATCATCAAGGGTGCAGATCGGCAACGTCGGGTTCAAAATCGTAATATCACCACTCTCTTCAATGTCACCGGCAGTCACTGCACCGGGGCCCTGCTTGCGAAGCGTCAGCCGCTTTGGACCCTCTCCCTGCATGCCAACAGCAATTTCCTTGATGTTCAACACGATGTCGGTGACATCTTCCCGAACACCTGCGATGGAAGAGAATTCATGCAGCACACCGTCAATCTGAACCGATGTCACCGCCGCACCCTGTAAGGAAGACAGCAGCACACGGCGCAAACTGTTGCCAAGTGTCATGCCAAATCCGCGTTCAAGCGGCTCAGCGACCAGTGTAGCTGTGCGGCGGCGATCGCGGCCGGCATTCACGTCCAGCTTTATAGGCTTGATAAGATCTTGCCAGTTCTTGGTGTTCACGGTGTCGACCTCTGTGCAGTTGTGGGTAGCGAGGTTCCGCAGATCGGAACATGTACCCTGAATTCAAAAAATGTTGGCAATTTCGACTGATCGGTCAGCAAAATCGCCAAAACTACATCGTATTAAACACGGCGGCGCTTTGGTGGGCGAACGCCATTGTGCGGAATAGGTGTCACATCGCGAATTGATGTCACCTGAAGTCCTACAGCCTGCAGAGCCCGCAGAGCAGACTCGCGGCCCGAACCCGGCCCGCACACTTCAACCTCAATGGTCTTCATACCGTGTTCCATTGCTATCTCACCGGCCTGCTCTGCAGCAACCTGCGCTGCATAAGGCGTTGATTTGCGGGATCCCTTGAACTTCATCTTGCCGGCAGACGACCATGCAATGGCGTTACCCTGAACATCCGTGATGGTGATCATGGTGTTGTTGAATGTTGAATTCACGTGTGCAACACCGGAAGAGATGTTCTTACGTTCCTTACGGCGCGTACGTGTTGGTTCTTTAGCCATCTAAAAATGCTTTCCGAGAAAGAAACTGATTACTTCTTCTTGCCTGCAATAGCCTTGGCGGGCCCCTTGCGGGTGCGGGCGTTTGTATGTGTGCGCTGACCGCGAACCGGGAGGCCACGGCGATGCCGCAAGCCGCGGTAACACCCAAGGTCCATCAGACGTTTGATGTTCATGGCTGTTTCACGGCGCAAGTCACCTTCAACCATGAAATCGCGATCAATGGTTTCACGGATCTGGATAACTTCCGCGTCTGACAACTCGTTGACACGGCGACCAGATTCTATGTTCACGGTCTCACAAATCTTCTTCGCAAAATTCGGACCGATACCATGAATATACTGCAGCGCGATCACTACGCGCTTGTTCGTCGGAATGTTGACGCCTGCTATACGGGCCAAGACGCTATTCTCCTGCAAACGGTCTGGCCTGATATCTCATCAGTATAGCCAGGACCAAAACTGAACCAAAAAACGGATTGTTGATGCCTAACGGCAACAAGGCCCACCCCAAGCAGACAAAGAGCTACTTGCGGTCAGCCTGTCAGCAACCGGATTGGCGCAGTTTCTATGACGGATTCCCCGGCACGTCAACCATTTAACCGCTATCCTGTTGCTTGTGACACCTACCCGTTCAACACCTCCATGATCTGGCGGCTGACTTCATCCATTTCCGCCATACCATCAACACTGCGCAACTTGCCTTTTGCTGCGTAATACTCAATCAGCGGCGCCGTCTGGGCATGATATACGTCAAGCCTCTTCTTCAGCGCCTCCGCATTATCATCGGCTCTCGGGCCGCCTTCCGTCTCGGCTGCACGCTTCTCGATGCGATCGATCAAAATACTGTCGTCAATCTGCAGTTCGAGAACGGCATCAAGTTGCAAACCCTTGTCGTCAAGCATTACGTCAAGAGCCTCTGCCTGCCTCACATTGCGGGGAAACCCGTCAAGGATAAAGCCCCCGGCGCAGTCTTCGTCTTCCACCCGCTCTGAGATAATGCCCACAACGATATCATCCGGCACCAGTTCGCCGCGCGCCATGATGTCTTTGGCTTTCAGTCCAACAGGACTACCGGCAGCCGCCGCTGCCCGAAGCATGTCACCGGTGGACAGCTGTTTCAAACCCTTGCCAGCCTCTATTCGTTGAGCCTGGGTGCCCTTTCCCGCACCGGGAGGGCCGAGAATGATAATATTCACTTGCGAGACCCCCTGAGCTTGGTCTTCTTCATCAGACCTTCGTACTGCTGGGCCAGCAAATGGCTCTGAACCTGCGATACGGTATCCATGGTGACGGATACGATAATCAGCAGTGACGTGCCGCCGAAGTAGAACGGAATGGCTGCATAGGACGTGAGTATCTCCGGCAACAAACACACAGCCGCCAGATAGAGCGCCCCAACCACTGTAATGCGGGTCAACACATAATCGATATACTCAGCTGTGCGTTCACCGGGCCGGATGCCCGGAATGAACCCGCCATACTTCTTGAGGTTGTCGGCGGTTTCCTTCGGATTGAACATGATTGCGGTGTAGAAGAACGCAAAAAAGACGATCAGCCCAATATATATCGCAAGAAACAACGGCTGGCCGCGACCCAGTAATGCGTTGATCGTATTGAGCCAGTCCGGGCCGCTGCCCTGACTGAAATTTGACACGGTAATCGGCAACAACAACAGCGACGAAGCAAAGATTGGCGGAATAACCCCGGCAGTATTCAGCTTCAACGGCAGATGGGACGGATCAACATTTTGGATCTGATTACCAACCTGGCGCTTGGGATATTTCACCAAAAGCCTGCGTTGGGCCCGCTCCATGAATACGATGACCGCGATGGTAACCAGAGCGAGAATGATGATGCCGATAATAAGAAATGTCGACATCTGGCCGGTACGGCCCAATTCCAGGATCGCCGCAATGGCTGACGGCAATTCCGCAATGATTCCGGCAAAGATAATTAGAGAAATACCATTTCCGATACCGCGTGCCGTTATTTGCTCACCCAGCCACATCAGGAAAACCGTTCCTCCCGTCAGCGTAATAACGGTGGCAATCCGGAAGTACCAGCCAGGATCGATCACGGTATTGCCCTGACTTTCGAGGCCAACTGCAATTCCGTAGGCCTGCAATGCTGCCAGAATGACAGTTCCATAGCGGGTATACTGGTTGATCTTTTTACGCCCCTGTTCGCCTTCTTTTTTGAGTTGTTCAAGATGCGGACTGACGGTCGTCATCAACTGAATAATGATCGAGGCCGAAATGTAGGGCATGATATTGAGCGCAAAAATAGCCATTCTGCCGAGCGCCCCGCCGGCAAGGCCATTGATCCAGCCGAGAATGCCGGACGAGTTCTGCTGAACCAGGCGAGCAAGTTCTGTGGCATCCACACCGGGAATAGGAATGTAGGTTCCAAGCCGATACACCACCAGCGCCGCCAGCGTAAACCAGATGCGCTTTTTCAGGTCTTCCGCCTTGGCGAAAGATGCGAAGCTCAGATTTGCTGCAAGTTGCTCAACAGCGGATGCCATTCGGGATTCCTTATCCGTGTACCTGACCAGTGCCTGTCGTCAATATCGGCACGCAGCCGCCTGATCACAAGCACCAAGTTGTCGCAAAGGCCCGTCTAACGCGCTCAGGCCTTGGCTTTTTCTTCCACCACTGGTTTTTCTTCGATCAAATTCACCTTGCCGCCGGCTTTTTCGACAGCCGCAGTCGCAGACTTTGTTGCATGGTTTACATGCAGGTCCAGTTTGGCCTTCAACTCGCCCTGGCCCAGTACGCGCACGCCGTCGAGCGGTTTGGAAACCACTCCGCTGGCAAGGAGTGCTGCCAGGTCGACCGGTTTTTTGATGTCAAGCTTCTTGGCATCAACCGCAGCCTGAAGCCGGCTAAGATTAACTTCGTTAAACGACAGCTGGTTCGGCTTCTTGAAACCACGTTTTGGCAAACGCCGGTAGATCGGCATCTGACCACCTTCAAAGCCCAGCTTTGGCCCGCCCGAACGCGATCCATGACCCTTGTGACCGCGGCCGGCTGTTTTGCCCTTGCCGGAACCAATGCCCCGGCCAACGCGTGTGCGCTCTTTGCGGGCACCCGGATTGTCTGAAATTTCGTTGAGCTTCATGGTCTTTGCTTCTCTTGTCTTTGTTTCATCGCGCGAGCGAAAAATGCTTACTGGCCGTCCACAACCCGCACAAGGTGCGCAACCTTGGCGATCATGCCGCGAACCGCAGGAGTGTCTTCCAGGGTCCGCTGACGGTTCATCTTGTTGAGACCCAGGCCGATAAGAGTGGCGCGCTGGTCACCAGGACGGCGAAGCGGCGATCCAATCTGCTGGACAGTGACAGTTTTTTTATCCTTGGCCATGATATTCCTCAATCAACCATTTTAGTTCCGGCGCAAACAGGCCAGATCATTCCGCTGAGATCTCGCCATCCTTACGGCGCGATATGATATCCGATACCTTCTTGCCACGACGTGCAGCAACAGAGCGCGGGCTTGTTTCGTGCTTGAGCGCATCGAAAGTTGCGCGAACCATGTTGTATGGATTCGAGGTACCGATTGATTTCGCAACCACGTCCTGCATGCCGACGCTCTCAAATACGGCACGCATAGGCCCACCGGCAATAATACCGGTGCCGGCAGGCGCTGAACGAAGCACCACCCGGCCTGCCCCGTGGCGGCCTGCAACATCGTGGTGCAGTGTTCTGCCCTCACGCAGCGGAACACGTATCATATCACGCTTGGCGCTCTCGGTTGCCTTGCGTATGGCTTCAGGCACCTCGCGGGCCTTGCCGTGACCAAAGCCAACACGGCCTTTCTGGTCACCAACGACCACGAGAGCGGCAAAGCCGAACCTGCGGCCACCTTTAACAACCTTGGCAACACGGTTGATGTGGACGAGCTTGTCAACAAACTCATTGTCCTGATCCCGGTCCCGGCGTTCGCGTTCTCTAGCCATGTAAATATACCTGTTTCTCAGTCAAAATTGTTAGAACTTCAGGCCGCCTTCGCGGGCAGCCTCGGCCAGGGCCTTGACCCGGCCATGATAAAGATAACCGCCGCGATCGAATACAACAGTATCAACACCAGCTTTCTTCGCGCGTTCAGCAACCAGCTTGCCGACAGCAGAGGCGGCAGCGGAATCGCCACCTGTCTTTAGCGAACCGCGCAGGTCTTTTTCCAGCGTCGATGCCGCAGCAACCGTCACACCTTTAACATCGTCGATGACCTGCACAGAGATGTTCTTGTGCGAACGATTCACGCTAAGACGCGGTCGGCCATTGTTGCTGGCCTTCAGCTCCCTGCGGACGCGTTGCTTGCGGCGTTCACTAATTGTCAGTTTTCCAGACATTGTCTTAAAGCCCTTCAGCTCAACCGTTACTTCTTCTTGCCTTCCTTACGGAAGATCGTTTCATCAGCATATTTCACGCCCTTGCCCTTATATGGCTCTGGCGGGCGCCAGCCGCGTATTTCAGCGGCAACCTGACCGACACGTTGTTTATCGATACCGGAAACAACGATTTCAGTCGGCTTCGGCACCGTAATGTCGATGCCCTGCGGGATCGCATAAACCACGTCGTGACTGTAACCCAGATTAAGTTGCAGACCCTGGCCCTGCAGCGCTGCACGATAGCCAACACCATTGATCTCGAGTTTTTTCGTAAACCCGTCTGTCACACCGATTACCAGGTTGGAAATCAATGTACGCGACAGGCCCCAGGCCGAACGGGCCGGTTTAGACTGATCAACAGGTGAAACGACCAGATCATCGCCTTCCTGCTTCACATTGACCAGGTCAACCAACTTGGTTTGCAACTCACCCTTCGGGCCTTTGACCTTGACGGTCTGACCATCCAGGGTAACGGTTACTCCACTTGGTACCGGTACCGGCTTTTTACCAATACGAGACATGGGCTTCCTTGCCTCCGATCCTTAATCTACTGCCAACTGCCCTGAACCGGGCAGCAACAGAAACAACAACAAATAGCGGGCACTCTCCACAGGCCTTAAAAGACCGTGCAGAGAACCTCGCCACCAACATTATTCTCACGTGCCTGGCTGTCAGACATAACACCCTTTGACGTCGACATAATCGCGACGCCAAGACCGTTGTAAATCGTCGGCAGTTCACCGACAGACGCATACACTCGACGGCCCGGCTTTGATACACGTTTGATCTCGCGAATGCCGGGCTCACCGTCAAAATACTTCAGCTCGACTTCGAGCTCCGCTTGACCGGTAGTACGCTCAGTTACAGCGAAACCGCGAATGTACCCCTCAGACTGCAATACTTCCAGCACGCGCTCGCGCAGACGCGATGACGGGCTTGCCACCTTGGACTTGCCACGCTGCTGTGCATTGCGGATGCGGGTCAACATATCGCCGATAGGATCCGTGACGTTCATCTTTAATCTTTCCCTTTAGAACCTTGGCGCACCGTTACCAGCTCGACTTGACCACACCTGGGATCAGTCCCTGGTTGGCCAAATCACGAAGTGCAATTCTGGACATGGCCATCTTGCGGTAATAACCGCGTGGCCGGCCGGAAACTTCGCAACGATTGCGCACCCGAATGGCTGCAGAGTTGCGAGGCAGTTCAGCCAGTTTGAGCCGTGCTGCAAATCTCTCTTCCATCGGAAGTGATTTATTATTGGCAATCGCCCGCAACTCGGCGCGCTTGCCGGCGTACTGCTTTACCAGACGCTTGCGGCGATTGTTTTTTTCAATTGAACTTTTCTTTGCCATGAGCTTTTCCGTTTCCTTGTTCTTCGCGCCGCTTTACGCCGCTGCCTGCTGGCCATGCCGTTTGCGGAATGGGAAGTTGAATGCCGTCAGCAGAGCCCGAGCTTCGTCGTTGGTGTTTGCCGTCGTGCAAACTACAATGTCCAGACCCCACATGCGGTCAATCTTGTCGTAATCAATTTCCGGAAACACAATGTGTTCCTTGAGGCCGGTTGCGTAATTGCCGCGTCCGTCAAAACTCTGACCGGAAAGACCACGAAAATCGCGGACACGTGGCAAGGCAATGTTGATAAAGCGATCAAGAAACTCATACATTTGCTGCTTGCGCAAAGTAACCTTGACACCAATATCCATGCCTTCGCGCAGTTTGTATGTTGCGATAGACCTGCGAGCCTTGGTCACTACGACTTTCTGACCGGCAATCTTGGTCAGTTCCTCAGCGGCCACCTTGACAAGTTTGGAGTCACCGACGGCATCGCCGACACCCATATTCAGCACGATCTTGTCGAGCTTGGGCACCTGCATTGCATTTGTATAACCAAATTGTTCAATCAGCTTCGCTCGGATCTCGTCTTCGTACAGTTTACGCAGACGTGGTACATATACATCAGCCATCGATCACCTCCCCGGAACGCTTAGCGACCCGCACCTTTTTGCCGTCATCCAGGACCTTGTACCCGACACGGGTTGCCTTGCCGTCCTTCGGATCAATGTGCGCAAGATTGGACACATGGATCGACAGCTCCTTGTTGACGATGCCGCCTTCTTGAGCTGCAGTCTGCTTCATATGCCGGCGAGCGACATTCACACCGCCCACAACTGCGCGATTTTCTTTCGGGAACATCTTGAGCACGTCACCAGACTTGCCCTTGTCCTTGCCGGCAACAACGATAACGCGGTCACCCTTTTTCAGTTTTGACTTGGCAGCCATCACAGCACCTCCGGTGCAAGCGAAATAATTTTCATATGGTTGCGACCGCGAAGTTCACGAGGAACCGGGCCGAAAATACGAGTTCCAACCGGTTCGCCCTGGTTGTTGATCAACACAGCAGCATTACGGTCGAAGCGGATTGCGGAACCATCACCACGCTGAATATCCTTCGCGGTCCGAACCACTACGGCTTTCATCACGGCGCCTTTTTTAACGCGACCGCGTGGAATGGCGTCCTTGATGGACACCACAATAATGTCGCCGACACGAGCGTATTTGCGCTTCGAGCCGCCCAGCACCTTGATGCACTGGACGCGACGGGCGCCGGAATTGTCGGCAACGTCGAGATTTGTCTCTACCTGGATCATGGCTTCATCCGTTGTTCTTGATGCCCGTTCGCCCTGTCGATCTGATCAGTGGCGCAGCAGCACGTTCAAATTCTATTGTCAGACCTACTCGACGACCAGCGCCCAGGTCTTGTTGCGCGACATGGGGCGACATTCTTCAATACGAACAATGTCACCGGTCTTTGCGGCATTTGCTTCATCATGTGCATGGTACTTTTTGGTCCGACGCACGGTCTTTTTCATCATCGGGTGTGTAAAGCGGCGTTCGACACGAACAACAATGGTCTTGTCGTTTTTGTCGCTTACTACGACACCCTGAAGAATACGTTTGGGCATGGGTTCGAAACTCCAATCAATTCGCTGGTACAGCAACAGCGCGTGAACGCTGCGCCGTCTTGATGCGGGCGATATCGCGGCGCACCTGGCGAACCCGCGCGGTATTGTCAATCTGACCTGAAGCCTTCTGGAAGCGCAGGTTGAACTGTTCTTTCTTCAGCTTGAGCAACTCATCCTTGAGCTGGTCATCTGTCATCTGTTTAACTTCAGTGGCTTTCATGGCCTTACCTCAAATCCAATTCCTTAACGCTCAGCATTTACTCACCAAGTCGCGCCACAAAACGCGTCTTGATGGGCAGCTTTGCAGCCGCTAGCGTCATGGCTTCCTGCGCTATTTCACGCGATACACCATCAACTTCAAACATGATCCGGCCCGGATGAACCCGTGCACACCAGAATTCCACAGACCCCTTGCCCTTACCCATGCGGACTTCGGTAGGCTTCTTTGAAACCGGCAAATCCGGAAAAATCCGGATCCATACACGCCCGGCACGTTTCATATGACGTGTCATGGCGCGGCGTGCAGCTTCAATCTGCCGCGCGGTAACACGAGCAGGCTCCTGCGCCTTCAGGCCGAAGGTTCCGAAGTTCAACTCGTAACCACCTTTGGCAACACCGCTGATGCGGCCCTTGTGAGCCTTGCGGAACTTTGTGCGTTTTGGCTGCAGCATTGTACTGTTTCCTGCTTAATCCAATTAATCTAACTATTAACGACGATCGTCGCGGCGCGGGCGTGGGCCCCCACCTTCCTGCATTGCCTGTATCCGCTTGTCCTGCGCCATCGGGTCATGCTCAAGAATTTCACCCTTGAAAATCCAGACCTTGATGCCGTTGGTGCCATAAGCCGTATGGGCGGTTGCAACGCCATAATCCACGTCTGCCCGCAGTGTATGAAGCGGAACACGACCCTCGCGATACCATTCTGTACGTGCAATTTCTGCACCGCCCAGACGACCGGAACATGTAATACGAATACCTTCGGCACCCATACGCATCGCGGACTGCACCGCCCGTTTCATGGCGCGGCGGAATGCAATCCGGCGCTCCAGTTGTTGCGCGATATTGTCAGCGACCAGGTTGGCATCGATTTCCGGCTTGCGCACTTCAACAATGTTGAGATGAACTTCACTGTCGGTCATCTCGGACACGTCACGGCGCAGCTTCTCGATATCTGCACCCTTCTTGCCGATTACAACACCCGGGCGAGCCGAATATATGGTCACGCGGCACTTCTTGTGCGGACGCTCGATGATGATACGGGAAATCCCGGCCTGCTTCAGCTTCTCGCGCAGATACTCACGGATGCGAAAATCTTCATGCAGAAGCTTGGAATATTCGGTTCCATCAGCGAACCAGCGGCTATCCCAGGTACGGTTGATGCCGAGACGAAAACCGATCGGATTGACTTTCTGACCCATCAGACGGCCTCCTCGACCTGGCGCACTACAATAGTGATTTCGCTGAAGAATTTTTCGATCTTGCCAACGCGTCCACGGGCGCGAGGCTTGAAGCGTTTCATAACCATTTTCTTGCCGACAAACGCCTCCGAGACAATCAGTTCATTGATGTCGAGATCATGATTGTTTTCTGCATTTGCAATCGCTGACTCCAGCGTCTTTTTCACGTCCACGGCAATGCGACGGCGTGAGAACGTGAGATCCGCAAGTGCAGTTTCAACTTTCTTGCCACGAATAGTCGTAGCAACATCATTGAGCTTGCGTGGGCTAACACGCAAATTGCGCGTTACAGCCTTTGCTTCATTGTCCGGCAGGACGCGTGCTCTGGATGCCTTACCCATATGTCCTTACCTCTTCGACTTCTTGTCAGCCTGGTGACCGTAGTAGGTGCGGCTTGGTGCGAACTCACCGAGCTTGTGACCAACCATGTCTTCAGACACATTGACCGGAACGTGCTTGTTGCCATTATGCACACCGAACGTCAGTCCGACGAACTGAGGCAAGATGGTCGAGCGGCGGCTCCACGTCTTGATGATCTGATTGCGCCCGGAATCGCGAGCAGCTTCCGCTTTCTTGAGCAGATAACCGTCGACGAACGGGCCTTTATGCAGTGAACGAGCCATTCAACCTAACCCTTATCTCTTCTTGCGCTGGTGGCGCGACCGGACAATGAATTTGTCCGACGATTTATTTGAACGTGTCTTCTTGCCCTTGGTTGGCTTGCCCCACGGGGTAACCGGATGGCGGCCACCGGAGGTACGACCTTCACCACCACCATGCGGGTGATCGATCGGGTTCATGGCAACACCACGAACCACAGGACGACGGCCACGCCAGCGTGAACGCCCGGCCTTGCCATCATTGGTATTCATGTGATCCTGATTGGACACAGCACCAACAGTTGCGCGGCACTCAGATGATACCATGCGGGTCTCACCCGACTTGAGCCGCAAAAGAGCCATTGACCTGTCACGGCCTACCAACTGGGCATAGGCACCGGCCGAGCGGGCAATCTGACCACCCTTGCCAGGTTTCATCTCCACATTGTGAATGATGGTGCCGACAGGAATGTTGCCAAGCGGCATGCAGTTGCCAGGCTTAACGTCAACATCCGTCGTCCCGGTCACCACCTGATCACCTTCGTTCAATCGCTGCGGTGCCAGAATGTAAGACAGCGTGCCGTCTTCATATTTCAGCAACGCAATGAATGCAGTCCGGTTCGGATCGTATTCAATCCTCTCGACACTGGCAGTGCCCTGGCGCGAACGCTTGAAGTCAATCACGCGGTAGGTGCGCTTATGCCCGCCGCCGCGCGCAAACGTGGTCTGACGGCCATGGTTGTTGCGGCCACCGCTTTTCGACAGACCTTCAGTGAGGGTCTTGACGGGCTTGCCCTTCCATAGACCGGAGCGGTCAACAATGACCAGCTGCCGCTGTCCTGGCGTATTGGGCTTGAACTTTTTCAGTGCCATGGTTTACGTCTCAATCGCTCGAATTATACTTCTACAGACCGGTTGTCACGTCGATGGACTGACCATCTTCGAGTGTGACAATCGCTTTTTTAACATCACCCTGACGACCACGAATGCCACGGAAGCGCTTCGCCTTGCCCTTGCGCACCAGTGTATTCACCGCCTTCACCTTTACATTGAACAGTTCTTCCACTGCCTTCTTGATTTCAGGCTTGGACGCAGTTCCGGCCACATTGAAAACAACCTGGTTCGCTTCACTCAGGAGTGTTGTCTTTTCAGTAATCGCCGGTGCGCGGATAATGTTGTAATTTTTTTCCATGCTCATTTGAACCGCGCCTCCAGCGCTTCAACGGCAGCCTTGGTCAGAACCAGGTTCTGACGGCGCAGGATGTCGTAAACATTGATGCCCTGAACCGGCAATACATCCACATTGATCAGGTTGCTGGCAGCCTTGGCGAAATTTTCATTTACTTCAGCACCATCAATTACCAGCACGTTGCTCAGGCCCAGCTTGGAAAACGCACCAGCCAGATCCTTGGTCTTCGGCGTTTTGACATCCGCACTATCAAGGATTATCAATTCGTTCGCCTTGACCTTGGCCGACAACGCATGACGAAGCGCAAGAGCCCTGACCTTCTTGGGAAGATCAAAGGCATGACTGCGGACCACCGGCCCGTGAGCCTTGCCGCCGCCTACAAAGATACCAACCCGGCGCGAGCCGTGCCTGGCGGTACCGCCGCCCTTCTGGCGTCCGTAGCGCGCACCTGTACGGTTGATTTCGGCACGTCCCTTGGTCTTGTGAGTGCCTGCCCGGCGCTTGGCCAACTGCCACGTCACCATGCGGTGCAACAAGTCACCGCGCGGCTCGAGACCAAAAATCTCATCGGACAAATCGACCGTGCCGGCCTTCTTGGCTTCCAGTGTTTGAATATCAGTTTTCATTGTTCGCTGCCTCCATCGGCACCGTCGGTTTCGGCAGGCGTTTCTTCCATGGCCTTGGCCTGCGCAGCAGCCTCTTCAGCTGCAATCCGTTCAGCCTCGGCGGCCGCTTCCGCGGCTGCAGCGGCTTCCGCCTCTGCCGCGGCAGCAGCTGCTGCTGCAGCAGATGAACGAAGCGCGGCAGGCGTAATTGCATTTTCGGCCTGAGGTTTCTTGACAGCGTCGCTCAACCTAACCCAACCACCTTTTGCGCCAGGTACGGCACCCTTGACCATAATCAGGCCACGCTCAGTGTCTGTCTTGACGATCTGCAGGTTCTGAACAGTAACCCGTTCATTACCCATCTGGCCTGCCATTTTCTTGCCCTTGAACACCTTGCCGGGGTCCTGGCACTGGCCGGTAGAACCATGCGCGCGGTGGGAGACCGAAACGCCGTGCGAAGCGCGAAGCCCGCCAAAGTTGTGACGCTTCATGGCACCCGCAAAGCCCTTGCCGACTGACGTACCCGCCACATCGACATACTGACCGGCGAAATAGTGATCAGCAATAATCTCCTCGCCGACAGCAACCATGTTTTCCGGGCTTACACGAAACTCAACTACCTTGCGCTTTGGCTCGACCTTGGCAACCGCGAACTGTCCGCGATCCGCTTTGGTCAGACGTTTGACCTTGGCGGTGCCAACACCCAGCTGCAATGCCGTGTAACCGTTCTTCTCAACGGTCTTGTGGCCCACCACCTGACAGGTATCCAGCTTCAAGACGGTCACCGGAATATGTTCACCTGCATCGGTGAAAATCCGAGTCATTCCCAGCTTCTGTACAATTACTCCTGAACGCATAGTTCAGACTCCCGTTCGTCTCGCTCTAGATCTAGAGCTTGATCTCAACATCCACACCAGCCGCAAGGTCGAGCTTCATCAGCGCGTCCACCGTCTGCGGTGTGGGGTCAACAATATCCAGAATGCGACGATGCGTACGCATCTCAAACTGTTCGCGGCTCTTTTTGTCCACGTGGGGAGACCGGTTCACGGTGAACCGCTCAATCCGCGTTGGCAGTGGAACCGGACCACGGACCTGGGCGCCGGTGCGCTTGGCCGTATTCACGATTTCACGTGCCGAACCATCAAGAACCCGATGGTCGAACGCTTCGAGGCGGATGCGAATATTCTGTTTTTGCATCTACTTGGATCCGTAAGTTGGGGTGTTTCTGACTATCAGCAACACCCCTATTCAGTTTATTTACTCTATGATACCGGCAACGACACCGGCACCGACGGTACGACCACCTTCACGGATGGCGAAGCGCAGCTTCTCTTCCATCGCAATCGGTGTGATCAGCTCAACTTCAAACGACACATTG
>JAHEFB010000082.1 GCA_024640405.1 Alphaproteobacteria bacterium | reverse complement strand
TATAAATCAGATGTTTCAAACTGAAGGTCTGATCCGACAGCCACCTGTTCTCGATTTGCTGCTCTCGGGACCAGCACGTGACTATGACGTTTCGATCGTTGGTAACCGGAATGCGTATACCAACTCTGTTGTGTCGCGCGAGAGACCGGCTGGCAGCGACAAGGTTATTGAGAGTGAACTTGGCATGACATGGCCACCAGAAGTGTACTCATTGTCACATGTTGCCTTGCCCTTCCCACCAGATGACCCTCTTTACGGCACTGATGAGAAGAGCGAAAACCCCGGCCTGAAGCTTGGCCGGCTCGCGCTGCGTGGAGAAGTCCGTGTCACCGATGTCCCAAGCTCGGCAATGACCCGGCTACACTGGAACCCGTTCCACACGTATTTTATCGATGAGACCAAACATTTCGTGCGGACACACAGCAATGTTGCGGGCAACTGATCAGATAGAACTGGAGTGCCGCCCGATATTTGCGTTTTCGGCACACGTGACGCTTTCCTTTTGCATCGAACATGATTGCGTGTGAACCGGCCTGTCCGCCGTCAGGGTTTCTGGAACCAGTGAGGCTTTGAGCTAAGCGAGTGTCTGGCTCATCTGGTTGGAAATGTTACCCGCCATGTGCATTGGAGCCGCATCGGCGTTTGGCAGTGCATTTTCAAGCATCTGGCCGAAGAGGCTGATAACGAATACGCGATGATCGACTCAACATTAGGAGGAAAAACCCCCATCGCATTCGAACGAAAAGTAGCATAAACGAGAACTGGATGCGGAATTAAACAGGGACAAGTCCAAGTTCCAAGGGATACCCGTCGCCGTGAACTTGCTGATGATCTGAGAGCGATCCGGGGTGTTTCGGTCCGCCGCGCCTGCCGCGTGTTGATGGCTCAGCGAACCGATGTCCCCGCCGGAACGATGGCGTGGGTGAGATCGCGCCAGTCATTGCGATACCTGATCGGGCAAACCCGATTCACACATTGATCCACCAACACCTTCTAACGCCATGGTGCGGAGACCACTGGGTTTACCGAGGAGGCAACTGTGGACCAGGCAGGAGCATTACGAAGGAGAGCTCGATGAAGAGCTGGGAATTAGAGAATAGCCCATGGCAGCAAAGCGGTCACACCGGCCATTTTGGCACCGGGCGGCAAACAGTAACAAAGCGTCCGAAACGGGGCAGGCTAAAGGCATTTCTACTTGCGGTTGATGGAGGGCAGGTGGTAGTAGTCGCTTGTATTTCGCGGTCGTAGTAAGGACATGGGAGTCGGATTAAACCATGGTCTACGAGACTTGGAGACACAGCGGTCTGGGGTTGAGGGAACAGTAAAAGGCAAACAGCGATCCTTGCCTGGGAAAGTGGGAGAGAAGCAATGCTCATAAGGTTGCAAAAATCCGCTACGACAGCGCTTCTGTGCTGCGCGGTACTGCTGTCAGGACCCGCAACGGTTACGTTTGCTCAGTCGAGCGCAACCTCCCAAACGGAGCAGGGCAGTCAGATCGACTCGCAGGCTATGGAACTTATCCTTCGTTCGGCCCGCTTCCTCGCCGACCAGAACGCGATGTCATTCAACTGGTTCGTCAGCTATGACAAGGTGATCGACGAGCGCGAAAAAATTACCCTGATGCGCAGCGGCACCAACCTGCTGGTCCGGAACAAGGGCTTCTTTTCCAGTGCCGAAGGCGAGAATGGGCTGCGAGAGTGGCACTACGACGGGGCTCAGGTGAGTTACGCTGCACCACTGGAAAAGTATTACGCCAGCAGTGAATTCAAGAACGGGTTCGATGCCCTTGTTGATGCTGCACGAGAAGAAGCAGGCAGTGAAATCCCACTCTATTCCATCATGCAGCGGGGCCTGCCCGAGCGGCTCCAAAAGGGCCTGAAGGCGGCAGCTTACCTGGGCACCTCCAAGGTCGCTGACCATGAGGTTCATCACTTGGCGTTCTCGGATGACGAAGAGGATTGGCAAGTCTGGATATCAACAGACGAAAATATGCCGGTACCGCTGCTCATCGTTGGCACCGAACCAAAGAAGACCGGTTGGCCGCAATACCGGGCCTATCTCACCGACTGGAATCTGAATCCCGAGTATCACGAGGCCCAGTTCAAGTACGTACCGGCGGAAGGCGATGTGAAGATCAGCTTTCCGGAACTGAAACAGAAGGCGGTTGGTCAGGAGGCACAACAATGAAACGGTTGCTAGGTCTGGCACTGCTTGTCTTGTCGATTGCGCTGTTCTCCCCCGGTCATGTGCTGCGTTTCGGCGACCATGACGGTGAAGCGCAGGCCCGCAGTCCCATGGGTGGCGGAATGAAGGGACGAGGGCGCGCGCGCATGGGTGGCGCAAGAACACGGCCCAGACCGAACCGGCGTGCCAGACCTGCAACACGGCCGTCAAAGCCAGTGACCCGTCCGGCAAAACCTTCAATGCGGCCGTCAAAGCCATCGACCCGTCCGGCGAAACCGTCAACACGACCATCCAAGCCAGCGACACGCCCCACAAAACCCTCAACGCGGCCTGTCGCAAGCAAACCGAAACCGCCGGTTACTCGTCCGAGCAAGCCCGCAACCCGGCCGGCAGTCAATCGGCCACGTCCTCCCGGTGCCAAACCAACTCGGCCGGAACGCCCTGTGGCTGGGCGCCCGACCCGCCCGGTTGCAGGCGTACGCCCCGGCAGACCGAACCGGCCCGGTGCAGGCCATCGTCCCGGTCGGCCGCCGCATGTACGTCCACCAATCAGCCGGCCACCGAACTGGCGCCCGCCGCACTTCCGTCCGCCACATTGGCGGCCGCCCAGCTGGCGCCCACCTTACTTCCGGCCACCTTACATCAGGCCACCGCATCCGATCTGGGGTGGATACTTCTGGTATCCGCGTTGGGGCTGGTATTTCACGGCGGCCGTTGCCGGTGGAACGCTTGCCTACGTCCTCAATCTGCCTGACACCGACCCCTGTGATCAGGTTATCGTCGATGGAGAGACGCTGTATATCTGTGATGGCATTCTCTATCGCCCAACGGTGTATCGCGACGAACGCGTCTACGAGGTCGTTTCTTCTGAGGAGGATACCGGCAAAGGCGGAGGCATCTCAGGCTTGCTTCGACTCACTTCTCCCAGAATGCGTGGTGAAGCCGTGCGCGAGGTGCAGGAGGTTCTGGTCGAGGCCGGCTATGACGTCGGTGGAGTTGACGCTGTCTTCGGACCTGGCACTGATGAAGCCCTGCGTCAGTTCCAGCGTGACAACGGTCTGCAAGCTGATGGCGTCGTCGGTGACGAGACCGCTGCAGCGCTCGGGTTATGACGAAGGAGGATGTGATATTCGTCGATCGTGAAGGTTGAGTTTTCCAGTAGTCGATCAATTTGCAAGCGCCCCTTTGGGGAGCTTGGAAAACGGCGAGCCAAAGGCTGTTGCTGGCAGATTGTCCGCTAGATCAGTATGATTTTTGATTGAATCAATCAGAAATCATAAAACTGATCGATTCCAGTTTAGTGAATCATGCTTGTCTTATGATTTTACGGCTGTTCGGTGCAGAATGGAACCGCTGCTGGCAGCGATGCGGGCGTAGGCGCTCGTCGGGCCCCTTTTACGCAAATATCACCCCAAATCACGGCTCAGAACCGTCAAATCCCGACAGAAGCTCCAATCAGCCAGTAAAAACTGCCAAACCAAAAATCCTCAGCAAACCAATCCCAGTCCACCACCTCATCACACGGGGCGGCCCAGTGAGTGTTTTTACACAGTCTGGACCCGGAGCTGCCATTCGCCGCGGTGCAGGTGGTTATTTCGTTTGGCATGGAGTCGGCACAATTCGGCGGCCATCAGCACTTCCCATGATGTTGCTACCGGTCAGCGAGCAGGATTTTAAGCCGCGCAGTGTCCGGTTTCGTCCACCCCGCCGCCGCGCTGACTTCAACCCAGGCATCTGCATAGTCCTCCACCGCATAGTTGTGGCCGTGCCCGGGTGGCGCTTCTGCAGCGAACAGCATGTCCAGCCCGACCTGCAGAAAGGTGATGACGGGAATCCATCTCAACAGAGGTGACAGGTCAGATCCGCGTGGCTGTTTCATCCAGTCAGGTTCTCGAAACCACATGCTCTCCTCGAAGAACACGATCGCGTCGGACGGATTCACTACATAGGCGATCCGGATTGGTCCCCAGCTATCGCTGTTTATTTTCGGTCCGTCAAATGGACCGATAACCCGGATCATCGACCCGTTCTCAAAATGTGGCAACCAAGCTGTCGAGCCCTGGTTGCGATTACGCTGGATATTTCGCCACAGCGGGTTGCGGAATGGAGGACCCGCCCAAACTGCACCACTGAAGGCGTCACTGACATAGGCGTAAAGTGGGGCCGACGTTTCAGAACCATGGGAGCCGAGGCTGAGGCCGAAGAGGTAAATCTTGGGCCGCTGCTCCTCTGGCAACGACTTCCAGTACCCATAGATGGCTTGGAACACGACCCCCGCAGATGCCTGGCTGCGGCCCGGCTCGAGGATCAATGAAAGTGGACTTTGCAGGTAGGAATACTGCACGCCGACAACTGCCGTGTCGCCGCCATACATGTACTCCAGTGGCGCAATGCCCAGGTTGTCGACCCAACCGGTGCCGGTGGGCGTCGCGATGACGAGCAGCTTGCGTGAAAACGCACCTGTTCGTTTAAGTTCCTCAACCGCAAGTGTCGCCTGAGCCAGCGTGTCCTCTGCGGAACGAAGCCCGACATATACGCGGATCGGATTCTTGGCTTCCTTTCCGGTGAAAGCTTCAATGTCGGACCGACGTGGCCCTTCATGCACGAATAGTTTGCCTGCCTTGCCCAACCGGTCCCACGAGACAAGAGAGGCACGGCTTCCCGACCGCGTAGACTCAGCAGGCGGAACCGCACCGGGCGGATCCAGGATGTCGGTTGCGGCTTGTGTCTCATCGATCACCGTAATCGTTGCACTGACCAGCGTTCCGTTCACCAATTGAACCAGCAGCACAATGAACACTGCTCCACCAACAACCGAAGCGATGCGGCGTTGAATGTAGTTCCGCGGTATGCTGGCCATGATCTTCGTGCTGCGGATCAGCGCCCAGACCAGTCCAATGAGCACCATGGCGATTGCAGCGGCCACCAGTAGCGTTCGCACATAATGTATTCCCTCGACATCTGGCATGCCCATCAGTTCGCGGGTGGAGTTCTGCCATCCCGATGCATTCCAAAGATACCAGCCAATACGCAAGGCAGTAGCCAGGACCAGGAGCCCGTAAAGGGAACGCCTCCAACGGGATGGCACGATTGGCAACTCGAGGTAGTTCCAAAGCCAGATCAGAGCCGCACCGAACCAGTAGCCGAATGCAAAGGCGATACCGCCAAGCACGCCCTGGAACAGCCAAGGCCTCGGGATCAGCGACGGCGTAAAGGTAAGAGCAAGCCACATGCCGCCGAAATAGAGCCCAGCCAGGGATGGTCGCCACCAACCCGGCTCGCGGAGAGTCCTTTTAGTGTTGGAGCAGGAAGCATTCATTCTGTTCATACTCAGTCATGGCCGAAAAGTTTGGCAGCAATCATGTCTGTATACCGGTCTTGGTGTCGGACACTTGCATAAACTGAACCTCTGGACAGCGCCATTTCCCGGACTAGTTGCTGTCCTTTTGCTTCTTTGTGGAGTCGCGCTCCACAACCTCGGAACGTAGCAATGCGGATGCAAATTGGGTGAAGAGTACCACGAACACACCTACACCGACAAAGATGTAGACGACGGTGAACAACTTCCCGAAATCGGTCTGCGGCGCGAGATACCCATTTCCAACAGTCGAAACCGTTGTGACACTGAAGTAGAATGAATCAATCCACGACCAGCCCTCGACCGAGCGATAGAAAATTGTGCCTGATGCCAGAATGAAGACCGCCAGGCTCGCTGTTGCCCGGAATGCCGGAGCTTGCCAGGAGCGCCAGATTGCTTTGAACAATCTAAGCAGAGTCAACGCGAAAGACAGCATGAATGGACTCTTCCCTAACTAGTTAGTGTTCGGGCAGGAACATCGCTGAAACCAGCGTTCACCCTTCTGCAAGAGCAGTTTTGCTAACCCGGAGGCATCCCTTTCAACCGGTTCTCTCCCACGAACAGTGTCCACGACAAAACATGGCGTCAAGCCCGTCCTCACGGATGGTGATTGAAGTTGTACTTTTTCTCAGGCCGCGTTGTCTCCACGCCCGTCCCGTACTTATGCCGGACAATATACTTGTTTCGATCTTTGAAACGTACTTCCTTGGCCCCGTTCAGCTTGTCACGCAGTCCTTGCAGATACCACTTCATTTTGTGATCGGGCAGGCTGGCCTGAGTTAGCCATTTCCCGAATGATCCCTGCGAAAACCGCAGTGTTTGCTGTGCAGTCGCATACACGTAGTAAGGTCCGCTCAGAATGTTAATCACTGGTCCAATGTGAGCGAATACCTGATTCCCCTGACCATCGCTGTCAGGCAACAGCGCCACGGTATCATTTTGATAAATCACTCGCAGTAATGGCAGATGTTCGTAAGCCTTGGCCCCGGCCACGTTGGTAAATTTTGGCTGACCAAAGGTATAGATGCCGCCCAATTTCACACCATCATCCTGCAGATAAATCCCCAATATGACAGCAACAGCGCCACCAAGGGAGTGGCCGGTCAGATAGGTGGTATACCCCCGCTTAAGGCGAGGTTTGACATCCATGTAGATCGACTGAGCGGCTTTTCTGAAACCCCGGTGCATAAGGATGCCGGCCTTCTGGTCCCTGAAGCTGTGAGTATCTTTGTCCAGGGCCCAATTGGCGTCATTAGCCGTTCCTCGAACTGCAATGGCCTGAATTTTTCGCTGATCGTTGTATCCAATGCCGTACTGGACATCGGTAGTGCCTGGTGTAGCGACCCATACAGATTTGCCCTTCAGTTCTCCAAGAATTTTGGACTTGTCGTCATAAGCCATATTAGCCAATTGGGCAGCCCTATAGAGGAGATCGAAATCAATGTTGGGCGACTTCGCCAAACTTGAGATCGAATGACTTATAAGAACACAGCCCAACAGAGCGAGAACTCTGACAAACCGGCGAAAACAGCTAGCGATATTCATCATCGGAGGGGTCACTCGTTGTAGGTCACGCAAAAAAGCAAATAGCGCCATCCCTTGAGGCTTCAGTTCCCTTTCGGAAACAGGAATGTGATGCCAAAACGGATGCCAAAGTCGCCGGCAGCGCGAATGTCCACCCATTTGCGGTCGAACAGGAGACGAAGGGCTGCAAAAATGTATTGTTGATCTCGGACGTTTTGTCACTGCCTGCAAATGACCAGATGTGATTGACAAGTGCACCCACCGTTAAAATATCGCCGCTGTTGGCGCCTTAAGCATCACAGCTGTTGGGCCAGCGCCCCACTTACCGCTGCTTAAGAGTGGATCGGTTCCTGCGGGGGCCATGAATACCGGTCCCGCCCCCCAGATTATGCCGCTTGGTCCCACTTCTGGTTGTGAGAAGAACAGGCTTTGCGTGGTATCGCCCAAGCCAAACGGCTCTCCTGAGCCGGCACGGATCGAATCCTGGTAAGTGATAGGAAGGATCGTGCGGGATATCATGTTCCATTCGTCACTGAGGGGAATGGGAACCACCGGCTGCAGGTTAATCGTGAGCCGGTCGCCCTTTTCCGCGGGACCAATCTTGGTGTCGTAGTTGCCCTGAAACGGAACGCTGATGAGGGAGGCAATGGGGTTCGCCAATTGTTTGGCGAGATCTTCTTCCGCGAGCGTCTGACCTACAAACCAGAACGATGTC
>JAHEFB010000081.1 GCA_024640405.1 Alphaproteobacteria bacterium | reverse complement strand
CACCTTCTGGCAGGCCAAGCGGATGCCTACACCTGTGAATTGAATTGGCCAAACAGAGCTCAATTTCAGCATGTCAGGTGACATGTGACAGGTCGGTCCTACTTCGGCGTGAAATTTTGGGGCATTCATTCATCTATCGGTTGTGGTAACCTGACACCTGAAACGCAGTGCTTTGCCAACCGGACAAACTCATGAACCGCGCCACCTCAGAACAGGGCGATAACAGGACCGACGCGTCATCTGGACAGTTCCAGAAGGGCATCAGCGGCAATCCGGGCGGCAGGCCTCGTTTGAGTAGTGAAGTACGCGAACTTGCCCAGTCAAAGGCCCCCAGAGCATTTGAGCGCCTTGTTGCACTGATGGAAAGTAAAGATCAGCGTGTTGCCATGGCAGCTTCAAATGCTGTGCTGGACAGGGCCTATGGCAAACCGTCTCCAGAGGAGCGCACAGCGTCTTTTGCAATGAAGCAGGTCACATCTGCTGCTGATGTCGTCGAGGCCATCTCGGACCTGCTCACGGCTACCGCGAACGGTGAGGTGAGTATCACAGAAGCCAAGGAACTGACGTCAATTATAGATGCACAGCGAAAGGCCATTGAAACGACTGACCTTGAAACCCGGCTGAAGGAACTGGAGGCTCGACTGTCATGACAGGAAATTTTCACCGACGAATCGACAAACTCGATAACCGGATTGAAGAGAGGAATATTGTTGCATCAAAAGATCGGGAACCGCTCACGAGCAAACAGATCGCGCGAATTCTCAACTGGGTTCGCATGCAGGGGCTTCAGCCGAATGCCACTCCACTCCAGAGAGAAAAGTCTCGCTTGATCGACAATTTAATTACGAATGGTTTTAAGTTGACCGAGAACGAGCGGGCTTTGTTGCGGTCTCGGTAACCGGCCCCTCAGGCAATTGACCACACCTCAGCTTGAAGCACCTTCCGACGTTCCATGAAACATTAGTGGCGAAAGCGCAGAAGGTGGCTTTCGCAGATTTTGCAATCAGCACTGCCAAAGTTGTTTAGCTTGAATGGCCCGTTCCCGCGGTCCGGTCACGCCACCAGCACGCGTTCTGCCTCCCTTGGTTACCTTTGCCCTACCTCAAGAACCCTTCGGCGCTCCTTGGTCGCAGGGACGGAAAATGAGCCATGCTTACCTGACCGGCTTGCTCTTGAACGTGGGCATTCGGAACGGCTCTCCAGACTTGGCACAATGTCGGCGACAAGTTGGCGTTATTAAATCATGCAGCATTGCCGTATGAGTGATGCACTGGCGTGAGGATAATTAGAAACTTACTGCTTTTGCATTCCGGGCATCGTAGAACGCCGTACAGGTCCCCAACCGCAAACTCCTGTCCAAAACGTCCTATAAGTTTTTCAAGGTCCATGGGTTTGTTGAAATGGCAATGTGGCGCGTCTGTGCAGTTGAAATGCAGACGGTAATGCCCGGGCAGGGTGCCGATGTTTTCGTTGGTCTCTAGCATAGCGGTAATTGTACAAAGGTTTGAAGGCTGGGTGGAGCCGGATGCGACACTGCCAGATCGTACTTAGATCAATCCAGAATCAGCGCCAAATTAGCGGGTCGTGGCGACCCGGTGGGAACCCAACACTCTTCCTGTGCATTCGCTTCAGACAGCTGAATAAAAAACTTATTTATTTCAGATACATAAATGGTGATCCCGGCAGGATTCGAACCTGCGACCATCAGCTTAGAAGGCTGGTGCTCTATCCAGCTGAGCTACGGGACCGTTGTTCAGCAAAATCGCGTCATGTTTGCCGCAAGTACGCGTGTGCCGCAAGCATAAGATCATCGGAATCGCCATAAAACCCGGCGCGCTGTTGCGGATGGCCTCCAGGACGCTCAGGTCTAATGCGTCCAGTTGTCTGAACGGCCCCAGCGGAAATTGTCGGAATAGGACTTGGATTTGGCAGACGGTTTCTTGGGCTCGATGACCTGATAGGCGTGGCCCTTGCGCCGGGCATAGTTTTCAGCTTCTTCACGTGTGGCAAAGGTCAGCTTCAACTGCTGTTTCATGTCACCGGATGATGTCCAGCCCATAAGCGGGTCTGTTTCGCGCGGGGCCTCGGCTTCAAACTCCAGTACCCAATTCTTTGTCTTGGCCTTGCCGGACTGCATGGCATTGCGCGAAGGCTGGTAAATACGTGCTGGCATTGTCATCAGGCCTCGTTGTTACCGGTTGATCTACAGTCGCCTCAAAACCGGCCCTGAAGGCCGGTGGTCGGAGCGGAGAGATTCGAACTCCCGACCCTCTGGTCCCAAACCAGATGCGCTACCAGGCTGCGCTACGCTCCGTTACCGATAATGCCCTGGAAAGTTGCTGAATTGCCTATCCTTTTCCCCATGGCCACGCAAGCCCGAAAATGCACTGAAAAGAACAATAGTGGAAAATAGGGAATGCAAGCGTGACCGGCAACGCACAAAGTCCGGCGGAAAGTCACGCCAGGCCCGGTTTTGATCGGCGTACGATGGTCCGTAACTTGCGGCCACTGCATTGGCTGCAGCGCGGACGTGGTCCTCACCTACTGCGCCGAGCCTTCATCGACTGAACAATTACCCGTACCGCTGTCTCCCACTCACCCGGTAATCTGGTCACCGGCTTACCCGGCAAACCAGATGCACGTTCTGACCTGTCACCAGATAAACAAATTCGATCCTCTCTGACACCAACGTAATGATGCCTGCTGAATTCAGCCAGTAACTGGTAGTCATAGTGTCTGCAATCCGGCGGAAAGAATTCAATTAACAATGTGCCGGGTTCCGCAAATGCCGCGTGGGTAAGCCCGTTGCCGTGAACCCCGGCGATAACCGTTTCGGACGCCGCAGTTGCAACCTGGTCAGTAAAACTCATTGCCGCAAAATCTACATGCTCAACCGAAAAACCCAGGTCTTCCAGCAATCCCTATACTTCAGCACTTGCATGATGGGAGAATTTTCTTGGTGGATTGCGAGCTATCATCAATGCCTGCTTGTGGTCCCGCTGAGGCTTGATTCCGAGGTTTTCAAGTACCCGCTGCCTCAGCACTTTAGCCGAATCCAACTGCATTATTCTTGACTGATCAAACTCCAGCATCTTGTTGAGCCGTCCGAGTTTCCGTCCGAAGCGGTCCGCCACGATCACGTTTTCTGCGACAACTCTTCGCTGTTTGCATCTGCGCGCATTGGGAAACAAGGCGCGCAGGAACTGGCTGTTCATAAGATTTTCTAGTTTGTCGAGTTTCTGATCGCCAATGCAGATTTCGAACGGGCTGTTGGCCTCATAAGGTTCGAAAAAACCAATCGCGCCGACCAGGTTCTCCCATAAATGAAAATAGTGGCCAAGAAACCGGTTGTCCCGCACTATGAAAGCCAACGGCACTTTTTTTTCGGCGAGCCCATTCGAGTCAGTACGAATTTGCGGAACACCAACATTATCGACCTCCGCGTCTTGGTCGAGTCGGTAAAAAAATGCCTCGTTTTGGATATTCAGGTTTCCAATCTGTCTATAACCAGCTCATCGAAAAATCTATCTCACGAATGTTTTCGCGTCGGCGGAAATGTCAAGTGCGCCGCCGCCTGTTGGAACTTTTGGGATCCACGGTTGAAAAACCGTAACACGCGGACACTCAGGAACCATCGAAAAATCGATGCCTCAACCGGTCACCAGGCTTGATCCCGAGTTTTGCCACCGTACCGGCGACAACCTCCATTACTGCCGACACATCCCGGCCCGCGCTGATTACATCCAGGGAATGCGGCACGGTGTTCGGCTGTATATACACAACTGTGCCGTCGGACGTCACGAACAACATGTCTAGAGAAATATAGGTGTTGCGCATCCACATGGACACTTTTATGGGGGGCTGCCAGTGAAACAGCATGGCCTCGCGTTCGCCCATGGAACGGCGGAACATAAGCCCCCGCGCGCGGGTTTCGTCGTTGGTTGCCATTTCCGTGGCGAATGCAACGTCACCGTGATCAGTGGTAATGATCACCTGTTCAACCGGCAGGCGAACTACATCCTGCGAAGCGAGACTGAAGGTTGTTAAAATTGCGACGCAGACAGCACCTGCAATCGCCAGCATGAGCCAGCCAGGCCTTGCCATACTGGTCGAACGCAAGATCAATTGGTGCCGGGCAACCGGTCGTCATCAAGTGTGAGACGCACTTCGGCGGCCATTTTCCCCTTGGCGCCATCCCCAAAACGGACAAAAATCCACTGATCGGGTTCTATGTCTGAAATCGCGGTTTTGCGCAGAACTTCCATATGGATGAAGATATCCGGATGGCCTTCACCCTCGCTGGCGAATCCAAAGCCCCGGGTTCGATTGAACCACTTGACTTTCACCCGTGTCCAGTCGCTGCCGGCTTCGACCTGCTGATGGGTGCGCGCGGTGCGCTCCACCGGGTGAATGGCAGTGGAAGTGTCCACACTCAGCACCCGCAGGCACTGTATGCCCTTTTGTCGTTGCACGGCTTCGCAAACCACGCGCGTGCCTTCCAGCGGAGCATCGAAGCCGTCGCGCTTGAGGCAACTCAAATGCAGCAGAACATCGGGGATGCCGCTGTCCGGTATGATGAAGCCATAGCCGCGCGCGACATCAAACCATTTGACGAAGCCCGCAACCTCGAAAATTTCAACGTTGGATTCCAGCTCTGAAAGTGACGATTGCCGCGCCTGCCCGGTCTGCGCCGGTGTGTTGTTGTTTACTTCAGCCCCATCGTCAACTGGCCCGCCATCACCAGTCATAATACCTGCTCCTAACCTCTACTCAATCCGCCGTCTACTATTGCCCTGATGACAGATGATGAGGAAACACTGGCGATTTGTACACCCATCAGCCGGGGAAAAATTCGGATTTACACAAAGTTGATCGGAGCGGGAACAAGGCGGGTTGCTGCAACACATCATGCCGTTTGGTTAACCAATTGAAAACCTGACATTTTTGCAAAATCCGGCGTAAATCAATCTTTTTACAGACAAATTTTGCACATTGTACAAACCTGTGTGCAAACTCGATTTGAGCAGATTTTTTTCTGTGTCCGCAGGCATTTTAGTATTGCAGAGCATTTCAATTGCCAGGCGAATCAACGAAGAGACTCAAAAAAACCCGAACGCCCGTGCGGATAATTGGGCCAGGCCAAGTAAAAGCCTCACAAAGTCGGACAATAAAAAAACCAATGCAGAACCCACATGGGAAATACTTTGCATTGCAGCAGCTTCAAAAGCAATTTCTTCGCCGGACAGAAAGATGCCCCGCAATAAAGCCGATTTGCCCCGGCCAATAAAATTTTCCATGTGCCGTGAATCAGATACACAGGTCACATGGTTGATGCACCTTTACGCGAAACCGAGCTTTACGAACCCGTCAAGGCCTTGCTGGAAGGCCAGGGCTATGAGGTCAAGGGGGAAGTGGGCGCAGCGGATGTAGTCGCCTGCCGCAGGGGCGAAGACCCGGTCATTGTTGAACTCAAGACCGGATTTTCATTGTCGCTGTTCCATCAGGCCATTGACCGGCTGAGCCTGAGTGAAACCGTTTATGTATGCGTGCCGCGCGGCTCCGGCCGCAGATTTCTGAAGTCCCTGAAGAGCAACAAGACCCTGTGCCGCAGACTTGGACTGGGGCTTATCACAGTCAGGCTGAAAGACGGCATGGCGGAAATCCATCTCGACCCGGCGCCATACAAACCACGTCAGTCAAAGCGAAAAAAGGCACGGTTGCTGAGAGAATTTGCAACCCGGGTCGGCGATCCGAACACCGGCGGCACGACCAGGAAAACCCTGATGACGGCTTATCGGCAGGACGCGCTGCGCTGTGCCGGAACGCTGCATCACAACGGCGCCACCAAAGCCGCTCACGTAGCCGCGAGCTGTGGTGTCGCAAGAGCCAGACAGATCATGGCTGCCAATCACTATGGCTGGTTTGACCGGGTCGCGACCGGAATTTACGATCTGAGCCCCAATGGCAAACGGGCGATCAGGGATTACGCTGACCAGTTGAACGCTCTTACTGACAACGGCTAATCTCAGACGTCCTGCAACACGTCTCCGATGTCATCGTTGATGACCAGCTCCGCGAGCCCATCGGCCGGCGTCGGTTCGCCATTGATGATGACCAGCGGGATACCAAGCTGGGCTGCAAGTGCGGGAAAGCTGGCGGCCGGTTCCACCACAAGCGAAGAGCCCACGGCCAGAAACAGGTCACAATCCGTAGTCATCTCACCGGCCCGGCGCATGGCTTCCACCGGCATTGACTGGCCAAACGAGATGGTTGCGGTTTTCACGATGCCCGCGCAATCCACGCACTCTGGCGCGCCATCGTGAGCTTCGAGTTGTTCTGCTATCCAGTCCAGTTCGTGGCGTTTTCCGCATTCAAGACAATGCGCATAGGTTCCGTTGCCGTGCAGTTCCACAATCCTCGACGTCGGCACTCCGGCGCGCTGATGCAAACCGTCAATGTTCTGGGTAATGACGCCAGCCAGCTTGCCGGCACGATGCCAGCGCGCAGCCGCCAGATGGCCCCTTCCCGGTTCGACCGGCCCCACCTCGTCGCGAATTTTCAGAAACCGCGACAGGCCCTCGCGCCGGGCCTGCGGCGATGACATGAAGGTCTTGAAATCCAGCGGACGGTATTTTGTCCAGACCCCGCCCGGCGAGCGAAAATCCGGAATGCCGCATTCGGTCGAGATACCGGCACCGGAAAAAACCACGATGCGGTTTGCCTGGCCCACAAGCCTTGCAAGTTCACCGCATTTGCCGTTCAAATCATCCATCATCAAAACAAATCCAGTCAGACATACCTCGAGAGGGTCACACATGAAATATCTGCACACAATGGTACGCGTCACAGATCTCGATGCATCGGTGAAGTTTTTCTGCGACGTGCTCGGTTTCACCGAAACACGGCGCTATGAAAGCGAACAGGGCCGGTTCACCCTGGTGTTCGTGGCACCCGACGAATCGCCCGACTGTCCGGTAGAACTGACCTACAACTGGGATCCGGAAGACTATGATGAAGGCCGCAATTTCGGCCACCTGGCCTATGAGGTCGACAACATCTACGAATATTGCCAGATGCTGATGGACAACGGCGTCACCATCAACCGGCCGCCGCGCGAAGGCCGCATGGCCTTTATCCGCACGCCCGACAATATCTCCATCGAATTGCTGCAGAAGGGCGAAAACCTGCCGGTTGCAGAACCCTGGAAGTCCATGGAGAATATTGGCAAGTGGTAGAGTAACCGCGTCGGGTTTCGGAGACTTTGATCGTCATTAAACAAAAGATGCTCAGGAGCCCGCAAAATGCCGACACCGCCCGCCCGATATGACACTGTTTCCAAATGGCTGCACTGGTCTGCCGCCGGTTTGTTGATCGGTGGCTTTGTGGTGGCGGAAAACACCTCTCACCGGTTTGCCGATGCTGCCGGTTACGGGGTTCACGTGTCGACAGGGTTGGCACTGCTTGCGGTAACGGCCTTTCGGATTTACTGGCGCCTGACCCATTCAGCCCCCGCCTATCCTGCGAACATGAAGTCCCGTGAAAAGTGGGCAGCAAGTGCCGTCAAGGTTCTGTTTTATCTGCTGATGGTGCTGATCCCGTTGTCAGGCCTTGCGGCCCACGCGGAAGAGTTTCGCAGTCAGGGTGATTTATTCGGCGTTTTGCCGCTTCCCGGTGTGCCCGGTTGGCTGGTGCCGGGTGATGCGGAAGAAACCCACGAGCTAAGCAGCCATCTGTGGCTGCCGCTGCTGGCGATCCATGTCATCGCAGCCCTGTGGCATCATTTCGCCAGGCGCGACGACGTGCTGACCCGAATGCTGCCGGGCAGGAAACAACAATCATAATTCAAAGGAAAAAAAGGGGGTGGTACGCCCTAGGGGAAT
>JAHEFB010000051.1 GCA_024640405.1 Alphaproteobacteria bacterium | reverse complement strand
CATGCACATCGTCTCCAATGTGGAGGGTGAGCTGGATGACAAGTATGACGCCATCGACGCGCTGAGTGCAGGCTTTCCGGCAGGTACCGTGTCCGGCGCGCCCAAGGTGCGGGCCATGGAAATCATCGACGAACTGGAAAGCACCAAGCGCGGCATCTATGCCGGATGTGTCGGTTATTTCTCCGCCACCGGCGAGACCGACACCTGTATCGTGTTGCGCACAGCCATCGTCAAGGACGGCAAGATGTTTGTACAAGCCGGCGCCGGTGTTGTGGCCGACAGTGTTCCGCAGGCAGAACAGGACGAGTGCATCAACAAGGCCAAGGCTCTGTTCAGGGCAGCGGAAGAAGCAGTCCGCTTTGCCGGCCGGGCATCGAGGGGGCAATAGATAGATCATGATCCTGCTCGTCGATAACTACGACAGCTTCACCTGGAACCTGTACCACTATCTCGGCGAGCTGGGGGCAGACACAGAGGTTGTCCGCAACGACGCCCTCACCGCCGATGAAGCCATCGCCATGCAGCCTGAAGCCATTGTGCTGTCGCCGGGTCCCTGCACGCCGAACGAAGCCGGCATCTGTCTTGAACTGGTGGGAAAAGCCGCCGGCAAGATACCGTTGATGGGCGTTTGCCTGGGCCATCAAGCCATCGGCCAGGCGTTTGGCGGCAAGGTGGTGCGCGCCCAGCAACTCATGCACGGCAAGCTGTCGGACGTCACCACAACCGGCAGGGGCCTGTTCGAGGGCCTGCCGGACACCTTCAAGGCAACACGATATCATTCACTGGTTGTCGAACGCGGATCGCTGCCTGACTGTCTCGAGGTCACAGCCGCAACAGGTGATATCATCATGGGGTTGCAGCACAGGGACCTGAACATTCACGGGGTTCAGTTTCATCCCGAAAGTATTGCATCGGAACACGGCCATGCGATATTGCGTAACTTCCTGAAACTTGCGAACGCCCGGGGTCTGTGACCCCACCAGAACCGGAAGCGACTGAAAACCATGGCTGACCTGAAACCGCTGATTGCCAAGATTGCCGACGCCGAACCGCTGTCTTTGGAAGAGGCCCGCACAGCGTTCAACATCATCATGTCGGGCGACGCGACACCTTCCCAGATCGGCGCCGTCCTGATGGGGCTGCGGGTGCGCGGCGAAACGGTCGACGAAATCACCGGCGCGGTCATCACCATGCGCGAAAAGATGTTGCCGGTTACCGCACCTGCAGGTGCCATTGATATTGTCGGCACCGGCGGCGATGCATCGGGTTCCTACAATGTGTCAACCTGTGCAGCGCTGGTAACGGCAGGCGCCGGGCTGCCGGTCGCCAAGCACGGCAACCGGGCCTTGTCTTCAAAATCCGGCGCTGCGGATACGCTGGCCGCACTTGGCGTCAACATTGAAGCCAAGCCGGACGTCATTTCACGCTGTGTGGCCGAGGCAGGTTGCGGTTTCATGTTTGCTCCGGCCCATCACGCTGCCGTGCGCCACGTCGGACCATCGCGCGTGGAACTGGCAACCCGCACCATTTTCAATCTCTTGGGACCGATGTCCAATCCCGCCAGCGTCAAGCGCCAGGTCATCGGGGTTTATGCAAGGCAGTGGGTCGAACCCCTGGCCCATGCCATGAAGAAACTCGGCTCCGAAGCCGTCTGGGTCACGCATGGCGAAGGCGGTCTGGATGAGATCACCCCTACCGGCACCACCTGGGTTGCAGAATTGAAAGACGGCGAAGTCACGACTTTTGAAATAGAGCCGGAAGATGCAGGGATAAGCCGCCGCACGCTTGATGAACTCAAGGGCGGCGATGCCGGCTACAATGCTGCAGCCTTGCGCGGTGTCCTGTCGGGAGACCTCAACGCGTTTCGCGATGCCTCAACCATGACCGCCGGCGCGGCCCTGCTGGTGGCCGGCAAGGCGACAGACCTGAAACACGGAACCGCCCAGGCAGAAGCTGCCATTGACTCCGGTGCCGCCCTCAAGGTGCTCGACAGGCTGGTCGAGGTATCAAACGCATGAGCAGCACCATTCTGGATAAAATCGCTGCCTACAAACGCGAGGAAGTAGCCGTCGCAAAGGCCCGCATTTCAGAGGCCAGCCTCGTCAGCAATGCTGCCCGCAACATGGCAATCGGCGCACCGCGCGGGTTTCTCAAGGCGCTTGAGATCAAGATTGCCAGCGGCGACTGGGCGCTGATTGCCGAGGTCAAGAAAGCCAGCCCGTCGAAAGGTTTGATCCGCCAAGACTTTGATCCCCCGTCCTTGGCCAAAGCCTATGAAACCGGTGGTGCCGCGTGTCTGTCCGTGCTGACCGACACACCGTCATTTCAGGGTGCGCCGGAGTTTCTGATGCAGGCTCGTTCGGCAACAGCCCTGCCCGCACTGCGCAAGGATTTCATGCTTGATCCCTATCAGGTTCTTGAAGCCCGGGCATGGGGGGCAGATTGCATATTGCTCATTCTGGCAATGATCGACGATGCCTTGTGCGCAGAACTGGAGAATGCCGCCTTTGAAATGGGCATGGATGTGCTGGCGGAAGTTCACGACGAGGCAGAGCTCGAGCGCGCCCTGAGACTCAAGACCCGCATAATCGGCATCAACAACCGCAATCTGAAAACCTTTGAGACATCACTGGAAACAACCGAGCGCCTGGCGCCCATGGTGCCCGCAGATCGCCTGATTGTGGGCGAAAGCGGCCTGTTTACCCCGGCTGATCTTGCCCGGCTGGAGCGCTGCAACGTCTCCACTTTCCTGATCGGGGAAAGCCTGATGCGCCAGCCCGATGTGGCCGACGCAACGCGCACCATCCTGACCAGGCCTGACGGCATGCGGGCAAGCGCATGAGCAGCGGTAAACTCACCCATCTCGATGATGCGGGCAATGCCCACATGGTCGATGTCTCCGATAAACAGGTGACGACCCGCATTGCGGTTGCCTCCGGCCGTGTCTCCATGCAGCCCGACACCATACAACTCATCAAATCCGGCATGGCAAAAAAGGGTGACGTGATTGCAACCGCACGCATTGCCGGCATCATGGCTGCCAAGCGCACCCACGAACTGATACCGCTGTGCCATCCGCTGGCGATTTCCAAAATCACGGTCGATCTTGAAATCAACGAACCTTCCAACGCGGTGGACGTTACGGCCAGCGTTAAGGTTGAAGGCAAGACCGGGGTTGAAATGGAAGCGTTGACCGCAGTGTCCGTCGCCTGCCTGACGGTATATGACATGGTCAAGGCCGTGGACCGAGGCATCATCATTTCCGACGTGAAGCTGATCGAGAAACTCGGCGGCAAGTCGGGTCACTTCAAGGCGCAAGAACCATCATGAGCCTGCTATCGGTCGATGATGCACTGGCGCAGATTTTGAAGGGCGTCAAACCGCTGGCTTCAGAAAACGTGCCGCTATCCAATGCCAGTGGCCGGATGTTGTCCGCCCCGCTGAAGGCGCAGCGCACACAACCACCGTTTTCAGCATCTGCCATGGATGGCTATGCAGTCCGCGCGGCTGACATTGCCGAAGTCCCTGTCACCCTGAAGGTGATTGGCGAAGCCCCGGCCGGACACGGATTTTCCGGTCGTGTCGGCAAGGGAAAAGCGGTGCGCGTTTTCACCGGTGCGCCATTGCCGAAAGGCACAGACACCGTCGTCATGCAGGAGAACACCGAAAGCCGCAAGGACACGGTCACGGTGCTGGAAACAGCAGGCACCGGCAACTTTGTCCGCAATGCCGGGCTGGATTTCAAGAAGGGCGAAACGCTGCTGCCCGGATTTACCGTCATGGGTGCGCGCCAGATCGGTCTGGCCGCCGCCATGAACCATGCCCGTATCCCGGTCGTCAGGCGGCCGTCTGTTGCCTTGCTGGCCACCGGTGATGAACTGGTTGAGCCCGGCGCCACACCGCGCGATGACCAGATCATCTCATCCAATGCGCTGGCGATCGCGGCAATGGTCACCCGGTATGGCGGTGAGCCGCTGGACCTGGGCATCATCCCGGACAAGCCGGCCCGCATTGAAAAAGCCATTGAACGTGCAGCAGACGTCGATGTTCTCGTCACGATTGGTGGGGCGTCGGTTGGCGATCATGACCTGGTGCAGGCAGCAATGGAAAAGTCGGGTGTGAAAATCGGTTTCTGGAAAATCGCCATGCGCCCCGGCAAGCCGTTGATGTTCGGAAAACGCGGCAACCAGCGCGTCATCGGCCTGCCGGGCAATCCGGTATCCGCCATGGTGTGCACAAGGCTGTTTATCCTGCCGTTGATCGCAAAAATGACCGGCGACACTCGTTCATTTGAACCCGTGACTGCCGTTCTGGCTACCGGCATGAGCGCCAATGACCAGCGCCAGGATTATGTCCGCGCCACGCTGGCCCGCGGCGATCAGGGCCAGTTGCGTGCAACCCCCTTCCCCAGACAGGACAGCTCCATGCAGCGCGTCTTCGCGCAAGCCGACTGCCTGATAATCCGCCCGCCCCACGCACCTGCGGCAAAAGCCGGTGAACAAATCCAGGTGTTGCTGCTGGATTTTTAGGGCGAACAGGCAGTTGGACAGATCTGAAAACCGATGTCCCGTTCAGAAAATGTTCAGGATTGGCATGGTTTCATAGGCCTCAGGACCCGCGATTCGTGTTGTTTCACGCAGGTTGATGACGTAAATATTGCTGCCGGATGCCTGGACGAACACGCATCCATTTACACTGTTGATTTCGCAGCTCCGGTCCTGCAGACTTGCTGAACTTGTTGATTCATTTACTTGTTGGGCTGAGAGAATGAAACACAGACAAAAAACCGCTATTGTCGCCGGTAATCCGGCAATGAAGGCTGGTGAAACGGCTGCATCCACCATCGGATTTGGATATCACCCGGACGTACCGCTGCACCCGCTGGATGGACCGATACCGACCGACTGACCCGGCACGGGTCAATGTTGTTCGATCCGCCGGAACGGTCACCGGCGACTACCCGCAACACCTGTAATCAGGTTTGTGAGCTGGTATGATGGTTGCAAAACTCAAAAAAAAAGCCACAATAACCTACATGTATTCACCCACCCCTTGCCGAACATAGCAGGAACATGTCATAAAGGTTTCGCATTTGTTCTGATTCTGGCTGGCGCTCCTATTGTTTAGGCCACCCAGGTAAACGACGAGGGAACCCACCTGATGCTGACTGCAAAGCAACACGAACTGCTCATGCTGATCCACGACCGGCTGAAAGAAACCGGCGTACCGCCCTCGTTTGAAGAAATGAAGGAAGCCCTTGATCTGCGGTCCAAATCGGGCATTCACCGGCTGATCACGGCACTGGAAGAACGCGGTTTCATCCGCCGCCTGCCGCATCGCGCGCGGGCGCTGGAAGTGCTGAAAATGCCCGACGCCTCTGCCGGTCCGGCAAACATCGGCAAACCGGAACGCAAGCCGTTCAATCCAAGTGTCATCCAGGGGTCTCGCGGCATGGCGGAAGATACCGCTCCTGCGCCTGTAGCCACCGCCGCATCCGCCGTTGAAGTGCCGATGATGGGCCGCATTGCCGCCGGTGTGCCGATTGCCGCCATTCAGGATCACACCACCAATGTGCCGGTACCGCCTGACATGCTGCGCCCCGGTGAACATTTCGCTCTGGAGGTCAGTGGTGATTCCATGATCGAGGCCGGTATTCTCGACGGCGATACGGTGTTGATCCGCAAGGCTGATACGGCCCGCAATGGCGAAATCGTCGTTGCTCTTGTGGAAGATGAGGAAGCAACCCTCAAGCGCCTGTGGCGCAAGGGAGATTCGATTGCCCTGGAAGCTGCCAATCCGTCCTACGAAACCCGTATTTTCGGCCCCGACCAGGTGCAGGTGCAAGGCACTCTTGCCGGCCTGCTGCGCCGCTACTGACCGGTTTTGACATCCGTTTGTGATCCGGTGCCCGGTTTCCCGACCCAGGGTCCCGGATCAACCAGCAGAATCTTACGTCGGGCCACAGGTTGATGAACCCATGCGCGGAAGCCGGATACCTGTCGCGCATTTTTCACTTTCAGGCCACCATCAGCAGTAACATTTATGGCGTACGCGCCGTTGCGCCAAACATCGAACCTGTCGATATGCAGTTGCTTTGCAGATGGATATCCGCATCTGCGCCGCAACGGATTGGCCGACACAACAATGTCCATATTCCTGCAGTCGTCCGGCGGCTTCGCCTTGCGGCCCAGCCACAAGACGCTCTTGCCGCGAACCTGACTGCGGCAGACATCATCTGCGCATGACCAGCCTGTGCGTTTCGCCGCGTCAGACAGGGTTGCATCATCACCGTCCGCCAGCAACCATCGCTCGACAGCAAACCGGCCTCGACGTGAGTATACCGGCACCAGTTCACCCTCCTGCACCCGGGCAGCCATAGTTACAGCGGTGCGTTCGACCAGAATGTCGGGCCGCGGCCCAAGCCAGATCGCGCCAAACCCTGCCGCAACAGCCAGGCCACCGCCCAGCCAGCGCAAATTGCCGCGCCACAAGGCCAGATGACACATACCCATACCCGCCAGAAACGCCATTTGCGGCCACATCGCCCCAACCACCTTGGTGGCACCCGGCCAGCCTGACACCATGACTGCAATTTCCTGTACCGCCTGCAGTCCGGCCGTCATCAACTGCAGGGGCCAGTATTCCAGCCCGAATGGCATCAGGCATACGCTGGCCACGGCACCGGGCATCACGACAAACGAGACAATCGGCATTGCCAGCAGGTTCGCAGGCAACGACCAGGCAGCGAACCGGTTGAAGTGAAACGCTGCGGGCAATGTCGTGAACGCACTGGCGATGACGGTCGTCGTGGACAGGCCTATCAGCAACAACACAACAAAAATCAGGCCCTTCAGAATGACCGGCGCGCCGGACAGTCTTTCGCGCAATCCGGCCTGCCGGTTGCCGAGCAGTTCATATCCGGCAATCAAACCCATGACGGCCAGAAACGACATCTGAAAACTTGCAGTCAGGACAGCATGGGGCGCAATCAGCAGGACGATAACTGCGGCTACCGCCAGATTGCGCATGGAAATGGCCGATCTTCCCAGCAACACCGCCAGGAACATCACCGACAGCATGATAAAGGCTCTTTGGGTGGCGATGGCCTGGCCCGAGATCAGGAGATAGAACGCGGCAGCAGCCAGGCCCGCCACTGCGGCGATTTTCTTGATCGGATAATTCAGCGCCAGCAGCGGCCACAGGGCAAGCAGGGCCCGCACCAGCCAGAAAACACCACCCGCGACCAGGCTCATGTGCAGGCCTGAAATCGCCAGAATGTGAGCCAGTCCCGATAATTGCAGCGCCTCGCGCATATCCTTGTCGAGACCGGTACGCTCACCGGTTATAAGCGCAATGGCAAAACCGGCTTCGCGCCTGGGCAGATGCGCCCGCACGCGCTGCGCAATCCCTGCCCTGAGATCGGCCAAACCGTCGGACCAGCGCTGCAGGTCAGGACGCGCATCGGATTTCTCAAGCTGTGATGCGACCCTGCCACCTGCACCGATCCCGGCAAACCACCCGACCCGGCCATAGTTCCAGCCGCCGGGTCTGGCCGGCGTCAGGGGCGGGTAGAGCCATGCCTGGAAGCGCACATAGTCGCCGCGCTTGTGAGTGCCGACGTGACTGTCGGACACCGACAGCCGCGCCTTGCCGGGCCAGTATTGCGGTTTGACTTCATCAATTCCGCCTACCTCGACAACCATCCGCCGGCGTTCGCCGGTGCCGGGACCCATCTCGTCAACCCAACCGCTTACCGTGACTTTTCCGCTCGACGCCGGCAGTACCTTCGTTCCCGTGCTGTGTATGGCTACCTGTCCGACGACAAACCCGGCAAGCACGAAGCCGGCAAACACCGCAACACCACCTGCATGCCCGGCCCGCACAATACCTGCCAGTGCGATCGCAACCAGCGCCATGGTCAGCCCAACTACCGCAGGCGGTTCAACCGGCAACGAGAAATACCCCATAAGGCCACAAACCATGGCCACAGGTGCCCAGATGATCACCCGGCCCTGCTGCAACTGCAGTTGTGTCCCTAAGCGGTTTCCCGGTCCAGGCTGGTCTGGCACATTTGCTGCTTCACCGGCATTTCTGAAAGAGTCTCTGTCTTCACCCTCTCGGGCGGAGCGTCCCATTCCGGCACGTGCTGCAAACCAGTCCATTGTACCAACGCCCCCAAAGCCGTCTGATCAGGCCTTACAAACTCCAATCCGCTATGCTAAACGGGCGGCAACGCCAATTAAAAGCCTCAACCCAACTTTTGTAACTTCAGGAGACTGGCCATGACCGCGCCTGTCGTGACGAGATTCGCCCCTTCGCCCACCGGTTACCTGCATATTGGTGGTGCCCGCACTGCCCTGTTTAACTGGCTGCTTGCCCGCGCAAACGGCGGCAAGATGCTGTTGCGCATTGAAGATACCGACCGGGAACGTTCAACCGAAGGTGCCATCCAGGCGATCCGCGACGGGTTGACATGGCTTGGTCTCGACTGGGATGGAGATGCCGTCTCCCAGTATTCGCGGGTCGACCGTCACCGTGAAGTCGTCCAGCAGCTTTTGGAGGCAGGCCATGCCTATCACTGCTATTGTTCGCCGGAAGAGTTGACCGCCATGCGCGAACTGGCCAACACCCAGGGCCGCCCGCCACGCTACGACGGGCGCTGGCGCGACCGTCCTGCCAGTGAAGCGCCGAACGGCGTCAAACCTGTCGTCCGCTTCAGGGCGCCGCAGGAAGGTGAAACCATTGTTGCCGACCAGGTTCAGGGCAATGTCACCTATGCCAACAATCAACTGGATGACCTGATCATCCTGCGCTCCGACGGCAATCCGACCTACAATCTTTCAGTTGTCGTCGATGATCATGACATGGGCATCACGCACATTGTGCGCGGCGTAGATCATTTGACCAACGCTGCCCGTCAGAGCCAGATTTACAAGGCAATGGGATGGGAGGTGCCTGTCATGGCGCACATTCCGCTGATCCATGGCGCAGACGGAGCCAAACTCTCAAAGCGCCACGGTGCGCTCGGAGTGGAGGCCTATCGCGACATGGGGTACCTGCCGCAGGCCATGCGCAATTACCTGGCTCGCCTGGGCTGGAGCCACGGCGATGATGAAGTGTTTTCAACCGAGCAGATGATTGAATGGTTTTCGCTGGATGGCATCGGCAAATCGGCCGCCCGGTTCGATTTCGCCAAACTTGAAAACCTGAATGGTTTGTACATGCGCGAAACACCCGACAGTGAATTGCTGGAAGCGCTTGTCGACGTTCTTCCGCATGTGGATGCCGGGCAGGCCATGCTGGTAGCGCTTGCTGAGCCTGGCGCCAGGGACAAACTGCTCGCAGCAATGCCCGGTCTGAAGGAGCGGGCCAAAACCCTGATTGAATTACAATCCTCATCACAGTTTCTGTTTGCCAAACGTCCTCTTGCGATGGATGAAAAGGCTGCCGGTCTGCTGGAGGCAGGTGGACGCGAAGTCCTCACCAACCTGTTGCCGGTGCTCGAGCAACAATCTGACTGGGCAGCAGAACCACTTGAACAGGCCGTGCGGGATTTCGCGACGGCGCAGGAATTGAAGCTCGGCAAAATAGCCCAACCCCTGCGGGCGGCCATGACCGGCAGCACACAGTCACCACCCATTTTTGATGTTCTGGCGGTCCTGGGTCGTGATGAGGCACTGGGTCGCCTGAGAGACTCGCTACATTGAGTTTTGCCTGTCTGTCTTGAAACATGTTGCGATGCAAGGTAAACAAATTGCGCATTGCATTCTAACGCTGCAAATTGCAGATTGCAGAACAACACGCCAGTGTTTAACGCAGAAAAGGTGACTCAGCGGAAGTTGTGAAGCAGACAACCTGAGGGTAAACTGTCACAAACGACCGCTAGAGCAGCTTGTGTCTTTATCAAGACAAACACGTTGCTCAATGACACTTTACCAGCGAACAAAGTAATTCCAGACAGGCAGTATTGCCTGCCCGGGGTCTGATCTGGCGGCTGATAATCCGCTTCGGGATATTCGGCAGCCTTGAATTCATACGCTTGCGAGAGGGAGTAATAAAAATGACGGATACCAGCCGCACCGCCATACTAAGTCTGGACGGTAAAGACTATGAACTCGCCATTCACAAAGGCAGCATTGGGCCCGAGGTCATTGATGTCTCGAAACTCTATGCCGACACTGGCGCTTTCACCCTCGATCCTGGCTTCACGTCCACGGCAAGTTGCGAATCCACCATTACCTACATCGACGGTAATGCGGGCCTGTTGTTGTATCGCGGCTACGCTATCGACGATTTGGCTGAGCACGGTGACTTTATCGAGACCTGTTATCTGCTGCTGTATGGCAATCTGCCCAATGCCGCCCAGCGCAAGGAATTCGAAACCGCCATCACCTATCACACCATGCTGCATGAGCAGATGAACCGGTTCTTTGCCGGATTCCGCCGCGATGCCCATCCGATGGCAATCATGGTGGGCGTAGTTGGAGCAATGTCGGCATTTTATCATGACTCCACCGACATAGCCGATCCCAATCAACGGGAAATCGCAGCACGCAGGATGATCGCCAAAATTCCAACCATCGCCGCAATGGCCTTCAAGTATCACATAGGTCAACCGTTCGTGTATCCGCGCAATGACCTGGACTTTGCCTCCAACTTCCTGCGCATGTGCTTTGCGGTGCCTTGTGAGGAATACAAGGTGAACCCGGTTCTGGCGCGTGCCATGGATCGCATCTTCATCCTCCACGCCGATCATGAACAAAACGCCTCCACATCAACAGTGCGCCTGGCAGGATCATCCGGTGCCAACCCGTTTGCCTGCATTGCTGCCGGCATTGCCTGCCTGTGGGGACCTGCCCACGGCGGTGCCAATGAGGCAGCTCTGGAAATGTTGAGCGAAATTGGCACAGTAGAGCGTATTCCGGAGTTCATCGCCCGTGCCAAGGACAAGAGTGACCCATTCCGGTTGATGGGCTTCGGGCACCGCGTCTACAAGAACTATGATCCGCGCGCCAAGATCATGCAGAAAACAGCACACGAAGTGCTCGACGAGCTTGGCATCACCGATGATCCGCTGCTCGACGTTGCCCGTGAACTGGAAAAAATAGCGCTCGAGGATCCTTATTTCATTGAGAAAAAACTGTATCCGAACATCGATTTCTATTCCGGTATCACGTTGCGTGCACTTGGTTTCCCGACATCGATGTTCACTGTCCTGTTCTCGGTTGCCCGCACGGTCGGCTGGATCGCCCAGTGGAAAGAGATGATCGAGGATCCGACCCAGCGCATCGGCCGTCCACGCCAGCTTTATACCGGCCCTACGGAACGCGGCTATGTCCCGGTAACAGAACGCAAGGACTAGAGAAGAGGGCGTTTAGTCAGAAAATCAGGCGATCATCATCAAATGCGCAAACTTGGCGCAATTGATGATGCAAATTTAACGTTCTATGCTCTAAACCACACACACAGGCGTGGGTTTGAGACAATCAATTCCACGCTTTCTACGCTTCATGGATAATTGAGGTCAGCTGTCGCTGGCCAGCATCGCACCAATATCAGCCTGTGCGACTTTCACGCCGTCGACCTTTGCTTCACAGGAAAATTTGTAGACCGGACCGCGTTTTTGGGTCTGCTGAACGTGGAAATGGACGACATCACCCGGCCCGACCGGTTTGCGAAACTTGGCATTGTCGATGGTCATGAAAAACACCAGCTGACCGGCCGCCTCAACGCCCATGTGATCCAGTGCCAATGCACCCGCTGTCTGGGCCATGGCTTCAATCAGCAGAACGCCCGGCATGACCGGACGGGCCGGAAAATGCCCCTGGAAAAACGGTTCGTTTATGGTGACGTTCTTGACACCGATACACGACTGATCGCCGTCCATGTCCGTTATCCTGTCGATCAGCAGAAATGGATAACGATGCGGTAATAGCTGCATGATACGAGCAATATCCGCGCTCTTGAGTGTCCTGGTGTCCGACATGAAACGCCCCAACCGGTTGAAAAAATAAAGACGGCACCCGAAGGAACCGCCTTTCACTATTAGATACAATAGCTTGCCTGCACAAGCTGATTCAATTTCAAGACCTGCTAGAAGCGGGTGCCCACTGAGAAGCGCACGAGTTCGGTTTCGTCGAAACTTTCTTTGACAAGCGGATAGGCCACGTCGAGGCGAAGCGGACCAAACGGTGATTGCCAGATAACACCGGCACCAACTGCGGCACGCAGGGCGACGTCTTTGCCCACGACATCGCAATTAAACGTTGTTGCAGGCACCGGCGTTAAACATCCACCAGGTCCCGGGCCTTGCACTTCACTGTCTTCAGGCGCGCCAAACGAAGTACCAAAGTCTGAAAATACAGAGCCTTCGAGACCGAAGGCTTCCGGCAGGCCTAGCGGGAAGGTAACTTCAACCGTACCGATGGCGTAGGTCTGCCCGCCAATGGAGTCCAGTTCTCCGTTGAACTCGTTGCGCTGACGCGGCCCTATGCCTGAACGGGCAAAACCGCGCAATGTATCACCACCCTTGAAGAACCGGTCAAGGATCGGAACCTTGTCGCCGCCGGGAAAGGCTTCAATATGGCCGGCATTGCCTTCAAACTTCAACACCACACCGTCAAACAGCAATGGCATGAAATAGTAGGCGGAAGCATCTACACGGCCCCATTCAACGTCACCGCCGAGGCCGGCGACTTCCACCTCAACCTTGCTTCTGAAACCGGACGTCGGACGGCTTGGATGATCCAGGTCCGAATAAATATAGGTCAGACCAACCTTGGAAATGAGATCCGTGCCTTCAGCTTCGCGAATTGCCCGCGACGCCGTCACTTGACTCCCCACATCGATATCCCGATATGTCAGCGAGTATTTACCGAAGATCGAATTGTCATCATCAAGACGCGTACCGAGCCGCAACGCGCCGCCAACCTGCTGCGTCGTAAACGATGATTCGTCTTCAATGTCGGTGCGGCTGCCAAATACATCAACACCGGCCGAAATATCACGATCGAGGAAGTACGGATCGGTATAACTTGCATTGACCGATTGACGCTTGAAGCTCAGGGAAGTCGAAAGGCTGGCCCGGTTTCCTGTCCCCAGAAGATTTCGCTCACTGATCGAAATCGAACCAATGGCCTGTTCGGTCGTCGAATAGCCAGCCGAGAAGTTGATGGTACCTGTGGACTTCTCGACAAGATCAACCACGATAATCGCAAGGTCGGGCGCACTGCCCTCTTCCTGGCGGATGTCAATTTTTTCGAAGAAATCCAGACCCGTGAGCCGGCGCCGAGCCCGGTCAACCAGAATCCGGTTGTACGCATCCCCCTCGGCGATGTTCAGCTCACGGCGTATCACTTCATCCAGCGTACGAACGTTGCCGATGATTTCAATTCGCTCGATATAAACCCTAGGACCTTCGTCAAGGCCGTAGACAATACTAAGCTGTCGGTTGGCCGGGTCACGCTCTATCTTAGGCCGGGCCCGGGCAAATGCGAAGCCAGACTTACCGGCTTCCAGGGTCATCCGCTCAACCGTCTTGTCGACCTTGCTGGCGTCATAAATGTCACCGCGGGACTCACGCACGGCAGACTGCAATGCCTGCGGATCAATTGATGTATTGCCGGTATCAACGGCAACATTGCCGATCGTGTACTGGACGCCTTCATTGATTATGAAAGACACTGCAAAATTGTTTCCGCCCGGCAACAACTGCGCATCGGCGGAAACGATTTCCACATCCGCAAAACCGTTTTTCAGGTAATGCCTGCGCAGCAGTTCCTTGTCATAGTTCAACCGGTCAGGATCGTAGGTATCCGTCGTCGAGAAGAACTTCCACCAGACCGATTCCGATGTCGTGATAACCGAACTGAGCTGACTGTCGGAGAATGCGTTGTTGCCTGAAAACTGAATGCTGTCGATGCCGGTCTCAGCGCCTTCATTGACAACGTAGATCAGGTTCACCCGGTTCTGACCCAACTGCTCAAGACGCGGTGTAACGGTCGCATTGAAATACCCGGTTCTGCGATACAGCGTCTCGATGCGCTGCACATCCTGCTGGGCCCGGGCTCGGGTATAGATTGTGCGCTCTTTCAGCCTGACTTCGGCTTTGAGTTTCTTGTCATCCAGCTCGTCATTGCCCTGGATTGTAACTTCGTTGACAAGCGGATTTTCGTCCACCTGCACCACCACGGCAGACCCGCGGCGGAACATACGCACGTCGGAGAAGAAACCGGTCTGGAACAATGCTTTTACGGATGCATCAATCTGGGCATCGCTGACCTGCTCACCAGCATTGAACTGCATATAGGCGCGAACCGTGTCGGGTTCGACGCGTGCGTTGCCTTCCACAATGATGCCGGTAACAGATTGCGCAAACGCGCTTTGCGGTGCCACCAGCTGAACGGTAGCTGGCAACACAACCCCCATTGCCAGCATCAGCTTGGCCGTTTTTACTAACGAATTGCCCATGAACGAGCTATCTACCCCAAAAATTTACTTCTGACCCTTACCCACTCACCGCCAGAAGCTTACCGATGTTTTACGCTGATTTGCAACGCTTTAGAAGGCTTATGTAACCGTTTTTTTTCATGGCTTTAAGGCGAAATTCAGATCGCTTTCGGGCCAACTGCCTCACAATCAGGTCAAGTCATTCCATGTTGCAAAGATCATAAGCGCAATAACCAGCGCGAATCCCACCTTAAAACCAAATTCCTGCGCCTGCGCGCCCAGCGGTTTTCCCCTCACCGCCTCGAAAAAATAGTACATAAGATGCCCGCCATCCAGCATCGGAATGGGAAAAAGGTTAATCAAACCTATCGACACCGACAAAACCGCTGCCAATTGAATCAGCGCAAAGATGCTGATCGAGGCCGCTTCGCCCGCAATTTGGGCAATTTTGATGGGTCCAGACAGCTGATCCGGCGCCTCGTGGCCAACCACAACTCCTTTCAAGTAACCCAGCGACCGGGTGATGATGAACCAGGTTTCGTCAACGGCTCGCGACAGCGAGGCCCCCAACCCGAGTTTTTCAACCCGCACCACCTGATCCGACCCGCGTGATACGCCAAGCAATCCAATGCGAATCTTGTTGCCGGAGCGGTCATCAATTTCGGTGGACTTGGGTGTCGCCTGTAATGCAATGATTTCTCCATTGCGATCGACCTTGAAGTTCAACATGGTCCCGGCGGACACCGACACAATCCGCTGCACATCGGTAAACGATTCGATTTTGCGGCCATCGATCTCCGTTATCAGGTCTCCAGCCTGAAATCCGGCTTCGAAGGCTGCTGAATTCTCTACAACTGAAGCAACTTTAGGCTGGGTAATCGGAATCCCGGCCAACATGAACATCAGCGCAAAAATGACAATCGACAACGCAAAATTGGCCATCGGACCAGCCACGACAATCAGCGCCCTGCGCCACAGGGATGCGGCGTGAAAGTCTCCCGGATTTGCTGAAGCCAGTGCCTCTGCCGATGGCATCGATGCCGCATTGGCGTCGCCTGCAAACTTCACATAGCCACCCAATGGCAGCCAGCCGATTTTCCAGTGGGTTCCGTACTGGTCCATAAACCCGCCAATGGAACGGCCAAAACCGATCGAAAACGTTTCAACTCTCACGCCACACAGGCGAGCCGTTTTGAAATGCCCGTACTCGTGCACAAACACGATGACCGACAGGACACCGATAAAGGCAACAATGGCCAGCATTACATCAAACACCGACCCGGTCAGAAATGCGCCGAAATCCATCAATCAATCTCCGTTCATACGGCTCTGCGGGGCTCTTGGCTACCTTACGGTATAGGTTCAGACCGTTTCCGTCTCAAATGTGCAAGTCGCTGGCCAACTCGCCAGCCTTGTTGCGTGCATATGAATCGGCTGCCCACACATCGTCAAGTGAAGACATGGACACAATCATGTTTTCACGCTCGGCAAGGTTAATTGTATCAGCAACCAGCCGTGTTATGTCGAGAAAACGCAATTTTTCCTCCAAAAAGGCCGCAACGGCGATTTCATTGGCGGCATTCAGGATGGTCGTTGCGTTGCCGCCCCTTGCCAGCGCCGCCCTTGCCAGTTCAATGGCAGGAAAACACTCGTCGTTGACCGCTTCAAACGTGAGATTGCCGATCTGTGCCAGATCAAGACGCTCGACGGGTGCCGAAATACGGTCGGGATGAGCCATGGCATAGGCAATCGGCGTCCGCATGTCCGGCATGCCCAGTTGTGCAATAACCGACCCGTCCACATATGAAACATAGGAATGAATGATCGATTGTGGGTGCACGACGACGTCTATTTTCTCAAGAGCAACCGGAAATAGATGATATGCTTCAATGAATTCCAGTCCCTTGTTCATCAATGTGGAGCTGTCAATGGTGATTTTCCGGCCCATTGACCAATTCGGATGCTTCAGCGCCGACTGCAGCGTCGCTGCTTCAAGCTGCTTCATTGACCATTCCCGGAACGGTCCCCCGGAGGCCGTCAATGTCAGCCGATCGACACCCTCCGTATTGTGTTCCTCAAAGCATTGGAACAGCGCAGAATGCTCGCTGTCCACCGGTATGATGGTAGCATTGTACTTTGCCGCAGCACTGGTGAATACCTCCGCCCCGGATACCAGGCATTCCTTGTTGGCCAGTGCAATGGTTGTTCCCTGCTCCACGGCGGCAAGTGTCGGTTTCAGACCACTCGCGCCGACGATAGCCCCCATCACCATGTCGACCGGGCGCGCAGCCGCTTCAATGACAGCCGTCTCACCGGCCGCGGCTTCAATGCCGGAACCAGCCAGCGCATCCCGCAGATCACCGAGCAGCGCTTCATCAGCGCTAACGGCCACCCTGGCGTTGAATTCGCGCGCATCAGCTGCCAGCTGTGCAATGTTCCGATTGCCCACCAGTGCATCGATATCAAAACGCGCTTTGTGGTGTCGGACGATATCCATTGTGGACTGGCCAACTGAACCAGTTGAACCCAGGATACTGAGGGTTTTAGTGCCCGGTGAATTGCCCATGCCTTGAAACTCTTGTCTCGATTCTTTGTGAGGAAACTGCAGGTATCAGGATTGCTTACCAGACCACAAGGCCGCTGGCCACGGCTTCTTGCCCACCGCGCACATACCCAAACGCCGCAGCAGCAACGGCGGCAAACATCAATCCGTCAACCCTGTCCAGAACGCCACCGTGTCCGGGAATTATTCGCCCCGAATCCTTGACGCCAAATCGTCTCTTGGCAGCCGATTCGAACAGATCTCCCAGTTGCTCCAGTACCGCCAGCAGGGCTCCGGCAATAACCAATGGCCACAAAGCCGGCAGCCCGGCATACCAGCCAACCATGGCACTGGCGGAAAGGCCACCACAGACAGCCCCCAACAGTCCCGCCCATGTCTTGTTGGGTGAGATTGACGGGGCCAGCTTGGGTCCACCTATCAACCTTCCGAATACATAGGCAAAGGTATCCGCACTCCAAACGATTGCGAACAGCCACAATACCGCAAGCAGACCAAATTCAGGTGATTGCCTGATCAGGATCAGAGCCAGACCCGGCAATGCTATGTAGGGCACGCCCCACCACGCCCACCGGGATCCGGATTTGCTGTTTAAGGCTTCCGATACCAGGCTCATGGCCCAACATGCAGCGACAAGCTGCAAAGCCGTCATTGTGCCGGACCTCGACACGACCAGAACCGCGCCAATGGCAGCCATGGCGTGCAGGGCAAACTGAAACTGCGAGCCGCGATGCACAATCCGGCACCATTCGGCTGCCATGATCGCGGCAATCATCGCTATTCCCAGTTCGAACCAGACACTTCCGGCCCAGACATCCAGCAATGCAATTGGTATCAAGACCAGAGCCGCGGCAATCCGCACAGCCAGCTCGCGGGTAACAAACCGGCCAGCGGGTTTGTTCACGGATCCGGTCATCTGCCGGTCAGCAAGAAATCAGAACTAGGTGGATTGGTTCCGGCGACCGGGATCCCGATAAATTCAAGCCAGTGCAACAGCATTGACACACCCGCCGTAACGGCGCTGGCGATAGGAAAACTCGGCCAGTGCGCGCTTGTAGATATCTGCATCAAATTCTGGCCAGTGCTCATCAACAAACACCAACTCTGTATAGGCCATTTGCCATAGCAGATAGTTCGAGATTCGTTTTTCTCCGCTGGTGCGGATCAACATGTCCGGTTCCGGCACATCCGGCACATACATGTGTGCAGCAAAACACGCCTCGTCTACCTGATCGGGGGTTAACTCACCACGCGCCACTTTTTCCGCAATTGCACGTGCTGTTCGCGCAATCTCAGTGCGCCCGCCATAGTTGAAAGCGACTACCAGGTTGAGCCTGCTGTTCAGGGCGGTAATTTTCTCACATTCCTCGATCATCCCGACAATGTCGCTGTCCAGTCCTTCACGTTCTCCTATAACCCTGATCCGGACACCGGCAGAGTGAAGCTCAGCAACATCTTGCCGTATGAACCTGCGCAGCAGGGAAAACAGGTAGCTGATTTCGGCTTTGGGTCTGCGCCAGTTCTCAGACGAAAACGAAAACACTGTCAAATACTCGGTGCCCGACTCAATTGCCGCCCGCACCAATCTGCGAACAGCATCAACTCCATGGCGATGGCCTTCCTTGCGAGGTAGCGATCTTTGCGTTGCCCAACGGCCATTGCCGTCCATTATAACGGCAACATGACGCGGGCCCGCAGCGACTGACGGATCTTCACCGTCCGGACGGGTCGAAACCACATTGTCTGGCACAGCTTTTTCCTGCATCAAAGTCTTCACTCAATCAGTCCCCGGTTCAGGATGATTTTTGATTGTAACAACAAAAACCTTAAACCCCATGACTGCCAAAGTGCCAGAGTAACTTTCCGGTTCCGTTGAACCCATGCTCCCCAGCTGTATCCGGCCCCGCCACAACCTGGCGGTGCAGCCTTAACCCCGTATCCTAGACTTGCATGATCTCGACGTCTTTGTGATTCAGCAAGTCATCGATCACCTTGATAATCTCATCCGTAAGAGACTGAACCTGGTCGGATTGTTGACGGTGTTCATCTTCGGAAATATCACCGTCTTTCTCCATATGCTTAAGAGTATCCATGCCGTCACGACGGACATTGCGCACCGAAACCCGGGCCTTTTCGGCATACGAGTGGGCAACCTTGGTCAATTCACGCCGGCGGTCTTCAGTCAACTCCGGCACGGGAATGCGAATAACGGCGCCTTCCGCCATCGGATTGAGACCAAGACCGGAGTTCCTGATAGCCTTGTCCACCGCAGGAGCCAGCGTTGCGTCCCAAACCTGCACCGACAACATTCGTGGCTCAGGCACGGACACCGTGCCGACCTGATTCAACGGCATGGAAGAGCCATAGGCCTCAACCATTACCGGCTCAAGCAAAGCAGCCGACGCCCTGCCGGTCCGCAGGCCTGAAAACTCCGATTTCATCGCTTCAACAGCGCCATCCATGCGACGCCGCAAATCCTGTAGATCAATCTTGGTGCTCATTGTTCAATCTCTTTGCAATCGGACGGCCAACCTCCTGTGTCCAGGTATGGCGAGTCACATCTCAAACTGTCACCTTTGTGAAGGTACCCTCACCGTTAAGCACCTTGTTGAACTCTCCACTCTGGCGAATAGAGAACACGAATACCGGAATAGCATTGTCCCGCGCAAGGGCTATGGCCGCAGCATCCATGACCTTCAAATTTCGTGCAAGTACTTCATCATAGTTCAGAGCCTGGAAACGTTCGGCATTTTTGTCGACTTTCGGATCAGCCGAGTAAACACCGTCAACACTGGTACCCTTGAAAAACGCATCACATTTCAGTTCCGCAGCTCGCAGGGCTGCGGCCGTGTCTGTGGTAAAAAACGGATTGCCCGTACCTGCCGCACAAAGCACTACCTTTCCCTTGCTCAGGTGCGACAATGCTCTGGATCTGGTGAAGGATTCGCACACAGTCGGCATGTGGATGGCAGACATGGCACGCGCGTCAATGCCCTTCGAAACGAGTACATCCTGCATCGCCAGCGCATTCATTACCGTGGCCAGCATGCCCATCTGGTCGGCATTGGCACGATCCATGCCGGACGCAGCTCCGGCCACCCCCCGGAATATATTGCCGCCTCCAATGACCAGTGCAACCTGCACACCGCTTTTGACTGCGAGCGCGACTTCGTCGGCGACGCGGCCTGCCATATCAAGGTCAATACCAAATTCCTTGTTGCCCATCAGCGCTTCGCCGGACACCTTAAGCAGAACTCTGGAAAAAGAAGGCCTGGTTCCCATTTTGCAGTTTCCTCAAAGAGAAACGGAGCCTGCCTGCGCAAGCCCCGTCTGTTGTGGTTCAAATTGCCGATTCGCGCCAGTAATCCCCAATTCAAGCGGTTTGCTCTTGTTGTGGACCATTTGATTGAAACAATCAAAAGTCACAAAGCTGATCGGCTCCAGAGTTCTAGGTACTGTTGACAAACTCTATCATGGGTTCAAGTGAACCCATGTCGCTCTAGGGTCATCAGGCGCTTCCGGCAGCCTTGGCAACTTCTGCTGCAAAATCGTCAGCTTCCTTTTCGATGCCTTCGCCTAGCTGAAGGCGGACAAACCCGGTAATCTTCATGTCGCTGCCAGCTTCCTTGCCGGCTTCTTCGGCAGCCTTGGCAACCGACAGGTCCGGATTGATTACGAATGCCTGACTCAGCAGAACCGACTCTTCGTAGAACTTGCGGATACGGCCTTCGACCATTTTTTCGACGATGTTGTCCGGTTTGCCGCTTTCGCGGGCCTGTTCGGTGAAAACCGCCCGTTCACGCTCGACAATATCCGCATTGATCTCTTCGGGTGTAAGCGCTAGCGGTGCAGCAGCTGCCACATGCATCGCAACCTGTTTGCCGAATGCTTCAGCAGCAGTCTTGTCAGCAGCTGTCTCAATTGCAACCAGAACGCCGATCTTGCCGACGCCCGGCGCAACCTGATTGTGAACATAAGATGCAACCACGCCGTTATCCACGCTTACCGAAGCCGTACGGCGCAACGACATGTTTTCCCCGATTGTGCCGACCAGTTCGGTGATCTTGTCAGCCACCGATTTGCCGGCTCCCGGAAATTCTGCACTGCTGAGTTTGTCAACATCACCACCGGCGGCAGGCGCCAGCGAAGACACTGTTGTTACAAGCCCCTGGAATTCCGGATTGCGGGCGACAAAATCGGTTTCGGAGTTGACTTCGACAGCAGCACCCACGGTTCCGTCGACACTTACGCCCACAAGACCCTCAGCAGCAACACGGGAGGCCTTTTTGGCCGCCTTGGACAGACCTTTTGCACGCAACCAGTCAATTGCGGCTTCCATGTCGCCGTCAGATTCGGTCAGTGCGTTTTTACAATCCATCATGCCTGCGCCGGTAGCTTCGCGCAGTTCTTTCACCATCGCAGCAGTAATCTGTGCCATGACAATACCTTTCAGTTGTTCGTTACAGCTTCGTTGGAAGCTCATGTGTGCAATTGTGACATCCACATCACATAGACGCAGACATCCTGATAGACGCGTTTAGCCCGCGAGCAAGCCCTTGGCCTGCCCGATCCAGTCCTCTCGCTCTATGCGGCCCTTGAAGTTGAGCTTTTCATCGATGTCAGCCACCTGTTCCGGGGTCAGGGCTGCAATCTGGGACAGGGTGGTAAAGCCAAGCTCAGCCAGCTTGCCGCTGAGAACCGGACCCACACCTGAAATCCGCGACAGGTCATCGTCTTCGCCTTCTGCTGCAGGCGCTGTTTCGGTGACAGGTGCTTCTTCAGCAGGGGCAGGTTCAACCGGCGCTGTTTCGGCAGCGGGAGCTGCTTCTGCCGCAGGGGCCTCTTCTGCAATTGCCAGTTCTGCCTCGGGCTCTTCAGCAGCGCCAAGATCGATACCGGCGCCGGCTGCACTTTCGGAAATTCCGTCAATGGCAGCACGTGCCATCAGATCGCAATAGAGCGCTATCGCCCTGCCGGCATCATCATTGCCGGGAATCGGAAAATCGATACCAGCCGGATCACTGTTGGAGTCAAGGATGGCAATAACCGGAATACCGAGACGGTTGGCTTCCTTGATGGCGATTGCTTCCTTGTTGGTGTCAATCACGAATAGAATATTGGGAACACCGCCCATGTCCTTGATACCGCCCAAAGCCAGTTCCAGCTTGTTGCGTTCGCGGGTCAGCGTCAGCTGTTCGCGTTTGGTAAAGCCCTGGGCACCACCTTCAAACAGTTCTTCCAGCTCGCGCAGACGCTTGATTGAATTGGAAATGGTTTTCCAGTTGGTCATCGTGCCGCCAAGCCAGCGGGAATTGATGAAATATTGCGCCGAACGACGCGCGGCATCTGCAATCTGCTCCTGTGCCTGCCGCTTGGTGCCGACGAACAGCAACCTGCCACCGCCCGCAATTGTGTCTCGCACCGCCAGCAGCGCCTGATGCAGCAATGGGACTGTCTGCGACAGATCCATCACGTGGATGCCGTTGCGCGCGCCATAGATGTATGAACCCATTTTGGGGTTCCAGCGATGTGTTTGGTGTCCAAAGTGGACGCCAGCTTCCAGCAGCTGACGCATAGAGTATTCGGGCAAAGCCATGTGCCATGTTCCTTTTCCGGTTGATCCTCCGCGACAGAAAGTAACCGTTTGACCGGCACCGGATGGTACTGCCTCTATGTGGCGGGAAACCCCGCATGAGACAGACCGGCCTGACACGTGTGAATTACCCGCTGAAAGACCATCTCCCAGCGAACGGGCGGCTTATAGGGTGCATTCGCTCGCGATGCAAGCCCTTGCGAACCAGGTTTGCAACACTATGGTGCTCGCCATGACAAAGCTCATAGCACTATTCATGGCCGCACTGGCGCTGATCCAGTATATCAAGCCACTCGGACTGCCCGGCCTGAAGCGCCGACAGGATGCCTGGAAACTGGCCGTGGCGGGCGTTGGCCTGATGCTTGTAGTCATCGTTGTGACTGCAGGATTCAAGTAGTCAACTTTCGATATCCCGGTTCTCCGGCTGATGCACAAAGCGCTGATAGAAGAAGCCAATGCCGACCAGGCACAGGCCAAGTCCCAGGAAGGAGGCAACCCGCAGCAGACCTTCCAGATCAGACAGATCAATCAAGAACACCTTCAATACAACCAGCACCAGTACCGCCAGCGAGGCATACCGCAATTGTGCGGTACGGGTCGCAATACCTGCCGCCAGCAGGACAAGGGCAAACAGCAGCCACACAGCCGAATAACTGTAGTTTTCAGCAGTTGTCATGACAGTTGCATCCAGATCATCGGGTGCATGGAAAAACCGCCTTATCTCCATCGATAACCATACCAGCACCAGTCCCAGTGCCGCCGGCGGCCAGATGGTCCTCCACAGCGCCGCCGTGGCATGATTTCTCATCACATACCCGATGAATGCCAGCAATACACCCGGCAGGAGATATGCCGGTGTCAACGCATTGACCACAGGCCAGTTGCCGACCATCTGGCGGTCAAACACCGGGTTCAGGCCCAGCAGAGGACCTGCTACAAGCACGCCGCTTGCAAGAGCGGTCAGCACACGGCCTGCCCACAAATCTATGAAACCGCCATTGATTGACCAGCGGCGCCAGCATGCAGCCGCGCTGACCAGCCAGCTGGTGACGTGCAACCCGGCCTCCAGCAGGCCAAGGCGTTCGCTGCCCAGGGATCCTGCCACCACCACCCGGATCACGGCTGATACCAACATGGCGACAAGCGCAATTCGTCCAGCCTCCAGTACTTTTGACAACAAGTCGGGGGTCTCGTTCCGGCCAAACTGCATCCATGCCAGATGAAACATCACCAGCGGCAGTCCATATCCGTAAACCACCCAGTAGCGGCCCAGCCAGTGAGTGTCAGCATAGTCCAGCACCTGCAGGTTCAGTCCGAGGCGCGCCAGCACTGCAAGTGCAACAAGCACGGCCGGCCAGCGCAACTGTGGCAGGTTCAGAGACTTCGAAATGTAACCGGTAGCAGCCAGAAGCGCCGCCAGGGAAGCCGACAACCACGCATCGCGCAACACAAAGCTCAGCGCCATGGCAACGCTGGCACATGCCGCCATGGCGTATATGCCAAGTGCCAGTCTCGGAGCCTCGGCCTCCGCAACACTGCGCAGCCGTGACGCCAGAAACACAAACACCGCCGCCATTCCCAGAGCTGCAAAGGCCCATTTCTGGCTGGGTTCCAGCAAACGCAGTGTCGCATAGGCCGCAACCATTAGACCGATCGGAACCACAGTACCGATGGTGGCCCATACCCACGGCCGCACCGATCGCCACAACACCGCGTATCCGGTGAGCAGCGCAACGGCGCCGAACACGGCACTGAAATTGAGATAGCTGCCGGCCTCGGCCGAAGGTTCCGGCCCCCAGGCGACCTTGCCCGGCACCAGCCAGCCATCGACCCAGCCTTCCACATGCAACCTGCCGCCCCATTCTGCAAATCCCAGCAACACGGTCAGGCCGGCAATCAGCGCCACGAAGTCAAACCGCTGCGCCCTCACCGCAGCCGCACACGCGGTAATTGCAAACAGGCCAAGTGCTGTCAGTGCGCCAAAGCCGTATCCGTCACGCATCAGCACAACCAGCAGCAACAGCATGGCGGCCGCACCGGCAATCAGGGCTGCGACCTGGAGTGTATCCCTTGGCCACAATGGCGGTTGCCAGAAAGCTGGGTGAACATCACGCGACACAACGCCTCCGGCAAAAGCAAATCCGGTGCCGACCAGGGCACAGAAAACCCCAAGTGTCAGGCCGTCTCCGATGGCAAAGAAAGAGTTTGACCACAACACCACCCAGCCACTTGCGATAATGGTCGCGGAAACTGCCAGCCACAATGCAGGACGCCACACCATGACGGCACACACAGCAGCAAACAGCACGCCGAGATATGAAAACAGCCCGGGGGCAAATGGATCAGCGCTGCCGATCAGCACCGGCAAAACGAACCCGCCCAGCAACCCCACAATAGCAACCAGAGGCCCCTGCACCACCGACAAGGCAAATGCCGCCAAAGCGATACCGGCCAGCCCGGCAAATGTCACGGTAGGCCCAATAAAGCCATACAGGGCATTGGCGGCGTAAATGCTGGCAAACACCGTCGCCAGTCCACCCGCTGTCAGTGCCTGCGGTACATAATCCGGTTTCAGCGCGGCGAAGCGTTTCTGCGTTGGTTTGCGTCTGAGCCATTCGCCGGCCGCTGCAAGGCACATCCCGCAAACCAGCCCCAGAATGACCCGAATACCGGGGCCGAGCAAACCTGCATCTGACATGTATTTGACCAGGAACAGACCAGCCAGACCAATGGCGACAGCACCGATCCAGATAAACCAGGTACCCGCGAGGTTTTCCTCAAGGTTGGATCGTGCAGCCTTGTCAATTACGTCCGCGGCAGCCTGTTCAGCATCATTGGAATTACCCGCAGCCGCAGTAGTGGCGGTTACAAACTCTTGCCCGGCCGATTCTTCGGCATCTTCAACCTTTTCTGGAGCGCCAGTGTCGGACGGCTCGGTGCTCTTTGGTTCGCCGGATAAAGCGGCTTGCACCGGGGAGGTGCGCAACCGCTCGACTTCACCACGAAGCTTGAACAGTTCTCGCGAAACTCTCTCCGCCTTGTTCATGGCGACGATGGCGAGAATGATAGGCAAGGCGAAAATGCCGATGACCACCAATCCGATCCAAACCAGTTCGTCCATGTTTCCGGCTCTCCAGATTAAAACAGCAACTACCAATCGGGGCCGTTCAGACCCCGGCTTCAGCCGTTACAAATCCTGTACGGCAACGACCCCCGGAACAGCTTTGATCGCCGCCCTGATTTTCGGGTTCACTGTGAATTCTTCCCCCAGTCGAACCCGGACTTCCAAATCGCCGGGCAATCTCAGGTTCAACACAACTGACGAATTCCCTCCATTGGTCAATCTGGACTGTACCAGCGCCAGTGGCTTGGTATCGTCCAGGAAAATCTCCAGCCCCTGATCGACCCTATCAGCCTTCTCATCAAGAAGACTAACCCCCTGGAGCCGCAGCTTGACATCTTCACCTTCAACATCGGCTTCGACGCGGACCATCAGCGGCTTTCCGGATTCAAGCAGATCGCGGCACGCGTTCAGGGTTTCGGAAAAACATACGCACTCATATTGTCCGGTCGGGTCGGAAAATCCGACAAAGGCAAACTTGTTGCCGGATTTCGCCCGTCGTTCCTGCTTGTAGGTAACCGTACCGGTAAGCCGTGCAGCAGATGCACCTTTCAGGGCCTTGGTGCGAAAACCGTCCCAACTGTCGGCACCGAGTTTGGGCAAAATCGGCAAATATTCATCCAGCGGATGCCCGGACAAATAGAATCCTACCGCCTCAAACTCCTCTGCCAGCTGATCCATAGGCAACCACGGCTCCACGGCCTGCAATGGCAGCTCCTCGACACCACCTTCGCCACCTCCGAAAAAGTCATTCTGCCCGATCTCCGCTTCGGTGGATGTCCGGTTGGCCATCGCAATAATCGCCTCGACACCTTTCACGACCTGGGCGCGATTTGGGTTCAGCTCGTCAAACCCGCCTGACCGGGAGATAGACTCCAGGGCTCGCTTGTTGACCATGCGCGGATCGATGCGCCGGGCAAAATCACCCAGTGATTTGAAAGGCCCGCCGTCTTCGCGTACCGCCACGATATGCTCAACCGCCTGTTCGCCGACATTTTTCAATGCCGCCAGAGAATACTGAATGGCACCGTCGTGAACCGTAAAGTCGAGGCCGGATTTATTGACGCTTGGAGGATTGATGGCGACTTTCAGGCGGTCCGCCTCGCGCTTGAATACCAGCAACTTGTCCGTATTGCCGCTGTCAAGAGACATGGACGCTGCCAGAAACTCGACCGGATGATTGGCTTTCAACCAGGCGGTCTGATAGGCAACCACACCATAGGCAGCCGAATGCGCCTTGTTGAAACCGTATCCCGCAAACTTGTTGACCAGTTCGAAAATTTGTTCTGCTTGCGCCTGATCGACACCGTTCTCCACTGAACCGGACACAAACCGCGCTTTTTGGGCATCCATTTCCGCCTGGATCTTCTTGCCCATGGCCCGGCGCAACAAGTCTGCTTCACCAAGCGAGTAGCCGGCAAGCACCTGGGCAATCTGCAACACCTGCTCCTGATAAATGATGATGCCGTAGGTATCCTCGACAACATGGGTCAGTTTCTCATGCAGGAATTCAGGCGCCTCCTCACCTTTCTTGGAGGCCACGTATTTGGGAATGTTTTCCATCGGGCCGGGGCGATACAATGCCACCAGAGCGATAATGTCTTCGATATTTCCCGGTTCGGCCTTGCGGATGAGATCGCGCATGCCGGAACTTTCAAGCTGGAACACACCAACCGTCTCGGCCCGTTTCAGCATGTCATACGTTGCGCTGTCGTCCAGCGACAGAGTGGCAAAATCAACCTCAACACCACGCTGGGCCAACAGCTTGGCACCCTTTTCAAGTACCGTCAGCGTCTTCAGGCCGAGGAAATCAAACTTCACCAGGCCGGCTTTTTCAACCAGCTTCATATTGAACTGGGTAACCGGCATGGGTGAGCGGGGGTCGCGGTACAACGGTACCAGTTCTTCCAGCGGCCGGTCTCCGATAACAACGCCGGCCGCATGCGTGGAAGCGTGCCGATACAATCCTTCCAGCTTGAGGGCGATCTCCAGCATGGTCGCGGTGGTTTCGTCCTGCCGTCGCTCCTCCTGCAGCCGCGGTTCGACGTCAATGGCTTCCTGCAGCGTAACCGGGTTGGCCGGGTTGTTGGGTATCAGCTTGCATAGCCGGTCTACCTGGCCGTACGGCATTTGCAGCACGCGCCCGACATCCCGGCAAACCGCGCGAGCCTGCAGTTTTCCAAAAGTGATGATCTGGGCAACCTGCCCCACGCCATACTTGTTCTGCACATAGGCTATCACCTCGTCCCGGCGATCCTGGCAGAAGTCGATATCGAAGTCGGGCATTGAAACACGCTCCGGATTCAGGAACCGTTCAAACACCAGGTTGAAACGAAGCGGATCAAGGTCGGTTATGGTCAGTGACCAGGCAACAACCGACCCGGCTCCGGAACCGCGACCCGGTCCCACCGGAATGTTTTGCCCCTTCGCCCATTTGATGAAGTCGGCAACGATCAGGAAATAACCGGGAAAATCCATTCCCGTGATCACGCCCAGTTCGTACTCGAGACGTTTTTCATAATCGTCACGCGTAAACCCGTCCGCAAGACCCAATGCATCCAGCCGGTCAGCCAAACCGGCCCTCGACTGAACCCGCAACTCTTCAGCCTCATCTCGCACATCATCACCGGATGTGAACTTGGGCAGGATTGGATCGATAGAATGTGGATACCACGAACAGCGCCTGGCGATTTCGATCGTGTTTTCGATGGCTTCCGGCAGATCCGCAAACAAGGTCACCATAGCGCTCTGGGACTTGAAGTAGTGTTCCGGCGTCAGCCGGCGGCGATTTTCATTGGCGACAACTTCCCCTTCGGCAATACAGATCAGAGCGTCGTGCGCAGCAAAATCGTCGACTTCGGCGAAATACGGTTCGTTGGTCGCCACCAGGGGCAGTTCAAGCGCGTAGGCAAGATCAACAAGCCCGGGTTCTGCAGCGCGTTCCTCCTCCATGCCGTGACGCTGCAGTTCCACATACAGGCGATCACCAAACACCCGTTTCAGACGTTCGGCGCGCGCTTGCGCAACTGGTTGGCGGTTCTCCACCAACGCCTTGTCAATCAGGCCGCCGGAACCGCCTGTCAGACAGATCAGTCCGTCACTGAATTCCTCGATCAATGACAGCGTTACATGTGGCAGTTCTGTTTCA
>JAHEFB010000050.1 GCA_024640405.1 Alphaproteobacteria bacterium | reverse complement strand
CTAGGTGTGAGCTTTCAACAGGTTGTCCATTCGGCCCTGACCGAGGAGACTGGAGTTACCAGACTTAAAATCTTCTTGGAGGAGCCGAATGAACATCCATAAGAATGCCCGCTTAACGCCGTTGGGTCGAGAGCGGTTGGTGAAGATTATGCTGAGCGGCCAAATCCCTGAGGCCGCCGCACGAGCCGCAGGGGTTTGCCCGCGGACGGCGCGCAAATGGCTGGCGCGATACAAAGCCGATGGCGCAGCGGGATTGCTTGACCGTTCGTCGAGACCGAAGAAACTGCGCAAACCGACGCCCGCGAAAACAGTCAAGCGGATCATTGAGCTGCGGCGCAAGCGCTGGACCGGCAAGCACATCGCGCGCGCGACCGGTGTGTCGCCGGCGACGGTCAGCCGCGTGTAGAAGCGTGCGGGGCTGTCGCGGCTCAAAGACCTTGAACCGGCCGAGCCGGCGCACCGCTATGAACGGGCGACGCCCGGCGAGATCATCCATCTCGATATCAAAAAGCTTGGCCGTTTCGAGCGTACAGGCCATCGCATCACCGGCGACCGGCGTGGTCAATCAGGCCCGCGCGGGCGAAAAACCGGCGGTTATGGCTGGGAATATGTACATGTTTGCATCGACGATCACTCGCGCGTATCTTTCAGTCAAATCTATCCAAATGAAAAAGCCACAAGCGCCGTTGCGCATCTCAAGGCGTCTGTGGCCTGGTACAAAAAACTCGGCGTTAGAGTTCAACGCGTCATGACCGACAATGGCTCGTGCTATAAATCCAAGGCTTTCGCCGAAGCCTGCAAGGACCTTAAGCTGAAGCACATCCGGACAAAACCCTACACACCCAAGACCAATGGCAAGGCGGAGCGGTTCATCCAGACCGTCTTGCGTGAATGGGCCTATGCCCGTGCTTACAACACGTCAGACCAGCGCGCCGCCGACCTGCCTCTGTGGACCCATCTTTACAATTGGCATCGGCCCCATGGCGGTATTAAAGATCAGACACCAATCTCCCGCCTCAGGCTAAACCGGGACAACCTGTTGAGGCTCCACATCTAGGTTGCCGGTGCAACCAGCGCGCCCACTCCTACATAGTCAGTTTTGCCTGTACCCAGCACAGGAACGGACTTCACGTTTATAATGGTCTTGGGCACCATCAATTCGCCCAGGCCCAGCTTCCTGCAGTGTTTTTGAAGGGCTTCGCGTTTGGCCTTGGTGTTGTCCGTCACCAGAACCAGTTGCTCACCCTTTCGGGCATCGGGTATCGATACAACCGCGTGCATGCTGTCCGGCCACAGGGCGGCCGCGTGTGCCTCAACCGCAGTCAGGCTGACCATCTCTCCCGCAATCTTGGCAAAGCGTTTGGCGCGGCCCAGTATTGTTATGAAGCCGTGTTCGTCCACATCTACAATGTCGCCTGTGTCATAAATGGAGCCTTCTGTGGCCTCCAGCACGCCGGGATTGTCGGCGCGCAAATACCCCAGCATCACATTCGGGCCACAGACGACCAACCTGCCGCCTTCATCTATACCCGGCACCGCTTGCAACTCATGAGAAATGCCCGGCAGAAACCGGCCGACCGATCCCGACTTGAAATGTTGCGCTGTGCTGGTGGATATGCCGGGTGAGGTTTCGGTTGCGCCATAGCCTTCGAAAATGCGGATACCGAATTTTTCACTCCACACCTTCCGGGTTTCGTCCTTGACCTTTTCGGCGCCGGCAAAGGCATAGCGAACCGAGTAGAAGTCATACGGATCAGAGGACCGCGCATAACCGGCCAGAAATGTGTCTGTGCCAAACATGATGGTTGAGTTGGTGTCATAAACCAGCGCCGGCACGATGCGGTAGTGCAACGGTGAGGGATAAAGGAATGTTCTGACCCCGGCGAACACAGGCAGCAGTGTGCCACCTGTCAACCCGAATGAGTGAAACACCGGCAGTGCATTAAACACAATATCACGCGGATTGAAGTCAACCCGGGCACCAAGCTGATAGCAGTTGGCCAACAGATTGGAGTGGCTCAGCACAACCCCTTTCGGTGCGCCTTCCGAGCCGGACGTGAACAGGACAACAGCGGGGTCATCCGGTGATATTGCCAAACGCGAATGCATCATCCGGGCAAACGGGGCGGTAACCAGCGCAGTTGCCTTGTCCCAAGCGCCAATCGATACCTTTATATCTTCCAGATAGACCACTTTCACGGTCTTCTCGAAAGCTGCAACGACGTCTTCCATCTTCGCAACCTCGATGAATTTCCGTGAGGTAACTACCGTCTTGATGTCTGCGGCCTGAATGGCCGACTGCATATTGGCCAGCCCGGTGGAGAAATTCAGCATTGCGGGAACACGACCTTGAGACTGCAAGGCAAAGAAAGCCACTACGGCACCAACCGAATTGGGCACCATCAAGCCGACGCGCTCGCCCTTGCTGCTGAGCTCGGCCAGTTTTTGACCCAGGATACGCGCACCCAGAACCAGCTTGCCGTAGCCAAGCGGCTTGCGTTCCACGTCTTCCAGTACCGCATGCTTGCCGCCATGTACGACCCTGGCCTCCAGCAATGCGTCAAACAACGATCTGCGGCGGTTGCAGGTCTCAAAGATCATGTCGCTCATCACGTCATAAAGCTGCTGGCCTGCATGACGACGGCGGCCCTTGCCGACCAGACCTTCGGCGACTGTCAGTTTGCGTGGCGGCAGGATTGTCAGCGTTATCCTGGGGAACCAGCGAGCCCGCAAGGTTCCCTTCAACCTGGAGAAAAAGGTATACTGGGCGCCATCAATGCGTACCGGCACCAGTTCGGCGTCAGCCTGATCTGCAATCATTGCCGGGCCTTCGAACACCTTCATCAGCGCGCCTGTCACGGTGATGCGTCCTTCCGGAAAAATGACGCAGTGCTTGTCCTGTTTGACTTCACGCACCAGCGCCTTGGCAGCCATGGGATTGGTCGGATCCATCGGGAATGCATGCACCAGCCTCAGGAACGGTTTCACCCACCAGGCATTTGCAATGTGTGTGTTGACCGCGAACAGGGGTTTCACCGGCAGGAACGCCGCCAGCAGGACCGGATCAAGAAACGACACGTGATTTACGACAATCACCGCACGCTTGCCCGCCTTTTGATAGTTCTCGAGGCCATTGACCTCGACCCGGTAAAACAGCTTGAGAACGGTGATGAGGAAAGTCTTGATCAGCTGGTCCGGCAACAAGACGCACACATAAATGGCGACGATAAAGTTGATCGCGGCAATGCCCAGCAAGACCACCGGGATAGAAACCCCTGCCCCGATCAATGCGGCAACAGCCCCTGCACCTGCAGTCATGAAAAACGCATTTACGATGTTGTTGGCCGCAATCGTACGCGAGCGATCCTCGTCGTCAGACCTTGCCTGCAGAATTGCGTACAGAGGTACGATGAAAATGCCTCCGCACAATGCCACACCAATAAGATCCAGCATCATGCGCAGGTTGGTCCAATCGGAAAAGAAGACCAGCCCGCCGGTTAGCCCGCCACCGGCCGGTGGCTGATAATTCATCAAGGCAAATGAGAAGTCTGCAATGAAAATTGTGATGCCGAGTGCCCCAAACGGTGCGTGAATGGCGGTTACCTGACCTTTCAGCAAGCGATTGCACAACATGGAGCCGATGGCGATGCCGACCGTGAACAACACCAGGAACAGTGTGACAACGGTTTCGTCACCCTTCAGAAGATCACTGGCAATGGCAGGGAACAACGAAAGCAAGGTGGCCCCCACCAGCCAAAACCAGGATATGCCGAGGATCGTCAGGCGGGAAAACCTCGCTGCCGCGGCCTTCGACACCATGCGCCAACTCTCGGCAACAAAATTCCAGTTGATCTTCAAATCAGGCGCTGCCGCCGGTGCGTCCGGTATAAAACGGCTGGCGCCGTACCCAAGCCCGGCGAGAACAAGAACCAGACCGGAGACTATTGCAATACCCGGGCCGGTCAGCACCAACAGCCCGCCAGCAATTGTACCGGCGAGAATTGCGAGGAAAGTGCCTGCCTCAACGAGAGAGTTGGCGCCAATCAACTGGTTTTCTTTCAGGTGTACCGGCAAAATGGAGTATTTCAACGGGCCGAAAAATGCCGATTGCGTTCCCATAAGAAACAAGACGCCAAACAGAAACCATACGTTACCTGTGAACAGTGCCACTCCACCAATAGCCATAATGACTATTTCAGCCAGTTTGATCTGGCGGATCAAACCGGCCTTGTCGAATTTGTCGGCAATTTGTCCGGCTGTGGCGGAAAACAGAAAGAACGGCAAAATGAAAACACCACCGGCCGCAGTTGCCATTACGGCCGTGTTCAGACCAGCTTCAGAGGCAATTCGATAAACCAGCAGGATGGCGAGCGCGTTCTTGAACACATTGTCGTTCAACGCACCAAGTGCCTGGGTCACGAACAATGGCAAAAAGCGCCGGGTCTTCAGCAAGGCAAATTGCGAATTATCCATCGGGATGTCTCCTGGCTCGATTGGGCCGCCCAGTATCGAGAAATTTCACAACCGGTTGTTCAATCATCGTGGACCTTGCAATAAATCCGTGAAGACCGGGTAAAACCAAAAAGTCGAATGCGCCATCGAGGCGGGTTTCCGCAACGCTGACTGTTCCGTCGTCATCTCCCGGCACAAGCGGATTGTAGCCGGAAGAATTTCGCCTACCACCTGCAATGATCGCGAACGGAATATTCGGAACAGCAAGCGTCCTCACTGCCTTCGGTGTCAACTGTTGACCGGCCACCCCATAAAACAATTTGTAGGCCAGCAGCGGTTGAAGTGTTCTGGCTATAATCGACCCCTGGCTTGGCGGGGCAATCATGACCAGCCGTCTCGGCTTCAGTTGACGCTTCCAGGCGCCGTTCCCTGCGAGCAGCTGACGCACAACCAGGCCACCCATGGAATGGGTAACAAATGACACTTCATCGTACCCCTGCATGCGGCCCAACAGGCGTTCCAGCTGCGTGGCATGATGTTGAATCGAGCCCCGGGTGCTGGGATAGCTGATTGCATACGCCGCGTACCCTGCCTTGCGCAGTTTGAGAGGTAATTCGCCAAACGTTGCCGGCCCCCGCCCTATTCCATGCACCAGCAGTACAAGGCGGCGGCCTTGAGAATGGCCCGCCTTGCTCTGCTTCAATGCTCGCAGACAATCCGCATAACTGCCCCACGCGCGCCTGACATTATTCACATCCAGCAACCGGAAATGCCCGGTCCACTCGTTGCGTTGAATGCGCCAGCCATTTTGCAGTTTTTCATCTGCCCATAGCTGTGTTCCGCCCATCGTTGCAAATGCCAGGTTGGGCATTTCAGCGCGTGCACCCGGAGACAGAATTGCCATGATCATCAGGCTGGTAAACACGACGCTGCACAATCCCGGCCCAAACGCAATTCCGGACACGGGCTTCACCTCGTTCAAATGATTTTGGCGACGAACCGGCATTTTCAGATCTCACCTTGCAGGCAGCGTGATACAGGCTTGCAACACTTGCTCACATCATTTATGAACAACGTTCACGAATGATGTAACCCGCCCGTACACAATGTTCAACAACTATTTTGAACACCGTTCAAACTTGAGGTCGATATGGTTACTGGCAAGAAAACCGCTGAACGCCACCGCAGATTGAGATTGCAGCTTACAGACGCTGGAGAGACAATACTGCGCGAACAGGGTCTGGATGGTCTGACTGCAAGGGCAGTTGCCTCAACAGTCGGTTGTTCTGTGGGGGCAATATACAATGTGTTTGAGGACATTGACGGCCTGATTGTTGCCGTCAACTCAAGAACCCTGGCAAGGCTCGATCACAAGATCAGCGCATTTGTTCCGGATGCCGGTAACCAGTTGCACCCGGAGACATGCCTTGAACGGCTGGCCGTCGCCTATTGCCAGTTTGCCATTGAAGATACCAGGGCATGGTCGGCCCTGTTTGAACATGGTGAACGTATCAGCCGGCAAATACCCGACTGGCACATGGACGAACACGTCCACCTGATAGGCCACGTCGTGAAGTCGCTGCAGCAATTGCTGCCCGGCAATTCCGACGATGAAAACCGCACACTTGCAGGATTGCTGTTCTCAGCCGTTCACGGCGTAGTGTCGCTTGGTTTACAGGGCTTTTTCTTCGCTGTGCCGCAGCAAGAGCTTGAAGGCCAGGTCAGTCAACTGGTGAAGTCCACCCTTAAGGGATTGAGACCAACCTAGGTTTCCTGCTCCACATCACCATAAATGTCGATCAGAACCGCAGCGACAATCACCAGACCTCCCAGTACAGACAGTGTCGTCATGGATGTTCCAATCAACGCCCATGCGCTGAGCGTCGCGACCACAATCTCCGTCATGGTCAGCAGGGCTGCACGGGTTGCCGGCACCAGACGCGCGCCCCACAGCTGACCAATCATTGACGGCCAGAAAGCTATCAGTCCAAACAACAGCATGCCGAGAACAAGCGTCGGCGTAAGCGCACCTGCGGAAAGACCGGCACCACCGAGCACCAGAGCAATCACGGCAGCAAACGCGCTGCCAAAGAAGATTGCCGAGGCCACATTCCAGAACGGGTCAACTTCAGCACGACCACGCACCAGTGAAAGAGTGGACCCCCAGAAAAACCCGGCAACCAGGCCCGCCCAATCACCGGAATTTCGAGGTACTGGAAGTCCTCCGTCGCCGCCTAGCAACAACCACAAACCGGCAAACGCCAATAAGATTGCAAATGCCCTCCAGGAGTTCAATCGCACACCAAACACGATGCGGTCGACCAATGTGGCCCATATTGGCAGCATATAGAACAGGAAGATTGCCCTGATGACATCGGTGGTTACGACAGCGTAGAAATAGCAGACTTCCGAAATACCGATCCCGACACCGACAAGCACAACCCAGCGCGCATGATCTGCCCGCCACCTGCCCCATTTTGACGCTGCCAGCAGTGCGAACGGCAACCCGCCTGCCATCACCATGGATGCTGCCCATAGAGGGCCAAAGCCTGCATCCGACAAATACCGCAGGGGGATCCAGAACAGGCCCCACAGGCCAGCGCCTATTGCAACCGCCAGGGCACCACGAGTGTTTTGAGAGAGAAAGGAAAAAGACATAACCGATCTCTAGTGATTAGAGATTGCCTGCGCAAGACAACTCGGTTGCGGCGCCTTAGCCTATCTTGTCAAAATCACCATGCCGGCCCTTGCCTTCGCTGAAGCGGCCAGCTCCACGGATCCCTTCGGTGGCAAGTTCAGGCCTGCCGTTTCTCCACTCCTGGATCAGTGCATCGCGGATACTGAGGCCGTGTTGAGCAACAACCGAGCGCCGATCGGCCCGGACGCAGCTTTGCGGAAATCGAGCAATTTCATGCGCCACTTGCTCGGCCTTTGCACGCGCACCATTGTCGGCCACGACATATTCGCACAGGCCAATACGCCCGCACTCCTCGGCCATCACCTGGCGGCCGGTCAGCACGATGTCCATTGCGCGCCCCTCCCCCACCAGACGCGGAAGCCTGACCGTACCTCCGTCTATCAGGGGAATGCCCCAGCGGCGACAGTAAACACCCATGTAAGCGGATTGCTCCATCACCCGCATGTCCGCCCACAAGGCCAGTTCCATGCCGCCGGCCACGGCAGGACCGGAAATCGCTGCAATCACCGGTTTGTCGAGATCGAGACGCGACGGTCCCATTGGGCCTCGCGGATCGCTTTCAGCCAACTCTGCGAAATTCAATTCGACAAGCGGATCGTCGGTTTCCAGAGATGCTGCGAACTTCAAATCCCAACCGGCGCAAAACGCCCCGCCCTCTCCCCAGAACACCGCGACCGACGCAGTCTCGTCTCGATCGAACTCAAGGAATGCGTCGTGCAATGCATCTGCGCTTTCGGGATCCATGGCATTGCGGGCTTGCGGTCTGGAGTGAATGACGGTCCAGACTGCGCCCGATTTTTCAATACGAACAGACATACTGCCACCTCTCTTTAATGATAGGGACCTGCTGGAGAACCCCGGCACGCGATAACCTTGTTGCGCTGCTCACGTAAAGCCGCTGACGACACCGGCCATCAGGATCGGCGAAAGCCGGTTGATTGTCCGTCCAGCGAGATGATCGGGTCATAAAGCTCGGGGCGTCGATCCCGGAAGATTCCCCAATAAGCCCGTTTCTCAGCCAGGTCATCCAGATCAAATGTTCCGGTCAACACCGTCTCTTCCGTGCGATTTGCCTCTGTGATCTTTTCGCCGGTGAAGTCGGCAATGAAAGAGGATCCAAAAAACGTCATTTCGGTGCCATTGCGCCCCGGTTCCGTTCCGACCCGATTTGATGCTACCAGTGGCATGAGGTTGGCACCTGCGTGGCCTTGCTGGACACGTTGCCAGTGGGCCGACGAATCCCAGGCCGGATCGAGCAGTTCTGATCCGATTGCAGTCGGGAAAAACAGCATTTCTGCTCCCATCACGGCCATGGATCGGGCGGTTTCGGGAAACCATTGATCCCAGCAAATGCCGACACCTACACGACCAAACGATGTATCCCAGACCTTGAAACCGGTGTCGCCCGGAGAAAAGTAGTATTTTTCCTGATAGCCGGACCCGTGCGGAATATGGGTCTTGCGATAAATTCCCAGGTTCTTGCCGTCGGCATCAATAATGGCAATCGAATTGAACCGCGCATTGCCAGCCTCCTCGTAAAACGAAATCGGCAAAACAACTCCCAACTCTTTCGCAACGCCCCGGAAATGTTCAATTGTGGGATGATCCTTTGCCGGCAGGGCCCGGGCATAGAATTCGGGCAATTCGTCCTGGCAAAAATAATAGCCTTCAAAAAGCTCCTGCAGCAGGATGACATTTGCTCCCTTTTCCGCTGCGCTGCGGATCAGTTTTTCACCACGTTCAACATTCTCCGATACAACGTCGGTGCATGCCATCTGCGTGGCCGCAAGCGTTACTTTACGCATCTGGCTTCACCCTCCATTTGTTACACACAAAGGTTCCTGCTGAGTAATGCAGTGGACCCCACCACCGCCTTTGAAAATATCCACTGCCGGAACCGACACAATCTCGCGGTCGTTGAACAGCCGCCGAAAAACACCTGCCACGACTTCATCCTGCGGATCATCAAACTGACAAAGCACGACACCGCCATTCACGAATGAGAAATTCACATATGAGCATGACAGAGGTTCTCCATGCTCGAAACGCTCCTTTGGAGCTTCAAGCACAATCACCTCCAGCGCGCGGCCGCGCGCATCGGTTTGCGACCGCATGATGGCTTCGATTTCCCTGGCAGTCTCATAATCGGGATGATCGGTGTCCGCTTGGCCATGCACGACCACGACCCCGGGCTTGACGAAACAAACCAGCGTATCAATGTGCCCGTCTGTTCCGGAATCTGAGGTATCGGCCACCAGCCCGCGCGGCACCCAGATGGCCTTGCTGGTGCCGAGTTTGCCATGCATTTCAGTTTCTACTTCCGAGCGTGTCCAGTTTGGATTGCGGTTGCGATTCAACTGGACGCTTTCGGTGAGCAGCAATGTGCCTTCGCCATCGGTATGGATGCCACCACCTTCATTCACCAACAAAGACGGCAATCGTGTAGCTCCAGCCTTTTTGGCAACAAACCTTGCAACATGCGCATCTGCGGAACCTTCCGGGAAAGTACGACCGCCCCAGCCGTTGAATGTCCAGTCGACAGCGCCAAGGGCACCCTCCTCATTGACTACAAATGTCGGCCCGCAATCGCGCATCCAGCTGTCACCAAGCTCACGTTCGACAACCGTGATACTTTGGTCGAGATACAATCGGACAACATCTGCATCGCAAGCGTTGCAGACCATTGTTACCGGTTCAAATCGAGCAATTGCATTGGCCACTCCCGACCATGCTTTAAATGCCGCATCGTCAGAGCCCACCAACTCAAAGAGGTCAGGGTTACAGGGCCATCCCATCCATGTGCGCTTATGCAGGTTCCACTCAGGCGGCATTGTCCATGTCATGAAAGTATATCCCAGCGTGTTTACGGAAGTGAGCAGGTCAATATCTCACAGTCACCATGTTTGCGGATATCAATCAAACAGAACATTCATCAGTTTTGAAACCCCTTCTTTCAACACCGGGAGATGTTGTTCGGCCGACTCGCGGTTCACCCGTACGGTTGGCGCGTGATAGGCAAGCGCACCAAAGTACCTATCACCCTCGAGGTAAATTGGCACCGCGACAGCAACCATCCCGTCCATAAACTCTTCATTGTCAACCGAATGTCCCTGTCTTGCCACCTTGTCCAGTTCTGCCAACAGTCCGTCTACGCTGGTGTGTGTATTTCTGGTATGAGCATCCAGTTTGAGCATTTCAACAAACTGAGCCCGACGTTGTGGCGGCAGGCTGGCCAGATAGGTTTTACCACTGGCTGTACAATGGAACGGAACATTTGTGCCAACAGGCAACTGAATGCGAAAGGGCCATTCTGTCTCAACTCTGTCGAGATACCGCATTCCTGCTTCTTCAGGTACAACCAGATTAACTGTTTCATTTACCTTGCGGGCCACGTCCTGCAAGGCCTGATGGCGCGCAATCGAGGTATCACTGGTCGACAGCAGGCCCGCCGCCATTCGCCGCAACCTTCGAGCGGGCCGCAAACGGCGAGGATCTGAATCGCGCGTGAGATACCCTTCGGCAATCAATGTCTGACACAGCCTGTGAATAGATGGCTTCGGCAGGCCCAGTTTGCGGTTAATTTCGCTCGGCGTCATGGGCTTACCTGCATCGGCCACTATCTCGGCAATCATCAGCAAACGCAGGTTTGTCGGAACCCTCTCAGCGTCTGGCTGTCCTGATGAAGTATGCTCAATGCTCATTCGTCTCTCCTCCCCCTATTGGTTATAGCCGCCTGTTGCGGAAAAATTTTGATTAACTAACTGTAATTTCCCCTTGCGATCAGACCAGTTTAATGATCTTATCACAAAAAACAATAATAAAAGTCTCATTTTTTGAATTGGGGTGTGGCGTTGGAATTCGACTACGTGATTGTTGGAGCCGGATCGTCGGGATGCGCAATTGCTGCGCGCCTGTCTGAAAACCCGGCTGCCAGCGTGGCGCTGATCGAGGCCGGCGGTCGCGACAGTTCTCCATGGATTCACATACCTGTCGGATACTTCAAGACAATCCAGAACCCGGCGTTGAACTGGATGTACCGCACCGCGTCCGATCCCGGCATCAATGGACGCCAGTTGAACTGGCCACGTGGCAAGACGCTTGGTGGTTCGAGCTCAATCAACGGTCTGCTTTATGTGCGTGGTCAGGCCCAGGATTATGACCACTGGCGCCAACTGGGCAATACCGGCTGGGCATGGGAAGATGTCCTGCCCCTATTCAAAAGGTCAGAAAGCTGGGAGGAAGGCGAGAGCGAACTTCGCGGCGGGAATGGCCCGCTGTCTGTCACCCACTCACGCAAAAACTGGAAAATTGTGGACGCATGGGTTAAGGCGGCGCAGGAGGCCGGCTTTCCCTACAATCCGGACTATAACGGCGCAGACCAGTATGGCGTCGGATACTTTCAGTTGACTGCTCGCGACGGTTTACGCTGTTCGTCGGCGAAAGCCTATCTGAAACCCATACGCGATCGGAACAATCTGGAGGTCATTACCAATGTAATGACAGAGAAAGTTCTTTTTGACGGAAAACGCGCCATCGGAATTCAAGGCGAACGCGACGGAAAACAGTTGATCATCAGGGCACGCAACGAAGTCGTGCTATCAGCAGGCGCCATCGGTTCACCGCAAATCCTGATGCTGTCAGGCATCGGCCCATCTGATCAGTTAACCGGCCACAACATAGACGTCGTTCATGCAAGCGCCGGTGTTGGCAAAAATTTGCAGGACCACTTGCAGGCCCGTCCGGTTTACAAGTGTAGTGTTCCCACCATCAACACCCGCACCCGCGGCCTCTGGAATCAGGCAAAAATCGGTTTGGAGTACGCCATGAAACGTACTGGCCCGATGACCATGGCGGCCAGCCTTGGTACCGGCTACCTGAAAACCAGGCCAGAACTTGAAACACCTGATATACAGTTTCACATACAGCCGTTCAGTGCGGACAACCCCACCGAAGGCACCCATCGTTTTGATGCTTTCACGGCTTCCGTCTTACAAATGCGCCCGGAAAGTGCCGGCCAATTGATCTTGAAATCCAGCAACCCCAATGATCATCCGGATATACACCCTAACTATCTTGCAACCCAACTGGATCAGGAAACCATAGTAGAAGGTATCCGGATCGCGCGAAATATTTGCCGCCAACGCCCGGTGGCCGATGTCATCACCGAAGAACACGCACCAGGCGCCGCGATAGCCGATGACGATTATGATGCACTGCTGAACTGGGCGCGGGACACCGCGACCACGATTTATCACCCGACCGGCACCTGCAAGATGGGGCCGGATAACGACAAGTTGGCTGTTACAGATGAACGATTGCGGGTCAGGGGCGTTTCCAACCTGCGCGTCGCCGACTGCTCCATCATGCCGCAAATCGTCTCCGGCAACACCAATGCGCCCGCCATCATGATTGGCGAGCGGGTGAGTGACTTTATCCGGGAGGATGCGCGCTAATGTGGGAACACATCCTGGACTTCGGTCAGATTGTAATTGCCGACATCATCCTGTCCGGCGACAACGCTTTGATCATCGGCATGGCGGCCGCCGGTCTTGCCCCCGAGCTTCGCAAACGGGCTATTTTGTTCGGCATGGTCATCGCTGCCGTGCTGCGGATCGTATTTGCAGTTATCGCTACCAAATTGCTGGGAATTCCCGGTATCTTGTTCATTGGTGCGTGTCTCTTGTTCTGGGTATGCTGGCGGCTTTATCAGGACCTGAAGGAAGGCCACAGGGAAGAACATGCCGTCGACGCGATGGAAATTGCCGAGGACGCCAGCCAGGGCTATACCGGCCCGCCAAGGCGTACCATGATGTCGGCACTGGTTTCGATCACAATCGCCGATGTCTCGATGTCTCTCGACAATGTGCTTGCAGTTGCAGCCATTGCCGATGGTGATACGACAAAACTGGTGTTTGGACTGGGCCTGGCTATTTTGCTGATGGCGTTTGCAGCCACTATGATCATGAAACTGTTGACCAAATACCCCTGGATTTCCTGGTTGGGACTGGTGGTTCTTTTGTACGTCGCAAGTGAGATGATGTACCGCGGACTGCTCGATCCTTCGTATGGCGTACTTAAACTGATGGGGATTGCGTAACGTAGAAAACACAGGTGGCAGGCCCTGTGGTAGACGGATGTCGACCTAAATGTCCTGCAAGCAGAATGCTGGCCAGTTTGGTTCAGGTCAGTGACAAACAGGAATTGTTCCGAGAACGACAAAAGGGAGGAAAACCATGTCGATTTTCAAGAAAATGATACAGGCAACCGCCGGTATCGCCCTCATGGCCACAGTTGCGGCAGCCCCGCAAATTGCTGAGGCCAAGACAACTATCCGCGTACAGTCGGTGATTTCAGCTACAGCTGACGAAGTGGTAATGCTGAAGGACTTCGCCCAGGACGTATCAGACCTGACCAACGGTGAAGTGGTTATCGAAGTGCTTCCAGCCGGCGCGGTAGTCGGCGTCAAGGAAACTCTGGATGCCGTTGACAAGGGCCTCGTTGAAGGTGGCTTTGCCTGGACCCACTACTGGTCCGGCAAGCACCCTGCTGCCATGTTGTTCGGGTCTCCTGTTGCCGGTGCCGGAGTCGGTATAGACAACATCGCGTTTCTGTCCTGGTTCCAGTTCGCCGGCGGTAAAGAACTTTACGAGGAACTCTGGAAAGAAATGGGGATGAATGTCAAAGGCTTCATGTTGCAGCCTGTTGGCCCTGAAGCACTCGGCTGGTTCAAAGAGCCAATCAACTCCATGGCTGACTTCCGCAAGTACCGCTTCCGCACTCCTCCAGGTATTCCGGGCCAGACCTACAAGGACATTGGTGTTGCATCAGTGGCCATGGGTGGTGGCGATATTCTGCCGGCACTGGAAAAAGGCACGATTGATGCCGCAGAATGGTGCTGTCCGAAGCCTGACTCCGTGTTCGGTTTCCAAAAGGTGCTGAAACACTATTACCTTCAAGGTCTTCACCAGGTTGTTGTGAACGCCGACCTGTACATCAATGGCGATGTGTACAACAGCCTTACCGACTTGCAGAAAAAGGCTTTGGAAGTCGCTGCCAACGCATCACTGTCAAAAGCAATGTCTTACCGCATCTACGAAAACGGCAAGGCACTGAAGAAGCTGGTGGAAGAAGATGGTGTCATCCTGCATGACACACCTGCCGATTACTTCCCGGCTTACATGGAAGCGGCCAAGAAGGCACTTGAAACGAATGCGGCTGAAAACCCGTTCTTCGCAAAAGTGTGGCAGTCCCAGAAAGACTTTGCTGCAGTCGCCGTGCCTTACTGGGCCGGGTCGCAGGCATCCAACGCAGCACTCGGCAAGGCTTTTGCCGACAGTGTAAAAAAGAAGTAATCTTTTGACGGATTGGCGGGCATCCTGTGAGATGCCCGCCAACTTCCCCTCTATCTGCAAGCCGAACGCAGAAATCGGCAAAACCTCATAAATATCATATCAACATGGACCATTTGGGAGGAGCGGCAAATGGCTGAGGAAATTGGCGAACTCGACATCACCGACGAGTTGATTGCTGAGCGGCGTGCAGAAGAACCCGGACAAACACCGGAAGACATGACGCCCTGGCAACGACCTATCACAGCGTTCATCGACGTGCTGAACCTGTGGGCAGGCCGGATCACCTGTTTTCTGCTGATACCTCTCATTATTGCGATGGTGTTTGAGGTTGTCTCCCGCAAGCTGTTCGCGGTGTTTACCGACTATGGCTACAACGAACTGGCCATCTCGATGGGGCTCGGTCCGACGCTTTGGGTTTATGATACGAGCCGAATGCTGGGTGGTGTGCTGTTTATGGCCGCCGCCGGTTATGCCTTGATGCGCGGGGTGCATATCCGGGCAGACTTCCTGTACCGGAACTGGGCACCGAAGACTCAGGCAACGGTCGACGCGGCACTGTATCTGCTGCTGTACTTCCCCGCCATGCTGTTCTTTTTCTGGAGCGCACTGGATTTCACACTCGATGCATTCGGGTGGAACGGGTGGAGTAGACCCTGGGGCATTTGGGAGCGTGCGAGTGATTCGACCTGGGCACCTGTGTTGGGCCCTGCCCGGGCGGCAATGCCGATAGGTGCGTTGCTATTGTTCCTTCAGGGCTTTCCGGAACTGTTCCGCGCTTTCCACCAAATGGGCAAGGAGCGCGAAGCCAAGTTCTTGAAGATACTGCCGTTCTACTTCATCCTGCTCCTTGTTGTGTTCATCAGCGTCTTCTACCCGAACGCAGTGCCGTTCGATGACTGGTGGGCTTCCCTCACCTCATCCGTTGGCATTTTCGATTTCTCCAAACCGACCATCGGTCTGCTGATGTTGGGCGCGATGCTGTTTTCGATCTTTGTGGGCTTTCCGATCTCGTTCACATTGATCTTTCTGGCTTTCACCTTCGGCTCATGGGGGGCAGGCAGTGCCCTGACCTTCTACCTGATGACACTACAAACCAATTCGGTCATGCTTGACGATCAGCTTGTAGCGGTTCCGCTGTTCATCTTCATGGGCATCATGATGGAACAGGCGGGCCTTATGGAAAGGCTGTTCAAAGCCGTCCAACTCATGATGTCGCGCACGCGCGGCGCGCTCTACATTGCCGTACTGTTCGTTTCAATGATTTTTGCGGCAGCCACTGGTATTGTGGGGGCGTCGGTTACAATTCTGGGCATCATGGCTGCAAAAACCATGAACAAGTCCGGATATGACGTAAAGCTTGCCGCCGGCACAATTACCGCCGGTGGTACGCTTGGCATTCTGATCCCGCCGTCGATCATGCTGATCGTGATGGGGCCGGTGCTGGAAGTACCGGTGACTGATTTGTTCCGTGCGGCAATCGTGCCGGGCATCCTGCTTGCCGTTCTATACATGGTGTATGCCATTGGCCGATGCATGATTAACCCGAATCTGGGACCCATTCTACCTGCTGACGAGCAGCCGGAGACGTCGCCGTACTACCTGCTTGAAGTCATCGGGGTGATGGCGTCGATTGTTGTTCTGACTTACCTGATGGGTGCCGGTGCGGCTGGAAACCTCGCCTTCATCCCTCTTGGCGGGTTGATCCTGCCGATCCTGTGGCTGGGTTTCATGTTCTTCGTCTACAGTTGGACCCGCAAGAACAAGCCCGGTGGATTCTACTTCTCGGATCTGTGGTATGAATTCTTCATGGGTCTGGTGCCGCCAACGGTGCTGATTGCCTTTGCACTTGGCTCTATCCTGGCCGGTTGGGCAACTCCTGCCGAAGCAGCCGCATGTGGTGCGTTTGGTGCAATTGTGCTGTCATTTGCCTACCGCAAGCTGACCACGATCGGCTTTTACGATGCCATGATCAAGACACTGGAAATTGCGGTGTTGATCATGTTCCTGGTTGCAGCATCCAACTTTTTCGGCGCCGTATTCTCAAATCTGGGTACACCTAAATTCCTCACCGAACTGTTGCTGTCGATGGAGCTTTCGACAGCGGCCATGCTGATCTTCGTGATGGCACTGGTGTTCCTGCTGGGCTGGCCGCTTGAATGGGTGCCGATCGTGCTGATCATCGTGCCTATCTTGGTGCCGTTGCTGGTGTCGCTGAATGTCAACCTGACCTGGTTTGCCATTCTGGTGGCAGTGAACCTGCAAACCGCCTGGCTCAGTCCGCCGGTTGCGCTGTCGGCCTACTTCCTGAAGGGCGTTGTGCCTGAGTGGGATCTGAAAGATATCTACTTCGGCATGATGCAATTCATGGTCATACAGGTAATCGGTCTGGCGCTGATCTTTATTATGCCCGGCTTTGCACTGTGGTTGCCGGAGTGGCTGTCACCAGCCGGCGCACAACCGTTCCTGAGTTATGTAGGATACGGCAATTAGCCGGTAAATGCTCTGTCGCAACGATAGGCCCGTTCTCAAATCGAGAGCGGGCCTTTTATTTGCCGGCGGTGTTCTCAGGCTGGCTTAAGAATGATTTTCGGCGCAGCGCTTTCGCCTGCTGCAATTTCCTCAAATGCACGGGCGCCACTCGCCAACGGGCGTTTGTCGATCCAACGCAACTTGCCAAGCTTGCCGTTGAATATGGCATCGGCCGTGGCCTTGAAGTCCGCCATTGTGTAAGTGTAGGTACCGATGAACGTGATTTCCTGCAGGGTCATGCGTCGCACGTCCAGCCCGCCCTCAGATGAACCCAGGCCGATATGCATGATCAACCCGCCCGGCCGCACCAGTTTGCTGGCTGCTGCACGGGTCGCTGCTATGCCGACCCCGTCGATGACGAGGAGCGGTGCGTCAACTTCGTCAGCTGACGCAAGACAGACAATATCTTCAGTATCCGAAATCCGCTTGCGCCGTGCCGAATTGGGTTCGATGATTGTAACCTTCTTGCCGCCCAGAGCCCGAAATGCCAACGCCGCGCCCAGTCCGATGGCCCCGCCACCCTGAACCAGGCAGGAGACATCCGTCAAAGCCTCTCCCAGCGCAGCCATTGCCAACCTGTTCGCATGCCAACCGCATGCCAGCGGTTCGCACAAAGCGGCACTTTCCAGCGCGACATGGTCGGGGACTTCCACAAGGTTGGATTCCCGCATGGCCAGGAGTTCCGCAAATGCGCCTTCACGCGGCGGCATTGATATGATTTGACGGGTCGAGCACAAATTGTCCTTGCCCGCCAGGCACGCCTCGCACTCACCGCACGTCACCAGCGGATTTACAGTGACCCGCCGCGTAGCGCCGCCAAACCCGACGATTTCGCCTGCCGCTTCATGGCCCAGGATCAAGGGGGCAGGTCTTCGATCGTCATGGCCGGCCCACGCGTGCATGTCCGACCCGCAAATGCCGGATGCCTTCACCCTGATCAAAGCCTCGCCGGCAGCCGGGCTCGGATCGTCCACATCCGTGAACTTCATCGTCTTGCTATCTGTATAGACCAGCGCCTTCATTTTGCCGTGTAACCTCCGTCGACGGGTAGTACCTGACCGGTAACATACCCAGCCGCATCGGAACAAAGAAACACAACCGGTCCGGCAATGTCCTCAGATTCGCCGTTGCGGCCAATGCAGGTTTGCCTGGCATGATGTTCGGCCAGATCGGCATTGGCAAACACCGGTCCGGTCAATTCGGTCTTGAAAAATCCGGGGGCCACGGCATTGGCCACGATGCCATGCTGCGACCAGGCTTCAGCCATCGCACGGGTGAGTTGGGCGATACCCGCCTTTGAAGCGCCGTAGGCAATGCCGTTGGCAAAAGCACGATATGTCTGCAGCGAGGCCACATTGACGATGCGCCCCCATTTTTTCCGGCGCATGGACGGAACCAGCGCCTGCGCCAGGAAGAAGGGAACCGTGAGATTGAGGTTCAACGTCGACTGCCAGCCCTCTTGCGTGACTTCATCGGCAGATTGCCGCAAGTTTATACCGGCAGCATTGATCAATATGTCGGGATTTCCAAATGGCTCTGAAACTGCTGTAGCTAGCTCCCCATAATCGGAAATCTCGCCAAGATCTGATGTTACAAAGGCAGTCTTGCCGGACTGACTGTCCGACCAGGTTTGCAATGCGGCCTTGCGTCTGGCCACACCTACCACCCTCGCCCCGTTTGCAACCAACGCATTCGCCATCACCTGGCCCAACCCGGAGCTGGCTCCCGTCACGCAAGCAACTTTTCCAGACAAATCAAACATTTCTTTTCCCAAAATCTTTCCCAATCATTGAATTGGCCAAACTGCAACGGCAAAACTTCCCAAAAAACTGTCCAAAATATTCAAATCACAAGTGAGCCCTTCTCGCCGAATTTCCTGTCGATCCGCAACTTTCTGCGATTCCTTTCCCAATTTCCCGTTCGGTAACTCCATTTACACCAACAACTGCTAAAGCTGTCGCCTGACGGCTGCGTCCACACTTGGCCTCATTTGAGGTCTATCGCATTGTAAATATAGACAACTTACACCAATGAAGGGCGTAAATTTCATGATCCGCAAGTTCAGTTTATCCCTTGCAGTGATGACTGCAGTGACAATGCAGACGATATTTGCGACACATGCTCCTGCCAAAGCCGAAGGCAATGCAATTATCGAGATGACCATAGGGAAAATCGGTTTCCTGATTGGCGTTTCACGCGGCGACGGTACAGTTTTCTTCAATGGCAGACAGGCTGATCTTGATATAAATGGTTTACGTGTCGGACTGACGATCGGTGCTTCTTTCGCCAACATGCGCGGAGAAGTCTACAATCTCCATCAGCTGGAAGATATTGCCGGAACCTACGTTACTGCCCAGGCTTCCGCAGTTGCCATCAGTGGCGGTGGACAAAACCTGGTGTTGATCAACGAAAACAATGTACGGCTTGTGTTGTGGGGTGAGCAACGCGGTCTGGACGCATCTCTGGATGCAGGGGGCATGTTGATTACCCTAAAGTAATCTCCCGAACCTGTCGCTATTCTACAAGAGTCTGCCCGTAACACGAAAACCCCGGATGCCTGAGTATTGATTGGCAACAAGTTTTCAGATCAATCCCATTTTCTTCAGCGATCCCAGGTCGAGCGACAACTCCCGTCGCTGAAACTGACCGAACACTTCCGACAGGAAGGACCGCAGGCGCAACCGCGCTGCCGGTGGAAGCCTGGAAGAATTCCCGTTCAGGAAATCAACGAATGAAAACGGCGGTTCTTCAGCGGCTGTCATGGCTTCGCGATCGAGCAAAGGCAGATTGAACACGGTATCGGGCTCGATTTCTTCGTAAACTTCACGGGCCTGCCTGCTGACAAGCGGGTTGCCGTTCCAGGCATTTCGGAAAAGATAGAATGTTTCGGCGGAATAGGCTCCGCGTAAGTCCCGTGCAATCATCACTGATTCCGGAGTCTGGTCGAGCACATATGCAATTACCAGTTCCACGCGAACTTCATGAGCTGCGTTGATGAAGTCGAGGTCTTCCACAACGGTAAAGAATGTATCCAGTCCATGCGATGGAAGATCGATCAGGTAATCACGGCCCGGTTGGGCCAGAATAGTATCAAAGAGCCTGATCTGACCGCTGGTCTTCTCGATGTCGATCAGCGTTGAGTCATCAGGATAAAACCGCCTTATGCGACCACGCGGCTCATCGCAATCGAACACGTACGGATCGTGGCCAGTCATCAGCATATGGTCGATCAGCAGACGAGAAACAAGAGTCTTGCCGTTGCGTGCCTCATCGGAACACACGACAATTACCCGACTTCCGGCCTGTTCGCTCACGTATTTCGTCCTGTTGATGCTCCGAATTTACTGGACAGCGGATCGCCCTAGCGCCTGAGATCAGGAACACCGGATCCGGACACTCAAAGATACGATTGCCGGGCAGCCTTGGTGCCTGACAGCAGACAAGCCGCCAGGTAACCAAATTACCCTAACACTGAATCCGTTAACTCTTGGTTTTCGCTGTATCTCCGGAACCGCCTGAAGTCAGCATCTGGATCAGGCGAAGCTGGTCGAATTCATCATCGATTTCGGAACACCACTTCTTCACATAACCACGCAGGACAAATGAGAAGTCAGCCGTTTTGCCATTACTGTCCTTGTTTTCGATGAAATTCTTGTAAGTCACATCAGCAAGGTCCACCTGCTCAGCAGCCATTTCATTGAGCTTCGGAATTACAATCTCGCGGGCCTCGTTGACGTTGGAAAAATACCGCTTGTAGGTTTTCTCGTCCCATTCAAAGAAATTGGTTTCATTGATGAAGTTGCGTGCAACGGTGTAGTCAATTCCCTCAACAAACGGGGTAACTTCCTGAAGTTCGTCCAGAGACGCTATGGCTGGACCAACAACATGAATCAGGCCCATTTCGAACACACCGTCGCGCGCTGCCTGCAGTACTCCTATTTTTTCAAAAGTTTCCAGGGCATAGGACAGATTACCTGCTTTCAGGTCTACAACCGTTACCGGTACTTTTGCGGTCTCCAGCGTATCGAGAACTTTCATCTGGTCTGCAACATTGTGCAGATCAATAATCTCGGTGATGGCGGGGTAAAACCTATGCAGAGTTCCACGAGGGTTTTCAGTGTCAAACGCACGCGCGAGAACATTGTTGCGATGCAGATAATCCAGCAACGCGCGCGAAATTGTGGTTTTGCCAACGCCGCCCTTGTCTGCGCCAACCATGATAACTACTGGTTTCATCTATCTCTTTCCCTCTATACCGCTAGAATATGCACCCGGAGCCGAGCCCGAAAGATCGAATACCATGTCTTGCACGCGGATGCCACTGCTAGTAACGCACCAAGAGAACAGTCGTTGAAAAATACTTTTGAAAAAACGGCCGGTGCATCGATTACCTACGGCGCGGCTGTTGACGGCATCAAAACCACCGAATGGGGAACCCTGGGTTTCTTCAGCTCGGGAGCGGCAGCGGCAACCGCAGAAAAAGTGGATGAGCTTGTCAGAACAGGTGTTCAGATTTTGCCACCTGCCAGGGATATCTTCAAGGCGCTGGAAATAGTACAGCCGGGGATGGTGAGGGCTGTGGTTCTGGGACAGGACCCCTACCCTACACCCGGAGACGCCCATGGACTTGCCTTTTCGGTCGCAAACCCTGATCGGCGGGTACCTGCATCCCTGAGGACAATCTTCACCAGCCTGGAGGCCGATCTCGGGATTGCCCGTCCTTCTCATGGCAATCTGCTCAGGTGGGCGCATTCTGGAATCTTGCTACTGAATGTAACAATGAGTGTTGAGGCGGGCAAAGCGAACAGCCACAAAAATATTGGCTGGGGACAACTGGCTGAAGACATTCTGGAACGGCTGAATGAACGGGTGACACCAACCGTGTTCATGCTGTGGGGAAACTTTGCCCAGCAGGCGGGATGCCAATTGGATGCAACGCGGCACTGCGTCATAAAAACAGCGCATCCGTCACCTCTGGCACACGGCGGGGGCAGGCAACACAGGTTTGTTACTTCACAACCTTTCGCGCAGGCTCGCGAATGGCTTTCGCAACGGGGCCTTCCACCAATCGACTGGCGGCTGTAAACTGAGGTCAGTTCCCTGGAAAACAGGTTGTGGTGACATGACCGGCCATGGCAGACTTGATTGTGGCGGATTGAGGATGTCGAATACCCATATCAGAGGCACACCAATTTCATGGCACTCGCCGAAGAACACAAGTACGCACCTTCCTTTAACGGTCCTGATGGCCAGGAGGATATGCCCTGGCTGCTGACCGCGGGGCCGGTGACTACTTCGCGTGACGTAAAACTGGCTATGCTGGCAGACTGGAGCATGCGGGATACGGAATTTGTTTCGCTTACTCTGGGTGTTACCGAACAGTTGCTCGAACTCGTTGACGGCAGCAACGAGTATGACTGCATTCCACTTCATCTGTCGGGAGACGCCATACTGGAGAGCGTGCTTGGCGCGCTTTCCCCGGCGGGGCGCAAGCGCAAGACATTGATTGCAGCCCATGGCCCGCATGCTGCGCAGGCAACCCATATTCTGACCCATATGAAACGGCCGTTTGTAAATATTGCCGGTTCGCCCCTGAGGCCGGTTACTGCAAACCGCCTGGCAAAAGTGCTTGAGGATGATCCTGACATAACGACTGTCTATCTGGTGGAAACAGATGTTTCCACCGGGTTGCTAAACCCGGTTGAAAGACTGGCCGCGGCGGCGCATGAGGCCGGCCGCAAGGTCGTCATGGATGCCAGGGCCAGCATTGGCGCAAGACCGGTCAGTCTTGCTGCGGGTACGGTCGATGCTGCCATCGGCGTGCCGTGGGCCTGCATTGAAAGCGTCCCGGGGTTCTCATTTGTGATGGTACGCCGGACGCTGATGTCGGAGGGTATGGGGAAATCTCCTTCGGCTTCGCTGGACCTTGCTGAACTGTGGAGCGGGATACACCGAACCGGCTGGTTCCCCGGCACTCCGCCGGCCCATGCGATTGTTGCGTGCGGTGTCGCTTTGCGAGAACTGTATCTCGAAGGCGGTCCGGAAATGCGCTGCAAGCGCTATCAGCAAAACCATCTTGAACTTGTGCAAGGCATGGGCAGGTTGGGATTTGCCCCTGCCCTGGCAGAAAACACTGCGACATGCGGCTACCTTACCTTGTTCAAGGCGCCTGCAGACCAACGATATTCGCAGTTACCTTTCATGCACCGGCTTCGTCAAATGGGTTTCGTGATAATGGACGATGAAGGGTGTCCGGGCGCTGGTGGCGGTTTCAGAGTCGCCACAATCGGGGCTATTGACGAAGCCGTCATGGACCAATTTCTGAAGGCCGTCGAAAAGGTGATGCGGGACCTCGGCATAAAATCAGGAGCGCCGGGCAGATAGGCAAACCGAAACGCAAAACGGGAGCACTGAAGCTCCCGAATTTCATTGCGTCCAACTGCGCACCGCGCCTGCCAGAATGGCCGGATTTGACTCCATCACATGGGTCAATGGTCAGTTCCTTTGGTATCAACCCCTGCCCTTCCAGGGTACCAGGTAGTTTTCGGCCATGCGCATCAGAATGTCGATGCCATATCCAATGATGCCGATCAGGATGATGCCCATGATCACGATATCTGTGTTCTGGAACTTGGACGCGGCAATGATCATCTTGCCAGCACCTTTTTCCGCAGCTACCAGTTCGGCAGCAACAACCGTGCCCCAGCAAACACCCATCGCAACTCGCGCACCGGTAAATATTTCCGGCAACGAGTTTGGAACGATCACTTTCCACAGCAACTGGCTCCTGGATGCCCCCAGCGAATAAGCCGCGTGCACCTTGGAAATGCTGACACCCGATACGCCTGCTCTTGCCGCAATTACCATGATCCAGAGCGCGGCCAGGAACAACAACGAGATCTTGCCGGTCTCCCAGATGCCGAACCAGATGATGATGAGAGGGATCAGGGCAAGCGGCGGAACCGGACGCATAAATTCGACAATCGGGTCAAACCAGCCGCGGAACCAGCCATTAAGCCCCATGGCGTAGCCCAGCGGAATGCCAACGATACTGCCCAGTGCAAAGCCGATAATAACGCGATAAATCGACCAACCCAAATTTTCCCACAAGGTCACATTCTGATAGCCTTCGCTGGATATCTCGATCAGGCGCGACACCACCGCCTCGGGTGCGGGCAGCCATATCGACTCCATCTGCCAGCCCTTGGTTGGCTCATAAGCCAGGCTTCCTTTCGCCGTCATGCGAACCTGGCCGCTTTCGATCTCAACAGACCCGTTGGGCGCAATTGGTTTTCCTTCAACCGCGGTAATCTGCTGCTCTTTCGAGTTTTCCAGCAGATCACTGCTGGAGATCAGTATCGATCTGTAGGTTATGACTTTATCGGCATAATCTTTTGCGAAACCGGTGTTGGCAGCTTCGTCAACTACCGGTTTTTCTGCAGGCTGGGATACCGGGTGCACAGTCGCCTTTATGGTACCTGTGTCCGTTGCACCGGATGCATCCTTTGCCTCGTATGTGAAACTGGTTTCACCCACATAAGGCCCGGCCACATGCAGGAAAGACGGCACGATCTTGGAACCCGTAAATGATCCCCAGATGAGAAAAATCGCAATGATCGAGATTATTGAAGCAGCCCGGTTCGAGTTGACTGCGCTTTCGTCACCGAATGTCACGGTCTTGAGGCTGGTAAAATCATCCTTCTTGGTCAGGAAACCGCTAACAAGCCTGTATCCCATCATGGCCGCAACAAATATGGCAATATAGATAAGGAGAATAATCATGCCGCATCCTCCTGACGACCCATAATCTCTTCTTCCATATCCCAGATCATGGTCAGTATTTCTTCGCGAACTTCACCAAATTTCTTTTCTTTCTTGACCGCGCGCAAATCTTTACCGACCCCCATTTCCGCAAATGGGAGATTGTATTCCTTATGTATCCTGCCCGGTCGTGGTGCCATGACGATCAGGCGTTCACCCAGCAACAAAGCCTCCTCAACTGAGTGGGTAATCAGAATAATGGTCTTGCCGGTTTCCTTCCACAGCTTCAGCACGAGCCCTTGCATCTTTTCACGCGTCAGCGCATCAAGCGCACCGAGCGGTTCATCCATCAAGATCACGTCAGGATCGTTTGCAAGGCAACGGGCAAGCGCCACGCGTTGCTGCATACCGCCTGACAATTCGTAAATCATTTTGTCGGCGAAATCCTTCAGTCCGACAATCTGTAACAGGTTTTCAACTTTCGCTTTGGTCTCCGCCGCTGGCTTGCCGGCCATATCCGGACCGAAAGCTATGTTCTTGCGAACATTCATCCATTCAAACAACGCACCTTGCTGAAACACCATGCCACGCTCGGCAGCGGGCCCTGTGACAACATGATCGTTTAGAACAACCTTGCCTTCCGTCGGAGCAAGAAAGCCTGCCACAATATTCAAGAGTGTTGTCTTGCCACACCCTGACGGGCCGAGCACAGACATCAATTCCCCCGTCTTGAGATTGAGGGAAACATTTTGCAATGCCTGAACCGCGCCACCATTGGGCAGTTCAAATCGCATTGATATATTGTCAATTCTTAGATCAGACATGTACCCCTCCCAAAGAGCCCTTACATGAAAGTATGCGGTCGATACGTTATCGTCCAGGCCACAATTGAAACAGGCCATCCGGATAGCCGGATGGCCTGTCTACCTGTCGTTACATGCCTGCTGCTGCTTTCAGGTAGCTGCTGTTAACGGCGCCTTCGTAAGATGGCAATGCCTTGACCGTTCCACCTTCAGCCAGCTTGGCACCGGCGGCGTTGAAATTTTCCACCAGGAAACCGCCCATCCAGCCATCACTTAGCGACTGCTCGGAAGAGATGAATTTCATGCCGGTTGTCATGATCGCCTTTGCGGTGGCTTCATCCTGACCGGCCATTTTGGCAATGGCGCCGATCATCTCGGCTTCGCCACCGGCATTGAACTTGTCGTTCATGTCGTTGGTGACTTTCAGGAACTTGGAAACCAGTTCAGAGTTTTCCTTCGCCCATGAACCGACAGTGGAAATCACGTCGTAAACCTTGCCGACGATCTTCTCCTTTTCTTCGCCTTCAATGAGGACGTTGCCGAACTCCTTCATGCGACGCAGAGGGCCACCCCAACCGCAGACCATATCCATGTTGCCGTTTGCAAACGCTGCTGCAGAATCGACCGGCGCCATGTCCACGATTTTCATCTTGGTAGTATCAACGCCGAAGTGCGCCATCTGGGCCAGAAAGCCTGTGTGAGCCGCAGTGCTAAGTGGCACACCGACCGTCTTGCCTTCGAGTTCCTTGGCGTTTTCCTTGGTGATTTCAAGGTTCTTGCGAACAACGCAGTTGTCGTTGTCAGAATATGTCAATGCCACGTCGATGGCCTGCAAGTCCTGCCCGGCAGAAACGGCTGTCAGAAACGGCGTCACACCCTGCGAAACAGCGATATGAACGTCACCTGAAGCCATGGCCGCAGACATTGCCGTGCCGGCGTCGAAGGAAACCCATTTGACGGTGACGCCGAGTTCCTTATCGTAGATCTTGTTGGCCTGTGCATACTGGAATGGCATTGGCCACTCCGGGAAAAAGGCAACAACCAATTCCTTGGTTTGCGCCTGAGCGGCAGTAAAGCTGACTGAAGCCAGAGCTGCTGCTGCAAGAGCTGTTGTCAAAAATATATTCATCGAGTACTCCCTCCGCTGATGAGCGTCCGAAAACGTGATTGCGTAAAAAAAGGATGTTTTCGGTGACGGCATTATGATACGCACGCAGTGTGCGACGCAATGGCACATGAGGCTCTGGTCCTACGAAACAATTTCGTTGGTTCCATACCCAAACGGCATGTGTTTCTCAGGAGTTCCTGATCAAATTCATGACGTGTCGCCCAATCGCCAGACTTGACGTCAATCCCGGACTTTCCATGCCAAACAGATTGATCAGTCCCGGCACGCCATGCACCTGCGGACCGTCGATCCGAAAATCCTGTGTGTGATTTCCAGGCGGAACGATCTTCGGACGAATACCGGCATATGCGGGTTGCAACACCCCATCCGGCAAGCCCGGCCAGTACCGCCTGACCAAGGCATAAAATTCCTCGCCACGTGCAGGATCCACGTGATAATCCGGTTGCTCGATCCATTCCACATCGGGACCAAATCTCGCCTGTCCGCCAACATCAATGGTCAGGTGAACGCCTAATCCGCCGACAACAGGACACGGATAGATCAATCGCTGGAACGGTACCTTGCCTGCCATGGAGAAATAACTTCCCTTGCCGAAAAAGGCATCCGGCACGTAACTGCTGTCCAGCCCCTCAAGTCTCGAGGCGACATGGGGTGCATTGAGGCTCGTGGAGTTGACAAACAAGGCGCAACCGACCGTCATCGGCTCCGAGCCTGCGATATCGATTTCAATCTGTGTGCCGCCCACGCGTCCGGCAACAACGGCAGACCGCGTAGCCAGGGTAGCTCCGGCATTTTCAGCCTCTCCCAGCAATGCCAGCATGAGTCCGGCGGAATCCATCATCCCGGTTGACGGAGATAGAATAGCCGCGTTGCATGCCAGTTCCGGTTCGAGCACTTTCACCTGCCGGTGGTCGAGCAATTCGAGGTCACTAACGCCATTGACCGCGCCTTGTTCGACAATGCTTTCAAGAATAGCCGTCTCCTGCGGTTCGCAGGCTACAATCAACTTGCCGCAATTGTTGTGCGCGACATTGTGTTTCTTCATGAAGTCATACAACAGCCATTTGCCCTCAACGCACAATCGGGCGCGCAGAGAACCGGGCGGGTAATACATTCCTGCGTGAATAACCTCACTTGAGCGTGAAGATACGCCGCGCCCGAATGCCTCGTCAGATTCAATAATCAAAACCTCACGGCCCGCCTGCGCAAGCTCGCGCGCTATCGCCAGACCAATTGCTCCGGCTCCGGCCACGATACAGTCGGTCTCATAGTCAACAGCCATCAGGTACCGAGCTCATCAAAAGTCTCAACACTCAACGCGTGCAATCACGCACCCGTTTCAAAAGGTCCCGGTCGACTACAATAGTACCGCGGGCAAGACTTTCCTCACGGGTTGCCAGACGGCTCAATCCCGGCAAACGTGCCCCTGCCTGGTCCGTAATCGAACCGGCAAGACCGGCGAAGCGTTCAGCAAACAGGCCCGCTGAAAAGCCCTCCGGATCGATCGCCAGAAAAAACTGCCCCGAATTACATGGCCCTCCGGCATCGGTTGCAAACGGTGACATGGCGCTGCCGAGTTGAGCACCGCTCATCAGCGACGACATGGTTTCCACCATAAGCCCCTGACCGAACCCCTTGTATCCTCCCGCTGGCGCCATGGTGGCAGCCTGTTTGGGATCGGTGGTCGGATTACCACCTGCATCCAGCGCCCAACCCAGTGGAATTTCCTCACCGCGTGCGGCGTGCCGCATTACCTCGGACTTGGCAACAACTGACGATGACTGGTCAATGACGTATCCAACACCACCCTTTCCGTCAGGTGCAGCCACGGACAACGGGTTTGTGCCGATTACAGCCTTGATACCGCCCGGCGGTGCTATCGAGGCGGGTGCATTGGTAAAGCCGATAGCCAAAAATCCTTCTCGAGCAAGACGCTCAGTGTGACCGCCCAGCCTGCCACAGTTGTATGAATTGGTAATGGAAAGCGCGGCGATACCGTATTTTTTCGCCGCAGACATGATTTTGGCGAAGCCTTTTTCGATTGCCGGGTGCGCGAAGCCGGAACCGGCGTCTGCCCGATAGGATACAGGAGACAACCGGGAAACTACCGGTTTGACGGTGCCGTCAACCTTGCCACAGCGAAGATGTGAGCAATAAACAGGGAGCCAGAAAAATCCGTGGCTTGGCATACCGACAAGCTCGCTATCGATTACGGCGTCGGCGAGATAACGCACATTGGCACGCGCGGCACCGGATTTGGTCAGCGCCCTGAGAGCAAGTCTTCGGGCTTTTTCAATTTCCAGGGTGGCTGTGGTCTTCTTCATTATTGTTGTTCCTTTCGGCAGATCAGATAGGCGTGCACGTAATCCATCGCGTGCCCCTCAGGCGCTGCGGCAACGCTTGCCTGATAGCGTCCGTAAAATTCATCCATAATGGCCTCACGGTCAGCCCCGTCGCGGGCTGCATCAAGTCCCCCCAGGAAAGTAGCTTCCGACCACGATCTAAGCGTCGGCAGATATTCCACCGCAAACCGGTCGGCATCCTTGTGGTTTTCGGCAAAATCCTCCTCGAACGGACAGCGCACTACACGCGTTTCGACATGTTCCAGTCTCAAACCAGCCTCGTAAACCGGATTGTTTTTGTCATTCAGAGGAGCGGTAAATTCCT
>JAHEFB010000080.1 GCA_024640405.1 Alphaproteobacteria bacterium | reverse complement strand
GCGCAGCCAGAGCAGACGCGAAAAACGGCCGGCCTGCAAACAGGCATGCGGGAACCGCTATCAAGCCTGATATCAGCTGGAACAGCCGTGCTGTTTCAGTATCCGCACCAGACCACACCGACACGGACAACAGCATGATGTTGGCCGCGGCAAAGCCTGCCACTGCCAGGCAAATCAACAACTGCGTTCCGGATTGCCTTACCGAACTCGAAACGTCTTCCAGGTCGTACAGAGAAGCCTCAAAACCAAGCTCAGCCAGTGCCTCGATCAGGTCGAGATGCTGATCATTTTGAGGTTGCCATTGTACCGTAACGCGTCTGGTGGACAGATTGGCCCGCGCATTGCTCACGGCCGGAAAAGCCGCCAGACCGTTTTCTATAGTGCGAATGCAGCCAATGCAGTGCATTGCGGGTACAATGAAATCAGTCTGCACACCGCCGTCGGGCATGTTGTGCGAGGCTGCCAGCAGCCGGTCACGATCAAGCCGTCTTTTCAACGCGGCCGATGAAGGTACTGAGCTTGTGCTGCAGCAGGTCATTGGCCGGTCTCCGGCGGGACAGTCAGGCGGGTATCGAGACGGTAGCCGCCGCGGCTGCTTGTGCCACGCACCGAGACCTGCCAGATGCCGGGCTCCAACATGCCGTCGGCATGGTAAATACCATTGCCCTGATGGATCATTGCCACCTGGTGATCCACCTGTTCAAAAGCCGGGCGGCCGATCTGGACTATTGAAGTATCCAGCAAAACCGGCTGCCCTGCTTTGTCCAGCAGCGACAGAACAACGGAGCCGTCCCGATAGGTAATGCGGCCGTTCCAGCCCCACGTGGCCTGGATTTTTGCCTGCTCCAGCTGGCGATTGAACGCCTGTGAAGCGACATATGAATTCTTGACAACAAGACCTGTCCAGCTGTTGTTGGCAAACACAGCCATGGTCAGGTTGACACCAATTATCACTCCAAAGAACGCCAACATTGCAAACAGCATATGGCGGCCAGTGAAAGTCTTGGGCTGTGTTGTCGGTGTTGGCATGACCTATTGTCCTGTTCCAGATGGTGCTTCAAACCGCACGTTGGCAGTCACCGTATCGGCGCTGGCGGTATCCACAATCCGAATGGTGAAGTCGGATGTCTTTGCTGCAATCGCGTCTTTCGCCAGCGTGACAAAGGCGCGGACATTGCGCAACTGGTTTGCTTTAACATCAAGGATCTGGCCTTCGCCTTGACCCAGATCACTGCCTTCCAGTTTCAAAGTCGCACCCTGCAGTCCGTCAAGCGCGATACGGAAGGAACGTGGCTCGGTTCTCATGTTCAATATCTTGATCTGATAACCGTTGCGGATCGAGCCGTCGCTGAGCTGCACGAATTGCGGGTTCCGGTCATGCAAGACGTTTACATCCAGCGAGCTGCGCATGAACAGGGCAAGCAGCAATCCGATACCGATGAGGCCATAAATCGCAGTGTAGATCAGCGTTCGCGTGCGGATCACGTTGCGCCAGTTGAAATGTTGCACTCCGGCTGCGAGGCGACCCTGCGGGCGGACAAGCTCCGGCTGTATCGCCGAACCGGATCCATTCGCTGTCGCAATTGCCATGTTCTGATTGTAGGTGAACAGCGTTGAATAGGAGATCAATCCCTTCTCGCGGCCAAGCTTTGACATCACACCGTCACAGGCGTCGATGCACAGCGCGCAGGTGATGCACTCAAGCTGCTGGCCGTCACGAATGTCGATCCCCATTGGGCATACGGCAACGCAGGCATTGCAATCCACGCAGTCGCCAACTACCTCTCCGGCTGCGATGGCTTTTTTCGCATGGCGGGTACGCGGTTCGCCGCGCCAGTCATTGTAGGTAACGGTGAGGGAATGTTCGTCCAGCATGGCCGCCTGAATGCGCGGCCACGGGCACATATAGGTGCATACCTGTTCGCGCATCAATCCGCCAAACACATAGGTTGTTGCCGTCAGAACGCCAACGGTCGCATAGGCCACGAAAGCAGCATTGCCGGTCACGAAATCCTTGAGCAGGGTCGGGGCATCGGCGAAATAGAAAATCCAGGCACCGCCGGTTGCTAACGAGATCAACAGCCAGGCAACGTGTTTTGAGGTTCGTTTGATCAGTTTTGTCGCGGCCCATGGTGCAGCATCGAGCTTGATGCGGGCATTCCTGTCTCCCTCGAAGAAACGTTCGACCACCAGGAACAAATCGACCCAAACCGTTTGCGGGCAGGTGTAGCCGCACCAGGCGCGCCCTACGGTGGACGTTACCAGGAACAGGCCGATGCCGGCCATTACCAGCAGTCCGGCGACGAAAAAAAACTCATGCGGCCAGATGTCGATGAAAAAGAAATAGAAGCGTCTGCTGGCCATATCGATCAGCACCGCCTGATCTGGGGCAAATTCACCGCGGTCCCAGCGCAGCCACGGGGTGATGTAGTAGATGCCGAGCGTTATTGCCATGATCACCCATTTGAGCGAGCGGAATGAACCGCTCGCCCGTTTCGGGTGGATCTTCTGGCGAGCCGCATAGAGCTCGCGATTGTGTTTGGCATTGACGGCTTCAGCGTCAAAGGTCTCGAAGTTGGGGTCAGGACTCATCAATCTTATCCATTCTGCGGGAGGATATTTTGCTTCTGGCAAGGCGAAAGGCCGCGGGAAACCACCCGGTTTTCAAGGTCCTTCAACGCAGTCAGGGGCAAATTAGACCCCGCCCTTCGGGTTTGAAGGAAAACACTCGCCTGAAGTCGAAAAGTGCTCGAAAAGGCATAAAGCCTTGACTTGCGCCTTTTCAACATCATTCGAATGTTTCCTTCAAACAGAATTGCATAAGATTGATGGGTCCTGACCCTGAGACAGATGCAATTTCGGCCTGTGCCCTACATCAAGATTACTGGGTCGCGGCCTGTTCACCGCCACCAAGGCTGTGTACGTAAACAGTCAACTGCTTGACGTCAGCTTCATTGAGCTTCAGTCCCCAGGCTGGCATCACACCATGCTTCGGTTTGGCAATCTGGGCTGCAATCAGATCGGCTGTATTGCCATAAAGCGACAAGGCATCGGCCAGATTGGGGGCGCCGAACTCACGACCACCCTTGCCGTCGTCACCATGACATACTGCGCAGTTTTCTGCGTAAATTGCAGCGCCGCTCTTTGCCGCAGTTGCATCGTGCTCCTGCGACGACAATTGCAGCACATACTGGGTCACATCGGCGATCTGCGATTGTTCCAGTACATCATCTCCAAAAGCCGGCATTTGAGAGGTGCGGGCATCGTCGTCGTCGGTGTTGCGCACGCCGTGCTTGATCGTCGTATAGAGGGACTCCAGATCACCGCCCCACAACCAGTCGTCATCGTTCAGGTTGGGGTAGCCCGGAGCGCCCTGAGCGCCGGAACCGTGGCATTGCGAACAATTGACCTTGTAGAGTGATGAACCGCCAGCTACGGCAAACCTGAACAATTCATCGGTAGTGCGGATTTCTTCCAGGCTTGTACTCTCGATCCGAGACAGCAAACCGGCCTTGGCAGCGTCGGCTTTCGTCAGCTCTGCCTGAAGCAGGGAGCGATTGGTCACACCCGATATGCCCATGGTTGAGCCTTCCAGCAGCGGAATGGCCGGATAGTAGATCACGTAACCGATTGACCAAATGATGCAGGCATAAAAGGTCCACAGCCACCAACGTGGCAACGGATTGTTGAGTTCCTTGATGCCGTCCCATTCATGGCCGGTTGTCTCGACGCCGGTAAAGTCGTCAATTTCATTTTTCGCCATTATGGTCGTCCTCTCTCAAGGGGATTTGTGCGACATCGTCTGCGATTTTTTTGGAACCGGGTCTGAAGGTGAACAACACGATGCCGATGAACAGGAGAGTCAGGTAAACCAACCCCCAGCTGTCGGCGAATTGACGGAAAGTACTGTAATCCATGGGTTTCGCCCTTCTATCGCTGATTGGCCTGGGAACCGGCGTCAAATGACTTGAAGTCCACCAGTGTGCCCAGCATTTGCAGGTAAGCCACCATTGCATCCATCTCCGTCAGTGTTGACGGATCGCCGTCAAAATTGCTGACCACGGCTTTGGGGTAACGTTCCTTGACGGCATCTGCTCCGTCACTGTCGGGATCAGCCTGGGCCGAAGCATCGGCGACCGCCTGGTCAATCATGTCTTCGGTGTAAGGTACCCCGAGAGCGGCGTTGGTTTTCAGGCTGCCCGCCAGATTGGTGGTATCCAGTTTGGTTTTGAGCAGGAAGCCGTAAGACGGCATGATGGATTCCGGTACGACTGAGCGAGGCTCCACCAGATGGGCGACGTGCCAGTCGTCGGAATACCTGCCACCGACACGGGCAAGATCCGGACCGGTGCGTTTCGAGCCCCACTGGAACGGACGATCATACATTGATTCCGCAGCCAGCGAGTAATGACCATAGCGTTCGACTTCATCGCGAAATGGCCGGATCATCTGGCTGTGACACAGATAGCAACCCTCGCGGATGTAGATGTCGCGCCCGGCAAGTTCCAAAGGAGAGTAGGGCCTTACACCTTCCACCTTCTCAATGGTGTTCTTGACGTAGAACAGCGGGGCAATTTCAACAATACCGCCGATCATGACGACTACCAGGGAACAAGCCGCCAGCAATGTGACATTGCGTTCAAGCGCACCGTGTTTATTGAGTATATTCATTTCGGATGCCCCTTATTCTGCTGCGACCGGTGCTGATGTTGCGCCGGAGGCATCCATTGGGACCTCCTTGCGCACATCGCCACGAATTGTCCGGTAGATGTTGTAGGCCATGACCAGGCCACCGATCAGATACAGGCCACCGCCCAGTGTACGCATCACATATTCAGGGTGAATGGCGCTGACACTCTCGACGAAGGAGTTTACCAGGAAGCCCTGCTCATCATACTCGCGCCACATCAGGCCCTGGGTGATACCTGCCACCCACAGAACCGCAGCATAAATCACGATGCCTATGGTTGCCAGCCAGAGATGCCAGTTCACCAGACGCAATGAGTACAGCCGGTCGCGGTTCCAGAGTTTCGGGACCAGATAATAAATCGCGCCAAACGAGATCATTCCGACCCATCCGAGCGCCCCGGAGTGCACATGGCCGATGGTCCAGTCAGTATAATGAGACAGTGAATTGACCGCCTTGATAGACATCATCGGGCCTTCGAACGTCGACATGCCATAAAAGGCCAGTGCCAGTACCATCATGCGAAGAATGGGGTCCGTGCGCAGCTTGTCCCAGGCTCCCGACAGGGTCATCAGACCGTTGATCATGCCGCCCCATGAGGGCATCCAGAGCATGATCGAGAATACCATGCCCAGCGTCTGGGCCCAGTCGGGCAATGCCGTGTAGTGGAGATGATGAGGTCCTGCCCAGATATACAGGAAGATCAGCGACCAGAAGTGGATGATCGACAAACGATAGGAATAAACCGGCCGATCAGCCTGTTTGGGCACAAAGTAGTACATCATGCCGAGGAAACCGGCGGTCAGGAAGAAGCCAACGGCATTATGGCCGTACCACCATTGTGTAAGAGCGTCCTGGACACCGGCAAACGCTGAATAACTCTTCACGCCCAGGAAGGACACGGGGATAGCCAGATTGTTGACAACGTGCAACATGGCTACGGTTATGATGAAGGAAAGATAGAACCAGTTGGCCACGTAGATGTGTGGTTCTTTTCGCTTCACTATTGTGCCTATGAAAACCGCCAGATAGGCGACCCAGACAATCGTCAGCCAGATGTCCACATACCATTCCGGCTCGGCATATTCCTTCGACTGGGTGATGCCCAGCAGATAACCGGTTGCTGCCATTACAATGAACAGCTGATAGCCCCAGAACACGAACCAGGCGAGATTTCCGCCCCATAGCCGTGCCCGGCAGGTGCGTTGAACAACAAAAAAGCTCGTACACAGCAATGCGTTGCCGCCAAAGGCAAAGATCACGGCTGAGGTGTGAACCGGGCGCAGGCGGCCAAAATTCAGATAGGGCTCGATATTGAATATCGGCCAGGCCAGTTGAGCGGCGATAATGACACCGACCAGAAACCCGACCACACCCCAGAACACCGTCGCGATGACACCGTAGCGCACCACATCGTCCATATAGCCGGAAGTGTCTTCCGCAACCGAAGCGCGACCGGCAGGTGCAAACTGCACCCGTCGCAGCAGCACAATCGAGCTACCGGAAAGGATAAAGAACAGTATCCAGGCATGCGCCTGAAATAGTGGATCGGCAGCAAATGCAGCGCCCATGAGCGCCAAAAATGTTGCCAGGACCATGGCGGCCAATTCGTAACCGTATTTCATGTATGGAGCCCCAAACATTGCGCCTTCTACCAGTGGCGGGCGTGTACCGACGGCGAACATGGCGGCAGTGACACGGCTGGACATTGATCTGTGTCAAAGCGGGCCTGCGACATCATGCTCACTGTGGCCTGAGTGCACAACCGATGCGTCTGATTGTCAACTTTTGTCCAAGGTCTGATTGTGTCCGATGTTAATTTATCTGCTTGAACCGTCCGTGAAAGGCAAACAAAAGCTGGAGGGCAGCCTGACGGAATTCCGGCATCATCACCGGTTGAAAATGAAACTGTGTGATGATCTGGAGGACTTTGCAGATTCGCTGCCCAATCAGGTCAATGTTCAAAATTGCCTGGCTCTGTCGAAATGCGTGCTGCCAACCATTCGTCAGGCTCAGAACATGGAAGAAACCCAGTTGTTTCCGCAGCTCATGCAAGCTTATCCCGATGACATTCGGCTGCGGGCCAGTCTTAACCGGCTGCGTCAGGAGCATCTTGAAGACGACTCTTTTGCTGATGAGATTGCCGGTCTGCTTCACGATTGCGGCAGCACGGGCAGGCCCTGTAATGCCGAATCGGCGGGCTACATGTTGCGAGGTTTTTTCTCGTCGGTTCGGCGCCATGTAGCGTTCGAACATGAGTGCCTTATCCCGCTGATTGAATATAAGACACGTACTTAGAGGCATCCAGAAGCTCTGGTTTAAGCTATTGTTTTCGCGAATTTATTTCGCCCTTTTTTCTTCTTTGTGATGGGGCAGTCGCAGCGAAAATGCCTATTCACCACCTGAAATGGCGACCAGCTGTTCTGTGCCGTGGACCGTCACTTCCAGGTTTTTTCTGATGTCAATTGCACCCATCTTGCGCAGTTTTGTCATCTGGCGACTGACAGTCTCCAGCGTCAGGCCCAGAAAGTCCGCTATATCAGCCCGTTTGAGCGGAAGCATGAACTCGCTGTGAGCCGGATTGTCAGCTGACGGTTTGCCGATGTGATCGGCGAGCAAGAGCAGGAAGCTGGCGACTTTTTCCTGCGCCGTCTTGCGTCCCAGCGTTACCATCCAGGTTCGCGCGTCATCAAGCTGAACAAGGGTTTGTTCAAGCAGACGATGTTCAAAATCCGGTTGCTGTCTGAGCATCTTCTCAAGCTCAGTCTTGGGAAACACACAGACTTCCACGTCAGTTGCCGCTTCTATCGAAACGGGTACTTTTTCCGTGAACGGTTTTCCGATGAACTCCGGCGCGAACTGCAGTCCGACGATCTGCTGACGGCCGTCACTGAGCAGCTTGGTCAGTTTGACGGCGCCCGCGACAATGTTCGCATAGTTGGCCACCTCGTCGTCTTCGAAGTAAATGGTCTCGCCCTGTGCGATTTTGCGACGCCGCGTGACCGTGGAAAAATGGGTCAGTTCAGCCGCTTTCAGGGCGCTGCATATGCCGAACCGGCGTGCGCCGCAAGCCTGGCAGCCGGCAGGCACGTCAGCCTCGTCGATCTCAAACGCGACCCGGTCAGTCGATTGCATATTTCGTGCTCCGCATACCCAAGGGATCAATACATCAGGCGTTGACACCGACCTGAAGGACAGTTGTGACGCAGTATCAGATCAGATCGGCCCCGTTTCAACAGGTGTCAGCAATAACCTGTTACAGCGTGCTTATGTGGCAAATTTCATCACAAGACATCAAAAAAATTGCCTATCGATTGATTGTCAACTGTTTGAACCAGCAAACTATACCAACGTCCAATAGCGAAGATCGTGAATCTGCTGTTGGTTGTCAAAAGCTAAAAGTTTAGCTTGGATGGCAAGGAATTCAATCTTGCCGCAGTTCCTAATGGGAGGATTGAATGTCGAAATTTGAGTTTACGCGCCGCGGCCTAATCAAGTCCGGTGCAGCAGTTGGTGTTGGCCTGGCCATGCCGACAATACTGACGCGTCCAGCGTATTCCCACACCAACGAACCCAAGGGCGGAACGGTCACGCTTGGTTTCAATGTGCCTCAGACCGGACCCTACGCTGATGAAGGCGCAGACGAATTGCTGGCACAGGAGCTTGCTGTTCAACACCTGAACGGTGAAGGCGACGGCGGCTGCCTTGCCACCTTCTCCTCGAAGGCGCTCAAGGGCAATGGCATCCTTGGCAAGAAGGTACAATTTGTAACCGGCGATACTCAGACCAAGTCTGATGCTGCACGCGCATCTGCCAAGTCGATGATCGAAAAGGACGGCGCCATCATGGTTAATGGCGGCTCGTCTTCAGGCGTGGCCGTGGCTGTGCAGGGGCTGTGCCAGGAAGC
>JAHEFB010000049.1 GCA_024640405.1 Alphaproteobacteria bacterium | reverse complement strand
GTCAACCGCACGCCACAGATACATCCGCTTTCCGTTGATCGACACAAACACTTCATCAAGATGCCATCGGCAATTTGGTCGTGGTCTTCCGCGATCAATCCGTCGGGCATATTGTTTCCCCAATTTCAGAACCCAATGCCGGATACTTTCATAGGAAATATCCAGCCCACGTTCTGCCAGAAGCTCTTCCACATCACGAAAGCTCAAAGTGAAGCGGAAATACAACCAAACTGCGTGTTGGATAATCTCTGAGGGAAATCGGTGTCGTTTGTATGAAATATTTGCCATCCAACGAGGTTAACGCCATCGGCAAATCTGATCCAGCAAGTTAACTTGTAAATGCCGTCTTTATCGCCCAAATCTTTTGTACGACCACGTCAGAGGCAACTGCGGTCAGTTTAGGCTTGAGATCAGAGTTTGTTTCATTATTCCGAAAAACCGGATCGCAAAATTTTCAGCTTTTGCAACACAATCTGCCAGTATGCGACATTTGGAATTGCAAAACTTGGCGCGATTTTCGCTTTTCGATGCTGCCGGCCGAGGCGCCCAGTATATCAAAAGCAGACGCTATTGATTCATGGCATTGTGCGCCGTCGCTGGATGTTCTTGATAAATTCTACTAGCATGGAGGTTTGCGCGGTTCGGAATGTAAACGCGCGCATAGGAGGAAGTCATGGAGACGCAGGTCGATGAAATCGCCGATGGCATATACCGGCTATCGACCTTTGTTCCCGATATTGCGCCCCCTGCAGGCTTTACATTCAATCAGTTTCTTGTCCTTGGTAATGAGCCACTCATGTTTCACACAGGCCTGCGCAAAATGTTCCCGCTCAACCGGGATGCGCTAAGCCGCATAGTGCCGCCTGAGCGCCTGCGGTGGATTGCGTACGGTCATTTCGAAGCTGACGAATGCGGTGCTATGAATGAATGGCTTCAAGCCGCACCGCAGGCGCAGGCCGCACAGGGTCAGACAGGTGTGATGGTGTCGCTCAACGATTTTGCTGACCGTCCGCCTCGCGCGCTTTCAGATGGCGAGACCATTGACCTTGGGGGGAAGCGCGTACGATTTATAGACACGCCTCACACCCCTCACGGTTGGGACGCAGGCCTTCTCTATGAGGAGACGACAGGCACGCTAATGTGCGGCGACCTATTCACGCAGCTCGGTAACGATAGAGTGCTGACCGATGGTGATGTAGTCGGCCCGGCGATCGAGGCAGAAGACCTCTTCAAATACTCTGCGCTCAATCCGTCCATGGGAGCAACAATCCGCAACTTGGCCAGGCTCGCGCCACGAACTTTGGCACTTATGCATGGTCCATCTTTCACAGGAGACGGCGGAGCTGCGCTGCGTGCACTGGCCGACGACTATGAGCGGCGAGCCCAAATGGCAACGCTTGATAGCTAGCCACGGACGTCCAGAAGTTCACTCGGCACCATCAACTGATCTGCCTTTGGCGTCAGAAGCTGGTAACGCATCAACTCTCCGAGGGGCGTTGTCACATTGACAAACGGCGACCGCGCGAAAACCCAATGGTTTCGCGGGTTAGGTGGCAGAGGTCGCCAATTGCCACGTCCTCATCACTTCGCCTTGAAACTGGCGAAACGTCTTTCTTGAGATGAGATGGCGCTGAATGTTGAAGGTATTGTAGATGGCTGCATGTGTGGAGAGAAATCTCTGTGTCGATCTTGGCGATTTGAACCGCTGCATTCGTCGTTCGCGTTGCCGGATTGGCAGGTGGGAATTCTCAGTACGGTTGTTACTTCGACCGCCAGCGACGTGTTTGGCGTGCATGCCGAGATATCTCAACGCAGCCCCGTAGGATGGGAGTTTATCAGTCACCACCTCGTCGGGTGCATAGCCCTGCTTCTTCAGCAGTTTGCGCATCAATTTGAGTGCGGCATTTTTGTTTTGGCGAGACTGAACCAAAATATCGAGCACCTCGCCCTCGCTATCTACGGCTCGCCACAAATACATCCGTTTGCCGTTGATAGAGGCAAACACTTCGTCCAGGTGCCAGCGCCCATCCGGTCGGGGACGCAATCGTCTCAACTTCCGCGCGTAGCCCAATCCAAATTTCAGCACTCAACGCCGGACTGTTTCATAAGAAACATCGATCCCGCGTTCAGCAAGCAAATCTTCCACTTTGCGAAAGCTGAGAGGAAATCGAAAATACAACCAGACCGCATATTCGATAATTTCCGACGGGAAGCGATGACGACGATATGAAATGATGCGCATCAGTGGCTAATAGCAATCACATCTTCATCGCGGTGTTAACGTGACAGAACCCCAGGTGGTCTGGTGCGGACTTTTTCGTTGATGTGCGTCAAGGCACGGGCGTTGTCCAGTCTGTAAGGTACAAGATACCGGGGCTTGATGTCTAATTACAGGATGCAAAAACATGCGGTCGGATATTTCCAGCTACGTACATGGTACAAGTTTGCAACCGTTGCTGCCGCTGACGGTTGCCGCCCTTTTGCAGAATACCGCCGCTGGTCGTCCCAACGCCGATGCGCTGATTGTGCCTCATCAAGGTATTAAATGGTCATACCAGGATCTCCAGAAGGAGGTTGAACGATATGCTGCGGGATTTGCTGCGCTGGATCTGAAGCCCGGAGACCGTATCGGCATCTGGGCACCCAACTGCTGGGAATGGGTTGTGACGCAATTTGCGAGTGCCCGCGCCGGTCTGATCCTGGTCAACATCAATCCGGCCTATCGGCTCGGTGAGCTGTCTTATGCACTGGAAACAACGGGTTGCACTGCGCTGATTGCTACTCGGCAATTCAAGGCCAGCAACTATGTCGACATGCTCAAGGAATTGATTCCCGAGCTTGCCGAGACGTCGTCCGGCCACCTTGAGTCGGCAAAGTTTCCCAATTTGCGCCTGATTTTGTTACTGGGCCGGAAGGAAGAAGCCGGTTTCATGCCGTTTGAAACCATTCCGGACAAGGCCAACAAAAAGCACCTGAAGCAGGTCGAAAAGTTGCAGGACCGGTTGCAGTTTGACGATCCGATCAACATTCAGTTCACCAGCGGTACAACGGGCACCCCGAAAGCGTCGACACTTACTCACCACAACATCGTGAACAACGCCTACTTCGTAGGTCTGCAGATGAAACTCAGCGAAGCGGACAGGATGTGCATTCCGGTTCCCATGTATCACTGTTTCGGGATGGTGCTTGGCACACTGTGTTGTGTGGCTCATGGCAGTGCCATGGTTTTTTCATCGGCTGGATTCGACGCTGCGGAAGTGCTCCGGACGGTAGACGCCGAGCGCTGCACCGTGTTGCATGGTGTACCCACGATGTTCATTGCAGAACTGGAGGTGCCGGCGTTTAAGGACTGCAAACTGACGTCACTGCGCACGGGCATTATGGCAGGGGCACCATGTCCCGTGGAATTGATGCGGCGGGTGATGGACGAGATGCACCTAACCGAGATTACAATTGCCTACGGTATGACCGAGACCGGCCCTGTCAGTTTCCAGACGTCGGTGGATGATCCGGTAGAGCGCCGCGTTTCCACTGTTGGTCAGGTGTTACCGCATATCGAGATCAAGATCGTCGACAAGGATGGCCGTGTTGTTCCACGTGGAGAAGCTGGAGAACTGCTCACGCGCGGTTACTGTGTCATGCCTTATTACTGGAACGATCCTGATCGCACCGCCAAGGCCATAGATGAGGCGCACTGGATTGCGAGCGGAGATGTGGCCACGATTGACGGCGTGGGTTACTGCGAGATTGTTGGCCGGATCAAGGACATGCTGATCCGCGGTGGCGAAAACATATTTCCCCGCGAAATCGAGGAATACATTTATCAGCATCCGGCTGTTGAACAGGTGGAAGTGATCGGCGTGCCCGACGAAAAATACGGCGAGCAAGTCTGTGCGTGGATCAAGTTGCGCGAGGGCTCAAGCGCAACAGGCGAGGAAATTCGTGCATTCTGCAAGGGGAAGATCGCACATTTCAAGGTGCCGGAATATGTCAGGTTCGTCGACGAGTTCCCGATGACAGTGACCGGAAAAGTCCAAAAATATATCATGCGAGAGAAGATGATCGATGAATTCGAAAAGCAACAACGCGGAACCGGATGACGGTGCACGTCCGGCTGACAAGGCCATGAACCATGTTGCCCGGTTCGACATTTTTTGCAGGCGGTACATAGAGCCCGAAGGCAATGTTGTTGCTGAATTGCCAGAGGTGACAAGCGATGTGGATCTCCTGAAAAGACTCTACCGCCAAATGGTACTCACCCGTGTTTTCGATCAGAAAGCGATCGCACTGCAACGTACAGGCAGGCTTGGTACATATCCATCCGTTCTGGGCCAGGAGGCTATCGGGACCGGGGTGGCGAGCGCAATGCGCGACGATGATGTCCTGCTTCCCTCGTTCAGGGAGCACGGAGCGCAGTTGCAGCGCGGTGTCAGCATCCGTGAACTTCTGCTTTACTGGGGAGGCGACGAGCGTGGCAGTGACTTTTCGGGGCCGCGTAATGATTTTCCCGTTTGTATACCGGTCGGCTCGCACTTTCCGCATGCAGCAGGTGCAGCACTGGCAATAAAGTTGCGCGGCTCCGACAATGTAGCTGTTGTTATAGCCGGGGATGGGGCTACATCCAAGGGTGAATTCTACGAAGCGTTGAACATTGCCGGTGTATGGCAGCTTCCGTTGCTGGTTGTGATTGCCAACAACCAATGGGCAATATCAGTGTCCCGTAAAGAGCAGACGCGGGCCCGAACACTGGCGCAAAAAGCCATTGCGGCAGGTATTCCGGGCGAACAGGTTGATGGTAATGATGCCGTTGCCGTCTTTACTGCTACAATGGAAGCGCTGGAGGCCATACGGGCCGGGCGGGGCCCACACCTGATTGAGGCACTGACATACAGACTGGGTGACCATACGACAGCTGACAATGCCAGTCGTTATCGAGATGACGAAGAGGTTTCCCTACATTGGCATGAAGATCCGGTTTCCCGGTTGCGTGATTATCTCACTGCGCAGAATCACTGGACGAAAGAGGATGAGCAAACCCTGCTCGAAGAGTGCCGGGGACAGGTCGATAGCGAGGCCGAGGCATATCTTGCTATCCCGGTTCAGCCAGTGTCAGCGATGTTCGACCATTTGTTTGCGGTGCTGCCAGAGCCTCTGAAACTACAGAGAGAGTATGCAATGGAGGCCGGGAAAGATGACCAAAATGGCGGAAACTGATCTGTTGGGTGCCGTCAATCTGGCTCTGGGCAGAGCCCTGCAGGACGATGAAACAACCATTGTTCTTGGCGAGGATGTCGGTGTAAATGGCGGCGTATTCAGGGCAACCGATGGCCTTCAGGAAAAATTTGGTAGCGCGCGGGTGCTGGATACTCCCCTTGCTGAATGTGCAATTGCCGGCATCGCGGTAGGTGCCGCCACACAGGGCTTCCGACCCGTCGCCGAAATACAGTTTGCCGGTTTCATCTACCCCGTTATTGATCAAGTTCTCAATCATGCCTCGCGCCTGCGCACACGCACGCGTGGCAGATTGAGTTGCCCAATGGTCTTGCGCGCGCCCTATGGTGGCGGTGTTCACGCACCTGAACATCATTCTGAAAGCCCGGAGGCATTGTTTGCGCACATTCCCGGCCTGAGAGTTGTCATTCCGTCATCTCCGCAACGGGCGTACGGGCTATTGCTTGCAGCGATAAGAAACCCTGACCCGGTTGTTTTCCTGGAACCAAAGCGGCTCTACCATGCATTAAGGGAAGACGTCACAGATGACGGAAAAGAGTTGCCGCTGGATCAACCGGTTTACCTCAGACAAGGCCGGGACATCACCTTGGTCACGTGGGGGGCATCGACATTGGAAGTTTTGCGCGCGGCTGAACAACTCGAAGCAGAAGGCATATCGACGGAGGTCATCGACGTAGCCACTTTGTCGCCACTCAATGATGAGCCGATCTGCGCTTCGGTGGAAAAGACCGGCCGTTGCATAGTTGTTCATGAGGCGGCTCGGACAGGAGGCTTCGGCGCAGAGATTGTCGCGAGGATCGCGGACCGGTCACTGACTTCTCTGCTCGCGCCTGTCAGGCGGGTCACCGGTTATGACACGGTCATTCCGTTACCCCGTCTGGAGGTGAAATATATGCCGGGAACCAGGCAAATCGTGGATACTGCCCAGGAAGTGATGGCACTGTCATGACAACATTTCGCCTGCCGGACTTGGGAGAAGGCCTTCGAGAAGCAGAGATCGTCACCTGGCAAGTGTCCGAAGGCGATCATGTCGTAGCCGATCAGCCATTGGTGTCGGTAGAGACTGAAAAGGCCGTGGTTGAAATTCCATCACCGCAATCAGGCCGGGTAACGAAACTGCACGGTCAACCAGGCGACATCGTGCTCGTGGGTCACCCCCTGGTGGAATATGATGGTGGGGACGAACAACAATCCGAGACAGTTGTCGGGGAACTTCCTCACGGTGAAACCGAACCGGCGGCAACTGTTCATAGCTCTACTGAGGGTCGCCCGAAGGCTGCGCCTGCTGTCCGCAAACTGGCTGGCGAACTGGAGGTTGATCTTGCCGGGATAGTTGGCAGTGGCGTTGGTGGTACAATCACAATAGACGACGTCAGACAGGCAACCGCAACAGGCAATGGAGATGTAGCCGGAGAACGGTTACGCGGTCCCCGCCGCGCAATGGCGGTGGCAATGCAAAAAGCCGGTGCGGAGATTGTTCCGGCAACCCTGACAAGCAGTGCCGATGTTACCGGATGGTCTGGCGAGAATGATCCGACAGTCCATCTCATTTTGGCTGTCGCAGCGGGCTGCGAAGCTTCGCCGGCGCTCAATGCGTGGTTCCATTCTTCCAGTATGACGATCTCGCGGCACAAGGGGGTTCATGTTGGAGTCGCGATGGACACCGATGACGGACTTTTCGTGCCGGTGGTACGCAATGCAGACGGGTTGTCGGCAACAGAGTTGAGGAAAACAGTCGACCTGCTGAAGCGGCAGGTGGCTAACAGAAGCATCGCGCGTGAACACTTGATCGGTCAAACTATTACGTTGTCGAATTTCGGCACGATGGCAGGTCTGTATGCAAGTCTCGTGGTCATGCCGCCGCAAGTAGCGATCCTGGGTGCCGGGCAGATCAGCGACAAGATTGTGGCCGTTGAGGGCAGTCCTGCCGTCCACCGCATCATGCCCCTGTCGCTCACCTTTGATCACCGGGTTGTAACAGGTGGCGAGGCGGCCAAATTCATGAATGTGGTAATCGACAGTCTGGAAAAAATTGGCGGAGATGCCAAATGACAACACCATTTGAGCTTGGCGATGAACTCGGACCGCTCAATATAACCCATTTGGCAAACTCGGCTGTCGGCCTCAAGGCGATTGTGGTGGTGGACAACGTGGCCTGTGGACCTGCAATCGGAGGCACTCGCATGGCACCGGATGTTTCGCTTGAGGAATGTGCCAGGCTCGCGCGTGCCATGAGCTACAAAAATGCCGCCGCCGGACTTGCACATGGCGGCGCCAAATCAGTGATTGTTGCCGACCCGTCAATGAAACTGGAGCAGAAAGAAACGCTGATACGGGCATTCGCTTGCGCCATCAAAGACTTGTGCAGTTACATTCCCGGGCCGGACATGGGCACGAATGAGATGTGCATGGGGTGGGTTCACGATGAGATCGGACGTTCGGTAGGCTTACCCCGCGAGATAGGTGGAATACCGCTTGACGAGATAGGTGCAACCGGCTTCGGCGTGGCTGTTGCGGCTGAGGTTGCCGAGGAATTCTGCAGCGTGAAGCTGGAAGGTGCACGGGTGGCCATCCAGGGCTTTGGCGCTGTCGGACTGCATGCGGCTCGGCAATTGGCTGCGCGCGGTGCCGTGCTGGTTGCTGCCGCCGATTCCCGAAATACAATCACAAACAAGTCCGGTATTGATGTCGACGCCCTGATTGAAACCAAGATGCGGCAGGGGCGATTATCGGCATATCCGGGTGTCGAGGTTCTGGACAGCGACGCCATCGTTAGGGTCGATTGCGACATATGGATACCTGCAGCTCGACCAGATGTGCTGACCGCAAGGAACGCTGATTCTGTAAAGGCAAAACTCATCCTGCAAGGTGCGAATATTCCAGCCACAGCGGCGGCCGAAGAGATACTGCATGGCCGCGGAATCTTGTCGGTGCCTGATTTTATTGCCAATGCAGGTGGCGTGATATGCGCGTCCGTCGAATTTCATGGGGGTTCAGAGGCAGCTGCTTTGGCTGAAATCGACGACAAGATCAGGCGTAACACGCGTGAAGTCCTGGAACGTGCGCAGTGCAACAATGAACAACCGAGAATGTCAGCGACAACGCTTGCCCGTGATCGTATTCGCAACGCCATGAACCTGCGTCGGTGGTCATGAGTCAACTGGCTGATGCAGGCACGGCACGCTGAAAGTCATAATGATCTTTGGTGGTTGCAAGCAATAGTCACAACCCTGACTGCTTTCCAGGTTGCTCTAAAACAGACCCCTTGTAGCAAATGCCAGAAGTACTAACACCAGCGCCGAATTTAAACTCCAGAAAACAAGCAGCAGATGCCGATGCTGTGGCGACCTCTTCAGCCAATCAATCATAGTTGAACCTTTCGGAAAGAATCTGGCCTGGCAGGGCACCCAGATCGATCAAGTTCCCTTCTACTGACTCGATCATTGCGGGGGGTCCACACAACAGAAAAAGCCATTGGCTCGGTTCCTTTGACCCAAATTGTCTTTTGAGGAAGTCTGCGTCGACAAGACCTGTCGGGCCCGTCCAGTCAGATGGGGGTTCAGACAGCAGGTGAATGATTGTGGTGCCTTTGTTCTCACCAAATTTGTCGAGTTCCCGCCGGTAGACGATCTGTTCTTCAATACGATTCGCGTAAATCAGGACGAGAGGACGAGGATCGCCATCAATACTGAGTTGGCGTAATATGCCTAGTAGGGGAGCTATGCCAACACCACCCGCAATCATTGCGATCGCCGGTTGTGTCCGGCCTTCGATTGTCAGGTTGCCATGCGGACCATCAACATAGGCACGTGTGCCTGTTTCAATCTGGCCAATGGAACTGGTGAAATCACCAAGTTCCTTGATCACAAATTGCAAATCACCTCCGGACTTTGGCGCTGAACTGATGGAGAACGGATTTTCGTTCAGTGAGAAGGGTTGGTGGCCGACGTTGAGCCATACAAATTGGCCAGCATCATAGGTTAGTCCGCGGTGCCCGAGTGGCTGGACAGTGACTTCCCAGGTCTTCCTGGCAATTGGGAGGACGCTGCTTACGATCCAGGGTTGCCGCACCTGCAATACCGGCTTTACAGCGTACACGTACAGCAGCGACACTATTGCAACCGAGAACAGGACGACCCAAGCAATGGCAAGCAGCGGGTCATCATCGTAACTGCGAACGTTAAGTGTATGATGCAACAACAACATAGCGATCAATGCAGCGCCGATGCCATGCATCAATCGCCAAGTTTCGTATCGGTAGTCGAGGCTGGCGCGTCCGATGCCCATAGCCACCAATACTGCAAGCAGCACCCATGCCACCATACCCGATGCCAGGTATCCCAAATCGGTCTGCAAAGTAAACTGACCATGCTGGTCCCATGGCAATTGGCGCGCAAAGGGTAGGCGATAGAGAAATGGGTGCAGGATTGCCAGCAAGAGGGCCGTTCGCGCAAATAACTGATGGAACCGCATTGTTACATCCATACCAATTTTTCCAGATATGGACCGAAAGCGGCCTGACAAAACAAATTCAGCAAGGATTATGGCAAATGCCAGCATGCCTGCCCCGCTGGCCAGTTCGTCCAATACACTTCGGGCCGGGCGCGTGCCAACCCACGAAACACCCAACGGCAATAGCGTCACTGCGATGTATATCGTTATCAGGTATTTTGGGTTCATGGCCAAGCCCAACAAAGATTGCACCGGAAAAGTAGTGGTTTGTTATTTTCAGATATCTGAAACACCAATCACTCGCACAAAAACCGTCTCATCGCTGTGTCTGCCAGGTTCTCCGCAGCCTTTTGTGTGTGGGCGATTGCCAGGAAGTTGATCCGCATTTCCTGAATTTGATCGGGTGGAGACAATATTACAATGCCGGATGAAGATGTGTCATGCTCGTACAAAAGCCCGTCCAGGAGGTTGATTGACTGCTCGGTGGTGTAAGGGATGGCGTTGGTCAATGACTGCTGCACGACAACAAATCCGCAAGTTGGGTCTGCTGGTTTCAACTGAATGGCCAACGTTAAGGGAATTGACACTCCACCCCAGCGCGCATTGCACTCGATCCAATGCAAACTCTGACGTGCTCCAGGCGTTTGCGAGATGATTGCGTCGAAACTGCAGCGGCCATAATAGCCAAGTTTCTGGAACAGGCAGGCAAACAGCATAGCCTCGCTGACCAGTTGATCATGCAACTCCTGGCTGAGTTCTGCCCGCCTTGCGCCAACGAACTTTCCTGCTTCACCTTGTACCGATTGCTCGAATACACCCTCGACTATCGGCAATCCCTCATCTGGTAGTGGCATCCAGAATTGCACGGAGGGATTGGAAACCACGTCGCAATCCCAGACACCTACCAATACGGGATAGCGTTCGTGCCAACCCCGGGATTTTAATAACTCCACCAGCTCATTGCGTATGCCGGCGACGGTCATGCCACTAAGGTCATCACGATTGAATGCAATGTTGCCGGCCGAACCAGCACTATCTGGTATCTTTAACACGACCCGCTGGTTGCTTTTTGCCAGTCGGGCAATGTGGCCAGCAGCAGCTGCCGGTCCGAATACTCCATGTGCAGGTGGCAACGCATCAGGACCGAGTAACTCGCGAACCCGGTTGGTGAACCAGATTTTGTCGTTAGCCCGGCGCGCCACGCGGGGAGAAGGGCCGGCCACCGAGACACGTACCCCACAGTGTTGGCTGATATCCTGCGCAAGACGCCAAACGTTGCCGGTTGTATTGAAAGCCAGCAACTGGAGTTTCCCCGCCTTGCGAGCGATCTGGTCTATTGCAGAGTGCATCTGGCGGTTTGTGCGACATTCGATTGCCATGGGGGCCACGTCGCCTTCCTGAGCAATCTGAGGATCAATGAAAGTGATATCGGTGAGGTTCAGGTATGTTGAGAGATAATCCTCAAAGACTTTGTCACGTTGATGAACGGCGACGATATCGCCGGGCTGTGCCAGTACAGCCATTCGATGCTCAAGTTGGGAAGGGGTATTTCCGGAAAACAAACTGATCTCTTGCTGGTCGCCAAAGATCAATGCCGGCGCGTCGGACAACCCCTGCTGCACAAGTGGAGCGAAATGTGGGCTGGCGTCAAGAGCTGGCTCATCGCGCATCAGCCGGTCGGCAATCGTCTGAACGCGGGCTGCGTCCTGCTTGTCAAGTCTTGCGCTGCAGCATGGAACAATGATCAACGACTTCCGGTCCCGGCTTTGTGACTGGTTATCTGACGCGGCTTCCATCGAAAAACCCTGTACTCCCTGGCGCAATTTTTTCAAAAGTCTAATGTCCGCCAAGCACCACGCTCTTGACATGGATCATGGCCCTTTGTGGCACAGATAGGCATGTTTCCTGGGGTCTGTTGTCAGGAGAATGCCAATGTGCCGCCTTTATGCCTTGCATGCAAACGAGCCAACCCGCGTGGAGTGCAGTCTTGTCATGGCGCAAAATGCATTGATGCGCCAAAGCCAGGGCGACAGTGAAGGTTTGATGCACGGTCATGGCTGGGGAGTGGCCGATTATGATGATGGTCTTCCTCTGGTGGAAAAACAGACCTGGGCAGCGTTTGACGGCGAGCACTTCGAGCGCAAGGCGGCGCGGGTCTATGCCCGCACGGTTGTGGCACACGTCAGACGGGCAACAGTTGGCCCGCCGGCGATGGAAAATACCCATCCCTTCGAACACGGGCGCTGGATCTTCGCCCACAATGGAACGTTGCCGGGTTTCGACCTGGTTCGGCCAATGCTGCTGGAAGCAACTGACCGGATTCACAGAAATGAAATTCATGGATCAACGGACAGCGAGCATGTTTTCAGATACCTCCTGTCGCTATGGATGCACAATCCCGAACGCGATCTACTTGCCACCGTGCGTCTCGGCGTTGAACAAATCGTGGCCTGGTGCCGGCAGGTGAAACCAGATGTCAAGCCCGGTCTCAATATTGTTCTGACAGATGGTAATCGTCTTGTTGGTGCAAGGCTCAACAGGAGCCTTTGGTTTTTGGAACGCGAGGCAATGTTCAATTGTGAAATTTGTGGCAAGTCACACGTTCATCATGAATCAAGCCACGAGTATCGGGCACTTGAACTGGCGTCGGAGCGGATAACGGCGGAAAAGGAATGGAAAGCCGTTCCCAATGCGACGGTGTTTTCGGTGGACAATGACTATTGCTTGCGGTTCGAGCCACTGGCCGTGGAAGAGGTTGCCTGAATGCTGCACCAGGAGATCAAGCCGTGACCTTGCAGAACTTCAGCCTTGGCCGATTGTGCGAAGGTGATGCCAATGTCGAATTCGTGGAGCGAAAAGGAACAGGCCATCCCGACACGATGGCGGATGCGCTTTCGGAAGCGTTCTCTCAAGCACTGTCCAACCACTACCTCAAGCAGTGCGGAACTATCCTGCATCACAATGTCGATAAACTGCTCATTGCAGCAGGCAGCTCGGCGCCAGCTTTCGGGGGTGGTGAGATCATCATCCCTTTCGATGTCTATCTGGCAGGACGCGCCACGACTTCGATCAATGGCATGGAAGTCCCGGTTGAAGACATTGCCCGGCAGACTGTAGCGGATTGGCTGGGTGCCAATTTTCACGCTCTCGACCCGGAGCTTAGTGCCAATGTGCGATGCCTGGTTGGCCCTGGCGCGTCCGAACTTGTCGAGTTGTTTGGCCGGCAGCGCATGCCTCTGGCGAACGACACCTCTATTGGTGCAGCCTTTGCGCCGCTCAGTGCGACCGAGCAATTGGTGCTGGCGGCGGAGCGTTACCTGACTTCGCAGACGTCAACCACCAGGCACCCCGAGCGAGGTGAGGATGTTAAGGTCATGGCCATGCGCGACGGGCATGAAGTTCGGCTCACCATTGCTTGTGCGATGATTGGTAAATATTTGAACACACTTGAAGACTACGCCGAAGCGAAGCGCATACTCGCAACTGATGTGTTGGGATTGCCGGAAGCCGGGGCTGCAGGCGAAGTTGCCATTAGTGTAAACGCCGCTGACGATCTTGCGGCCGGTTCTGTCTACTTGACCGTGAGCGGCACTTCCGCCGAAGCCGGAGATGACGGGCAAACCGGTCGGGGCAACCGCGTTAACGGCCTCATAACGCCGCTTAGACCAACCAGCATGGAAGCCATTGCCGGCAAGAACCCGGTCAACCACGTTGGCAAGCTCTACAACGTTTTGGCCCAACGGATATGCAACTCAATCATTGAGGCGCTGAAAGAAGTGACAAGGGTGCACTGCGCCCTGTTGAGTCAGATCGGGCGTCCCATTGACCAACCGGCGAGAACCTTTATCCGGGTATTGCCAGTTGCGGGTTGCTCACTGGAAAAGCTGCGCGAGCCTGTCGAACACATAGCAAACAGGCACCTGCAGCAGATAACCGATCTCTCCCGTGAATTCGCTGCCGGCAAAGTATCGATCTACTGATTACCAGCGGCGAAGACGGTGCGTGCAACCAACAGCCGGGGATGAGGATAAATGCAAGAAACCAGTTCTGAAAAGCATCATGCGGCCAGGCGTGAAGCCATGGTGCGGGATCAACTGGTCGCGCGCGGCATCAGGGATGATCTGGTACTTGATGCCATGAGAAAGGTACCGCGTGAACGGTTCGTACCAGAAATGGAACGGGACTTCGCTTATACTGACGGGCCACTTCCTATCGGCGCCGGTCAGACAATCTCGCAACCCTACATAGTTGCGCTGATGACTGAGGCATTGCAACTAAAGGGTGGTGAACGAGTGCTGGAGATTGGAACAGGTTCAGGTTATGCAGCGGCGGTCCTGGCGGAAATCGCTGCCGAGGTATTTACGATTGAACGGGTGAGCGAACTGGCAGACCGGGCTGCTGACACCCTTGGTGATCAGGGCTACGTGAATGCCCATGTCAGGCATGGAGACGGAACGCTAGGTTGGGCCGAGAGTGCGCCATACGATGCAATTGTCGTAACAGCGGGCGGTCCGAAAGTTCCTGAGAGCCTCAAACAACAATTGACGGTTGGCGGGCGGTTGGTCATGCCGGTAGGTACGAACCCGCTATTCCAGAGTCTCGTCCAGGTGGTCCGCAGTTCGGATGATCAATTTGACACCACTGATCTTGGCGCGGTCAGGTTCGTGGCGCTTGTTGGAAAAGAAGGCTGGCAAGAAAGCGATGCTGATTTGTGATTGTGTTACCTGATCACCAAAACAGAGCAGCGCGCATGCCTCACGACCTTTCCGGCAACAGATCCTAACAGGTAGTATCTCAATCCGGGTTGGTGTGAGGCTACCATTATCAGATCATTTTTTCCTTCTCTACGTGCGCAAGTATTATGCTTGCCGGGTTCCCGCTCTCGACCAAAATTCTGGTCGATGAGGGCAGATCATTCTTTTGGACCAAATCTCTGAGGTCTGCTTTGGCGTTTTCAACGACTTTTTCATGCAGGCCCGATGGGACTTCAATCGCCACATAGGGTGGGATTTCCGGAATGACATTTAGCAGTGTGAGTTGGGATTTATTGGTGTCAGCAAGATACTTAGCTCTTTCGATCATCTTGCTGCTCTTCTCAATGTGCGAGAGGTCGACGGGGACCAGAACTGTCTTGTACATTGGGCACCTCCGTATTTGATTAGTCATATGTCATCGCTAACACTTGCTCGTTGATGCAGGTTAACAATCATATTTTTGTCCGGATTACCGATGACGGACAGTTTTTGGTGGCTATTTCAATTCGGGAACCAGTACAATTGCCCCTGATACATCGCCATTTCTTAGCCGCTCCAGTGCTTCATTGGCTGCAGACATCGGCATCACACTCACGGATGTATTGATTTTGACCTCTGGCGCTATTTGCAGAAACTCTATGGCGTCTTGCCTCGTCAGATTGGCGATGGACTGGATCTTGCGCTCTCCCCACAACAGACGGTAAGGCATGACTGGAATGTCGCTCATGTGGATACCACCCAGGATAACACAACCTCCTTTCTTCACTGCCCCAAGAGCAGCAGGTAGCAAAGTTCCGATTGGTGCAAAGATAATCGCCGCATCCAGTTGTTCAGGTGGAGGCACATTCGACCCGCCGACCCACACACAGCCGAGTGATTTGGCAAATTCCTGCGCAATTTCGTCTCCCGGTCTTGTAAAGGCATAGACACTGCGACCTTCATGCCGGGCAATCTGCGTGATGATATGAGCGGCGGCGCCAAATCCGTAGATGCCAAGTTTCTTTGCATCAGCGGTGGCTCGCAATGAACGGTGACCGATCAGGCCTGCACACAGCATTGGCGCTGCATCCGCATTGTCATAGACGCCAGGAAGCGGAAAACAATACCGGGCATCGGCAACTGCATGAGTCGCATAACCGCCATCAATCTGGTAACCGGTAAAAAGGGCTGAGCCGCAAAGATTTTCCCGACCGGAAGCACAAAATTCACAGAGGCCGCAAGTATACCCAAGCCATGCAATACCTATCCTGTCATTAGGCCGTAGGTTTGCGACTTCCTCCCCAACCGTGAGGATACGCCCCACAATCTCGTGACCGGGGATAACGGGTAATTTCGGATCCAGAAGCTCTCCGTCGATGAGATGCAGGTCGGTACGGCAAACGGCACAGGCCAGGACTTGAACCAGAACCTGCCTCTTGCCGGGCTGAGGTACATCGCGCTCTACCAGCCGCAAAGGTTTGCCGCACTCCTCGAAGATCATGGCTTGCATTGTCGGGTCGGTTTCTGCCATCCGAGTGCCTCCCGGTTGGGTTATTCACACAGCGATCTCATGCGGAGGGATCTTCGGCTCATCCTCAGGCAACTCTGTCATGGTTGCTTCCGTCAGCAGCAGTACGCTGGCAACTGACACCGCGTTCTCCAACGCCACTCGAATTACCTTCGTTGGATCTATGATGCCTTCTTCAACCAGGTCGACATAAATCTTCCTTGCTGCATCGAATCCAACATTACCTTCTTCCGACAACATTCGCGCCACAACGACGCCGCCATCAGTCGCGGAGTTTTCGGCGATCTGCCTTGCAGGTACTTCAAGCGCTCGTTTCAGGATTTGGACGCCGGTCCGTTCATCGCCTGTACAAGCGTCTTCTTCTTCAATGACCACCGGTATGCACTTTAGCAACGCCATTCCGCCACCAGGGACTATTCCTTCCTCTACTGCTGCCTTGGTCGCGTGAATCGCATCATCCAGTGCTTCTTTCTTTGATTTCATCTCGGCTTCAGTTGGCGCTCCGACACGAATGACGGCCACTCCACCAGTTAACTTGGCGAGCCGCTCCTGCAATTTTTCGCGGTCATACTCACTGGTGGTCTTGTCAATTTCCCGCCGGATTTGTTCGATCCTGGCATCGATCAGCTTACGCTCGCCGCCCCCTCCGACAATTGTGGTTGTATCTTTATCGACGACAACACGCGCTGCCCGGCCAAGTTGGTCCATGGAGGTATTTTCGAGCTTGAAGCCCAAATCAGCAGATATGACCTGCGCGCCCGTCAGGACAGATATATCTTGCAGAATGGCCTTTCTGCGATCCCCAAAACCCGGCGTCTTGACGGCGCAGTTTTTCAGCATCCCTCTAAGCTGGTTGACAATCAGCGTTGCCAGCGCTTCGCCCTCAATATCTTCGGCAATAACAAACAGAGATGTTCCGGCTTTTGCGATGGATTCAAGAAGTGGCAGCAGATCGTGCAACACGTTGATCTTGCGGTCCGCCAGCAAGATGGCGCAATCAGTGAGAACTGCTTCCATCTTTTCGGGATCAGTTATGAAATAGGGAGAAACAAATCCCCGATCCAGTTGCATGCCCTCAACCACTTCGAGGACTGTCTCGGTTGTCTTTGCCTCTTCAACGGTTATCACTCCCTCTGCACCTACCTTGTCCATGGCTTCTCCGACCAGCTTGCCGATGCTGGCATCGTTGTGCGCAGAGATGGTGGCTACTTGCTCTTTTTCCTTCGAAGTCGCAACGGGCCGGGAAATCTCGTGAAGCGCCTCGATGACCTTGGCGGCTGCGCGTTCCAGGCCCCGCTTGATGTCGATTGCGCTGGCACCTGCCACAACATTGCGCACGCCGTCTGCAAAGATAGCATGTGCCAGGATTGTTGAGGCGCTGGTTCCGTCCCCAACCATCTCGCCTGTTTTCTCCGCCGCAAGCCGCAGCATCCGGGCGCCCAGATTCTCTTCGGAATCCTTCAGATCAAATTCTTTGGCAATGGTGACGCCATCATTGCAGACAATGGGTGCACCCCACTTCTTCTCGATCAGCACGGACTTTGAGCGCGGTCCGAGAGTTACCCGGATCGCGTCTGCCAGTTTTGTGGTACCGCGAAGGATCTTTTCGCGTGCTTCCGAACGATACAGAACCTGCTTATGGGCCATTTTGATACCTCATTCGACTGTAGGAAATGTTCAATGCTTATCGTGAACTGCACGACCGCTTTTTGATATTCGTCAATATCGTGTGGCCGTTGGTTGGTTACATTGTTTCACAGCCCCAAACGGAGATTGGCGCTGAGCACAAGAATAGTCCCAGTGTTTCCCGATCCTTCATTCTGGTGTCCGTACAGTGTTGGTCAAACGATTTCACAGGAGTGTCGAAAATGACAAAATCCAAGGCAAAAAAAGCGAAAGTCGGCAAGAGTAAGGACAAGACGAATGGGTCGGCCAAAAAAGCAAAATCGGCGGTAGAAGTGCCAGTGCGAAGCGGAATCACCACATTTGAACCCTTCCAGGCTTTGCGAAAGCAAGTGGATGATCTTTTCACCAATTTCACTGTCAGTTGGCCGCATTTAGAGATTCCGAAGATTGAATGGCCGACCCTGGCGGAGGCAGGCGCGGAGAGCGCCATTGCAAAATTCGATCTGAGCGAGAATGAAAAGGCGGTGAAGGTAGTAGCCGACGTTCCGGGAGTGGACGAAAGAGACGTGGAGGTGCTGGTTCGTGACGGCGTTCTCACAATCAAGGGGATCAAGAAGTCCGAAAGTGAAGAAGAAGGTGAAGATTTCTATGTTTCGGAACGCAGCTTCGGCTCATTCAGCCGTGCATTTCGTCTGCCGGATGGTGTTGATGAGCAGGCCGTATCCGCAGACTTCGACAAGGGTGTTCTGACAGTGACCTTGCCAAAAATACCAAAAAGCAAAACCCAAGGCCGACGCGTTCCGGTGAAAAAGAAGTAGTCACGGGTTGGGCACACGTTTTGCCCTTTGTTTGGATTTGTGGATTGCGGCAATGCCATCAACGATTTTACTGACGCAGACAGAGATAGAGACGCTGCTTGATGACGATGAGTTGCTTCAACAGCTAAAAGGTGGTTTTGCGGCTTTGGCAACAGCCGGTCCGGAATTCCACGGGCGACGCTTTCCGGTGTCGGTCAAAGCCGCAGACACAAATGCTGCCGGGATGGTTCTGGCACCGGGTCAAATTCCCGGCATTCCGGCATACACAGTCAAGGTGAATGCGAAATTCCCTTCGCATCCGCCAGCCATCAAGGGCCTGGTAATAATGCACAGTTTGCAGGATGGCAGCATTCTGGCTTTGTTGGATTCCGGTTACCTGACCGCCAGACGGACAGCTGCCGCCGGCGCTGTAGGCGCCGATACCCTGGCCCGGTCCGATTGCGAAACGGTTTCGATCATTGGATGCGGGGTACAGGGTTACGCTCAACTGGCGTGGATGCTCAAGATACGTACCATCAAAAAAGTCTTCGTTTATGACATAGTGCCGGGGCAGGTGGAGGCTTTCACAAAGAGAATGGGTTCCGAGTTCGACGTTCCGGTGGAAGTCTGTGACAGCGCCAAACAGGCTGCGGGTAAGGGTGACATTGTAGTAACAGCCACATGGGCACGTGAGCCCTTTCTGTATTGCGGTGATGTCCGCCCGGGAACGCACATTACAACTCTGGGTCCTGACGGGCCCGGAGAGGCTGAAGTTGCACAAGATTTGCTGAAAGCATCATTGTTTTTTGCTGATGATGTCGACCTCCAGATCGAGATGGGCGCAATTGGCGGCTCCGGGCTAGGGGCAGAAGCTATCAGCGCAACCATTGGGGAGGTTCTTGCAGGCAAAAAGACCGGCCGGCAAAGCCCTGACGACATCACCATTTACGGCATGGTTGGTTTGCCTTTTGAAGACCTGGCCGCTGGTTGGCTTGTCTATAACAAGGCGCTCAAGAGCGGTGCCGGCACCAGGATTGATCTCGCCGCCTAGTCGACGGGTTAGAAGCTAAACTGTTCGTTTGATTGTGATTCATTAGGCAAAACACGGGAACAAGTGACAAACGCATGTCCGCAAACTGGCCAATAATAACCAAGACGCCGCAAGCGCGGGCTCAAGCTGTTCTCTGCGACTACGATCAGGTTTGCCGGGAATTTTCCTGGGATGAAGCCCGTGCCTTGCTGGACTATCTTCCGAATGGTTGCCTGAACATTTGCCACGAAGCAGTTGACCGCCATGTGGACGGGGGCAACGGTGAGATAACAGCGTTACGCTGGATTGGTCGCGACGACGAAGTTCAGGATTTCAGTTATGCTGACCTGCAGCGCGAAACAGCCAAATTTGCCAATGTCCTCAAGACAAACCGGATCGGAGAGGGTGATCGAGTGTTCTCTTTGCTGGGGCGTATACCACAGCTTTACATTACTGCCTTGGGAACCCTCAAGAACGGCAGTGTATACTCACCCTTGTTTGCAGCTTTTGGTCCCGATCCTGTGCGCGCGAGGATGGAGATCGGGGAAGCAACGGCACTTGTGACCACTCGTCAGCTCTATTGCCGCAAGGTCGAAAAATGGCGCCACGAGCTGCCCAGCCTGAAGCACGTATTTCTCACCGATGACGAAAACGGCGACCTGCCCGAAGGAACTGTCAGTCTGCGTACAGCCATGGCGGCCGCCTCTGCAGAATTTGAAACTGTCCATACCACACCGGAAGATATGGCGTTGTTGCACTTTACAAGTGGCACAACCGGGCGTCCAAAGGGTGCAATCCATGTGCATGAGGCTGTCGTCGCACACGGCATTACTGGTCGGTTCGCTTTGGATTTGCGGGCAGGGGATATCTATTGGTGTACGGCGGATCCTGGCTGGGTTACCGGAACATCGTACGGCATCATTTCACCGTTGGTGAACGGAGTGACGATGATTGTCGATGAAGCCGATTTTGAGGTTGAACGTTGGTATCGCATACTTGAGCAACAGCAGGTCAGCGTCTGGTACACGGCACCTACTGCTGTTCGCATGCTCATGAGAGCAGGTAGCGAGCAGGCGAAAAAGCACGACTTGTCGAAGCTGCGTTTCCTGTCAAGTGTCGGCGAGCCGCTCAATCCGAAAGCGGTTGCCTGGAGTGCCAAGATATTTCCAACGCCATTTCACGACAATTGGTGGCAGACCGAAACCGGTGGCATCATGATTGCGAATTTCTCATCCATGGATGTCAAGCCGGGGTCGATGGGAAAACCGTTACCTGGTGTAGAGGTCGGCATCGTCGAGCGTCAGGGTGACGAAATTGCTGAGTTGACCAAACCTGACGCTTTGGGGGAACTGGCGTTGAGACCAGGCTGGCCATCCATGATGCGCGGCTACCTTCATGAAGAACAACGCTACCAGAAGTGTTTTGCCGGCGGCTGGTATCTGAGTGGCGATCTCGCGTCCAGGGATCGCGACGGCTATTATTGGTTTGTCGGCCGCGCTGACGATCTCATAAAGAGTGCAGGGCATCTTATCGGACCGTTCGAAGTGGAAAGCGCTCTTATTGCCCACCCGGCGGTTGCGGAGGCGGCGGTCATCGGTTTGCCGGATGAGACGGCCGGTGAAGTGGTCAAGGCGTATGTGACCCTCAACCCGGGTGTCGAAGCTGATGACTCATTGCATAAGGCCATCATTGCCACAGCGCGCAAGAGACTCGGACCGGCGGTGGCCCCGAGACAGGTCGAGTTTCGGGATGTCCTCCCGAAAACCCGAAGTGGCAAAATTATGCGCCGATTGTTAAAGGCACGCGAGCTTGGATTGCCGGAAGGTGATACCTCAACATTGGAGAACACGTAATGGCAACCGGTAACGAGACGAAAGTTCATTTGGCTCGGGAACACGCCCTTGAGTTGCTGCAACAGATGATATTGATCAGGAGGTTCGAGGAAAAGTGTGCTGAACTTTACAGCGCCGAGAAAATTCGCGGATTTCTCCATCTCTATATCGGAGAAGAGGCAAATGCTGTCGGGGTTATGCAAGCCCTTGGACCGGATGACGCAATCGTGGCGACCTACCGGGAGCACGGACACGCATTGGCTCGGGGGCTGCCGGCCGGAGAGATCATGGCCGAGATGTTTGGTAAAGCGAGCGGGTCCAGCCGCGGCCGCGGTGGATCAATGCACATATTTGACGCACGTCACCGTTTTTATGGCGGCAATGCCATCGTTGGCGGTGGCCTTCCACTCGCAGTAGGGTTGGCCCTCGCGGACAAGATGCAAGGCAACAATCGTGTCACATGCTGCTTCTTCGGAGAGGGGGCTGCCGCCGAGGGCGAGTTTCACGAAGCTCTCAACCTGGCTTCATTGTGGGATTTGCCTGTGCTCTTCATCTGCGAGAACAATGGTTATGCAATGGGTACCGCGCTAGAGCGTTCGGAATCCAATCCGGACATTTCCCAGCACGCAGCAGCCTATTCGATTGCTTCGGAGGCGGTAGACGGCATGAATGTGGTCGAAGTGGAAGCAGCGGCCCGCCGTGCAGTGGATGCAATTCGCGCTGGCAAGGGGCCATGGTTTCTGGAGAACAAGACATACCGTTTCCGGGCTCACTCAATGTTTGACGCGGAGCTTTATCGTGACAAGGCCGAAGTCGAGAAGTGGAAGAAAATAGGACCGGTAATCCGGTTTAGCGAATGGCTGCTTGAGACCGGCATGATCCACCAGACTGATATAGATAGCATTGAAAGAGAAGTGGCACAGACAATAGATGATGCTGTCGCCTTCGCAGAACAGGCGCCATGGGAACCGGTTGAGGATTTGACTCGAGATGTCATGACACCGCCTGCCCGGGAAGAGGTGCGGCCATGAGCAAAACCCGCACACTCACCTACCGCGATGCAATCCGCGAGGCATTGCGCGAAGCCATGCAACGCGATGATCGCGTTTTCCTGATGGGCGAAGATGTCGGTCGCTATGGCGGAGCTTATGCGTGTTCCAAGGGGTTGCTTGAAGAGTTCGGTGAGGCACGCATTCGCGATGCACCCCTGTCTGAATCCGGTTTCACTGGTGCCGGCATTGGCGCAGCTCTTGGTGGCATGCGGCCCATTGTGGAAATCATGACCGTTAACTTCAGCCTTCTTGCGCTTGACCAGATCGTCAATACGGCTGCGACGCTGAGGCATATGTCAGGCGGTCAGTTTTCAGTGCCCATTGTCATCCGCATGGCGACCGGTGCGGGCCGCCAATTGGCTGCTCAGCATTCACACAGTCTGGAGTGTTGGTTCGCCCATGTGCCTGGTCTTAGAGTTGTTGCACCTGCCACCGTGGCCGACGCCCGCGGCATGTTGTGGACTGCCCTGCAAGATCCCGACCCTGTAATTATTTTCGAACATGCCACTTTGTATAACGAGGAAGGTGAGATTGCTGCTGAAGGTGAATTTTCGTGTGATCTGGATAAGGCAGCCATCAGCAGGTCTGGCAGGGATGTTTCGCTGATCACTTATTCAGGCAGCCTGAGCAAAACGCTCGACGCCGCGCAACGTCTGGCCGAAGATGGTATCGACTGTGAAGTCATCGACCTGAGATCTCTTCGGCCACTTGATGACGCGACCATTATGAAATCAGTGAACAAGACAACGCGTGCGGTGATTGTCGATGAAGGTTGGCGATCAGGCAGCCTTGCGGGAGAAATCTCAGCCCGGATCGTGGAACAGGCATTTTATTCACTGGACGCACCGATAGAACGTGTGTGCAGCGAAGAGGTGCCGATTCCTTATCCCAGCCACCTGGAAAAGGCAGCAACGCCGCAAGTGGAAAGTATTGTGGCAGCGGTGCGGAAGACATTGCGGACATGATCGAGTTCAAAATGCCATCACTGGGTGCGGACATGGAGCAGGGCACTCTTGTCGAGTGGCTAAAGCAACCTGGAGATATCATTCACCGAGGTGACGTGCTGGCGGTTGTGGAAACGCAGAAGGGTGCAATTGAAATCGAGGTTTTTAACGATGGTGTACTTCGTGACTGTCGGGCCAGTCCGGGTGACCGCGTCCCGGTAGGCGAAGTTATTGCCATTCTGGATGGTGACGACGTATCGGGCATGTCAATCGACAAACCCTCGGTTTCAGCTGTGCCGTCACAAGCGCCCGTACCTGACAAGCCGTTGTCCCCCGGACCCAGGGTCACGCCGGCGGCCCGCAGACTGGCGCAACAGATTGGCCTTGATGTCCGCAATATTGCTCCCGACGGTAGCGGTGTGGTCGGTTTGAGGCAGGTGCAGGCCAGTTCAACAGAAACAAGCCCGCCGAAGGTACAACCTGCCGGGATTGATTTCAAAGCTATGCGTGCGGCAATTGCTGCAGCCATGGCGCGCTCAAATCGCGAAATTCCCCATTACTATGTCAGTTCGGACATCGACGTGACAGTGTTCATGGACTGGCTGGCGCAAGAAAATGCCAGGCGTTCAGTCGCGGATCGCCTGTTATATGCCGTCCCCCTGTTTCGAATTTTGGCGGGTACGTTGGTGGATACACCAGAGTTGAATGGTCATTACGATCAGGGCACGTTCTCGCCGGCTCAGACTGTGAATGCGGGTATCGCCATTGCGATGCGCGGGGGAGGGCTTGTAGCGCCTTCAATCCAGGATGTGGCCGGTAAGAGTGTTGATGAATTGAGGATATCGTTGACGGACCTTGTTGGCCGGGTGCGCAGCGGTCGGCTCAGGAGTTCGGAACTGTCCAATGCCACTGTCACATTTTCCAACCTGGGGGAGCGTACGGCGGATACGTTGATGCCGATTATCTATCCACCACAAGTTGCCATTATCGGCTGCGGGCAGATTGTCCGCAGACCGTGGGTGAAGGACGGAGAGGTTCATGTTCGCCAAATCATGTCGGTAACGGTTGCCGGTGATCACCGCGTGAGCGACGGACGAAGCGCGGCGCGTTTCCTGTCCCGGTTTGAGAAACGACTGACAAAGCCGGAGGACCTATGAACAAGCCGGAATTGAGTGAACTGGTGACGCGTGCGTTGTATGCGGTCGCTCCCGATCTGGAAGGCGAAACCATCGATCCTGAGACGCCGTTTCGGGATCAGTTCGAGTTTGATTCCATGGATTTCCTGAATTTCATTATTGAGCTTCACCAGGCTTCAGGCGAAGAGATTGCAGAAGCGGATTATCCGCAACTTGCAAGTCTTAATGATTGCGTTTCCTATCTAAAGCAAAAAAATGTGTAGAATTCATCTGAGAATTCATCTGAGAATTCATGGAATTTGGCTGTTGTTCTTTGAGCCCTTGCTATCACCGGATCTTCAATGAAAGCAGAAGCATTGCAGGAAACGTCCGCTACGAACCAGGCAACGTTGCCGGTGGCAGCATTAGAGCACCTCACAGGGCCTATGCGGGGCACAACAACATGGATAGCGGAGAAGGATGTCAATATTACATTGAACCCGCGCCGGATTATTCACATTGGTCCGGGGCTAATGGGAGGTGAGGACGACGAAGTCATCGCGCACCTTCGGCGATCAGGTGAAACATTTGAAATCGAGGCAACCGGTAGCCGCCCAATTTGGGTGAACGGCCAACCTATTCGGTCAATCCGCCTTAAGCATCATGACATGATCGAGTTTTGTGACACGGGACCAATGTCTCGATATGTCGTATTCCAAAACGGTCAGTCACCGCATGCGACAATAATTGAAGTCATGAGTGATGCGGTGGCATATGTCCGTTCCAGCCACCGGCCTATTGGGTCACGCATTCTTAATGCAACTGGGCAAGTGTTGCGGCGCCTTACCCGCGAAACAACCATCTTGTTCCGTATGGGGGTTATCGCTGCGTTGGTTATGCTGGCTGCTGTTGCATATCAGCAAAGTCGCATCAATCTGCTGCTGCACGAGCAAATCGACGCCAGCGCCTCTCAGATTGAAGGTTTTTCCAGAACGCTTGCCCGCACCAGTGAACAAGCTTTGACTCCGGATGATCTGGAGACCCTGCGCCGAGAGTTGGGAAAAGGCCTGGTTACAACCGCTGAACGCCTCTCCGAGCTTGAACGCCTTTCGACAGCCAGTGCGCGTGTCATCGCCCAGTCGAAGTCATCGATAGTGTTTCTGCAGGGCGCTTATGGTTTTCGCCACAAAGTCACCGGCCTTATGCTGCGCTTGGTGGTGGGTGAAGATGGCAAGCCCATTGTCCTTCCAAACGGCATTCCACTGTTATCCCTGGACGGTGAAGGGCCGGTAGCTGAACGCCAGTTCGTCGGAAGCGGTTTTGTGATAGCTAATGATGGTATCCTGATCACGAACAGGCATTTGGGTGTGCCATGGGAGCATGATAGCAAAGTGACCGCTTATGCCGGACAGGAACTAGAGCCGGCAATGATCAAGTTCATTGCTTATCTGCCAGGCATTGCACGAGCAGAATCTGTGGAGTTAATCCGCACCAGCGCGCAGGCAGATGTTGCAATATTGCGTTTCAAGAACCAGAGGGAACCTGTCAGCGGACTGCGATTGGCTGAGAAAGTGCCGGTGCCAGGTGACGAAGTAATTGTCATGGGATATCCGACGGGTATGCGTTCCCTCTTGGCGCAGGCCGGTGAGGAGTTCATCAAGGAGCTGCAACTCGTCAAGGAGCTTGATTTTTGGGGCATAGCGGCACGGCTTGCTGAATCGGGCCGGATTGTGCCTTTGGCAAGCCGGGGCATTGTCGGGCAGGCGTCAAATGATGCTATTGCATACGATGCAGCAACGACACGTGGCGGCAGTGGTGGGCCGGTTCTCGATATTAATGGTGCAGTGGTTGCTGTAAATTCCGCCATACTTCCTGAGTTTGGAGGCTCCAATCTGGGCGTGCCAATTGACCAGGTTCGTCAGCTTATTGGCGAGGTGCCGACAAAGTAAAACACCTCAAGTGTATGGTCATGGGCAACGGCTTGAAGGAACGTTTGCGGGTCATGGAGGAATACCAGATATTTCTGGCAATTGGCGGCGCGTTGTTATGTGGATTACTCGCCGATGAACTTGGCCGCCGGACACCGCTTCCAAGGGTATCAATCTTGATTCTGCTTGGAGTTCTGGCAGGCGAGTCATTTTTGGGGATTATTCCGAGTGAATTGAGTGAATGGTACGATTTTCTGGCGGCCATTGCGCTTACCATGGTGGCATTTCTGCTTGGTGGTCGGTTATCGGTGAGTATGCTCAGGAAGCATGGCAAAGAGATCCTGCTGGTTTCCCTAAGCGTCGTGTCGATAACCGTCCTTGTTGTAGGCGGCGGACTTGTGTTGCTGGGCGTACCATTCGAAATGGCACTGGTGCTGGCCGGCATAGCCACAGCTACTGCACCGGCTGCTACACAAGACGTGGTAAGGCAAACCGGTGCCAAAGGGCCCTTCACCGACACGCTTCTTGGCGTTGTCGCTATTGATGATGCGTGGGGATTGATGCTGTTCAGTTTTTTGCTGATAGCGGCGGCAGCTACATCCGGCCAAATGAGCCCGGAGGTGTTGTATTTTGGCTTTCGCGATGTTGGAAGCGCCGTTGCAATTGGTGTGATTATTGGTTTTCCGGCCGCTTACCTCACAGGGCGGTTGAAGGACGGTGAGCCGATACAGTCTGAAGCGCTTGGCGTTGTGTTCCTGTGTGGAGGAACCGCATTGTGGCTAGACGTATCGTTCCTGCTGGCGGGTATTGCAGCCGGCGCTACTGTCGTGAATGTTGCGCGACACCACGCCCGGCCATTTCATGAGATAGAGCACGTGGAGTGGCCATTCATGGTCTTGTTTTTCGTTCTTGCCGGAGCCACGTTGAATTTCGCAAGCATGCAGACAATCGGATGGATAGGCATTTCGTATATTGTGTTGCGAATAATCGCCAGATATGCGGGCGGATGGCTGGGGGCGAGCATGGCAGGTTCGCCCCAATTGAGGCGCCGCTGGATCGGGCTGGCTTTGGTGCCACAGGCAGGCGTGGCATTGGGCATGGCTCTTGTAGCAGGCGAACGTCTGCCTGCGTACAGGGAGAGCTTGCTGGCGATAACAGTTGGCACGACTGTTGTGTTCGAGATTCTGGGGCCAATCCTGACTCAGGCAGCTTTGAGGAAAGTCGGCGAGATCAATCGGTTCGACTAGAGCAAGGTGCGGTGATATAGAAACGTTTGATGGAGTCAAATCAGCCCATATGCAAGGCGCGAAGCGCATAGCGATGTGGGGCATCGGTTAAGCTTCACAACGCGGCAGATGGGCTGATTTGGCCCACCGGAGGCCTGCTTTTCGCGTCCGCTGAGCTTCGTTGCAGTCAGCTTGTGGTGGGCTAGACCATGGCGCCAACCGCGCCTTGTCAGCAAACGCGAAAAGCCGGTCAATCGATTCAATATAACCGCACCTTGCTTTAACGCTGCTGTTGGGGGTTTAAGGCAACTGCTGCAACCGGTGGACACGCTGCCGTTCGAAATTGAGTGCAGCAGATTTGATGTCGCCGGGTATGCTAAGGTGTTGCATAGAAACGGGTCGGGGAGGCTGCAGGCAAATGTGTTGGAGTGCGACAGCATCGCTGGTGATGGTTGGCCTGGGCGGAGTTGCAACTATTGTCACTTTCAGGCGCGGTGATCCGAATGCGATCTGGCTTACAATTGGCTACTTTACGGTGATGGAAGCACTACAGGCCGCAGGATATGCCGTGGTTGACCAGTGCGGGTCCTCTGCCAACCAGTCAATTACACTTCTTTCCTATCTGCATATTGTGTTCCAGCCCTTCTTTATAAATGCGTTTGCAATGGAACTCGTTCCAGGCCCGGTAAAGGAGCGGTTGAGACGATTGGTGTTTGCGTTGTGCAGTCTGTCAGCAATGGTAATGCTGCTGCAACTGGTGCCGTCGACGTGGGCAGGGCTATGCCGGCCGGGGGACGTTTTGTGTGGGCCTGACTTGTGCCTGACGTCGGGTGATTGGCATATAGCATGGGATATCCCGTACAATGGTTTGATGCTGCCGCTGGAAGACCTGATCGGGATCCATGCCGGTTTTCCGACTTACATGCTGACGGCATTTGTTCTGCCGCTTGCTTACGGCTCATGGCGTTTCGTTGTGTTTCATGCTGTGGCAGGTCCGATACTGGCCAGTTTCCTGACCACAAATCCAAATGAAATGCCGGCTATCTGGTGCCTGTTCTCGATCGGACTATTGCTGATCGCAATCAGCCCCTTGATCCGGAGGAAGTTTGAAACCACCACATGGTGGGTCTGGCCAAAGGCATGGCAAACCTGAGTGCCTGCTGGGTCCTGACCCTAGTTATTGTCGATCTTCGTCTGTTTCCGTCTCGTGACGGTTGAGTATGTCACGCAGCAGTGCAATCCTGCTATCGGGTGCGTGGTGCCTCGACTTGGCGAGAGCGTCATCGCTGTACAGCCACTCGAAGGCTTCAACCAATTCTGCCTCGCTTGCTCCCGTCTTTAAAATCTCGATTATCCGGCCCTCGTCGAGTCGACCCGCTATCTTGCGGACGGCATCTGCTGTCAACTTGTTCATTTACTTGTCACCTTGCGTAATGTCACTTCTAACGCTTTGTCAGATAATGGCACGGGGAGGTTCAAATCCGTTTTGATCGGCGTCAATTACGGCGCCACGTGAGGGCTATATTAATTCACCACCACGCTGGTTTGTCTTGGAGACCGGGTCGGCGATCAAAAAGGGAGTTATGCAATGGATGTGGATCCGCAAGTGAGCTTTCAAAATCTGAAACATTCCGATGCGGTTGAAAAAGATATTCTTGAAAAAATTCAGCATCTTCAGAAACTTCATCCACGTCTTCAAAGTTGCCGGGTTGTTGTTGATGCTCCGCATCGCGATAAGAAAAAGGGCCGCATTTACGAGGTGCGACTGGATCTGTCAGTGCCGGGAAACGATATCTCGGTCACCCGTGAGGCTGGCTTGAACCATGCTCATGAAGACATTTATGTTGCGATCCGGGATTCATTTGAAGCGGCAAATCGGTTGCTGGAGGATCGGGAGCGCAAAAGGGATGCGCATAGAACCAAACGGCATCCGGAAGTGCGGCACGGTAGGCTTGCCAGAATCTTCAAAGAGGATGGATATGCCTTTATCGAATGTGAAGATGGTCACGAAGTGTACTTCGACCGAGACAGCATGACGAAGAATGTCTGGCCCCATCTGGAGGTAGGCAGCAACCTCAGATTCAAGCAGCTGGATGGCGACAAGGGCCCATATGGCATTCAGGTCACCCTGCTGGACTAATACTCGTGGAACGGGTAACTCGTCTAAAAGCACAAGAAGCCTCTTGTCATTGCGAAGTGCGTGAGTTTGCACGATATTGTCGGCTGCTGATATCCCGTTGACCGGCATCAAGGATAGCGAGCCCTATGTACGGCAGTCTTGTTCATATCTTCTACCGTGAATTCGGAAAAGAGGTATGACATGGATGAAAACCTTGTTTAGGTGTGTCCGTCGTTAGGTTTTTTGGACAAATTGCAGCTTAGGGTCCAGACTCTTTAACGGGATTCCCAAATCAGTATTGTGCTGATTCAATTGTAGAAGTTCAGGCTTGATATGACAGTTAGCCGTTTTGAGGCGATGATCTGTCAGGCCAGATTTGGTCTACAAACTTTTTCTTCCAGATTTCGTTGCCCTCGATCATAGTTTCGAGCGGTGTTCTTCCGCAATACATCTTGCCCTGGTGGGGGCGTTGTCACATTGACAAACGGCGACCCGTGAAACCATTGGTTTCCGCGCTGTCACCGTTTGTTAAAGTGACAACGCCATTAAGTTGTCAATTCCAACGGGAGAACAAACGCTCACCATGGTTGATCAGTGTAAATTAAACCTGGTTGAATTTATTGCTGCTTCACTGAAGCGCCGTGGCGTGAAACGCATATTCGGCATACCTGGAGGCGGATCCAGCTTGGACATCATCGACGCCAGCGCCAAAACCGGCATAGAATTTGTCCTCAGCCAGACTGAAACTGCGGCAGCTCTTATGGCGGCGGTAACAGCAGAGCTTTCCGGCACGATCGGTGTCGTGCTGACCGGCATCGGACCGGGAGCTGCCAGTGCCGTCAATGGCGTCGCCTATGCGTCTCTGGAAAGAGCGCCGGTTGTATTGCTAACCGATTGCAACGATCATGAAACGTCACTTCACCAGACTTTCGATCAGCAAGCGGTTTTCCAGCCTCTGGTCAAAGATGGATGCCGCTTGACCGCAGATAATGCGGACGCTTTTGAGCGCCTTTTGGACATCGCTCTCGAGCCGCCGTTTGGTCCCGTTCACATCGACCTCAGCGCCAGGAACGCCAGGGAAACTGCATCGATGCCCGTGCTCCCCACTCCTGTGGGTGGCCGGCAGCTAGCGGGTGATGTAAGCAGGGCGCATGACTTGCTCGAACAGAGCCGCAGGCCGATAATCATTGCTGGGCTTGACGCCCGTTCGAATGATTGCAGCAAAACGCTTCGCAAACTTGTCGATTCTCTGGCTGCACCTGTGCTGTGCACTTACAAGGCCAAGGGCGTGGTTCCGGACAGCGACCCGCATCTTGTCGGCATGTTTACAGGGGCCACCGCTGAGGCTGCCAGTATCAGTGAGGCCGACTTGATCATATTTTTTGGTCTCGACCCGGTCGAAATCATACCGGCTCCCTGGCGCTACACGGTTCCGATACTGGAATTGGCCAATGTGTCAGGCCACCGTGGGCCAATTGAACCTGTAGTGACATTGAGCGGTCCCCTTGGCACTGTGACTGCAGCTGTCGAGCCGGCCCTGCGATCCAGTGACTGGACCTGTAAGGAAATCGCCGTTCTCAAACAGCGCATGGCACTGGACTTATCCC
>JAHEFB010000048.1 GCA_024640405.1 Alphaproteobacteria bacterium | reverse complement strand
TTCAAACGAAAACACCAACCGACTACTCAGACAGTATCTGCCACGCGGAACCGACTTATCTGTTCACTCACAGGCCAAGCTAAGCGCGATTGCGCGGCAGCTGAACGAAAGGCCCCGCAAGTCCATGCAATATCAAACCCCAGCTGAGAAGTTTGCAGAGTGTGTTGCGGCGATCGATTGAATCCACAGCACATTTCGGACTCTACGCCCTTCCGAGTAGAATGTCCGTTGTTGGGGGTGAAACGGACATTCTACAAAGGCATGCCAAACGGCGGCAAAGGGCCGGCAGCGACTGTATCCAAAATTTCATTCACTGAATTGAAACTGAATTCATGTCGGACTAGTGAACCACGACACTATCTTGGCGAATTCGTCCAATTTGGAAAAAACTTTCAACGTCGGAGACGGGCTCGAAACAGTGGCTGTGAGTTTGTGAATCCATAGGCCGGACCACAAAAGGTGCACCTATGATCAAATCTTCACGTTAATTGAGATGTCACTATGCCCAAGTCATCGCTGGGTGATGGGCTGCGAAGTTCACCCCCGGGTGACAAAACTGTCCAGCACGCGCTTGTCGCCTGCCGTATCGAAACTGATCGACAGTTTGTTGCCGTCTACGTGGGTGACGGTGCCGGGGCCGAACTTCTGGTGCTTGATGCGGTCGCCGGTCTCGAAAGAGGTGGGACCGCTGTCGGTGGCGGTCAGGCTGCCCTCCACGATGCGCGGTGTCGAGCGCAGGGCGTCGCCGCCGGCATGACGCGCCTGGGCGCGTTTCCAGCCCGGCGTGTCGTAGCCTGAGTTGAACGGTTTCATCTCGTCAAAGCGCGAGCCGCCGAAATGATCGGCACCGCCAATGTTGTATCCGCCATAGCTCGATGACATGGCGTCCACGTCCACATGAGCCTCGGGCAGTTCATCGACAAAGCGCGAGGGCAGGGCGGTCTGCCACATGGCGTGCACGCGCCGGTTCTGGGCAAACGATATCGTGGAATGCTTGCGTGCCCGGGTGATGCCGACATAAGCCAGCCGGCGCTCTTCTTCCAGCCCCGCCTTGCCGCTTTCATCCAGTGAGCGCTGATGGGGAAACAGGCCTTCCTCCCAGCCGGGCAGAAACACCCTGTCAAATTCCAGCCCCTTGGCGGCATGCAGCGTCATGATGGATGCCTTGTCTTCCTGCTCGCCGGAGAGTTCAACGTCCATCACCAGGGCAATGTGTTCCAGAAAGCCTTCCATGGTTTCAAATTCGTTCATGGAGCGCACCAGTTCCTTGAGGTTCTCCAGACGCGACGGCGCTTTCGGATCCTTGTCCTGCTGGTGCATGTCGGTATAGCCGCTTTCGTCGAGGATGATCTCGGCAACCTCGGTGTGGGCAACCGCCTGAACCGATGCGCGCCAGCGCGAGAAGGAGGCCAGCAGGTCGCTGAGTGATTTGCGGGCCTTTGCCGGCAATTCGTCGGTCGTGACAATGTCCTGGGCCGCACGATACAGCGATTGTCCGGCGGCGCGCGCCAGATTGTGGATCTTCTGGACCGAATTGTTGCCGATGCCGCGCTTGGGCACATTGATGATGCGCTCAAAGGCCAGGTCATTGTCGGGTGACATGGTGACCTTGAGATAGGCCAGCGCATCACGCACCTCGGCACGTTCGTAAAACCGCGGCCCGCCGATAACCCGGTAGGGCAGGCCAAGGGTTATGAAACGGTCCTCAAAGGCGCGCATCTGGAAGGAGGCGCGCACCAGAATGGCGATTTCTTCCAGTGACGTGCCGGCACGCTGGGCCTGCTCGATATCCTCACCAATGGCGCGGGCTTCCTCGTCGCCATCCCAGTGACCGCGCACGACGACCTTTTCGCCGTCGTTCCGGTCGGTGCGCAGGGTTTTGCCGAGACGGCCTTCATTGTGGGCAATCAGGCCCGAAGCAGCACCGAGAATATGCGGGGTTGAACGGTAGTTGGATTCAAGCCGGATTACGGCAGCGCCGGGAAAATCCTTCTCAAAGCGCAGGATGTTGTCGACTTCAGCGCCGCGCCAGCCATAGATCGACTGGTCATCATCGCCAACGCAGCAGATGTTCCTGTGGCCCTGGGCGAGCAGCCGCAGCCAGAGATACTGCGCCACATTGGTGTCCTGGTACTCGTCGACCAGCATGTACTTGAAGCGCTTCTGATATTCAGCCAGCACCTCGGGCTGTTCCTGAAACAGGCGCAGGGTTTCCAGCAGAAGATCACCAAAATCGACTGCATTGAGGACTTTCAGGCGGGTCTGGTATTCTGCGTAGATCTGGGCACCGAGGCCGTTGCCGTAAGCTGCTCCTTCGCCGGCAGGCACCTTGGAGGGGACCAGTCCGCGGTTTTTCCAGCCGTCGATGTGGGCTGCCAGCTGGCGTGCCGGCCAGCGCTTTTCATCCAGTTCATGCAGCTGGATGAGCTGCTTCAGCAGACGTATCTGATCGTCGGTGTCGAGGATGGAGAAATCCGACTTCAGGTCGACCAGTTCCGCATGGCGGCGCAGGATTTTCACACCGATGGAATGGAATGTGCCAAGCCATGTCATGCCCTCGACCATGCCGCCGATCAAACCGCCGATGCGGTTCTTCATTTCGCGGGCGGCCTTGTTGGTGAAGGTGACCGCCAGAATTTCGCCGGGCCAGGCTTTTCGCATGTTGAGCAGATGGGCAAGCCGGGTGGTCAGGACCCTGGTCTTGCCGGTTCCGGCTCCTGCCAGCACCAGCAGCGGGCCGTCGGTGGTTTCCACTGCCGCGCGCTGTTCAGGGTTCAGTGCCCGCAAATAGGGCGGCGCTGCCCGGGCAGTGGCGCGTTGGGTGATTGAATTGCCGGCAGGATTCGAAGTCATGCGCCTTATATAGCATTGGGCTTGTCATGATTCGATGGCCGGAGCGCGACTTTTCTATAATGCTGAAACCGGGTGATATAACATCATGGCAGGGCATGTGCCGGTTGCGAACTGACCGCCGCAGCGGCCTCCGGCAGTCCACCGAACCGGCGGTTTCGGTTTCTGAAAGCGTCAACCGCCTGCTGCAGGTTCTCACCGGTAAAATCGGGCCACAGAGTTTGCGTGAACCACAGTTCCGCATAGGCGCTTTCCCACAACAGGAAATCCGACAGACGCTGTTCTCCACTGGTACGGATCAGCAGGTCGATATCGCGGTAACCGGAGCCGGTGGCGAGCGCAGCAGACAGAGTATCGGCGGTGAACGGGCCGCTCCAGAACGCCCGGGCAGCGGCTTCCAGCAAGGCGTGGCGGCCCGAGAAATCGATGGCGAGGCGTGCATTGAGCGTGGTGCCGGTGGCGGTGACACTCTCGATTTTTTCGATGGCCGCGACTGTCGCGTCCGGCAAGCGGTCGCGACGACCTATCACCGTGAGCCTGATACCGGCGTCGGCGAAGGGCTGTGCCTGCATGGTCATGTAATGCTCAATCAGATGCATCATGCCATCGACTTCCGGTCTGGGCCGCTTCCAGTTGTCGGACGAGAACGCAAACATGGTCAGGGTGTCTATGTTGAGGCCGGGGGCGGCTGTCATGACACGGCCCACCGCATCGACACCTGCGCGATGGCCCTCGGTACGGGTGAGGCCACGCCGTTCGCCCCAGCGCCCGTTGCCGTCCATGATGATGCCGACATGCAGGGGCGATGTTGTGCTTTTGCATTGCAGATTACTTTGCATTGTAAAGTTCCTTGTTAAATTTTTTTACCATGAATTGATCAGGCTGGTTTCAGGTCCGTCCTGCCGGGTGCCGCGACCGGGGTGTTTTCAGCAGCAGCGTTTGCATTCCGGACGACCTGTTCCAGGACATTGAGATAGTCGAGAAACCTCTCCCGGCCGGCCGGCGTCAATGCGCATGAGGTGTGCGGGCGGTTGCCTTCATAACCCTTGTGGACAGACACGAGGCCGGCTTCTGCAAGCACCTGCACGTGGCGGGACAAATTGCCATCGGTCAGACCGCAGAGCTTCTTCAACTCGTTGAAGGCAAGACCTTTGGGATGGGAGATCAACGAGGTCATGACACTCAACCGCGCCTTTTCATGAATTACCCGGTCCAGGCCGTCATAGGAAAACGGCGCATCACTTTTTGTCGGCATGAAACTCTCCGTAGGCAAAGTGCAAAACACCCCCCAGTGCCAGTTGGCCAATTGTGAAGGGCAGGCCCATCAGCCAAGGCGACAAGGTGGTTGAGGAGGAGGCCAGCATCAGCACGGCGAAGCCGGTCACGAAATACCAGCCGCCGATCCAGCGCACGGCGCGCGGCAATGAACGGGCACCGGCAAAGATGCCAAGTGCCAGAAACACCTGCCAGAGACCCGGCAATGTCCACAAGGCCTGCGGGGCGAACTTCCAGATAACGATGGTGATGGCGAGGCCGGCGAAGCCTGCCGGCAGGAACTGTTCAAACGCGCTCAGTACTATGGCGTCGGCCAAACCGCCATGATGGCGGTGCGAGCGGGCGTAGACTTCTGCAGAGATCAGGCAGGCAGCAACAGCAGCCGTGACAAGCCAGGTCAGCACATAGGTTGTGGGATCGGCGGCAAACCGGTCAGGCCACAATGTTTGAGAGATGGCGGCGATACCCGCGAGTGCGCCACTGAGCGCCATCACCGCGGGACCCAACCCGCGAAACATGGTGCCGGCTGCCAGCTGGTTGCGGATATCGGAAATGTCCGCCAGTGCGCGATCAATGTCTTTCATCGGGTAATCCAAATTACTTTACAATGCAAAGTATATGGAAATGCAAAGTGAAAAACAAGCGAATTTGTACGCGAACTCGCCGGCTGCCTACAAAATCTGGCTGAGGAATTCGCGGGTGCGGGGGTCCTTGGCACTTTTGAAGAAGGTGCTGGGCGGGCCGTGCTCGACGATGACACCGCGGTCGGTGAAATAAATATGGTCGGCAATCTCGCGGGCGAAACCCATCTCGTGGGTGACCAGAATGCAGGTCATGCCGTCGGCTGCCAGATCCTTGATGGTGGTCAGCACTTCTTTCACTGTTTCCGGATCAAGCGCAGCCGTGACTTCGTCGAACAGCATTACGTCCGGGTTCATGGCCAGCGAGCGGGCAATGGCGACGCGCTGCTGCTGGCCGCCTGAAAGCTCTCCCGGGTAATTGTTTTCCTTGCCTTCAAGGCGGACTTTCTTGACCAGGGCGCGAGCTTTCTTTTCAACCTCTTCCTGCGGCTGTTTCAACACCAGCATGGGGGCCATCATGACATTTTCAAGCGCTGTTTTATGCGGGAACAGATTGTATTGCTGAAACACCATGCCGACCTTCTTGCGCAGTTCGAGCTTGTTGAGGTTCGGCGTATTCACTTCCAGTCCTTCAACCTTTATGGAGCCGGACTGGATGTCGTTCAGCGCGTTCACGCAGCGAATGAGTGTTGACTTGCCGGACCCTGACGGCCCGATGATGCAGATAACCTCGCCCTTTTTTACATCCAGGCTGACGCCTTTCAGCACTTCAAGGTCACCAAAAGACTTGTGGACGTCCTTGATTGAGACGATTGGCTGGTCCGGTGTCCAGGCAGTGTCAGACATGGTTCATGGTCCTCACAGTTTCACCGTGTATTTTCTCTCAAGCGCGATGGTAAAGCGCGCAATCGGATAGCAATATGCAAAAAAGATTACCAGGCAGAAGCCGTAAAACGGCACCAGCAATTCCGGCCTGCTGTTTTCAGCGGCCATGGCCTGTTGTGACAAGGTCACGATTTCTTCCACACCCAGCAATGACACAAGCGGCGTTGCCATGGTCAGGATGGCATACCAGTTCATCCAGGGCGGTATCATACGCTTGAAACACTGAGGCAGGATAATACGCCAGACTGTCTGTTGCCGGGAATAGGCGAGTGATTCAGCAGCCTCCCACTGACCGGATGGGACGGAGGCAATGGCGCCTCGCACCACTTCGGAGATGTTGGCCATGACAGGTAGCGACAGGCCGAACACGGCTTTCATCCAGTCGGGTATCTGGATGGAAAAACTGCCGATTTCAATCTTGAACGGAAACGCCAGCATGACGATGAACAGCAAAACCAGCCATGGCGAGTTGCGGAATGTCTGGGTGATCAACCAGGCTGGCTTCGAAATCCACCGGTTCGGCGATATCTGCATCAGCCCGAGCACCACACCGGCGATAGTTCCCAGTGCCATGGTGGTGACTGAGATCAGGATGTTGAACACGAAACCCTGAAACACCAGGAACGGCAGCCATCTGATCAGGGCGCTGGTGGCGTCTGCCATGGTATAGGTCGACTGGGCATAAGCTGCCACCGGCCACATTAACAGGGTGGCCATCAGCGCTGGCAATGCCCACCAGGGAAGGTTGGCAATGAAACGGGAGAAGTTGATGTCGACGGCGCTGCCGGGAGTGGCGACGGTCACCGGTTTCAGTACCGCCATGTCCGTGGTTGAAGCTGCATTGATGCCGGGAATGGATTTGAGCATGGTCATGATCAGTTCTGCCCATATCCGGGGATGCGCATGTTGCGCTCCCACTTGTTCATTCCCATGACCAGTATGCCTACCAGCACGATATAAACCAGGAACATCAACACCATGCAGGCATTTTGCGCCGTGGAGTAGTCATTGTAGATGCTGACCAGCTGGTACAGCAGTTCCGGTACCGCGATCACGATGGCCTGGGTGGTTGTCTTGACGAGATTGACTAGATTGTTGTTGAGCGATGGCAACGAGACCCGGAACGCCAGCGGCAAAACGACATAACGGTAAATCTGCAACCGGTTCATGCCCAGAGCGTCGGCCGCTTCCTTGGTCGAATCGGGGACAGCCTCGATGCCGGAGCGGAAAATCTCGACATTGAAGGCACCGGCGAAAAACGACAGCGACAGGATGGCCCAGCCGACATTGGAGATGATCGGTACTTCAACCCAACCGTCAGGTGCGTAGGTGGGCGTGAACTGTCCCAGCGCAAAGTAGAAAAACAACAACTGTACCAATGGCGGTGTGTTGCGGAAAAACTGGATGTAACCCTGGACCAGCAGGCGAAGCCACTTGATCGGTGAACCTTGCAGCCAGGCTCCAATTATCCCGATGACGACCGAAAGCGCCACACACACCACCGACAATTTGATGGTCGTCCACAAGCCGGTCAACACGCGTTCTGTCTGCGCCGGATCGTACAGGTAAATGAAATTCCACTTCGGATAGGTCTGTGCCAGTTCGCGAAAGAATTCCTGGAAAGCTTCCATTATCGCCCCTCAAGCCCCGCATTCAGTTACACCTGTGGTGTGCAGCTACACCGGTGGTGTTCGGCTACCGGAAGCATCCTGCCGAATGCTTCCGGGATTTGCCATTTGATCAGGCCTGCTACTTGGCGAGCCAGTCCTTGTAGAGTTCCTTCTTGTCGGCCAGGAATTTGGTCGGCTGGATGCCCCACTTCTTTTCAAGCTCGATCAGGCGGCCGGACGACAGCCAGTTGTACTGCATGCCGGACATGAAGTTGCCGAACACGCAATTCTTTTCAGCCAACGGCACTGCCAGGCCCCATGGATTGTCATCTTCGGAAGACAATGGCATTTCGTAGTCATCGTACTCACCGGACGACAGGTCGGACATGATTGAGGAATCATCATAAACCCAGGCAATGCACTTCTTGTCGCGCAATGCCTGCTTGGCTTCGGCATTGCCGGTAAAGGCAACAACATTGGCGCCATACCGCTCGGTGACGATCTTGTTGTAGAATGCGCCTTGCTTGCCGCAGACGGGCTTGTCCTTCAGGTCTTCCCATTTCTTGACGCCAACCGCTTTCGGTGACATCACATTGGTGCCGGAGGTATAATAGTTCGGGCCGACAATACCGACAATCTTGCGGCGGTCCTCGCGGTCCGACATGGTTGCAATCATCAGGTCGATCTTGCCCTGCTCAAGAAACTGCATGCGATTGGACGACTGCACCGGCACCATCTCAAGCTCAACGCCCATGGCATCTGCGACGTCCTGCGCCATGTCGGCTTCCATTCCGATCAGCTTGCCGGACGGATCACGAAATCCCCAGGGTTTGTAGTCGGCTTTCACGCCAACAACCAGTTTGCCGGCCGACATGACCTTTTTCCAGGTGTCGTTGGAACATTGCGCCGCTGCAGCTGCGGTCGCCGCGGTCGCCAATGCAACACCCGCAGCAACGCCCAGTTTGAGTGATTTTTTAAGCATGTAGTTCTCCCTTGGTTTGTTAACGGGCCAGATGGTTTTTTCTCTCGCCTCGCTCATGTCAAAACGCTCGTCCAATTCACAAACGGATGCAACAGTTGATTGAAGGACGATTGCCTCAGTCAAAACTATCTGTCGATGGAATGCAAACGGCATTTGATTCCGGCTCAGAGCATGAACCTGATCAGATGGTCCGAGACCTCGTCAGCCGCTTCCACCAGAATCGAGTGTTTGTAGCGAGGCAGGATAACAAGTTCGGAGTTGGGAAGCGCCTCGTCAATCTGCCGGTTGAGCCGCGGGTTGCAACCGCCGTCATTTTCACCGGTGAGAACCAGTGAAGGCGCTGTGACCTCTTGCAGCCAGGGCGCCATTTCCGTACCGGCATAGATGCGAAACACCTGCATGAAGACGTCCGGATTGGTGTCGACGACCTGCTTCAGCCTGCGTTCGACGAAGTCGGGATGGCTGGCGATGAATTCGTCGGTGAACCACCTGGCGGTCAGGGTCTCAAGCACCTTTGCGATACCGTTGTCCTGCATCGCCTGGACGACTCCCCAGACTTTTGAACTGTCGTCGTCCGTCCGGAAAGCGGCTGTGGATAACATGCCAAGGGATAAAACCCGGTCCGGGTATGCGCGCGCGTAGGCGGGGCCAATCTGGCCGCCAAGCGAATGCCCCGCGAAATGTGCCTTTTCGACGCCTGTGCGTTCCCGCAACCGCTCCAGATCAGCCACCAGTTCATCAAGCCCGAACGGGCCGTTCGGCAAAGGTGATGTGCCGTGACCGCGCAAATCGTAACTGACGACGGTGAAGTGCCGGCGCAATGTAGGTACCATGAAACGCCAGGCGTCGCGGGCTGCGCCAATGCCGTGAATGAGAAACAAATGCGGCCCCGACCCCTCCACAGTGTAATCGCAATCTATCGAAACGGTCATTGTATCATCCCGGGAAGCTGGCGGCCGGTATTGCCGGCATGGAGATTTCCTATTCCGCTGCCAGAGAGGCGCGATCAGTGAAGTGCGGCATGACCTCTTCGGCAAACCGGTGAATGCAGTCCAGTGTTTCGGACTGCGTTGCACCAAAATTGATATTGAGGATCATCCTGTCAACGCCGGCTTCAGCATATGGCGACAGCTTGTCAATCATTTCCTGCGGCGTGCATATCAGCAGGCTCTGTGCCAGTTCGTCGATTGTCTGTTTGCGCGGCAATGGTTTGATCATGCCGTTTTCGACGATGCCGGGACCGGTGAACACGTTATCGAAGCGGCTGTAGTAGCTCTCAGCCTGTTCAATTCTGGTCTGGCGTTCCGCTGGTGATCTGCAGATGAAGGCGACACGCGACAACGACAATGTCAGATGCTTTCCCTGGTCTCCCATTTCAGCTTTGGCACTGGTATGGGCGGCGACCTGATCGAGCATCATCTGATGGTTTCCGGACAGTGGCGTCGTCTGGATATGAAATCCACGTCTGGTGCAGGCATGGATGCCCGGAGGCACCATAACGGCCATCATGATCTGGATGGGACGTACCGGCCGCGGCATGATCGTCAGCGGGTCAAACTTGTAGTATTTGCCATCCCAGGAAACTTCCTCTTCGGTCAACAAGGCCTGCAGCACATTGAGCGACTCGTCGAATTTTTCCCGTGAAACGTCGAGCGGAACACCAAGCCTGTCCATCTCGAAGCCAAATGCTCCCCGGCCAACCCCCAGCATCAGGCGGCCTCCGGTGAAAATATCGGCGCAAGCAACTTCGCCGGCGTATGTCCGCATGTCATGCAGCGGGAGCACAACAACGGAGGTGAGAATCTTGATGTGTCTGGTGTGGTCGGCAATCCTGACCGCAAACTGCAGGGGAGCCGGCAACATCAGTATGTTGATGAGGTGATGTTCGGTCAGCGAAACCGCTTCAAAGCCTAGCCTGTCTGCCAGAACTGCCTGCTCCAGCATGTCAGCATAAACCCGGTCGCCGCCATAGGCTTTGTCCGGGTAATACGATGAAAGCTGAATTGAGAATTCCATGAGCCTGCTCCGGTTGGGATTACCCCATGATGTTGCAACAATTCAAATTCGTAAAACGAATTTTATTTGACAATTAATTCGGATTTTTCGATTTTATTGAAATGAACCTTGTCGTGCTGAAAACCTTTCTTGCAGTCGTTCAAACCGGAAACCTGAACAAGGCAGCAGAGCTGATCAATGTCACGCAGTCGACGGTAACTGCCCGGCTGGATGCGCTGGATGGTGAATTGGGGCAGGCCCTGCTGGTGCGATCGCGCAAAGGTGCGCAACTGACCAAGGCCGGATTTGCATTTCAGCGCCATGCGGAGCTGATGGTCAGAACCTGGGAGCAGGGGCGCAAGGCGGTGGGCCTGCCAAGCGGATTTTCCGGCATGGTATCACTGGCCTGCCATCCGGAATTGTGGGTCGGGTTCGGCGACTGCTGGATTGATCGGGCGAAGGCAACTCACCAGGACACGGCATTTGAGGCATGGCCCGGTGAACATGCCGACATAAGCCGTTGGCTTAACAGCGGACTGGTGGATGTAGCAATTACGCTACTGCCCGTGTCCGGAGATGACATCACATTCAGCGAATTGAGCCGGGACCGGCTGGTGCAGGTATCCAGTGAGCCTCGATCGGCCATGAAGTGGGACGAGAACTACATTTATGTGGATTTGGGCGCTGATTTTCGCCGTCGGCATTCGCTTGCCTGGCCAACAGACAACACGGCCCGCACTGCATTTGGATCGAGTGGCTGGGCACTGGCTTACTTGCTGCGCACGGATGGGTCGGCTTATCTTCCCTGGCGACTGAGTGAGCCGCATGTCGATGCCGGTCAACTGCATGTCGTTCGCGATGTGCCGGAGTTTTCGCGGCCGGTTTTTATCAACAGCCGCGATGCAAGCGTGCAGGAGTATCCCTGGCTTGCCGACGTTCATCAATCTGTCGGAGCGGATACCGGTTAAATGGTGCCGGGTTATTCCGCGACCAGAGGCTGGGCGGGCTGGACGTTCAGCAGTCCTGAATTTCGCGGCTTGATGATGGCCTCCGGCGGAATATCCGGCGAGAGATTTTGCCTGATGAGGTCATCCATCTGCCGCTGGTTTTCTTCGATGGCCCGTCTCTCTGCGGCGTCGTTGGCCTCCTGCTCAGCCCGTGCCTTGCGTTGCTGCTCTGCCAGCGCTTCCCGTTCAGCCTGCTCTTCTTGTTGCTGCTTAAACAGCGCTTCCAGTTCAGCCTGCTCCTTGCGTTGCTGTTCTGCCTGCGCTTCCCGCTCAGCCTGTTCCTTGCGCTGCTGTTCTGCCAGCGCTTCCCGTTCAGCCTGTTCCTTGCGCTGCTGCTCTGCCAGCGCTTCGCGCTCGGCCTGTTCCCTGCGCTGCTGTTCTGCCAGCGCTTCGCGCTCAGCCTGTTCCTTGCGTCGCTGCTCTTCCAGTGCTTCGCGCTCGGCCTGTTCCTTGCGCTGCTGTTCCACCAGCGCTTCGCGCTCGGCCTGTTCCTTGCGCTGCTGTTCTGCCAGCGCTTCGCGTTCAGCCTGTTCCTTGCGCTGCTGCTCTTCCAGTGCTTCGCGTTCAGCCTGCTCCTTGCGCTGCTGCTCTTCCAGTGCTTCGCGCTCGGCCTGTTCCTTGCGCTGTTGTTCCGCCAGCGCTTCGCGTTCAGCCTGTTCCTTGCGTTGCGCCTCCTCCAGTGCTTCTCGTTCAGCAATTGCCGCCCGCTCACGCTCTTCTTCTTCGGCTCGGCGACGGGCTTCCTGGGCTTCCTGGGCTGCCTTCAGCTGTTCTTCCTGATTTTCATAGGCGGTGTTTTCAGCAGCGTCTTTTGCCCGCTGCTCGGCAAGCGCCTTGCGCTGGCGTTCAGCTTCGCGTTCGGCTTCGCGGGCAGCCTGTTCTTCGCGATACAACCGCTCTTCTTCGATGAGGCGTTGCTCTTCACGCTGCAGCTCTTCCAGGCGATCCATGCCTTTTTGCAGGACGCTGACTACTACCCAGGACTTCAATGCCGAAGTGTCGTAGCTGCGTTCAAGCGAAAGCGGATGGCCTGCGAGACGCATGGCAACGCTGGGGATGTCGTTCTTTTCAGTGTGCGGCTTGAGCGAGATATCCGCGCGGACCCGTTGCGCCGTGAAGTCGGCAGCCAATCGCAATGTCCCATCCGCAGCCTCATTGTTAATTGGTATGCGCTCGGTGCGTAGGGTTCCGTTCAGCAGGGCGACTTCGGTGTCTTTGGTGTCGATGATTGTGTTGCCCTGCGAAAGTGCAGAGGTGATGACAGTATCGATGGTGTTCACCTCTTTCACCTGCGATAGTTTTCTGGTGAGTCCAATCAAATCAAAACGTGGCAGTGTGAGAGACCCCGGAACCAGCCGGCCTTTGCCCGCCAATTGACTGACCAGGCCGGCGGGTGAGCGACCGTCCCCTGCAAAGCTCAGTTCCATGCCGACATCACCGAGAATTGCACCAGCGCCGTCTGTTGCCTGCAACAGGTCCGCCAGCGAAATTGTGGCGTCCAGTTTTCCTGATACGCCCAGCAGCGGACCGGTACTGTTTGCGGTCAGGGACATTGAAAACGGATTGTCATTGCTGGCGTTACCCGAAACGCCGACCGTGACGGTATCCTTGCTTTTCCGTTCAATCACCGTGCGAGCGTTGGCCAGTGCGAGGCCGGGCATGACCGTAGCGCGGCGAGCTTCGACCGAGACAGACTTGCTGATCCAGTCAAGCCTGGTGACATCAAACGTGGTTGCAGAACCTGCAGAATGGTTGCCCGTAGGCATGACGAGGCTGGAGGCAAGCCAGCCAAGATCAAGATTCTGAACCGCAAGTCTTCCGTCTACCAGCGGTGCTTCGAGACCTCCTGCAATGGATGCTTCGCCGGTAATCGTGTTAAGCGGCATGGCCACCTTCAGATTGGCAAGCCTGAGAGCATTGGCGGACAAGACGGCATCGGTGCTGATGGAAAACTTGCGATCAATCTCCTGTGGCCACGCCGGGACGGCAATGCCGATTGCAGCCGCGAGCGGGGTGATGTCAGCCGCGTTGAATTTTACGTTTCCTGCAGCGCTTATGCTGCCTGAGGGGTCGAAGGTCACACCGCCTTCAAATCCGGTGGTGGAGGACAATATCGATAACTCAGATGTCCCCGCCAGGGCAGAGGACGGCGTTCCGGCAAACGCGATCGTTAGTTTTGCCGGTTCATCGCCGCCGGCCAGAGGTTCAAGACCTGCCAACGCGAGCAGGTTTGCGCTGCTGGTTCCGGAGGCTGACACGGTGATCTGGGTATCGCCCTCACGCCACTGCGAGAACTGGCCGTCAAAACTGCCGGTGAGCGCAAGGATTGCGCCGGCTGCCTTGCCATTTGCCGATACTGTCAACTTGTTGCTTGTGCTTCCCGTGCTGACCTCACTTAGTACTTTCAGGTCAACCGGTCCAAGACGCCTGGCCCACGGCGTGGCTGCAAGATCTGCATTCAGGACTCCGACCAGGCGCAGGAATGGCCGCGGATCGCTGGCCTTGAAATCTCCCGAAACAGATCCGGTTATGCCTTCTTCGGGAAAATTCAGCACTCCTGCGATGTCAAGTCGGGCATCGCCGATGCCGCCGATTTCGATAGTACGCAGTTCAACCGCGCCCTCCGAAAGATCGACGTCAATGGCAATATCCTGTGCCTCCACACCGCGCATGATGAGACTGTCTGTCTGGATGGTGATATGGGCATCGCCAAAGTCGAGGGCATTGGCAGCAAGGTTGGTCAAACCGGCTGCGGTTCCGTCCTTAATGGCGCTGGTGGAAAAACCACGCGGGGCATAACGGTCAACATTGATGGCGTCTGCCACCAACCGGATGTCGAGCGACGGCTCTTCGCCATGGTACAGGCTGAATGAGCCGGTTGCGCTGGCATCATCCAGGGTGGCTTTCACTCCTGTCAGGCGAAGTGAATTGGGTGTCCAGCCCAGCAGAGTGCGCAGTTTGGCGCGTCCGCGCGCGCCGGACCAGACCTTCTTCGTTGCATCTGCGGAATCAGGCGCTGCCCATATCACAAGTTCACGCAAGGATCTGGACTGCATATTCAGTTCACCGGCCAATTGCGGTAATCCATCAGTGCCTGCCGGCAATACAACACCGGTAAACTGTGCCCGGGTTTGCCCCGGCAAGCTGGCAGATGCTTCTTTGATGCGCATGGCCTGCGGAGAGATGTCTCCGCGCAAACGCGCCTTTGAAAGCGTTTCTCCGCCGGTGATCAGGCTGGTTATACCGGCTTCGAAGTGAATCTGCGAATTGGCCGGTAACGCTTCCAGCAGGCTGGACACGGAGTAAAGTTGATCTCCACTGCCAAGTTCTGCAAACAGATTCTCGCCGACAAGTTTATCGAGATCAATGGCGGCCGCTTCAAGCCTGGTGGTCACGACGAAATGCGAACCGAGATTCACCGACGCGCTGCCAGTCAGCAGGTTGCTGCCGGTTACATCGTTGGCCGGAACGACCTCAATGTTGGAGAGGTCCACCTTGTCGAAATCGGCTATGACATCTCCTGAAACATGCACCTGCCAGCTGGCATTCAATGGATTTGCCTTGCCGCTGGGCTGACGGGCTGGTCGAACCGTGACCTTTCCGGTAACCTTGCCATCGTCGCGCAGGGTTTCCCCGTCAAACGCCCACAGGAACCCAGAATCGCCGCGTGGTGATATCGAGGCAGACACCTTCAGTGGCTCGCCGGTCCGGTATTTGCTGGTTGATACGGTCACGGCAAGCGGTTCATCGGACTGGGAGGCGGTAATGTCGGCGCGCCACGGACCTCCCAGCGCTGGTGCCTTCAGGCGCCCCTCGACACCGGTCAATTGTGACAGACCGCCTCTGCGGCCATCGCCGACGAAAATACGACCATCTACGATATCAATTCCTGCTACGGCAATCTGATCGCCCCCAGGCAGCCCGGCAAGGGAAATGCTTGGTCTCAGTTTCCAGCTGACCTCGCCATTGGCTAGCCTTTCCAGGGATATGACAGGGCGAACAAGCGTCAATTTTCGGAGTGAGATTTGTCCGGACAGCAGGGGGGCCGCTGCAATTTCTGCATCGACTTTTTCAATGTTAACCAGGTCTCCCAGCATGGCGCCCGGCGGATTGGCTACCGTTATGTTTGAGGCGGTCAGGCGCGGCCAGGGAAACAATCGTACAGAGATTGGACCAGCGATCACGACCTGCCGGCCAATCATCAGGCTCGCCTGACGCTGAAAGTCGGCCTTGTAGCCGTTCCAGTCCACAAGCAGCGGCCCGACGCCCAGCGCACCTGCAACGAGGATGAGCAGGATGCCAAAAATCAAAAGTGGTGATCGCAAGATATTCACTGCTGCTCGCCGATCCTGTTTATCATTAGATGATCTAACTCATCAGGGTATGATTTTGCCGGGGTTCATAATGTTTTTCGGGTCCAGAGCCTGCTTGATAGAGCGCATGACCGCGACTCCGGATCCAAGTTCCGCTTCGAGAAATTTTCGCTTGCCGGAACCGATTCCGTGCTCGCCGGTGCAGGTGCCGTCCATGGCGATTGAACGCATGGCCAACCGGTCAAGGAATTCTTCCGTCGCTCTTACTTCTACAGGATCGTCGCGATCACAAAACAGCACCACGTGAAAATTGCCGTCGCCAACATGTCCAAGGATTGGTCCGTACAATCCGTGCTTTTCAAGATCCAGGCGGGTTTCCTCCACGCATTCGGCCAGTTTTGAAATAGGGACGCATACATCGGTACCGAGCGATTCCTTGCCTGGCACCTGGGCCTTGATCGCCCAATAACTGTCGTGGCGGGCTTGCCACAGTTTACCGCGATCTTCTTCCTTGGTTGCCCAGTCAAACGGACCGCCGCCCAATTCCTCGGCAATGAAGGAAAAGGTGTCGATTTGCTCACGGGTACCTGTCTCGGTGCCGTGAAACTCCACAAACAGGGTGGGCACTTCTTTCAGTTTCAGATTGGAATAGGTGTTGAGGGCTTTCAGATTTTCACTGTCCATCAATTCAACGCGTGCAATGGGCACACCCATCTGGATGCAGGCGATGGCAGCATCACATGCTGACTTGACCGACGGGAACGGACACACGCCGGCGGCTATCGACTCCGGGATACCGTGCAGCTTGAGGCAGATTTCGGTGATTACGCCCAATGTTCCCTCTGATCCGACCATCAGCCTGGTCAAATCGTATCCGGCAGCACTTTTCTTGGCCCGGCGCGCAGTGCGAACAATCTCACCATTTGCCATGACCGCAGTGAGAGACATTACGTTTTCCCGCATGGTGCCGTAGCGCACGGCATTGGTGCCCGAGGCACGGGTCGCCGTCATTCCACCTAGTGAAGCGTCCGCTCCAGGGTCGATCGGAAAGAACAGTCCCTGATCACGAATGTACTCATTGAGCTGTTTGCGGGTGACGCCGGGTTGCACGGTTACGTCAAAATCCTGCGGATTTACCTCGAGCACCTGGTTCATGTTGTTCAGATCCAGGGACACGCCACCATATGGACAGGTTATGTGGCCCTCCAGTGACGTTCCCGTACCGTAGGGTATTACCGGGATTTCGTACTTCGAGCAGATCTGCACCACCTTTTGGACTTCTTCGGTGTTGTTTACGAAGGCAACGGCGTCCGGCGAATGGCCCGGATTCCAGGTCGTGTCCTTGCCGTGCTGGTCGCGCACTGTCTGGGCAATGGAAATCCGGTCCTCCAGTATGGCTGTGATTTCTGCAATGGCCTGCGATACCGAGTTGCGGCGTTCAATGGTTTGAACAGACATGATCATTTCCATCCTGAGTTTGGTTCCCGGCTAATCGGGACTCCACGTATCCTGTCGCTTGTACTATACCGGGTCCTGGAAATTCCGCACTATTTTTAGGGTCACAATGCCGCGCGTTTGGAGCAAATGACACAATGACAGATTATGGACGGCCCTTTGCTGGCAGTATCAAAACGGTTGAAGACGAATGGATAGACTACAATGGTCATTTCAATATGGCATATTACGGGGTTTTGTTTGACCGCACCTGCGATGAGGCCTTTGAACTGGTGGGGCTGGGACCAGACTACCTCAGGTCAGGTGGGTCATTTTTTACGCTTGAGGCCCATACAACCTATATTCGTGAACTTCATGCCGGCGATCGGGTCAGGGTTACCGTGCAGCTGCTGGATCATGATTCGAAACGGCTGCATTATGTTCAGGAAATGTCTCATGCCGAAGAAGGCTGGCTGTCGGCGACAATGGAAGCCATTTGCATGCACGTTGACATGAATGCAAAGAAATCAGCTCCGTTTCCCGACGATATCCAGTCGCGAATCACCGCAATGCAGGAAGCGCATGCGAATTTGCCAGTGCCACCGCAAGTGGGTCACAAAATCGGGATCATCAGGAAGTAATACCAAATGAGCCAATAGTCATTTCCTTTGGTATTAGTTCTTCAAAGGCTTGCATCGACTCAAGCTGACATGTTGAAGTTGTTTGCGATTGGGGCAGAAACAGCAATGCGTGGGGCTCGCCGATGGGCGAACTGCGGGACAGGCTATTCAAGACGCTGGGTGAATTGACCCTGCCGCAACTGCATGCCTTCTGGGCAGCGCGTCATCCGCTCGTGTGGGCACTTGCGCTGGCCATTGGCGTTGCCGGGGCATTTGCGATCCTGGGATTTCGGCTCGGTATCGGTTATGTCCAGTGGCTATGGCTGGGCAATTCCGGTGAAAATGTAGTTAGTACGCTGGCCGGCTTCCGCGCACCCTGGGTCGTTGTAGCAGGACCTACTCTGGGTGGGCTGGTTGTCGGCCTGATCATCTGGAAATTTGTGAAAGAGCGCCGTGCTCACGGCATTGCCGATGTCATTGAAGCAGGGGCCCTGCACAAGGCAGATATCTCGTTGCGTGCAGGTCTGGTTTCCGCCGTGGCATCTGCTATTTCGATCGGCTCCGGCGCAAGCGTTGGCCGTGAGGGGCCGGCGGTTCATCTTGGCGCGACCATTGCGGCATTTCTGGACCGGCAATTCAGTTTGCGCCCTGCCGCGCGCCGGGTGTTGCTGGCGTCAGGTGCCGCGGCTGCGGTTTCGGCCAGTTTCAATGCACCTATCGCAGGTGTGTTGTTTGCACATGAAGTGATCCTTGGGCATTTTGCTCTGTCAGCTTTTGTTCCAACAGTACTGGCTGCGGTCACCGCGACCCTGATTACCCGGGTTTGGCTGGGTGATTTTCCGGCTTTTATATTGTCGCAGCAACAAATTGCATCCTATTGGGAGTTTCCTGCCTTTGCGCTGTTGGGGGTTGTTTGCGGACTTGTGGCAGTGTGTTTTCAACTGACTGTAATGACTGCGGACTGGAGCGCGCGCCGATTGACAATGCCAGTGTGGTTGCGTCCGGCGATTGGCGGGCTGGCAATCGGGATAATGGCGCTCAGCGTGCCCGAAATATTGGGGGTCGGCTACGAGGCAACCAACCTGGCGATCAGGGAAAACTACACCCTTGGCTGGCTGCTGGCGTTGCTGGTTGCCAAGACTGTTGCGACAGCCATATCACTTGCCAGCCGGTTCGGAGGAGGGGTGTTTTCCCCGTCCTTGTATCTCGGTGCCATGGCAGGCGGGGCGTTTGGCATAATCGCAGGCGCTGCCGTGCCTGAGTACGCGTCCAATTATGGCGTCTACGCCCTGTTGGGCATGGGCGCCGTGGCCGGCGCCATTCTTGGCGCACCGATTTCCACAGCAGTCATCGTGTTTGAACTCACCGGCGGTTACGAGTTGACCATTGCCTTGCTGCTGTCCGTGTCAATTGCCTCAATGATCATGCAGGCATTGCTCGGCAAAAGCTTCTTCGACTGGCAATTGTCGCAGCGCGGCGTGTTCCTGGGTGAGGGGTCACATTTGAGAATTGTCCGAACCTGGACAGTGCGGGATTTCATGACGAAACTCACGCCGAAGGAAATTGCAGAACCGCCAGAACTGTTTGATCGGCCGCGTCTGATTCCCACCGACACGCTGGAAAAAGCTCTCAGGACATTTGACGACGGCGGCTATACGCGGCTGGCTGTGCTTGCCAAACGCGACAGCGGCGAATTGCTTGGCTGGGTGGATCAGGTTGAAGCCCTGGCCGCCTACAACAAGGCTTTGATCGAGGCCAATGTTGAAGAGCACAAGTAACAGTGGTTTCCCGCCGTTGAATTAGAGGGTATCGTTCTCTGTTCACCAGTTTTCCATTGTGTGCCAATTCAATAGAGTTCTGAGCAAAGCCAATGAACCAAGATATCAGGGCAAAGTACAAGGGCTCGTGGATTGAACGGCTGGTGACTCTCGGCACTGATGGCTGGTACGGACAGGACAAGCTCGGCCTGGTGGTGGCCAATGTAACCGGGTATCTCGCTACGCTGTCTTCACTTGGATTTGCCATAACCTACGCAATGCACGAGATGCATTCGCTGATGCCCCTGGTCATTGGCAATCTGGTGGCTGCGGCCTGCGCGGCAATAACGCCGCTGTTCCATCGATTTGGCCGCATTTCCGCGGCGCTGTGGTTGACCGCGGTGTTTTTTGTGTCGCTGACCTGGTTTACCAGCCTGCTGGGGCGTGAGTCCGGGGTGGCGCTCAACCTGATCGGGACGTCGGCTGTAGCCTTCGCCATTCTCGGAATGGAGCGGTTGAAGCTGGTGGCATTGATCAGCGCCGGCGGGGCCTCGCTGATCATCGCAAGCTGGCTGCTGTGGCCGCATCCCGCGCCGGGAATTCATGACGATCCGGCCTTCATGCAGCAGACCTTTGCCTCCGCGATCGTGTCGATCATGGTGATCACGTTCGTGGTGATTTACTATGCCTTTTATCTGACGCGGCAGGCCCAGGCCCGCTTGCAGGAACTGATGAAGGCAATGATGCCGGATGCCATAGCCGAGCGCCTGATGGTCAATGACGGCGAAACGATTGCGGAAGCGCACGAGCACGTTGTCGTGCTGTTTTCAGATATTGTCGGTTTTGTTGAAATGTCGAACCGGTTGGGCGCTGTGCGGGTGGTGGCGCTGCTGGATGACCTGTTCAGACAGTTTGATGCGCTGGCTGCTGACCACGGTGTGGAGAAGATCAAGACCATCGGCGATGCCTATATGGCGGTGGCCGGTGTTCCGTCACCCGTTTACCAGCCCGAAGATGCAATGGCCAGATTTGCCAAAATGATGCTGCATGTTGCAGGAGAAGTGGGTGAACGTCACGGTGTTGAAATTGAAATGCGGATCGGCATGGCGTCCGGACCGATCATGGCAGGCGTGGTGGGCCAGTCAAAATACTCCTACGATGTTTGGGGTGCAGCGGTGAACCTGGCGGCAAGACTGGAAAACATCGGGACACCGGGATGTGTGGTGACAACAGGGGACATCAAGGTGGTGTTGCAGGAAAATCACACGTTTGAAAAAACCGGTTCAGTGGAACTGAAAGGGTTCGGAAAAGTGGTCATATGGCGCATGGACTGCGCCATGCGCCCGGTGCCGGATTAACCGCGACACGCTTGTCTTTCGATTTTCCGGGTCATGCGGAAAGATGAGACGATGCTCAGATATCCGGATTCAAATCTCACCTGCTTTGGTTGCATGCAGAACGGAAACTCGCAAGGCGCTGGACAGATTGGTTCGTCCGCGTTCTTCGTCGATGGTGGTGACAAGCCGGGCGAGCGACACCTTGCGTGTATTGGCAAGCCTGCCGAGCGCAGCCCAGAATTCAGGTTCAAGCGACAGGCTGGTGCGGTGACCGGCAATGGTTATTGACCGCTTGATTGGTCCATGCTGTGCATCACTCATCATCTTTTTCGAGCTTGTGTGCGTCCAGATGGCTGTCCGCCTTGGTTTGCCGAGCCTTGCCGATCATTTTTTCCTGTTTGCTGCGCCCGAACCGCACACGGTTTTCTTTCGCCTGCTTTTGCTTTTCTGAACGTACCCTGGATTTTCGGAACCGGTTCAGGTTTGTCACATTGGTCATGGCGAGATCACTTCGGCCCGATCATGTCTTCCGGCCGGACGATCTTGTCGAAATCTGCAGCATCAATACCGGCGGCAACGGCTTCTTCACGCAACGTCGTGCCGTTCTTGTGGGCTGTCTTTGCGATTTTGGCTGCCAGGTCATAGCCATACTTCGGTGCCAGGGCAGTGACCAGCATGAGCGAACGGTTGAGACCAGCCTCGATATTGTCCCTGCGCGGCTTGATGCCTGTGACGCAATTGTCGGTGAACGACACCGATGCATCGGACAACAGCCGCACCGATTGGAGGAAATTGTAGGCCATGACCGGGTTGAAGACATTCAGCTCGAAGTGGCCTTGTGATCCGGCAAAAGTCAGCGCCGAATTGTTACCGAATACCTGGACACACACCTGGGTCAGCGCTTCACACTGGGTCGGGTTGACCTTGCCCGGCATGATGGAGGAGCCGGGTTCATTTTCAGGAAGCGCCAGTTCGCCGAGGCCCGAGCGGGGGCCTGATCCCAGAAAGCGAATGTCGTTGGCGATCTTGAACAATGAAGTTGCAGCCGTGTTGATGGCTCCATGGGCCATAACCATGGCGTCGTGGGCGGCCAGGGCTTCAAATTTGTTTGGCGCCGTCTTGAATTTCAATCTGGTTATGGCTGCGATGTTGCGCGCCACCATCTTGTCGAAACCCTTTGGCGCGTTCAGCCCGGTACCGACGGCAGTGCCGCCCTGGGCGAGTTCCATCAGTGCAGGCAGCGTCTGCTCAATCCGCACAATGGCGTTTTCAACCTGCGTTGCGTAGCCGGAAAACTCCTGGCCAAGGGTAATAGGTGTGGCGTCCTGGGTATGTGTGCGGCCAATCTTGATGATTTTGTCCCACTGTTTCACCTTGCGCGCCAGCGCCTTGTGCAGGTGTTTTAGAGACGGCAACAGGTCGCGAACCACTTGCTCTGCGCATGCGACATGCATTGCAGTGGGGTAGGTGTCATTCGACGACTGGCTCATATTGACATGATCATTGGGGTGGACAGGATCCTTGGACCCCATTGTACCCCCCAGCATTTCGATGGCGCGGTTGGAGATGACCTCATTGGCATTCATGTTTGACTGGGTACCGGATCCCGTCTGCCACACGACCAGCGGGAAATGGTCATTCAACTTGCCGTCGATGACTTCCTGTGCTGCCTCGATGATCGCATTACCGCGCTTCTTGTCCAGTTGACCGAGCTTCATGTTGGCTTCTGCACATGCGCGCTTGACGATGCCGAGCGCCCGGACAACAGGTAGGGGCTGTTTTTCCCAACCGATCTTGAAGTTGCCCAACGAGCGCTGTGCCTGCGCCCCCCAATAGCGGCTGCTGTCTACTTCGATGGGACCAAATGTGTCGGTCTCGGTACGGGTATTTGCCATGCTTGGTCTGCTCCGTCGTAATTTCGTTATCAGATCAGGATGCCTTTTGGTTGGTTCAACCAATAGTCATGAACCTGATCGCTTTCAAAGTTACAGAGCAACTTCAAGGGTTCAAGTGAACCCATGTTGCTCTGGCGCTGGGGCAAGCATCTAGCACGGGTGTCAGCTTACGCCAATGTCCGCAAGCCAAATCGGGTTGGTCCAGGCGCATTTGCCGGCCTCGTCACGTATGACAACCCGCAGCCACCTGGATGGCGGGCATTTGAGCCAGCCATTATCCAAATTGGCCAGATCGAGCGTGACCTGGGTCAATGATCGTCCGGTGCGAGACACCGTGCGAGACGTGCCGCCATTTACAGAAATTGCGTTGACCGGCGAACACTCGATGGTGAGAACGCTTCCGTTCAGATCCAGGGCATAGAACTGCGGTCCCTGGCTTGAGTAGAAATCCCCAGCCTTCAGTGATTCAAGCAGCGCTTCCGGATCCAGGCTGTCTGACTTAACATGAACCCATCCACCGAAAGCATCGTGGTCGTGATCGCGAAAATGAGCATCGTCCGTAGCTATACTTGTCAGACGCTGGTTCTCATTGAGCAACTGGTCCAACAGATAAAAGCCACCACCGCGATCATTTTCCACCTCGCAACCGTGATTGTAGATCTCAACTGCGTGGGCGATCTCGTTCAGAGCGCGTCCATCTTCCATGGTGAGTTGTGACCAGTCGGGATGGGCGATGGATACAAAGGCGCCGGCTTCTGCAGCTCGTTTTGCCAGTGCCGGACCGTCTTCGCCTTCGCCGCAGGGCGCAAAATCCAGTGGCAGTCCATTGGCGAGTATATGCCAGAGCTCACCAACTGCGGTGACCGGCGCATGCAGTTCAGCGCCGATGATGGTAGTGAAATCGTTCGTGCGCAGATGGCGGGTGTCAGCCACCGGCCAGTCATAGTGACCGATAAAATGATCGGTGAGGCACATGAAGTCATAACCGGCATTGCGGTAGGCATCTATGACCATCGGCGGTTCAAGCGCGCCATCCGAGCAAGTCGAATGGGTGTGAAGATTTCCGCGCCAAAAGCGGCCGGGACAGGAGAACAGGGATAGTGGAGACATGGTGCTGTTTGCCCCGAGCAGATTATTGATTGTGAATACAAACTGTCCTGCCAGCCACGTGCAACAGAATTATTGTGGTTTTGAGATCACAAAAAATGCGGCAGGCAAGCCCTACCGCACTTTCAATATCGCTTATTGAATTTCGGAGTCCTATGGACGGCAATCGCGACGACGTACGCAACGGCGATAGCGGCGTCCGCCACCCCATTCGCGGCGACAGCTACGGCGCACGCGGCGGCAGGAACGGGTATGCGTACCATGGTAGTTATAGATGCCAGGGCCTATGTAAATGCCGCCAGGGCCAATGCCAAAACCACCGCCACAGAAACCGTGATGACGGCACGCGTGGCCAGGACCGAGTGCAAAGGGATCACGCCGCCTGCTATGGACCTTGGTCAATCCGTTAATTGTAGAGGTCTGTGCAGCCGACTGTGCAAGGTTGCCGGTCGATACGGGTGCTGCCTTTACGCCAGTCATGGCAGCCATCAACGCGAATGTTGCCAAAGTGACCGCGAGGAGGAATTTCTTCATATTTTGAGCTCCTAAGTTTGTCCGATTTCTCGCTTACCCAAAGCAAGATTAGCGGCGAATCGGTCGCTTGTCTCGCGGTTTCTTAAATTTTGTTAATACAGGTGATCCAAAGCAGCAGCTACGTTGAGCTACTGAATTTTCACGAGTGCCCGGCATGCCTTCGGCAACCAGGCAAGCGTCTTGCGCGCTACAGGTTTCTTGCGTGGAATCGGCACACCATTGACGATCGTCGGGCGTTTCTTGGCTTTTTTGTACACCCGCTTCTTCCATGGTTTGTCAGAGAACCAATAGGCAAGTTCGCCACCGCAACCGGTTCCGTCCTTGGGACGGGGGGCGGCCTGGTTTTTACACTGTGGTGACCCGGCAGGGCACTTCATGCGCAGATGAAAATGATAATTGTGGCCTTTGATCGGGCGTACCTTGGCAAGCCAATTGCCTTTCTTCCCGGCCCATTCGCACAGCGCTTTCTTGATGGGCGGGTGAACAAAAATCCGCGCGACCTGCTTGTACGATGCGGCTCTTTTGATCAGGCGGGCATGGGCCTTTGTCCATCGCTCCGGATTGATGCGTTTGCGATCGAGCGTCATCAGCACTGCAGATTGGATTTCGCGCTCTTTTCTGGTCAGGGTTCTGTCCGGCATGGGGGTGAGCCAGATGTCGGCATCCAGGCCTGCCTGATGCGATGCATGACCGGACAGCATTGGCCCGCCGCGCGGTTGTTGCAGATCGCCTATCAGCAATCCATTCCAGCCGTCGTGTTCCCTCGCCTCGGTGGCAAGCCGCTTGACCAGTTCGATCAGCTTGGGGTGGCCCCAGGCACGGTCCCGGGACGGCCGCATTACCTGCCACGCCGGCCCGTCGGCGGGCATTTCCTCCGCCCCTGCGACACATCCCCTTGCATAGGAACCGAAAACTTCCGGTTTCAACGGGGCAGGTCCTGTCATGTGGCCGAAGTAGAGGCGTGCGGGAATTGCCCGCGAAATAGCGGGGACAGGCGGTTTTTCAATGTCCCTGACGGTACCTTTGGTCTGCGCGCCGGCCTCGATTGAAGACAACATTATTATTGCGCTCACCGCAGCAAGCCATGCTGTTGTCAGTATGCCCATGCCTGTAAGAGCAGCACTATTTCTTGCGGAACGCATCCAGAGAAACCACTGTTGTGTCGTCGTTTGACGCTTTTGCAGTGCCGGCTTCATCATTGGCACTGCTGGCATCTGGCGCCAGCGTATCGGGGACAGGCAAGTTGCTATCATTTTCGACATCAACCGTTTCTCCATCTTCCCCACTGTCGAGGGCTCCAGGTTCAAATTGTAAGCCGAATTGTACTGTCGGGTCAAAAAAGCCCTTGATTGCGGCAAACGGTATAACGAGCCTTTCCGGAATATTGTCAAATGACAACTCGACCTCGAAGTACTTGTCGAAGACATTGAGGTCCTTGAACTGGTGTTGCAGCACAATGGTCATGTCGTCGGGATATTTTGCCTTTATGCGCTTGGAAACGGCCGCACCCTGATAGTTGGTGTCAAAAGAAATGAAGAAGTGATGTTCGCCCGGCAATCCGTCTCGCACCACACGCTGCAATGCGAGCTTGACGACTGATCGCAATGCATGTTGCGCCAGTACGTCATAACGCATCAGGTCCTCTGGCATGCTGTCTCCGTCACTCACGATCTGTTTTCCAATTCTTGGCTATTGATTCCTCATATCGCCGCATAGCTTACAACTTTAGGAACGTTTCGGCCATTGTCGAGACATCGAAATCCCCGATAGCTGTTGAAACATTTGCGGAACCGGCTTTGGAACGGAAAAACCCCGCTCACATCGATGAGCAGGGTTTGTAAGTCATGCAATGAATTGTATGCCTGACAGGACGCTAACCTTCGACCTTGATCGTGTAGTCAGGAGTGGTATTCAACGGGCACGAAAAATAGTAAGTACCTGGTTTGAGGTTGATTGCGTAGTCCTTGGACACGCCCTGGCTCAGGCCGCCGCCGGAAACTTTCGGTAGACTGAGACGGCTGAGACCAGCTCCGCGCAGATAGAAGCCGAGGCCATATGGCACGTTCTTGTTGGTGACACGGAAGACGTGTTTACCAGGTTTCAAGGTCATCACTTTGGCCGACTTGAGCCGCTCCTCGGCGGTTTTGGCATTGATGGCTTCACAGTCAGCCTTTTTGGTTGATTTGTACATGTGGTCCTTGTCTTCCACTTCCACGAACTGGCAGGCAGTTTGTGTCAGTTCGACGATCTTGGCTTCCTCAGCCACGGAAGCACCGGAAAGCATGGACATCGCAGCGAGTGCTGCAAGAGCAGAAGCAGTGAAGTGTTTTGGCATGTTTGACGATCCTCGTAAATTTTTGCAGGTGGAACTCAAAAGAGCGTTTGGAGATGTTTTATCGCCAACTTCGCCGAAGCGGAAATGACGATCTGGTGAGTAAATCTGTGAAGCTGATCACATTCCTGCCAGCACGCCGTCATCGATGAAGTAGTGGGGGCTTCTGTTGCCAGGTGCCCCCGAACCCCGCCTAGGCCTGCGAGGGTCTAGGACTTAGATCGAAGCGATCGGACTGCGTTACGCAGCCAGACGTGCTTCCGCATAGTTGTCGTTTGCAACTACTCAATTAGCCCGATAACGGCGGTACAATGCCGAGCAAAAGCAAACCCTTTACGCCCTCGTCGATCCTGGTTCACCCCCAGCAAATGATGCCGCCGGGGTTAACTGACCACCTGATGCAAAGAAAAGCAGCATTTGGTGGAGGTGCCGGGTACTGCCCCCGGGTCCGAATGGTTTATTACGATCGCCATTTATCGCCATATCTGATGCAAGCACCAGCCCCGCCAATATAGTGTGCCAAGACGGCAAAATAAAGCCTTGTGAAAATTCACTGACATCCAACCTCAACGGCGCGCCAGCCTTTTGCCTTCCCAATGCTTTGCGATGTGGTAATATTTTCACGCTGGTGCAGATACAGCATTTGCGCCACGGGACAGGATGCGCGGACGTGGCGGCCGTATGGCATGCGGGTCTGGTTCAAGGAAGGACATTTATCCAAAAAGGGGAATGCAATGGCCGATAATTCACAATACTACGACGACATCGGGAATTTTTCCGGCAATGTTAATAACGCAGCGGTTGATTCAATCGTCAAATATTGCGGTATCGCTCTGAGGTCCAGAGATGCCTCTCTGGTATCCTGTTCCGACCCTGTTGAGCTTGGCAGGGTGCGTGATGGCTTTGCGTCCAAAAAACTTGGACTGGCAGGCGATGCCGCTGACAAGGCGATCGCCGCTGTTTGTGAGAAAATGAAGGATGACCGCCAGAAAAGCCGGGTAACATTCTATTATTTGCTGGCCGAGGAATCAGGCACTATGAGTGCACTTGAGTGAGCAAGCCGACGGGCTGACATTGCCCTGAAATTTTTTGATTGCGGGTAATCCTCATCGCGTGCCTGTTGCGGCGGGTTTTGGGAATTCGGAGATTTGACAGATGCAGCAGTACCTCGACCTGCTCAGGCTGGTGCGCGACAGCGGTGTCCGCAAAGGAGACCGCACAGGCACCGGAACATTATCTGTATTTGGTCATCAGATGAGATTTGACCTGGCAGACGGGTTTCCGGTGCTGACAACCAAGAAATTGCATCTTCGTTCCATTATCATTGAATTGTTGTGGTTTCTGCGTGGTGATACCAACATCAAATGGCTGAACGAGAACAAGGTATCGATCTGGGACGAGTGGGCCGACGAAGACGGTGATCTTGGTCCGGTCTATGGCCACCAGTGGCGATCCTGGCCGGCGCGGAACGGTGCAACCATAGATCAGATTTCCGACGTTGTGGAACGTATCAGGAAGACACCTGACTCGCGCCGCCTGATTGTCACGGCATGGAATCCGGCCGATGTCGACAAGATGGCATTGCCACCCTGTCACTGCCTGTTCCAGTTCTATGTGGCAGATGGCAAACTGTCCTGCCAGCTCTACCAGAGATCTGCCGATATTTTCCTTGGAGTTCCGTTCAACATTGCGTCTTATGCACTGTTGACCCACATGGTTGCGCATGTGACCGGCCTGAAAGTGGGCGAGTTCGTCCACACGCTGGGTGATGCGCATATTTATTCAAACCATCTTGAGCAGGCGGACGAACAGTTGACGAGAACACCGCATGGACTGCCGCGACTGGTGATGAAACGAGACGTAAAGACGCTGGATGACTTCGTATTCGAGGATTTCGAAATTATCGGTTATGAAGCTCACCCCAATATTGCAGCGCCGATCGCCGTATGAGCATTTCCATTCGCGAAGCAAGGGCTGGTGACGGGCCGATTTTACATCGTCTGGTTTGCGAGTTGGCGGATCACCATAACGAACTCGACCGCGTCGTGTCGAAACCGGCCGAACTGGAGGCGGGGCTGATCCCGGCATCCGGGCGTCAGGGATGCCTGATTGCCGAAAGTGAGGGCGAGCCCGTCGGATTCGTTTACTGGTACGAAGTTTTTACAACATTTTCCGCGACTTCAAAACTCTATATGGAAGACATCTGTGTCAGCGAAGGTGCTCGCGGTGCGGGAGCCGGTTTTGCATTGGTAAAAGCCCTGGCTCAAATTTGTGTCGAGCGGGGGTACACGCGACTTGAGTGGCTTGCCATGCAGGACAATGCAGCAGGCAGGAAGTTCTACACGCAAATCGGAGGCAGGGTGCGCCAGGGTGCTGACACGTGGCAGCTTCAGGATGATGACATCGTGGCGTTGGCGGAGCTGGAATGATGCGGGTATCTGCGGTGGTGGCGGCTTCGGAAAATGATGTCATCGGCTGTGACGGGGGACTGCCCTGGCATGTGTCATCGGATTTGAAACTATTCAAGGAGATCACGCTTGGCAAACCGATCATTATGGGCCGGCGAACATGGGACAGCCTGCCAGGAAAACCGTTGCCGGGCAGGCGCAATATCGTCATAACCCGGCAGACCGGTTTTTCTGCTGTTGGCGCGGAGTTGGCTCATTCCGTCGACGAGGCCCTGGCCTTGTGTGACGGAGAAGAAGAGGTTTCGATCATCGGCGGCGGGCAGATCTACGCGGAGGCGATGGCGCGAACCACAAGAATTTACCTGACACGGGTTCATCTTGAAGTCGAGGGCGACACTTTCCTGCCAGCACTGGAGGACGGTGAATGGGTGGAAGTCGAGCGGCGTGTGTTTCCCAAGGGCGAGCGTGACGATGCCGCTTTCACGCTAATCGTGATGGACAGAGTAAAGTCATGAGTGATCAACCGGATGTCGTGATCGTCGGGGCAGGGGCAGCCGGTGTCGGTGCCGGTATGGAGCTGCAAAAACGCGGAGTGCCTTTTGTCATTCTGGAAGCCTCTCAAAGGGTTGGCGGCCGCGCCTATACCGATAAGACGTCATTGCCATATGGGTGGGATCAGGGTTGCCACTGGCTGCATTGCGCCGACGTGAACCCTCTGGTGACTGAAGCCGATCGGGTGGGGGCCGAGTACCTCATGGAACAGCGCGACGACTGGAATGCCGTCTGGGCGAACGGTACCTGGGCAGACAGGGCCGGCCGCGCCGATACCCTGGCCACAATGGAAGCTGCCTTCGAGGCTGTTTACGAAGCCGGAGGAAAGGGACGTGATGTATCGATCGCAGAGGTCCTGCCGGACGCAGGAGACATGACTTCGATTGTTCGTCACTGGATGCAACTGATGACGTCCGGTGATCCGGAACAGGTCTCTACCCGCGGTTATGCCGATTACACGGATACCTATCTAAACTGGCCGGTAAAAACCGGTTACGGAGATCTGATCGAACGGTTGGCGAAGGGGCTCCCCGTTCGATTGAACACACCGGTTGCAAGCCTGGAACAATGTGCCGACCGGGTCAGGGTCACAACAAACAACGGTTCAATTGAGGCCAAAGCGGCAATTGTAACAGCGTCAACTTCGGTTTTGAATTCGGGCGCTATCGAGATTGGTGCGGGACCTGCACGGGATTTGCTGACAATGATTGAAAATGTACCGTGCGGGTATTACGAGAAAATTGCGATTGCCTTTGACACAGATGTGTTCGGCCACATTGAACAGCCATCAGTGAACATTCTGCCACCGGATAGCAGCGCACCGGTCAACTTCCAGTTTGCCAATTTCGGCAACCCCATGGTGATAGGCCATGTTGCCGGCAGCGTGGCCAGAGACCTGGCGGCAGAAGGCGACGCCGCAATGGTCGATTTTGCCATGGAGCGACTGATTGCAGGGTTTGGATCAGACATCAAGATCAGGATGGTGAATGCGGCAACCACGGGTTGGGGCGGCAATCAGTATGTGCGGGGTGGCTACAGTTTTGCCAAACCGGGATGTGCGCATCTGCGCCATGAGATGATTGTCACCGACACCGGCAATCTGGCATTTGCAGGTGAAGCATTCTCGAAACAATGGCAGGCTACGGCACACGGTGCCTGGTCGAGCGGGCGTGATGTTGCAGCCAGGATTGTGGACAATCTAACCTCATCTCGCTCCAGGCAACCCGCATGAGTGTTGCTGAAGACATTGCCGGTCATGATGAAGCCGGTGGTCCGTCCCTGCTTCGAGCAGCGCCTGACACCGTGTCGTTTCGCAAGTTGCGCAAGCGTCTGGTGCGCAATGTGCGCCAGGCGATGGATGATTTCTCGATGATGCCGAATGGCGGCCGCAAATGGCTGGTTTGCCTGTCCGGCGGCAAGGACAGTTATGCACTTCTGGCGATACTGAATGAATTGAAATGGCGCGGGGTGCTGCCGGTTGACCTTCTCGCCTGCAACCTTGATCAGGGACAGCCCGGGTTTCCCAGGCATGTCCTTCCGGAATTCCTGACCGCGCATGGTGTAGCCCATCGTATCGAGTATCGCGATACGTATTCCGTCGTTACCGAAAAAACCCAGCAAGGCGGCACTTACTGTGCACTGTGTTCCCGGCTGAGGCGGGCAAATTTGTACCGTATTGCGCGGGAAGAAGGTTGCTCTTCTGTTGTGCTTGGCCACCATCGCGAGGATATTCTGGAGACGTTTTTCCTGAATCTCATGTATGCCGGCAGACTGGAAGCCATGCCGGCCAAGCTGCGCAATGATGAAGGCGACCTGACGGTGTTGCGCCCGCTGGCCTATTGCGCTGAAGATGACATTGAGAAATTCTCAACCGTGCTGGATTTTCCCATCATACCTTGTGACTTGTGCGGGTCGCAGGATGGCCTGAAACGCAACCAGATGAAGGCCATGCTGAATGCCATGGAAGCTCGCCAGCCGGGGCGAAAGGACACCATGCTGAAGGCGTTGAGCAACGGTCGACCCAGCCATTTACTGGATCGGAAACTGTTCGATTTTTCAAAACTTTAGAGCACATCTGGCATTTTGTGAATCAAGTGGGATTCCCAAATCGGTTGTAATTTGATTCAAGATGTGTGCTGGAACTGGAGGCCAGCACATATGTCGCGAGCTTATTCCAACGATCTT
>JAHEFB010000105.1 GCA_024640405.1 Alphaproteobacteria bacterium | reverse complement strand
TTCTGCAGGTGGCTGCTGAAAAACTCGCCGATGAGTGGTTGCCTCGCAGCAAGCGCTTCGAAATCAGCTTGCGACAGGTGCCACACCAGGCAGTCCTCTTCAGCTTCGGCGACATAATCCTTGCGTTCGCCATGAAAGTAGATGTTGTGACCGAATACCCCCCCTTCCGACCGCTTGTCCAGGAATTTGTGCTCGGCGTCGACCAGGCGTACGGCGCCCTTGCGGATGATCGCCAGCCCGGGAGGAGGAGTGGACGAAAGAATGACTTTGCCCTGCGGGTAATAAGCAACTTCAAGCTTGTTCGCCAGCGCCTGCAGGTCATCGGCCGAGAGCGCGTTGAATGGCAGAACCGTGTGCAGAAATTCAACTGCGAGGTTTACGTCATGCATTGTGTGATTCTAATGTCTTCCGAGAAATCCACAAAGCAACGGGCAAAGAAAGGGCCGGTCAAATGACCGGCCCATCCCCATTCCATGTATTCGCGGTTGCGAATCAGTGATCCACAGCTGCCGCGGCCCCCTTGGGTACGCGGATGTCTTCCACCAGATGCTGGATGTGCTCTGGCGGAGCGCTGGTGACCTTGGCAACGATGGTCGCAATCACGAAGTTGAATACCGCGCCGACCGCTCCAAAGGATTCAGGAGAAATGCCCATGAACCAGTTGTCCGGCGTGTTGGCAGCCATCTCGGTTCCGGGGACGAAGAACCAGCCCTTGAACCAGAAGATGTATATCAGCGTGGAGAACAAGCCGGCCAGCATGCCGGCAATGGCACCTTCGCGATTCATGGTCTTTTGGAAGATACCCATCATCAACGCCGGGAAGATCGATGCAGCAGCCAGGCCAAAGGCAAGCGCCACCACCTGGGCAGCAAAGCCCGGTGGATTCATGCCCAGGTAACCGGCGACCAGGATGGCGCCCGCCATCGCGATGCGGCTGGCCAACAGCTCGCCTTTTTCGGAAATATCCGGGGCGAGCATGCCTTTGACCACGTCATGGGAAATCGCCGAAGCGATGGCCAGCAACAGGCCCGCAGCGGTCGACAGCGCGGCCGCCAGGCCACCGGCCGCGACCAGCGCGATAACCCAGTTCGGCAAGTTGGCGATTTCGGGGTTGGCCAGCACCATGATATCGCGGTCAACCTTGATCATCTCGTTGCCCTTCCAGCCATAACTTTCAGCCTTGGCAGCAAACTCGGCATTGCCGTCGTTATAGTACTGAACCCGGCCGTCTCCGTTCTTGTCCTCGAACTGCAGTAATCCGGTGGTCTCCCAGTTCTTGAACCAGTCTGGACGGTCCGCGTACACGAGGTTGCCGTCGGGTGCACCGATCTCGCCGGTCTGAATGGTCTGCATCAGGTTCAGGCGTGCCATCGCGCCGACCGCAGGAGCCGTCGTATAGAGAATAGCGATGAAAACAAGAGCCCAGCCGGCGGAACTGCGAGCATCAGACACTTTGGGCACTGTGAAGAAACGTACAATCACGTGCGGCAGGCCGGCCGTGCCGATCATCAGCGACAGCGTCAGCAGGCATATGTTCAGCGTGGTGCCCTTCTGTGCTGTATACGCAGGGAAACCGAGGTCCATGATGACCTGGTCGAGCCGGTCGAGCAGGTGCACACCGGATCCGTCTGCCATTTCGCTGCCCAGCCCGATCTGCGGGATCGGATTGCCGGTCAGGTTGAGCGCGATGAAGATTGCCGGGATCGTATAGGCAAAAATCAACACGCAGTACTGTGCGATCTGCGTATAGGTAATGCCTTTCATGCCGCCCAACACCGCGTAGAAGAACACGATCGCCATACCGACCAGCACGCCGACCTCGAAGGGCACCTCGAGGAACCGGCCGAAGGCAACGCCCACACCCTTCATCTGGCCGATAACGTAAGTAACCGAAGCCACAATCAGACAAAGAACAGCGACCAGGCGCGCCGACTTGGAGTAGAAGCGTTCGCCAATGAACTCGGGAACCGTGAACTTACCGAACTTGCGCAGGTAAGGTGCCAGCAGCAGGGCCAACAAAACGTAACCGCCGGTCCAGCCCATCAGGTAAACCGAAGCATCGTAACCGAGAAAAGCAATCAGCCCGGCCATGGAAATAAACGACGCCGCGGACATCCAGTCCGCCGCCGTGGCCATGCCATTGGCCACCGGATGGATACCCTTGCCGGCAACATAGAATTCACCGGTGGTTGAAGCGCGCGACCAGATTGCGATGCCGATGTACAGCGCGAAGGTGGCGCCGACAACGATAAATGTCATAGTTTGAAGATCCATCGTTCGCCTCCCTCAGTCTTCGTGAACGTCAAATTCCCGATCGAGCTTATTCATGCGCCAGGCATAGAAGAAGATCAGGATGACGAAAATGTACATGGAACCCTGTTGTGCAAACCAGAAGCCCAGGTTGTAACCACCGATGCTGATGGCGTTGAACTGGTCAACAAGTATGATGCCGAACAGGTAGGACACGACAAACCAGACGGCCAGGCACCCGGCCATCAGGCGCAGGTTCCTTTTCCAGTATGCTTGTCTGCTGAATTTTTGTTCACTCATGGGTAGCCTCTC
>JAHEFB010000104.1:1927-2564 GCA_024640405.1 Alphaproteobacteria bacterium | reverse complement strand
TGACGCTCCCCGCAGCCTGATAAATATCATAACAATTCAGGAACAGATTGATATGTTCCAATTGTTGAATATTGACGGAACTGTTATCCGGCCATCATTCACGGTCAATCGAACAGTCTCAACCCACCCTGTTGAAGGGATGGCTCGAATTGCAAGAGTCATATGGCACGTTGCAATATTATGTATAGACATATTGCGTGTAAATTCGTACAAAAAAATGAAGTAAACCCCCGGTGAACAGTGATGACTGACAACAGCCAACTCCTTGTGAATGTGAACGTGGCCACGATAGCCAAACCAGATGTGCCTTATGGTCTGTTAGGCGATGCGGCCATTGCGATTGAAGATGGTGTGATAATTTGGGTTGGATCGTTGTCCAGTCTGCCGCAGAAATACTCCGGCTTGAAGAAAACCTCACTGGATGGGCGGCTGATCACACCCGGTCTGATCGACTGTCACACGCACATTGTGCATGGCGGCGACCGCGCGGTCGAGTTTGAGATGCGCCTGAACGGAGCCAGCTACGAAGAAGTTGCACGTGCAGGCGGTGGCATCGTCTCGACCGTGACGGCCACCCGCGAGGCTACGCAGGAGGAACTGGTGTCAAGCGCCCTGGCCCGCGTCGATGCGATGTTGG
>JAHEFB010000104.1:0-1917 GCA_024640405.1 Alphaproteobacteria bacterium | reverse complement strand
TCTGGAAGTGAAGTCGGGTTACGGTCTGGACACTGAGACCGAGTTGCGCATGCTCCGGGCCGCCCGCGCGTTGCAGCAGCATCGGCCGGTCCGGGTCCTGACCAGCTTTCTGGGCGCACATGCCGTGCCGGCAGAGTATAAAGACCGCGCCGATGCCTACATCGACGAAGTTTGCATACCCACCCTTCGGTTGGCTGACGCCGAAGGATTGGTCGACGCTGTCGATGGCTTCTGCGAAAGGATCGCCTTTTTGCCGGACCAGATTGCCCGGGTCTTTGATGTCGCCAAAGAACTGGACATACCGCTCAAGCTGCATGCCGAACAGTTGTCCAACCTGGGCGGAGCCAAACTGGCCGCGCGCTATGGCGCAATGTCGGCGGATCACATCGAGTATCTGGATGAAGAGGGCGTTGCGGCAATGGCTGCGGCCGGTACCGTTGGAGTCGTTCTGCCTGGCGCGTTCTACACCTTGCGCGAGACCCGGCAACCTCCGATTGCCGCAATGCGCAAGCATGGTGTGCCGATAGCGCTGGCCACTGATTGCAATCCCGGTTCTTCGCCGATGACATCCCTGCTGTTGACCATGAACATGGCCTGCACCCTGTTCCGCATAACGCCCGAGGAGGCGCTGGCCGGTGTAACCCGAAACGCTGCCGCAGCGCTTGGTCTGAGCGATTGCGGACAGGTCGCCGCAGGCCAGCGTGCCGACCTGGCGGTCTGGAACGTCAGACATCCTGCTGAACTAGCCTACCGCATCGGCTTCAACCCGCTTCACACTCGCATCTTTGGAGGCAAACTGTGACCACTCTCACGCTCACACCTGGGGCAGTCACATTGGATGATCTTGCACAGGTATACTGGAACGAAGCAGCGGTGCGTCTTGACCACTCCTGCCATCCGGCCATCGAACTGGCTCATGCCCGCATTGCCAGAGCAGTTGCAGGTACCGAAGCTGTTTATGGTGTGAACACCGGGTTTGGCAAACTGGCTAGTGTCAAGATTGCCTCGCAAGATACCGCTACACTGCAGCGCAATCTGATCTTGTCACATTGCTGCGGCGTGGGACCCGCAATCCCGCGTCGCCATGCACGCCTGCTGATGGCACTGAAATTACTCAGCCTCGGACGCGGCGCATCCGGGGTGCGCCTCGAAGTAGTCGAACTTCTGGAAGCCATGCTTGACAAAGGCGTCACACCGGTCATTCCCGCACAGGGATCAGTTGGGGCATCGGGAGATCTGGCACCACTGGCACATATGGCTGCAGCAATGATGGGCCATGGAGAGGCGGAGATTTCCGGTCAGGTAATGTCGGGCGACCGGGCGCTTGCAGCAGCTGGCCTGGTTCCTATCCAGCTAGGCCCGAAAGAAGGACTTGCCCTGATCAACGGCACACAGTTTTCAACCGCCTTTGCGTTGGCCGGCTTGTTCAGCGCATGGCGCGCCGCCCACTCCGCGCTGGTCACATCAGCAATGTCCACTGATGCGATCATGGGATCCACCGCTCCCCTGCAACCGGAAATTCACGCGCTTCGCGGCCATCGTGGCCAGATTGAAGCGGGCGAGACAATGCGGACACTGCTCGCCGGGTCGGAAATTCGTGACAACCACCTGGTGGATGACGCCCGCGTTCAGGATCCTTATTGCATCCGCTGCCAGCCGCAGGTGACGGGGGCTGCCATGGATATCCTGCGCATGGCTGCACAGACGCTTCAGACCGAGGCCAATGCGGCTACTGACAACCCCCTTGTTCTGGTCGGAGCCGATTTGATTGTTTCCGGCGGCAACTTCCACGCGGAACCTGTCGGATTTGCCGCCGACATGATCGCCCTGGCAATCGCGGAGATCGGGGCAATTGCGCAGCGCCGCGTTGCGCTGGTTGTGGATCCGGTGCTCAGCTTCAACTTGCCACCATTTCTG
>JAHEFB010000079.1 GCA_024640405.1 Alphaproteobacteria bacterium | reverse complement strand
GTGACATTGAGCGGTCCCCTTGGCACTGTGACTGCAGCTGTCGAGCCGGCCCTGCGATCCAGTGACTGGACCTGTAAGGAAATCGCCGTTCTCAAACAGCGCATGGCACTGGACTTATCCCTCCCTGGTGCAGCAGCTACTTCTGAAACGGTAACAAGGGCTCTACAACGCGCCGCACCCGTCCCCACTCGTTTAACCGTTGACTCAGGCGCGCATATGTTTGCAGCAATGGCGTTCTGGCAAGCCGCGGCACCGTTCGACGTGTTGAAATCGAATGGACTATCGACAATGGGTTTCGCACTTCCGGCTGCAATTGCTTCAGTTCTCGAGCAGCCTGAAGTGCCGGTTGCCGCCCTTAGTGGAGACGGCGGCATGATGATGTGCCTGGGCGAACTGGCAACTGCCAGCCGCGCCGGAGGCAAGATCGTCTGCATAGTCCTCAACGATGCCCGACTGTCGCTGATCGACATCAAGCAACAACGCCAACAACGTTCCTCGATTGGGGTGCGCTATCCGCGCATCGACTTTGCCACCGCTGCTGAGGGATTGGGTTGTCGGGGCTGGCGAGTTGGACTTGGAGACAATCTGGATGCCGTCCTTGCCGAGGCCTTTTCTTGTGAGGGTTTGGCCGTCGTCGATGTTGAAGTTGATCCGTCCGGCTACGGATCACAACTGGAAGCATTGCGCGGTTAATGAAAGAACTCAGTTTGGACTAATGATGAAACCAGCAGCATCGATCGATCTTTGGAGGCCACCCCTATGTCCATACTGACTACTCGGTTCATGCAGTGCCCGTACGCCTACGGGAACAATAATAAACTGGCGGTCGCAAACTAATGTGTGAGCGGTCCTGAATTCCTGGTTGGCTTTGGCGTTGCCGGGTTTGGCTGCAGCTCATTCAAAATGTCAGGGAAAGGAACAGGCGTGCAGGCAGTTCGCAGCTTTGTCCAAGAGATCAGGAGAACACTTCGCTGTTTCAGCGGCGGCAATGAACATGCGTCCCGGGTGCTTTGCGTGCTGGATCAGATAGATTTGTCGGAAAGCAATCAGCATTACCGGACGCCAGGTGAACCTCTTCACGGCCGCGATCTAAGGCAGGCTATCGATGGGATGCCTCGAAGTCTTGAGAAGCTTGCGAGCGCGCTGCGCAATGCGTTGCCGGAACTTCAATGGCGCGTGGATCGAGGAACATATTACGAAACAAATGCGGACGTCGGTGACGGTTACCGAAACGGCAGTATGCATTGTGAATTAATCGGTCCCCACGGGTCAGCCTTCCATCACGGTGATTTCACGCTTGGGCTGTTTCTGCTCACGCCACGCTTACTTTATCGGGATCACGCGCACCGGGCGCCGGAGCTCTATCTGACACTGATGGGACCGTCGGGCTGGCGATTCGATGGAGGAAAGTGGCGAGATGTTCCGCCCGGAACGATCATCTGGAATGAACCGGAGACAAGCCACGCAACCCGGGTCTACGATAAACCCTTCCTGTCCATTTATTCCTGGACACGCGATGTCCATTCAAAGTGCCGCATCGTGCCGCGTGGCGACTGGAGTCAAATCGAAGCGGCACTCAGTGCCGCCAATCCTTGAGCACAGACATGTATGAGATTTCTGGACAGTCACAATTTTTTCGTCAACAACCACTTTCATTTTGCAAGCTGTATTGCCGGGCCGGGTGATGTTGCTCAATTTGCCTCGTCCACGGTCACAGATGCCGCGCGAAGCACTTCGGTACGGGCGGACCGGCCAAACCGGCCGGCGATTGTTGCCGATGAGGCGGGCGACCAAAAATTATCTGGAATTGTCGAATTATTAATAGCACCCCTCGATTCCGTCTCTGACAATCCTGCCTAAAGCAAAGAGCGGATCAGGCCATCGGGAGTTTCAGCATGAAGTTTCAACTCGCCATCAATCTGGAAAGAATCACTGACGACATCAGCATGGAAGAAGTCGCGCGCCATACGCTGGAGATGGTGCAAATGGCCGATGACGGTGGTTTTCACATCGCCTGGTCCGCCGAACACCATGCCCTTGAAATGACCATCGCTCCGGACCCGTTCCAGTTGCTGACCTGGTGGTCGGCCCACACCAACAAGATACGCCTCGGTACGGCGGTGGCCGTGGCCGCATATTGGCACCCGATCAAGCTGGCCGGTGAAGCAGCAATGACAGACCTGCTCACTGGCGGGCGGCTTGAATTCGGCATAGGATCGGGCGCCTACCAGCGCGAGTTTGACCGCATGCATCATGGCCTCAAACAATCGGACGCCTGGATGTACATGCAGGAGATGCTGCCGGCGGTGCTTGCGCTTTGGCAGGGGGACTACGAACACAATGGCAAGTACTGGCAATTTCCCACCGCAACATCCGTACCGAAACCTCTGCAAAAACCGCATCCACCGATCTGGGTCGCCGCCCGCGCGCCGATCACCTATGAATTTGCGGTGAAAAACGGATTCAACATCATGTCGTGGCCGCTCACCCGGCCCATGTCGGAAGCAGAACTCTACAAGTCCCGTCTCGACGAAGCATTGGCCAACAACCCGGATAAGCCGCGGCCTATCTTCTCGATGATGCGGCATACGGCAGTTTACGACCGCAAGGAAGACTGGGAGGTGCCGGTCAAGGCGGCACAGCGGCAACTGGGTCAGTTCGAGAACCTGTTCAAGAACCAGGGCGACGTGAAGAACGGCTTCCCGAAGCAACTGGACCTGAATGAAATTGCCAACCGGGATGAATACGACCCGAAGATGCTGCACCAGAACATGATGTTCGGCACGCCGGACGAGGTGATTGGCAAGCTGAAGCTCTATCAGGACCTCGGGGTTGACCAGTTCACCTACTATGCCAGCCTCGGTCTTGGGCTGAAGGAACAGAAACGGTCACTGGAGCTGTTCTGCAAGGAAGTCATCCCGGCCTTCTCGTAAGCAGCCAGATAAGGTGAAGCTATGTCTGAATTTGTCGAACTGACGCGCAATGGCCACGTGCTGGAGGTCAAGCTCAACAAACCCAAGGTCAATGCAATCGATATTCCGATGAGCCAGCACATCGCTGCCGCCTTTGCGGAATTGCGGGATGACCCGGAATTGCGGGTGGGTATATTAACGGCGGAGGGCGAGCGTATTTTCTCGGCCGGATGGGATCTGAAATCGCTGGATGCCGGGGACACCCAACTCGACAACTGGTGGGATGACGCAGACTATGGCGAAGGCGGGTTTGCCGGGCTGACCGAGAACTGGAAACTCAACAAGCCGGTCATAGCCGCCCTGAACGGGCTGGTCATCGGTGGCGGTTTTGAACTGGCGATGGCCTGCGACCTGCTCATTGCCGCAGACCATGTAGAATTCGCATTGCCGGAAATGCCGCTCGGCATTGTGCCGGATGCGGGCGCCCTGCAGCGTCTTCCAAGACGCATCCCTCATAACATCGCCATGGAAATGTTCCTGCTCGGCCGTCGCATGGGAGCAGAAGAAGCGGCCCGTTACGGCCTGGTCAACAAGGTGGTGCCGTATGCTGAGCTGATGGACGCGGCACGCGACTGGGCCGGTCAGCTGGCAAAGTCAGCGCCTTTGGCCCTGCAGTCGGTCAAGGAAGTCCTGCGCGGTATCGAGTGCGTTCCTCTGGAGCAGGCGTTTGCCAGAATGCGCACAGACGAAATGACAACCTATCGCGCCATGTTGAAGTCCGAGGATGCTGCCGAAGGCGTCAAGGCATTCGTTGAAAAGCGCGAACCTGTGTTCAAGGGCAGGTAACCGGCATGGCCAGACCGGCACCAGACAGCGTGACCAGGGTGGCAAGTATCGGGGCCGGGCCAATCGGGGCGGGCTGGTCTGCGCATTTCCTGGCGCGTGGCTTTGACGTGACAGCCTATCTGCATTCTCTGGATGAGCTCCCGGCATTCAAAGAAATTCTAGACACTGCATGGATCAGTCTCGAAGCGCTCGGTCTGGCTCGCGGTGCATCGCGCGACCGGTTGACGATCACCGGCGATCTGGAGCAGGCAGTATCACAGGCGCAATTCGTGCAGGAAAGTGCTCCGGAGCGGCTTGACCTCAAACAGGACCTGTATGAGGTGCTGGGTGAAACCGTGCCTGCAGATGTGGTTATATCATCCAGTACATCCGGCCTGACCATGACGGAGATTCAGCGCCGGTGTTCAACGCCGCAGCGCACCCTGGTGGGCCATCCGTTCAACCCGCCTTACCTGTTGCCACTGGTCGAGATTGTCGGGGGCAGGCAAACATCTGCCGAAGCTTTGGAATGGGCGCGGGATTTTTATGCCCATGCCGGCAAGGCGCCACTGGTCATGAAGAAGGAAATCCCCGGCTTTGTCGCTACCCGGTTGCAGGAGGCCTTGTGGCGCGAGGCCCTGCACATGGTCGCCAATGGCGAAGCATCACCGGAAGATATCGATACGGCATTGATCAACGGGCCTGCTCCACGCATGGCCATACAAGGCCAGTGTATGGCATTTCACGTCGCGTGCGGCGAAGGCGGCATGGCCACCAACCTGGACCAGTTCGGGCCGGCGCTGAAATTGCCCTGGACCCGACTGGATGCACCGGAACTGACGCCGGAGCTGCGCGACCGGATGGTTGACGGGTGCAACGAGATTGCCGCAGGCCGGCATTTTGAGGAGATGGCTGCAGAACGTGACAGGGCCATTGTCGGTGTGTTGAAAGCAGTGGCAGCGGCCAAGGAAACCAGAGAGCGCTAAAGCCTGTCGCGGTTAATCTGCCGGTAAAGAATCTGTATCGGGCAACTTTGGCTGCCTGATAAACGAGTAGACGGTTCCCGGCCACGACGGTGCGGCCTCGTTGTCAGGCCAGGCCTGCCGATACTCACTTGGCTTCTTGCCGAAGGTGGTTGAAAAACAAAGTGAGAAGTAGGACAGCGAGTTGAACCCGCAGGCCGCTGAGACTTCCCTGATCGACATGCGGGTGCTGGTCAGCAGGACGCGTGCATACTGTAATCTCAGAAGCCTCGAGAATTGCACGATTGTGCAACCGGTATCGCGTTTGAACAAACGTTCCAGCTGGCGTTGTGAAACTCGCAGTTCACGGCACAGGTCCGGAACCGAGCAGGGTTCCTCGATGCCCGCTTCAAGTATGCGCATGGCGGCCCGGACATCGGGATGAATGTCGCCGTCCATTCCACCGGTTGCATAGCGTTGTGGCCCTTCTGCGGGCCTTCGAGGATAGTGCAGAATCTGGTTGGAGACCTCCGTGGCGAGCTGTTCGCCATGATGATGCGCGATGAGGTGCATTATCAGGTCCAGTCCGGACGCTCCTCCGGCACAGGACATGATCTTGTTGCTCACTGTGAATAGCTGTTCGCAAACCTCGATGTTGGGAAACGCTTCCGCAAAACCCGGTTTCCAGGACCAGTGAGTGGTTACCTTTTGACCTGCCAGCAACCCGGCCCGGGCCAATGCATACACGCCCAGTTCCACAGCAACAAGAACTGCACCTTTGCGTTCATGCCGCCGCAACCAGTTGCTCAGAGCAATACTGTCATAATGCTCCGCGCCCCAGCTTCCGAACACGGCGATAACATCAGGCCGGATCTGATCGCCATCATCCAGAGGTCCGCAATCCACATACATGCCGTTACTGGCCTGGACCTGGCCGGCAATGGGTGAGCGAAAATCCCACTCATACAATTGCTGCGACGCGAGGTAATTGGCAACCCGCATCGGTTCAATAACCGTTGTCAGGGTCATCATGTTGAACCGGGGGATCAGGACGAGATTTATTCTGGTGGGACGAGAACTCATTTGGCTCCGTGATACTGGCAGTCTGATTGATCGACAGGGTGGCAGAGCCACGACAATATCAGAACGGAACGGCGGATTAAAAGAAATTGTGGCGAATTTTTTATAATTTCCGAACACCGGGCGGCAAAGTATTTTGCGGTAACATAACACCAGGGAGAGACAGAAGTGAATTTCGAAGTGGTCGTGACGTGCGCCGTCACCGGGGCCGGTGACACAGTAGACCGCCACCCGGGCGTACCAGTGACACCGCGGCAGATTGCCGACGCCGCCATTGAAGCAGCCAAGGCCGGCGCCGCCGTGGCCCATATTCACGTACGCGATCCCGAGACCGGAAAGGGATCACGCGATCCGGAACTGTTCAAGCAGGCGGTCGACATGGTGCGCTCCAGCGGCACCGATGTGGTGATCAATCTCACTGCCGGCATGGGGGGAGACTGGGTGCCAAGCCAGGCCGACCCGGCACAACCGGGCCCGGGCACTGATATGATCGGCCCGATTGAGCGGCTCGCCCACGTCCAGGACCTGTTACCGGAAATCTGTTCGCTGGACTGCGGCACGCTGAACTTCGGTGACGGTGACAATATCTACATTTCCACGCCACCAACCCTGCGCAAGATGGCGGAGCTGACCCGCGACTGGGGAGTCAAACCGGAATTGGAGGTATTTGATCTTGGCCACATCCGGTTTGCCCGGCAGATGATTTCCGAAGGGTTGATAGCGGCACCGCCAATGTTCCAGATTTGCCTCGGCATTCCATGGGGTGCCGACCAGAGTGTGGACACAATGAAAGTGATGAAAGATCATCTTCCACCGGAGGCGAGCTGGGCAAGCTTCGGTATATCGCGCATGCAGATGCCGATGGCGGCAGCGGCCGTCGCCATGGGCGGCAATGTCCGGGTCGGCCTGGAAGACAATCTCTACCTGGACCGCGGTGTACTGGCAACAAACGGGCAGTTGGTGGATCGGGTGATTGAAATCATTGAGCGCATGGGAGGCCGCGCGCTGACACCCCAGGAGGCCCGCAACAAGCTGAAGCTTCGCGGTGCGGACGGATAAGGCTGAAGTTGAAAGCCAATCACAAGCGACTGTCGAAGCGAGTTTAACTCTGGAGAATTAGAGGATGAGCATATCAATTTCTCATGAGAATGAACTGCTGCTTTCGACATTGCGCGCCTTCATGGATGCCGAAGTCCATCCCCATGAAGACATGGTCGACAAGCTGGGCGAAGTGCCGGAAGAGCTTGGTCGCCAGATCGAGCAACGCGCAATGGAAGCCGGGCTTTATGCCGCCAACCTGCCGGAAGACATCGGTGGCGGCGGGCTGGACAAAACCGCCATGGCGCTGATGGAGCGCCAGTACGGCCGCACCACTCATGCCCTGCACTCCTGGATTGCGCGGCCGACGGAAATTCTGCTGGCGTGTGAAGGCGACCAGATCGAGCGCTACCTCGCGCCGTGTGTCACGGGCGAAAAACGCGAACTGTTTGCTTTGACTGAACCGGAAGCGGGATCCGACGTTATGGGCATGAAATCCAACGCACGCCGTGATGGTGATGACTGGGTGCTCAACGGGTCCAAGCATTTTATCTCCGGTCCGTGCATGCCGGATTTCGCCATCGTGTTTGCGGCAACCGGCGTGGATGAAACACAGCGCGGTGATCGCAAGCGCATCACGGCGTTTCTGGTTGACGTCGGCTCGCCCGGGTTTTCCATACAGGAAGGCACCAGGTGTGTTTCCTATCGTGGTTACAAAACCTTTGAACTCCGTTTCGACGATGTGCGGCTGGGGCCGGACCAGATACTGGGCGAAGAAGGCAAGGGACTGGAGCTTTCCGGAAAATGGCTGGGGATGGGCCGCATCTGGGTTGGGGCAACCTGCTGTGGCAAGGCCGAGCGGCTATGTGAAATGGCAACCGAATGGGCAGCAAACCGCAAGCAATTTGGCCAGGCAATAGGCAGGTTTCAGGCGATCGGCTTCAAGCTTGCGGATATGGCAATCGGCATACGCACCGGCGATCTGATGGTGATGGATGCTGTTGTGCGTGCAGAAGCGGGTGTGATGAATGATGCCGACGCCGCCATGGTCAAGGTCTATTGCTCGGAAATGCTGAACCGTGTGGCCGATGACACAGTCCAGATTTACGGCGGCATGGGATTGATGGAAGAATTTCCGGTGCAACGCCTTTGGCGCGATTCCCGGCTTGAACGCATCTGGGACGGCACATCAGAAATCCAGCGCCACATCATTTCGCGCTCCATGCTGAGGCCGCTTGGCGCATGACACCTGCACAACGTGCAAATCTTGAGCGGTTGCTGCACCCGCGCCAGATTGCCTTTGTTGGCGGTCGCGACGCAGCAGTGGCAATCGGTGAGGCAAAGCGGATTGGATTTGACGGCCCCATCTGGCCGGTGAATCCAAAACGGTCCGAGATGAACGGCATCACCTGCTTTGCTCGCGTTGAGGACCTGCCGGAGCCACCTGATGCCGTATTCCTTGCCGTACCCGTACAGCAGGCCATTGATACGGTGAAACGGCTTGCCGACATCGCAGCCGGAGGCATCGTTTGCTACACGGCCGGGTTCGGGGAAGTTGGCGCTGCAGGACAACAGGCAGAGCAAGCGCTGATCGAGGCGGCAGGCTCAATGGCACTGGTCGGGCCAAACTGCTATGGCATAATCAATTATCTGGCCCGATCCGCCTTGTGGCCATTTGCGCATGGCGGATCAACGCCAGGTTATGGCGCCGCAATAATCACGCAGTCGGGGATGTTGTCATCCGACCTGACCATGTCCCAGCGCTCCCTGCCCATGTCTCACATGATCTCAATCGGCAACCAGTCGGTTATTGCGATTGAAGACCTGGTGGAGGTGCTGTGTGAAAAACCGGAAGTGCGCGCCATTGGTTTGCATATCGAAGGGCTGAAACATACCGGCCGATTTGCGGATGCCGCAATCAAGGCGGCGCAACTTGGCAAACCAGTCGTAGCGCTGAAGAGCGGATCGTCGGCCATCGGCAAATCCCTGACAACAAGCCACACGGGCTCGTTATCGGGAGA
>JAHEFB010000015.1 GCA_024640405.1 Alphaproteobacteria bacterium | reverse complement strand
GATAGGTATTGAGGGGTTTGATCCGGGATGTTCTATATCGCTCACGCCAGCAGCCTGCGGCTGCGCTCCGCGGGGGCGCACTTCGTGCGACGGCCGGTCGGCCTTGCCTCGGCACTGACGTGCTTCGGGAGGTGCTCATCACGACGGTAGTTCAAGGTCGGAGAACGGCCCGAGCGAAGCGAGGATAAGCTGTTCGACCAATAAAACAGCGCAGCCGTCAAGCTGCTTGCGTGAGCGATATAAACTAATCCAATCTCTAGAACATTAGCGCCAGGGCCCAGCTTCCTGCCAGCACCGCCCCGGTCAGCTTGAGGCCGTCTATCTGGCGCTGGGCATCGCCAAACCATGCCCGGTCCTTGCGCGACATCCAGTATCCGCCGGCAAGACCTGCCAGGAAACCGAAAATGTGGGCGCCGATATCGGTGTTTCCTTCGCCGAAACCCAGCCAAGCCATCAGCATGAAACCACCGCCCAGCGGCGCCCAGTAGCGTAGCGAAAACTCCGGCGGGCGCCACTTGTGTCTGAGCGCCGCCAACAGACCGACAGCGGCAAACACCGCCGTTGACGCACCGATCGAGGTATGGTCGGGGGCCTGCCACAAAGCGTTGAGCCAGTTGCCGGCAGCGCCTGCCAGCACGGCCGAGGCCCAGGCAATTCCGGGCCCGGTCTCCTTGGCCAGCAGCCAGACAAATATAATGCCGTAGGCCAGGTTACCTGCAATGTGACCCAAATCCAGATGCAGGGTGAGCGCCGTGACGGTGCGCCAGAGTTCCAGGTCGGAGGTAACATGATGCGCCACCATGGCCCCCTCCCCGGCCCAGTCAGTGCCGAAGCTTGATCTTCTGGCAGCGCTGAAAAAGAACAACAACACCGCCGCATAGGCGAGCGCGGTAGTGGTGTAAGACACGACGATGGCGGGCCTGGCACGCACTTCCCGATCTGCTGCCGCCCCGGTGGTGTTTTCCGCGTCATACTGGTCAAGTTCCCAGGTGGCGCGCAATTCGTCTTCCGGCGCTACATAAACCCCGTAACCGCCTTCTTCAGTTGCCAGAATCGAGCGCATTTCCATGGCGGCCAGCGTCAGCGCATAGGCCCTGGCCAGTTCGCCATCCTCGGTCAGGCGAACCCGGACCGGGCCTTCTTGTTGATTGGCATCGCTCAATGTGGTTGGTGCTTTCCGAATATTCCAGGATCGACCTATATGGGCAGTGTTGCATAATTGCGCAAATAACCAAGACGTGGCGACTACATGAAAACGGACGACGAACTGGCGGAAGCCTACAATGCCGCCCTGGCGCTGGAAAAGGCCGGCGATTTTGCCGCTGCTGCAGAAGCCTACACCAGGGTGCTGGCGCTGGACCCGGATGATCATGGCGGTGCGGCGGTGCGGCTGGCAGCCATGGGGCTGGGTGATACGCCCGTGCGCGCACCTGAGGCTTACGTGGAAATGCTGTTCGACCAGCATGCCAGCGTGTTTGACGACATTCTGGTCGATCAGCTTGGCTATCATGTGCCGATTCTGGTGCGCCAGGTTTTGCTGGACCACGCGCCGGGACCCTATCGACGGTTGCTCGACCTGGGCTGCGGCACCGGGCTGGCCGGTGTTGCGCTGTCCGACATGTCCAGCCACCGCACCGGCATCGACCTGTCCGCCAACATGATCGATCTGGCGGCAGAGCATGAACTGTATGACGAGCTTTATGTGGGCGATGCTGTCAACTTTGCCCAAGAGGTGGATGATGAGCCCTGGGACCTTGTGGTAGCCACGGATGTATTGCCGTACCTCGGTGATGTGGCTGCGCTGTTTGCCGGCGTCCGCCGTATCAGCACGCCTGACGCCGTGTTCGGGTTTTCAACGGAAGTGCTGCCGGACGACGTCATGGCGGGCCGCGAATTCATGGTCGGTCCGCACCAGCGTTTCGTGCACACGCTGACCTATGTAAGATCGGCACTGGAAGCGGCGGGCTTTACCATGGTGCATGCCAGCGATATTACTGTGCGCCATGAAGAAGGCACACCGCAGCCTGGCCACCTGGTGCTGGCAAAAGCGGCTTAGGAAACGCCCGACATGCCGAAAAAGCAGCAACGCGCTAAAACGCTGGATGAAGACCTCGACATGTTGCTCGATGAGCTTTGTGCGAAATGGCATTATCGCAACGAACTCAGCGGCGAAGAGCTGATTGCAAAAAAGTCTCCGGTGACGGCGATTGATTTCACCAGGGCAGTGCTGGAGGCAGAGGGTCTGAAACCCGACAATGAGCCCAATCTGGTGCGCCAGATCAAGCGCAAGTTCATCCAGCGCTACGGCCTGCAGATCACCCGCAAGGCGTATGAGGAGTAGCGGTGCATCCCGCGAGAGGCGCAACACCGACGATGGACGGATTTGGCCCACAAGATCAGGATGCTTTTTGGTTGAGACAACCAAAAGCCACCCTGAACTGCCCGAGTGAACCGCCATGATCCCATGAAATGAGTCGCTATTACTGAGATCTGGTATTAGCCGCCGACGGTCATACCCAATCCGGTTGCCAGCCCTAGCCGGGCTCCTGACGCCGTGGCCCGGGCAACGGTCAGCACCGTTGCAGGGTCCGGAATGAATACAAATCCGGTCACGATGGCCAGGTAGGCAATCAGCGTCGCCTGGTCTATCACTGTTCAGCTCCTCGTTCAGCGACCGGCCAACAGCCGTAACCCCAATGTGCCCAGCACAATGGCGGCGGCGCGGTCGATATACAGTTTGGCCTTCAGGTATCCGTTGCTGACGGCGCTGGTACTCATCCCGACAGCCAGCGCAGCATAAAACAACACCTCGATTGCAAGATGGTTCAGCACGACCAGCCCCTTTGCCGCCAGTGTCATGTCGGCAGGAAAAATGACAATCAGAACCGCCGCTGCAAACAACACCGACTTGGGGTTTGTCGCATTGATCAGAACGCCCTGGCGAAAAGCCTGGCGGGCGGGTTTTATCGCTGGTTTCAGCTTGTTGCGGGCGCCACGCCACATACCCCATGCAATTTAAAGAAGATAACAGGCACCAATTGTTCTGACGAGCGCATAGGCCCAGGGAACGAACTGGAAAACCGCTTCCAGCCCAAGCAATGCCATCAATGTCCAGACCGCCGCCATCAGGCCCATTCCGCAGCCGATGGCGATGCCTGAGGCCCGGCCGGAACTCAGTGTTGTCTGAATTGCGACCAGTAATGCAGGTCCGGGGCTGGCAATGGCAGCCAGCAGCGCAATGTTGAACGCGATCAGATGTTCAATTGTCATGGGAGTCCGGACCTTCAATTAGAAGCCTAAGAATGAAGTTGAAGGCCAATACAGGAGTGATCGCAACCGTAAACTGTTTTGTTTCTGCTTCAGGGTCTGAAATCAGTGCCCGGCCAGCAGTTGCCCATAACCGTCGAACCGGTCTTCGATGCCGGCAAGCCGCAACGTGTCCCAGATCATCGCCTGATTGGAGCAGATGGCAGGTTTGCCTATGGCTGCTTCTATTTCGCCGATCACGTCCAGCGTCCTGAGCGCACCGCATGATACGAACACGGCATCTGCGTCCGGCCGGTCCAGTGATACTGCAAAGTCGCGAATGAAGGCAGGCGTAACGCGGACCATGTCGCTGTCCTTTTCAAGGTTCAGCCCCTCGATTGCCAATATGTCGAAGCCGGCAGCCGCCATGTATTCCGCTTCTCGCTGGTTGACCTCGTCAAGATAGGGCGTGCCAACGACGATTTTCCTTGCGCCGACAGCGCGCAGGGCGCGCATCACGCCGGTAATCAGCGAGGTGGCCGTGGCCTGTGGCTGCCCCCTGTTCAGTTCTTCCATCACTCTTGCTTCGCCAATCACCAGCGAGCCGGACGTGCAGCCGTAACACACAACATCCAGCGATCCGTCCGGTAACAGTGTTGCAGCGGCATCGGCCAGCAGGTCCGCCTGTGCAGCCAGTGTCTCACTGGTGATGCTGTCGGGAATGGCGGCACGCGCGATGTGAATGCCGACACCGTCTGGCCGCAGGGTCATCACATCGTCCTGAATGGTTTGCTCGGTGGCAAGCAGCACATAGCCGATCTTGGCGCGGTGATGCCTGCCTGCATCAAACTCGACGCTGTAAACTTGTGACCGGACCGCTGCCTGAGCCATTGACATTCCCCTGGCGAGTTGACGCGCAGAGTACAATCCTATGCCAGAAATGTCGTTTTCGGCAAAGACTTTGGTGGCGGGTACAATAGGTTCAAGCTTCAGGCAATCTGCAGTCAGGAAAATTCATATGCTCGAAGAAGCCCGTGCCCGCACTACCCGGTTCCAGACCCGCATGAAAGACGCCGGGCTTGAGATCGCGGTGATCACAGACGAAAGCACCATTGCCTATTTCGCCGGTTTCTGGGGTTACCTTTCGGTGGAGTTCGGCCGCCCGACCTTCCTGATCATACGGGCCGACGATGAACCCATCGTGATCACGCCGCTTATGGAAAGCGAAATGGTGAGCGCGATGACGTGGGTGACCGATGTGCGCACCTGGGAAGATGCCGGCGACAATCGCTGGGAAAATGTCCTTGCCCGCACCCTGGGCAGTTCGCACAGGACAATCGGTATCGAACGCAATGGCTTGCCGATCATCGTGCGTAACTGGATCGACGATCAGCTTTCCGGTGTTGAATTATCCGACATCACGCCGCTGGTCGGAGCCATGCGCATGATCAAGTCACCGATGGAAATCGAAATCATGAAACAGGCAGGCCAGATTGCCGGTGCCATGATGGCGGCTGCTGAAGGCGCTCTGGCGGAAAACGCGCCTGAATATGAAGCTGCCCTGGCGGTGATCAACGCGGGTACCCGCAAGGCGGCGGGTTTTCTGACCGCAAAGGGCTGGGAACAGTTTGTCTCGCCGATGATCCACAATCTGCAGGTCATGCAATCTGGCCGCGACACGTCGATGGTACATCGCCGGGCCAGCGTAAAACAGCTGCAGCGCGGAGACCCGGTGTATTTCTGCTTCTGCAACATGGCGCAGTTCAAACAATACAAGCTGGGCTTTGACCGCATGTTCCACATTCTCGAAGTATCCGACGAAGCCGCGAGAATCCAGCAGGCCGCAATTGATGCGCAGCAGGCGGCCATCGCCGCCATCCGCCCCGGCGTGACGGCGGAATCCATCGCCGAGGCCGCCGACGAAGTCTACGGCGAGCGTGGTTATGCCACCGGTTACCGCACCGGACGCTCCATCGGCATGGCGTATCTGGAGAGCCCCGAACTGAAACATGGCGACAAGACAATCCTGAGGGCCGGCATGACCTTCGCCGTTGACGGGGGCATCAGTGTCGATGGCGAACTCGGCGGGCGCATTGGCGACAGTATCGTTGTTACCGAGACCGGTTGCGATTATCTGACCGAATATCCGCGCCAGTTGCTGGTTGTTGACCGGTGAGCCGGATCAGGGCCGGCATTTTCCAGAGTGACGGCGCCGGTCTAAGCCCTAAGCAGAGGTTTGCCGGGCTCGCCAACGCCATTGCAGATCAGCAACTCGATCTGGTGGTATGCCCGGAGCTGTTCATGTCGGGCTACAATGTCGGCAGCGACCTGCACAATCTTGCCGAACCTGCAGATGGGGCATTTGCCCGTGCCGTCGCAGACCTCGCCCGGCAGACCGGCACTGCAATTTGTTATGGGTACCCGGAACGTGATGACCAGACGGTGTATAATTCCGCGCTGGTCGTGTCGTGTGCGGGCAAACCGGTTGCCAACCACCGCAAGCTTGCCATTCCGCCGGGGTTCGAAGAAGACTTTTTCGCACCTGGTAATCAGCTCACCCATTTCGAACTGGGCGGCGTGAAGTGTGCGCTCGTGATCTGCTATGATGTCGAGTTTCCGGAGATCGTGCGCGCTGCCTGTGTGGCCGGTGCGGAGGTGGTTATTGTGCCAACCGCGCTTGGTGCACAATGGGATCAGGTCGCGCACCGGGTCGTACCGGCGCGGGCGTTTGAGAACGGCTGTTATGCACTTTACGCCAATCATGCCGGCATCGAAGGCGATATCACGTATGCAGGCGCCAGTTGCATTGTTGGCCCGGACGGTCGTGACGTCGTTCGCGCCGGCGATGGTCCGCAACTCATTTCGGCCAATCTGGAGGCGTCCCGGGTTGCCGTTGCCCGTCAGCGATTGCCGTATTTCGCCGATCTCGCGACGCTGCAATCCAGACTTGGCTGGAAAACCGGCAAATTATAGCGAAAATAGCCTAAAACTGACGTGGACAGTTGCCGGTTTGACTTGCGTACCAACTTGCACGTCATATTCTGTTGCAGATGGAGCAACATTTTCCGGGAGAACCCAATGAGTAAATTCAACAGACGTGAATTCGTGAAACTGACCGGCGCATCGGCCGCGGCACTGTCGCTGCTCGATGCCGCAGCGTTTGCTGCTGAGCCACTGAAAATCGGCTTTGTCTATGTCGGCCCGGTCGGTGACCATGGCTGGACCTACGCCCACGACCAGGGCCGCCTGATGATCGAAAAGGAACTCGGCGACAAGGTGAAAACCACGTTTGTTGAAAACGTCAAGGAAGGTCCCGACGCCGAACGCGTCATTCGCCAGTTGGCGCAGGACGGCAACAAGCTGATCTTCACCACCTCGTTTGGCTATATGGACCCGACACTGAAGGTCGCCAAACTGTTCCCGGATGTCAAGTTCGAGCACGCAACCGGATTCAAGCAATCGGCCAATATGTCGATCTACAATGCGCGGTTCTACGAAGGCCGGGCGGTCATCGGCACCATAGCAGGCCACATGTCCAAGACAGGTGTTGCCGGCTATATCGCCTCGTTCCCGATCCCGGAAGTTGTGATGGGCATCAATGCCTTCACGCTGGCGGCACAGAAGATAAATCCCGACTTCAAGACCAAGGTATTGTGGGTGTCGAGCTGGTACGATCCACCGAAAGAATCCGATGCTGCCAAGGCGTTGATGGATCAAGGTTGTGACATCATCACCCAGCACACCGACTCGCCGGCAGCCCTTCAGGCAGCCGAACAGCGAGGCATGTATGCCTTCGGCCAGGCATCGGACATGTCGAAATTCGCCCCCAAGGCGCATCTGACATCCATCCTCGACAACTGGGGACCGTATTACGTCAAGCGCGCAAAAGACGTTATGGATGGCACCTGGGAGTCGGCTTCGTTCTGGGGCGGCTTCAAGGAAGGCGAGGTCGAGCTGTCGGAATACAACAAGGCGATCCCGGCGAACGTGGTTGAGGCCGCCGAAGCTGTACGCAAGGCCATTACCGACGGGTCGCTGCACCCGTTCACCGGTCCGATCAAGGACCAGAAGGGCGTCGAGAAATATGCCGCCGGTGCAACCGCGACCGACGAGGAGCTGCTCAAGATGAACTGGTACGTCGAAGGCGTACAGAGTTAGGGTAATTTTTTCGCTTTATTTCAAATGCTTGAGGCGGCACAGGTTCAATCAGTCCTGTGCTGCTTCATATTCCGGTATGCATTTGAGCCACTCAGGTGACAAACACCGGTTCGCCCAGAATGTCCATGATCGGTTCGACGCCAAGGCCAGGCGCGTCAGTTGCCTGCATGAAACCGCCGGTAACAACCGGTCCGCCGTCAGCGATGGCCAGGGTGTGATACTCATGGAATGCCGATGACTGAAAATGAAAACCGGATGGCGTTGACTGGGCCAGGTGGGCGATGGCCGAAGTTGCAATCTCACCGCCCCAACTGTCCTCAATTGTCATGACAATTCCCAGCGAAATGCACAGGTCACGCACCTGACGGGCCCGGGTCAGCCCGCCCATGCGGTTTATCTTGAGATTGATCAGATCCATTGCGCGGTCATTGTAGCCCCTAAGCAGGACCGTGAGGCTTTCCATACATTCATCGAGGATCATCGGCAGATTGGTGTGCCTTCGAACCACCAAGCATTCTTCATAGGTCAGGCACGGTTGTTCGATGTAGAGCCGAATATCGTGCTCGCCGGCCAGCGAACGGACAGCATCGACAACACGAATGGCATCATGCTGGCGCCAGCCGGTATTGGCATCTGCGTCCATGACTTCACCCGGCTGCATTGCAGCGGCAACCTTCCTGAACCGCTCTATGTCGGTTGTCGGGTCTTCACCCACTTTCATCTGGAACTGGCTGAAACCCAGTTCGCGGTATTCGCCGACACGCGCCGCCATGACGTCCGGATCGGTCCGGGAGATGACCTTGAAAAGCCTGACCTGATCCTGCCGCTTGCCGCCAAGCAACGAATATACCGGTTTGCCGACCGACTTTCCGAGAATGTCCCAGCACGCCATGTCTATGGCTGATTTCACGTAAGGATGACCTTTCAGCAGCAGGTCCATGCGATCATTTATACAGTCAAGTTCGGTCGGGTCCTGTCCGATCAGGTCAGGAGCCAATTTGGCAATGCCGGTTCGCGCACCTTCAGCGTAAGCAGCCAGATAGGAAGGACCCAGCGGGCAGGTCTCACCATAGCCGGTGATACCTTCATCTGTTTCAATGGCTATCACGGTACTGTCGAATGCTGAAAACGACTGGGTTGACCAGTTGTAGGAACCCTCTTTCATGGGCAGGTCAACCTGATAGATCGCAATGCGGGTTATTTTCACATCAATACTCCCTTGATAAGCCAGAGGCTGTCTGCTGCGCGGCTGAATCCGGCCTGACCTTCCCAAAGCCGATCGGCATCCCGGTTTTCGCCCAAAAAGAGCGGTCCCGTGAGGACCGCTCCAGTCTTTGTCAATCCGTCTGAATGTGTTGCGGAAATCAGGCGTTCAGCCACCAACGCTTGATGAAGTGACCACCGTCCATTTCCCAGCCACCGCCGATGTTCGGGCCAATACCGACCTTCTTGTTGGTTGCTGCAACATCCTGACCGAACGCCGGCACCAGTGTACCACCATTTTGGGAGATGAGCATCTGCACATCCTTGTACATGGCATTGCGCTTGGCATCATCCAGTTCTCCGCGGGCCGCTTTCACAAGCTGGTCGACCTTTTCCATCTTGATGACGGTATCGTTCCACGGCGCATCGCTGAGATAGGCAATCGACAGGATCATGTCTTCAACCGGACGCGCACCCCAGTAGCAGGAGCAGAACGGCTTGTTGTTCCAGATGTTGTTCCAGTAGCCGTCCTTGGCTTCACGGATAACATTCAGATTGACACCGATCTTGGCAAAGTGCTCGGCAAACAACTGTGCAGCGTCAAGTGCACCGCCATAGGCAGTTTCCGCCGAGTGCATATCGAGCTTGATACCTTCCATGCCGGCCTTCTTGAGCAACGACTTGGCCTTGTCGAGATCGTACTCATTTGTCAGATCACCGTCATATGATGCAAAGGCAGGGCCGAGCGGCTGATCGTTGCCTACGGAGCCGTAGCCAAACAGAATCTTGTCAACAAATTCCTGCCGCGGCAGCGCATGCTTCAACGCCTGACGCAGATCATTGTTGTCAAACGGCTTCACATCCATTCGCATGGGATGGGTAAAGGCGAGGTTTGATTTGACCGCCACCACGTTCACATGCGGCAAGCGCTTGAGAAGCCCAACGGTTTTCAGGGCGGGGCGATTGATAATATCGACATTCTGTGTGCTCAGCGCGGTCTGACGTGCCGTATCATCGAGAATGGTAGTGATTTCACAGCTGTCGACATAGCCGAAATCAGAACCCTGCCAGGCATTCGGATTCTTCTCGAATGTGGCGCGGACACCAGCATCGAACTCTTTCAGAAGATAACAACCGGTGCCATCGGTTGACAGCACATCAGCCTTGCCATCCTTGGTTGGCACAACGTTCATATGGTAATCGGTCATCAGAAACGGGAAGCTGGCATTGGCTTCGGCAAGTGTAACCACGACTACATCACTGCCATCAGCCTTGACATCGGTGATGCCTGAAAACACGCCCTTGGCGCCGGATTTTGAATCGTCTCCGCGATGCACGTTGATCGAATTGATCACATCTTCCGTCGTCAATGATTTTCCGTTTGAGAATGTAACGCCCTTACGCAGCTTGAAACGCCAGGTTTTTGCATCCGCTGACGACTCCCAGCTTTCCGCAAGACCAGGCGCTGCAGAATTGTCCTGCCCAACTTCTACGAGACTGTCGCGAAATGCCCGGCTTATGCAGATCATTCCGGTCGCATTGAAACTTGCCGGATCCAGCGAATCCGTCGTGTTGCTATCGTTCATTCCGGCTTTCATGTGTCCGCCGCGCTTCGGTTCGGCGGCGCGCGCCTCGGTCCACATGTTGGAAGCAGCAGCAACAGTCAGACCCATGGCCGTTGCGCCAACCATGAACTCCCGTCTGGTTGTACGGCTTTCGCCCAGAATCCTGCTTAGCAGTTTCTTGTCATCCATTTTATATTTCCACCCTGGTTTGGTTTTTAGGTTCTTGTCACAAATAATCCCGATCCATTCCAGGCATTTGTCTTGCCGGTACGGCTCGGGGAAACAGCAAAATAATACAAATTGTATACAAAACACAATGGCGAATTGTGGATTAATTAGCCTTTTCTGGCCGATATTGGTCAATTCCAGGGGTGAACAGGTGATTGAAACCGTCTCGATTGGGATATCCCGAAAAAGAACGGTCGCGACCGGTTACAGTTCCGAGCCGGCCTTGAATTCACCCCACCGCATGGCGGCAAATGCTCCAATCGATGCGATCGGCTCCGGCGGCAAGCGACGGGGTGCCGGCTGTGCGAGCATGTGGTTTAAGTGATCGGATTGCATGCCGCTAGCCAGTTCCGCAGCCAGCATGCCGGAAGCGGTACCCCTGGCAGCGCCAAGTCCGTTCTGGCAGCAGGCGGAATAAAGCCCTTCATCGATCTCGCCAAATGCTGCAACATTGTTGCGGCTGAGGCACAGCATCCCACCCCAGCAGTGCTCCATTTCCACATCAGCGAGCATGGCAAACCGGGCCCGGAAAGTTTTCCTGTGAGACTGGCCAAACGACTCCAGCACCGCTTCGTTCGCCTGCCTTGTCGGGTTCCATGTAAAGCGGTTACGCACAACGATACGGGTTCCACCGGTGCCGGCAATCTTCCTGACAGTGGTACCCATGGGATCGGCGGGCGTAAATCCCCATTGACTGTCGCCACCCAGCACGCGCTGCTCATTTTCCGTCAGCGGCCTGGTCATCGAGGCATACAGGCAAACATGCATCAATCGCCGCTTGAAAAACCCGAAACTCTCAACGTGACCGTTCACCGCCAGAACAACCCTGGGCGACTGAATTGATCCATTGCCGGTCCTGGCATTCCAGGTGCCGCCTGATCGCCCAAGTTCCATAACGGATGAATTCTCAAAAATCTTCACACCTTGAGCTGCGAGACCGGCAGCCATGCCACGTACAAACAAAGCCGGCTGCAGCATTGCTGTTCCCGGCGTGTAAAGCCCGCTGCGATAGTACGGGGATCCACAAACCTCCCTCATCTGCCGGTCGTCCAGCAGCTCGTGATCCTCACCCAGCGTTTGCAGGTGCTTCGCATATGCCAGATTGTGCTTTACGCCTTTCGCTGATGCAGCCGCGTTTGTCTTGCCGCTGAGAACAAATGTCTCGCGGGACATTTCGTACTCCCCGGCGGCCTCGCGCGCAAAGCTGATGGCAGAGCGGTTCATGGCCGTCTGTCTGCAATCCTCATCCAGCGCACCGGCATAATCTTCCGATACCAGATTGTGCGGCAAATCTATCATGAAGCCGGAATTGCGTCCGGCAGGGCCTTCAGCAATCCGGCGCGCTTCAAGCACTGCAATGGAATCTGCCGGATGCAGTTGCCGCAGGCGGCGAGCCGCTGCCAGACCGGCAAAGCCTGCACCGATCACCAGCCAGTCCGCGACCATACCGGTGTCCAGTGGCGGAAAGGCCCGAACCGGCGGCAAAATGGCGTCCCATGCAGGCCGACCCGGATCAGAAGCCTGGCGAGTGACATGAATATTCGTCATTGCACCTAATGCTCATTGTTGAGGGCATCAACCGCCGGAATCTCACGCTCGCGTCTAGCGATATAGTCGAGCAGAGCTTCGTCCACTGCCGGGTCCAGCTTCGGTTCCTCATAGGATGCCAGCAGCTTGTGCACATGCTTGAGGGCTCGTTCGGTTATCTCCTGCGATCCGTCAGCTATCCATTGCTCAATAGAATTGTTGTCGAACAATTGCGGCATGAAGAACGCTTCCTGAAAATTGGCCTGTGTATGAGGATGGCCGAGATAATGGCCACCGGGACCGATGTCACGCACCGCTGCAAGGGCCTCGTCGAAGTCGCCCCAGTTCACACCCTGTGCCATCCGGTAACCCATGGCACATTGCTCAGCGTCAACGACAAACTTGGCCATCGAACAATGCATGCCGGCTTCGTTCCAACCGGCCGAATGCCAGATATAGTTGGCCCCTGCCATCAGGACAGCCATCATGGTACTGGCGCTTTCGTATCCAGCCTGTGCATCAAATGTCTTGGCACCGCCAAGGGTGTTGGATGTGCGCCAGGGCACTTTGTAGTATCTGGCCATCTGGCCAATCATGAAGTTCATCAGGCTGATTTCCGGTGTACCGGCCATCGGCGCCCCGGACCTCATCGACACCGTGGAGAGATAGTGACCATAAATCGCCGGGCAGCCTTTTCGAACCACCTGGGTATAGGCAAGGGCCGATAGCGCCTCGGCGTTCAGCTGGGCAACCGATGCCGCAGTTGAAGCCGGCGTGTTGGCGCCACCCAGTACGAACGGTGAGCACAAAACCGGCTGGTTGCGTTTGCAAAAAGCCCGCATGGCACCAAGCATGGTCTCATCCCAGACCAGCGGCGAATTGCCGTTGCAATTCCCGGTGGCCACAGGGTGGGTTTCCATGAATTCATCGCCAAACAGGATGGCGCACATGTCCATGACGTCTTCAGCATTCCTCGGGCTTGTCGTCATGCCCATGAAGGTCTTGTCGGAGTGCTTCATTGATGAGTAGGTGATGCGCAAATGCCGGTGCGCGACTACATGATCCATCGGTTCGACAATATGATGTGCGGACGAGTGAATCGCCGGCAACATGTGTGACAACTTGTGAAAATCAGCCAGGTCTTGCAGCGTCGGGCCGCGTCGGCGGTCCTCCAGATCGCGCAGGTACGGCGCACCGGTCATCGGGACAAAAATCGAGTGATCCTTGCCGAACGGCAAATTGTTCGCGGGGTTGCGTGCGTGATAGGTGAAACTTTCTGGAATAGACCTGATCAGCTCCCTGACCAGGCCTCTATCGAGATGAACCCTGTCTTCATCACGGATATCTGCACCAACGGATTTCCAGTCGGCGATGGCCTGCGGATCACGGAAGATAACGCCTACATCTTCAAGGATGTCCATTGATGCGTTGTCTATCTGCTCGACCTGACTTTCGTCCATCGGCTCGACAAGTGGCAGTTTGCGCTGCAGTGCAGGCAGCATGGTAGTATCAATTGCACTGCGCAGCTCGCGCCTCGACCCTCGTCCGCCACGACGCGTGCGCGGCGCTTCTTCCACCACATTCATGTTACTTTGTCTCCGGCCGCAGGATCACTCAGATCAACCCATATAGTCTTGATTTCGGTGTACTGATCGTGGGCATGAATGGCATTGTCGCGGCCACCAAAACCGGACTGCTTGTAGCCGCCGAACGGTGTGGAGATGTCGCCTTCGCCATAACAGTTGACCGTAACGGTACCGGCCCTGATAGCCCTGGCAGCCCGCAGAGCCTTTTTACCGTTGGCCGTGAAGACACTGGCGGCAAGGCCATAGTCCGTGTCATTGGCAATCTCAATTGCCTCGTCAAACGAGCGGACCGTTATTACCGACAGGACAGGACCGAAGATTTCTTCGCGTGCTAGCTTGTCGCGACGCTTCACGTCATCGAATATCGTCGGCGCAGCAAAGCTGCCTTCAATCTTGCCGCCGGCCAACAGCTTACCCCTGGTTGTCTTCAGATAGCTTGCAACCTTCTTGCAGTGGCCCTTGTCGATCAATGCGCCAAGGTGGTTTTGCGGGTCAAGCGGATCACCGGTTTTCCAGTCACGCAATCGGGCCAGCATATGTTTCAGCAGCGGCTTCTTGACCGCCTCATGCACGATCAGACGGGAGTTGGCGGAACAGTTTTCACCCATGTTCCAGAACGCGGCATTGACAAGGTGTTCCGCCACCAGATCCAGATCCTCGGCATCTTCGAGCACAACCGCCGGATTCTTGCCGCCACATTCCAGCACGACCTTCTTGAGGTTGCTGTCTGCGGAATAACGCAGGAAACGTTTGCCGGTTTCGGTAGAGCCGGTAAAGCTGACCATGTCCACCTGCATGTGCAAACCCAACGGCTCGCCAACCGAAGGACCGTCGCCTGGAAGTACCTGCAGGACGCCGCGCGGAATGCCCGCCTCGGCAGCCAGCTCGGCAACCCGAAGGGCGGTCAGCGAGGTTTGTTCCGCCGGTTTTACGATGACCGAGTTGCCGGCGGCAAGCGCGGGTCCGATTTTCCAGGCCAGGATGAGCAACGGAAAGTTCCACGGCAGAATTGCAGCAACCACGCCTACCGGTTCGCGAACGATCATGGCGATGGCATCGTCACCACCGGGCGCCGTCTGGTCGTATAGTTTGTCTGCTGCCTCGGCGTGCCATTTGATGGTCTGAATGGTTTCAGGAATATCGATGAGTTCGCAGTCACGAATTGGCTTGCCGCTGTCGAGACTCTCCATGACGGCCAGTTCACGCCGGTTTCGGGTGATCAGCTTGCACAAGCGGATCAGTACGTCCTTGCGCTTGCCGGGATGCAGTTTCGCCCAGTGACCCTGATCGAATGCTTCGCGCGCCTTGGACACGGCAAGGTCTACATCGGCGCCGTTGCCGGCGGCAATTTCACAAATTACCTCGCCTGTGGCGGGATTGAAGGTCTTGAGCGCCGCGCCGCGGCCAGCACGGTATTTACCGTCTATGAAGGCCGCTTTGGGGAAATCCATTGCCTTGGCAATGGCGGCATATTCAGCACGTGTCAGAAGATCGCTCATCTCTCGCTTCCTTCTCAATCGCCGAAATGGCGGTATTCATCGTGGCAATCACTTGGGCAAGCTGGCGCTTGTCATCCTTATTCAGGGGTTGCAATGGCCGGCGCGGCGGGCCGCAGGCAATCCCGCGCAATGTGAGCCCGTGCTTGATGCACTGGACGAACTTGCCGCCCTGCTCCAGCACACTCATCAATGGCAGCATGGCGGACATGATGGCGCGACCCTTGGTGAAATTTCCCTCGATCGCGCAAGCCCTGTACAGGGCGATATGGGCCTCGGGAGCAAAATTTGACCCCGCGCATACCCAGGAACGCGCACCCCAGGCAAAGAACTCAAGCGCCTGGTCATCCATGCCGCATGACAGTTGAATATGAGGATAGTCACGCGCCAGCATGTGCAACCTGTTGGGGTCACCGGAGCTTTCCTTGATGGCACAGAAATTCGGGGAACGGCCAAGCCGGTCCAGGGTTTCTTCATCCATGTTGACCGACATTCGGCCGGGATAATTGTACAACATGGCGGGAAGATTGGCCGCCCGGTCAATGGCCAGCGCGTGCAATGCAATTTCACGCCCGGTCGGATATGCATAAGGCGGCGTGGCAATCAGCAGGGCATCGGCGGATATCTTCCTGGCCGCCTCTGCAAAGACAATACTGTCTTCGGTTCGAATGGCGCCGGTGCCGACAATCAGGGGAATGCGATTGCCGATAATCTGCCTGGCCAGCCCCATAAGTTCAATGCGCTCTTCGGTTGACTGCGCATAATACTCGCCGGTTGTACCGGCAACGATGATGCCATGCACCCCGCAACCGATCAGATGTTCAATAGCTTCGCCAAACGCCTTTCTGTTTATTGAATAGTCGTCGTTGTGGGGCGTTACTAACGGGGTATAGATGCCCTCAAATCGCATGTTTTTTGCTCTCCGGCGTATCAACATCCAGATCGTTCGGCAGTGGATCCGGCCGGACGTATTTTTCGATCCTGTCACGAGACAAGGCCCAGTGCTCCCGGGTCAGTTCAACAACCATCGCCGGTTCACGTTTCTCGATTGCCTCGATGATCTGGTCGTGCTGGTCGCAGGCAGTCCAGATCAACTGCTGCTCCTGGGTATTTTTTGGCTTGTAGAACAGCTGGCTCATTCTGGTGTGATCAATCAGCAGGCGGCTGAGGCTCGGGGTCAGGTAGGCATTGCCCGCCATTTCACCGACTATCTGGTGGAAAGAATGGTTGAACATAGCCATTCCGAATACATCGCTGTTTTCCCCGGCCTTGCGGAAAGAACGCTGGGCACTCTTCAGCGCGACAATCTGACGGGGTGTCGCATTTTCAGCAGCCAGTCTGCCGACTGCGGCATAGATCAGGAGTGCGGACTGGAAGAAATTGCGCATGCTGGCGATATCCATCGAGGACACCTTGGCACCTCTGTTCTCCTCCAGGGTCAGGTATCCTTCGCCTGCCAGGCGTTGAAACACTTCACGCAGCGGAGTTCGGGACAGTTCATACTGGCGAGAAAGCAGGGTCTCATCAAGCACGGTTCCCGGCTCGATATCGAGCGTCAGAATGCGCTGCTTCAGGTCAATCCGGCACGCCTGCTTCTTATTGATTTTCATATCAGTCTTCCTTTAACGGGAAAATGATTATACAAATTGTATACAAATATCAACAATACATTTGGCGAAGGAAATGAAATTTCTGCAAAGTTGTCAATTTGCGCCACGCTGCGAGTTTGACGAGGCCAACCAAAAGGACAATTAACATGCGTAACCTGAAAGGAAAAAAAGCGTTGGTAACAGGTGCCGCAGGAGGTATTGGCCAGGCTATCGTTGCCCGTCTGCAATCAGAAGGCGTCATGGTTGGCGGTGCCGATCTGGAGCCCAGTCAGGCTGACTTCAGCTTCCAGGGCAACCTCATGAATGCAGAGTATTGCGATGGTCTGCCGGGCCGCGCAGCAGAGGCGATGGACGGTCTCGACATTCTGATCAACAATGCCGGCATCATTACGCGCGGCCCCGTGACACAGGCGACCGATGGAGATTACCAGCGCACAATGGCGATCAATGTCGAAGCACCGTTTCGGTTATGCCGGGCAGCCATTCCGATCTTGGCGGCAGCAGGTGGTGGTGCGATTGTCAACACTTCGTCTTGCTGGGGCATGCACCCGGGCCCCAACCACCCTTTGTACGCAACCTCCAAAGCAGCCGTTGCCGCCCTTACCCAGTGCCTCGGCATGGAACATGCACATCAAAACATCCGGGTGAATGCCGTGTGCCCCAATGAAGTGAATACGCCGATGATCCGTTCCGGGTTTGCACAGCGCGGCCTCGACCCGGATACTGCCATAAAGGAACTCAATGCCTCGGTACCGCTGGGCCGGATCGCGGAACCTGAAGACATCGCCGATGTCGTGGTGTTTCTGGCGTCCGATGAAGCGCGGTATATGTGCGGATCGCTGATTGAGGTCAATGGCGGGAAACCGGTGCAATGAAGCGCTTTCAAGACAAGGTCGTCCTGGTTACCGGAGGCCGCTCGGGAATCGGACAAGCCTGTTCGCAAGCCTTTGCTGCTGAAGGCGCTCAAGTGATAACTGAACAACGTGGCAAAGACGAGATCTTTGATTCAATCCAGGCCGATTTCGCCGATCCGAACGCGCCTGAAACAGTGATCCAAACCGTTATGACGCGTCATGGGCGGCTTGATGTGCTGGTGAACAATGCCGGCTTGATGCGCGAGGGTACGGTTCAGGAAACGTCAGTCGATGATTGGGCCGACACACTTCAAGTCAATCTGACGGCACCGTTTCTGTGTATCAAGCATGCCATCGCGCATCTGATTGCCAGTAAGGGCAATATAGTCAATATCGGATCAATTGAAGGTCTTGGGTCAAACCCGCGCCACCCGGCCTACTGCGCTTCGAAAGCAGGTCTACATGGTTTGACGCGTGCGGTTGCGGTTGATCACGGGTCGGACGGAGTGCGCTGCAACGCTGTAGCTCCGGGGTGGATCGACACGGATCTGAACATTGACTTCATCGAGAGCCTGGGGAGCCCGGAAGAATTCCGCAGGAAAATCGGAACACTCCACCCGGTCGGCCGGACAGGCCAACCCAAAGAGGTGGCATCACTGGTTACATGGCTGGCATCACCGGAGGCCGGGTTCGTAACCGGCCAGGTCTGGACTGTCGACGGCGGTCGCATGAGCAAGCTGAGCTTGCCTTGAATCCGCGCACTGCAGCCGCGGAAACCGATTTTGCCCACTGTTGTTTTGGGTAAAACTTGTCAACTAAAGCCCATCAAAATTCACTTGTGTGAAAATTTTTGTCACATCATGCTGTGTGTCATTCACTTTCCCTGATTTTGAAGGAGTGCCGACATGAGCAACAACAATCCCCCCTTGCGCGCCCGTATCGACGGTGGCGGCACGCCTGAAATGTCGGACTGGTATCTGAAGTCCGAGACCGGCGTCCTGCGGGATGTACTGCTCGGTCCAACAGAGACTTTTCGCTGGCTTGGACTGGAGAACGCCGCATGGTCGTCGCTGGTTCGCGACACCCTGCGCCGGGGTCTCAGGTTTGACAAGCAGCTTGCCATGCGCCAGCACCGTGAAATGGTCGATGCCTATGAAAGCGCCGGCGTCACCTGCCACTTCCTGCCGGCGGATGAACAGGTGCCCTACCAGATTTACGCCCGGGATTCGTCGTTCATGTCACCTTATGGCGCTGTCATCTGCCAGTTGGCCAGCCCGCGCAGACGTGGTGAGTATGCGCCAGTACTGAGATTTTATCTGGAGAATAATATTCCGATTTACGACATGGTGTCGGCAGGAAACTTCGAAGGTGGAGATTTCAACATAATCCGCCACGGTGTCGCGCTTGTCGGCTATACCGACCACCGGTCGGAAGAAGTTGCTGCCAACCAGGTAGCCAACTGGTTCAAGGCCGAGGGCTGGGAAATCAAGTATGCGCCAATCGATCAGTTCTATGTACATATCGACCTGATGGTATGCATGCTCAATGACAACTGCGCTGCGGTGTGTCTCGACACGACACCTGACGACATCATCGCCTGGTTGAAGGAAAAGAAGATCGAGATCATTCCCGCCACGTTCAAGGAAACCATGGCATTGGGATGCAATGTCGTGGCGCTGGGTGGTGACAGGGTCCTGTCCACGCTGGGTGCCAGCGATCTGAATGCGAAAATGCGGGCTGCGGGATTTGAGGTCTACGACCCTGACATGACAATGTTCACCTGGGCCGGTGGCGGAGTTCACTGCATGTGTCAGCCGCTGCGCCGAGAAGCGGCGTGATCTACTGCTCCGTCTGACCTGCCACGGACAACCTTTTCCGGACCCGGTCACTTGCACGGGTGCCAATCTGGGGATGCTGGCGGCCAGCAAGTCCCCATGCTCCGAACAGCATCAGGCCAATCGCGGCAAACACACCGGCAAGCGGCAGTACCTGCAGCACCAGCCAGGCGACCCCAGGCGTGGCGATGCCGGAAACATCACGAAAACTGGAATACACCGCTGCCATCTCGGTGCGCTCCGACGGTTTCACCGCGAGAAGGAACGGCAAGCCGGCTGCTATATCGAGCAGGATCAGAAAAAATGATCCGATCATCAAGATTCCCATTGCCAGCAATGGCAGCGGGGAAGCAAAACTGGCTGCAACAAAGGCGACGCCGCACACAAGAAAACCGGTGCGCACAGCCGTGCGAACACCGTGGTGCTGCATCCAGCGCAACATCAGCGGGGTTGCAAATAGCAGGCAGTTGGTCAGCGACAGCATGGTCCCGCCGATCTTGTCACCCAAACCTGCCTCCACCGCAAAAATCGGCAGATAGACAACATAAACCCACCAGCCGCATGACCGGATAACGGCGAACAGCCAGCCGGCAATCAGCCGCGGCTGGGCAAAAAACCGGCCAACAAACGAGAGCGGGTTTGCAGCAGGTGTACGGGCCTTTGCAATGATCTTTCCGTCACCAAGGCGCATTATCCAGAACACTGCCAGAAGCACGATGGCAGCTGCAGCGGAAACCAGAAACGGCGCCGGCTGCCAGAACTCCATCAGCCATACGCCCGTTACGGGTCCGACCGTCCAGGCCAGGGCGCTGTAGAACATGCGCAACGTTTCCGAGCGGCCCAGTTCCGCCTTGGCAATGTAGTCCAGGACATATGCATTCAGGCAAATGAACACGGTTACGGTTGCAACAGCGTTGCACAGCAGCCCCAACGTCAGCAGTTTCCCGCCGGCGATTGCCAGAGCATTGCCCAGCACAAACAGTCCCGCACCCAGTGAGAACATCCATCGCCGGGGAATGTAACGAGCCAGACGGGGCAGCATCATGGCTGCAAACAGCGACATCAATCCGACTGCGAAATAGATGAGCGAAACCGTTCCGGTATCCGGAAACACACGATACACCGACAGCGGCATGACAGTTAGAAGCATGCCGCGAACCATCGACTCAATTGCCGACAGAATGGCGAACCGCTTGACGTCAGCAGCCGGTGCGCGGCGCAGCCGCAACGTAAATGAACGGTCAAACACCAGGCAAATCTCCGCATGTATATGAATCTACAAAAAGCGCGAATGTTTTTGGTGTCTAGCCAGTGAGCGACCCTGCCAGGTCGCAATCAGAGCACTTGTCAGCCGGAAAGAAGCGACTTATCCGCCGCCACGAATTCCACAGTGTTGCCGTCGGGATCGGTGACGAAAATACCCTGCCACCCGATCCAGTCGAAGATCTGCACCTTGTACTTAATCGAATTGTCGTCCAGCCACTGTTTGATGGCCTCCTGTTCGTCATAGGCGACTGTCAAAGCCAGGTGATGCAACGATGATCTGGCACCGGTTTCAGGTGCTTGTGAGCCTCGCGGATGCAGATCCGGGCGTCCCGCCGAAGCGTGAAACAGTGCCACAACTGTGGTGTGACCACCGAAGCCCTCGCAAACCTTAAAGAACACGATGCCGGCGTCGCGGTTGTCGCTCAACACTTCCAGGCCGACAATATCGCGGTAAAACTTGAACATGGCGTCCATGTCAAAACACCGGATGGCTATTTCACCCAGCTGACGGATCTTGAATGGCGGACGAGACAACCGGATATCTCCCAGGTTGGAGTGGCTGATCCGCATTTGAACAGGGACTTCTCATATAGTCCAGACCACACCGGCAACCGAACATTCACAGCCGGTTGCATTTCGTGCCGTTCCAGCTGTTCCTTTCAATACCACGCATCGGGTATCTGTTCCTTGCGTCTGGCAACATAGGCGTCCAGTTCCTCCCTGACGCCGGCATCGATCGGCGGAGCCTGGTATTGCCGCAGCATGTCGTTCCATCGATCATACGCACGCACCCTCATATCGCTGGAACCTGCTTCTTCCCAACTTTCCACGTTCTCACTATCCGACAGCTGCGGTTCGTAAAAGGCCGTCTGGTAGTTCCGCATGGTGTGGGCGCAACCAAGAAAATGCCCTCCGGGCGCCACTTCGCCATAGGCGTCTCTGGCAAAGGCCTCCTCACTGGTATCGAGCCCTGCATCCAGTATCTTCTGGTAACTGCCCAGGCGGTCTGCATCCATGACCAGTTTTTCAAAGCCGGTACACAGACCTCCTTCCAGCCAGCCCGCTGCGTGCAGCACATAATTGGCGCCGGCCAACATGGTCGAGTGCATGGAATCGGCCGACTCATATGCCGCCTGTGCATCCTCGATCTTGGACGCTGTCAGGGACCCGCCACAGCGCAACGGCAATCCAATTCTGCGCGCCATCTGGCCAACGACGTAATTGCTGATGACCGGCTCCGGCATGCCGAAAGTCGGCGCACCGGATTTCAACGACATCGATGACAGGAAGTTTCCGAGCACGAAAGGCGCGCCCGGTTTGACCAGCTGACTAAACGCGCAAACCATGATTGCCTCGGCCATCGCCTGGGTCACCGACGCAGCAGTGGATACGGGCCCCATCGCGCCGCTGAGAATGAAGGGGACGACGACAATGCCCTGCCCGCGACCGCAATAAACCCGGATTGCCTCGGTGACGACCTTGTCGACCAGCAAGGGTGAATTGGTGTTTACGTTGCCCATGATGACGCAGTTTTCATCCATCACGTCCTTGCCGAAGACAATTTCCGCCATGTCGACACTGTCGCGCGCGCGCGACATTTCGGTGATCGCGCCGAGATGCGGCTTGTCGCTCAGCGTCATGTGGGCAAGCAGCATGTCGAAATGCCGCTTGGAAACCGGCACATCGCAGGGTTCACAGGTTACAAATCCGCCATGATGCAGGTTCGGATGCATGTAGCTGAGTTTTACAAGCTTGCGAAAACTCTCGATGTCACCATATCGGCGCCCGCCGTGCAGGTCCCGCACGAAAGGCGCTCCGTAAATTGGCGCAAATACCTGGTTGGTGCCGCCAATGACCACCGAGCGGTCCGGGTTGCGGGCCAGCTGCGTGAATTGTGCCGGTGCCGTGGTACAAAGCGAACGCACCCAGTCTGCAGGCGCGCGGATGATATCTCCGTTCACTTTCGCACCTGCCTTCTTCCAGATGCGAAGCGCTTCGGGATCGTCCCTGAATGCCAGTCCCACATCCTGAATTATCCAGTCGACCTGGGCCTCCAGTTTGACCAGCGCGTCTTCGTCCAGCACATCAAAAAACGGCATTGTGCGGCGAATATAGGGAGATGCCGGAACACCCTTTTGTGCTGATTGCCTGCCACGCGAGACACGATTTCGACGAGCCATGGGATTGCCTCCAAGTATGCAAAACCACTCTACCTCACTGAATAACCGGTGTAATGCTTGATAAATCTGATCAGTTGGATAATTTCAACTTATGCAAAAACTCTGGAAACTGCTCAGTTCACCGCGACACCTGATAGTGTTTGAAGCTGCTGCGCGGCACGGATCGTTCACCCGTGCTGCCGAGGAACTGAATGTGCAGCAGCCAGCCGTGAGCGCTTCAATCAAGCAGTTGGAAGCCTCACTCGGCGCGATGTTGTTCCAACGCAACCACAAGAAGGTAACGCTGACCACCGCCGGCCGGCGACTGTTTGCTGATGTTTCCAGTGTACTCGAAAACCTGTTGGTGGCAGCCCGCTCGGTTCAAATACTCGGCCAAAGCGATCAGGTCACACTGAACGCTTCTTCGGCATTCAATTTCTACTGGATGATGCCAAAACTGAAACAGCTGCATGAGGTTTATCCAGACACTGACCTGCGCCTGCAGAGCAGTGATCGCGAACCGAACATAGATGCGGAAAACATAGACCTTGCGGTCAGGCGCGGGGATGGTACCTGGAGCGACTGTCATTCTGTCTTGCTTGCCAGGGAAGTCATATACCCCATCGCAAGTCCCCGCGTCATGGCAGCAGCGGTCAATCTGAAGTCGGTTCCCAACCTTCAGCATGAACGGTTGATCCACCTGGAAGAACCCATTCGCGACAGGCCATCGTGGAAACAATGGTTCGCCCATCAGGGCGTGCCCAACTGCGAGCCCACTGCAGGTTTGCGGCTGAATGACTACGCACTGGTGCTGCAAGCAGCGATTGCCAGTGAAGGGTTCGCATTTGGCTGGCAACACCTGACACAACCGCTGTTGTCGCAAGGCCTGCTGGCCGCCCGTGAAGACTGGTCATGGAAAACCGGATTGGGATTTTATCTGGTATGGTCTAGGGACAGACCCCTGACCCCGCAAGCCAAACAGGTTCGCGACTGGATTTTGACACTGACCGGAAATTGAGCGCCCTTCATTTTCCACATTAGTATTTATTCGACACAAGGTTTGGCGCAAAAAATTGCACCCTAACACAAACATCGATAATTACTCTAATTATGCGGCTCAAGATCATAGTGCAGAAGCTCGTTAGGAAACGGTCTGCTACCCAGAATACGCAATACTTTCGGATCGATACGACCGCTGTCCAGCGCAAAGAGCCCGGTTGATTTCAGGGCAGTCCTGATATCGATATTGCTGCCAATGTACTTCCACACACTGCGCGAGACATACGGATGACGCTGCTTGCTGGACAGGCCAAATGTGACACCGCGAAGCATGGTTACCTGACTGCGGGCAGAGGGATAAAGCACTGACTCCACAATCGCATCATGTGCCAGACCCTGATACTCAACCACAAAAATCCGATTGCCCAACATGGATACCTGCCCGTCGTATTTCGACAGGTAAAGAGCACCCTCTTCCGGATCATGGGTGCGTTCGATGGTTTTGGAACACACCAGCCCGTCTCGCTCGTAAATCCGGGTGATTGCGCGAAGAACAAGGCCGTCCCAACTGAACGAATGGCAATGGGTTACGTAGTATCCGAGATAACGAGCCAGGGCTTTTCGGTCGCCAGGGAACGCGCGCCTGAACACCTGACTTGACGCCGGGGCTGAATCACGAGGGCTGCGACCTGCACGATACTCCATGCGGTCGGCAAATTCGTCTGCGGGCAGGAACAGGTCTGCGGGACGAATAGCGAAATGATCGCAAATCTTGTTCAAATTGTACGCCGACGGCTGTGAAGCACCCGACAGATACTTGCTGAATTGCTGACGATTGATGCCGATTGCGCGGCATATCTGCGAAATCGACTTCTCGAAACTGCACAACAGCTTCAAATTGCGAGCAATGTCCATGCTGATCAGCCATGTTAAAATCAATTGTTGTCTTGCAGGTTACCTCAAACCCGTCAGGTTCTTAAGCGGATTTTTGCGCTTTCAGCATAAACTCGCGTCAATCGGATCGAAGTGGAAAGACACATGCGTTCGACACCCCGATGCAGCAAGAACACCTGAACGCCTCCTGTTGCCTACCCACGGTTGACGCCCGGGTTGAACGTGGCAACGAAAAAATTGACACCTGGTCACAAATCAGTTTGTGTTTTGTCAGACGGCATAATCGATCATACAAAACACCGGCCCCGATCGGGTGAGGATATGATCCAGCAACACAATACGTCAGAACCAAATTTGATTGACGGCACATGATCTTTGCCGCATCGGAGGCAATATTGAAGCGAGCAGACCCCCATGAGCCGACATTTGATGAAATGATGCGCTGCATTCGCGAAGAACTGGATTCCTACCGGGTGTCGAAACCCAGTAGTTCCAAGCCGGCCGCCGCAGGATCAGCAGCCAGGGACGCTACACAAATCTCGGCGCAGTGATTTCTGTGATCAAGGCACCAAATAATGCTAACCTCGTTTGCCGACGGGAACGCATCTCACGTCAACCAATGTTGACGATATGAAGCCGTATGGAGATAGAAGCTGGTGATGTCTCCTAGAGTCGCACTTTTGACAGTAAAATCTCCGACCGGCGAAGTTGGTGGCGCGGAGCGATTTTATGATGGCCTCACAGCAGCGCTCAACAGCGCGGGAATCAAAACCGATTGTATTGATGTTACCGCTGAAATTTCCGGCTTTGACGATATATTGCGCTCGTATTTGAGCTTTTACGATCTGGACCTGAGCATCTATGACGGGGTGATCTCAACAAAGGCACCGAGTTTCGCAGCCCGTCATCGCAATCATGCGGTATATCTGCTGCACACCATTCGTACTTATTACGATATGTTTGACGAAACATTCTCGCACCCCTCTGCCGACCTGATTGCGCAACGAGAGCTGGTTCACCGCCTTGATACGGCGGCGTTGTCACGATCCGCAATCCGAGATGTCTTTGTTGTGGGCGGGGAAGTGAAACAGCGATTGCAAATCTACAACGGTATCGCGTCAAAAGTTCTTTACCATCCGACAAACCAGCCGACCAGACAGGCTGGGCAGCCCGACCTGCGCAAAGGCAATTACGTCTTGATGCCCGGACGCTTACATCGCTGGAAGCGGGTCGATTTGGTGCTAGAGGCGTCCCGGCATTTCCGCAACGATATCGAGCTGATCGTCAGTGGTGCCGGCGAGGATGAGGAACGACTAAAATCGCTCGCGGCTGATATGGCCAACGTTACATTCCTCGGACACGTTAGCGATGCAACCCTGGCCGACTTGTATGCAGGCGCACTGGCTGTGGCTTTCAGTCCCATACGGGAAGATTATGGCTTGATAACCATCGAAGCTTTCCTGAATGGCAAACCCGTGGTGACTTGCAGCGACTCCGGAGAGCCTGCCCGCATTGTCAGGGACAGGCTCAATGGTTTCGTTTGCCCTCCAGACCCGGCAACCATCGCCGAGCGTCTGGACTGGCTATTCGAGAACGCAACCAAAGCCAAACAGATGGGAGCCGAGGGAAAGCAGTTTGCAGAACAAATAGGCTGGGATAGCGTGTGCTCCACACTGGTGCATTCGCTGAACCTGGACGATGGACCTGCATGAAAAAACTGCAAGTATGCGTCCTGGATATTGAGCCGATCGACCCGCCGCACGGCGGCAGCAGGCTTCGCCTCAAGGGCTTGTACCAGTCGCTTGGCCCGGACATCGAGGTGAAATATGTGGGGGCGTATCACTGGCCGGGGCCAGAATTCAGACGCTTTCGTCACGGGAAAAGCCTGGAAGAGATCACTATTCCGTTCAGCCGTCGCCACCTGGATGCTGTTGCTGTTCTGCAGTCGAATACCGGGACTTATGATGTCGTGGATTCATCATTTCCCATGCTGGGAAAGCTGTCTCCGGAGTACTGCGAGTTTGCCCGGGAAGAGGCCATCAGATCTGACGTTGTGGTGTTTTCCCATCCATGGGTTTACTCGGTCATGGAGGGCGTGCTGGATCGTCAGCGGCAGCTTGTGGTGTATGACGCACACAATGTCGAGACGCTGTTGAAGCCCCATCTATTGGGTGATTCAGAATCTGCCCGGTTGATCTCGGGAATGGTAGAGAAAACGGAGCGGGCACTGTGCGAGTATGCCGACCTCATAATCACATGTTCGCATCAGGATCTTCAGTCATTTGCGGAAATATTCGAAGTGCCGTTCTCGAAAATGCGGGTTTCGCCAAACGGCGTATCACAAAAGGACGTTTTGTCTGCGGTGCCTGTCACGAAAACGGCCGGCAAAGGTGGGAAGCCGTTTCCCCCTTCGCCTGTCGCTCTTTTCATAGGTGGCTCATACCCGCCGAACATCGAAGCGGCTGAATTTATCTGCGACGAGATTGCTCCTGCTTGCGAGCATGTAAATTTCGCAATTGTTGGCGGCGTCGGCTCGGCACTTGGCACCCGCGGAAAGTTGCCAAAGAATGTGCACATTACCGGCGGTGTGGAAGAAAGCGAATTGCTCAATTGGCTACAGGCCGCCGATATTGGGATAAACCCGATGTTCTCAGGATCCGGGACGAACATAAAGATGTTCGACTACATGTCCGCGGGGCTCGCCATTGTGACATCTCCTTTCGGGGCAAGGGGTATTGATGGTGCGTGTTTTTCAATCGCGCGGACCGCCAGCGACTTCATTTCGCAAATTGGTGAGCTGGTTGAAGACAGTGACAAACGCAGTGCAGATGCCCGTCAAAACCTCCGTGTCGTCGAACATCAATTCAATTGGGAAAACATTTCGTCCGGGCTGGGTTACACGCTGACCAATCATCACAGGACAAAGTCCCGACCGGCGCCATATTTCTCGATCGTAGTCCCCACGCTGGACAGACCGGAAAAACTCCGCCGATTGCTTGATCTGCTGGCCCAGCAGCGCGATGACGACTTTGAGATTATCGTTGTGGACCAGAGCACCGTCGCTTTCTCCAGCAGTGACAGCGCCATTGACCTCACGGTTGTGCACAGCCCGGTTCGAAGTCAGGTTCATGCCCGCAATCTGGGGGCCAGCGTTGCGAGAGGTCAGATCATCGTTTGCACCGATGACGACTGCGAACCGCCGGACACCTGGCTATCTTATGCGCGGGCCTGTTTCGAAAATCCGGACATTGTTGGTGTGGAGGGACGCTGTTTTTCTGACTACATGCATGATCCTGACTGGAGGTCCGTCCATAATTATGGCGTTGAAGGCATCGGATTCATGAGTTGCAATATGTTTGTGACCAGCGAGGCCTTTCATCAAATCGGTGGCTTTGACATGGCGTTTGACGAAGACCAGTTCCGCTACGATACGGACCTGGGTTGGCGCCTTCAGGAGATCGGAAACGTAATGTTCTCCGATGAAGCGTATGTCTATCATCCCCCGTGGCAACGCAGCCTTTCCCGTGAGTCGACCGAAGAACGCGACCTGCTCTTCCAGGCTGATGCGATCTTGCTCAAAAAGCACCCCGGGCGTTATGAAGAGCTCTTCCAGGTAGAAGCCCAATGGCGCAGAGGAGACGGGTTCTGGCAACCATTCCTGCGCGGATTGGAAAAGTATGATGTTGTGTTGCCGGATTATGCTCGAGAGCGACTTGTTCAGATAGAGTCCGAAAACGGTCGTAATGAAGACTGATCAAGCAATGTCGTTCTCTGAAGAGCTCAGATATGCAACAACGACGGACCTGTCTCGCTGTCCCGGAGACGGGCGTCTGCAAGTGCTGACCCAACTCGCACGGGCTCGGCGAACCTCTACCGGCAATCTGCCGCTGGCAGTCGACATGCGCTCACCGGGCCTGGCAGGCGTTTACCTGCAATACGGCTGGGGACGGCCCGGCCAGCTGGGAAGACAGACGAACCGGCCTGTCGCCCAGTTGCTGATAATCCCGGAACAGCCACCGGTAGGCAAAGTCGAGGTGAAACTCTATTTCTGCGATGGCCAATCCGATCCGGCTCAAAAGATTGAGAGTTTCACGCTGGACATCAATGGCCACTTCCAGTTTTGCTGGCAGGCTCCGAAGTCGAAGGAACGCCAGTATCTGCTGAGTGTCGAGGTACCGCTTTCGGCTACTCGACAACTGCCTGCCTATTTCATCACTTTGAAGGATTTCAAAAGATCAGGGGGTGCCATTGATGGCGATATCCGCCAACCCCTGCCCGGCATTTCAGTGAGCACCATCATGTTCCGACCAATCGAATGAGAATATGACGATGGTTGAAAAATCAGACGTGAATACGCCGATGTGCGTGATTTTGTGCCCGCAGTGGCCGCTGTCCGGAAGTGCCAATATTTTCGCAGCGCAGGTTCGTGCATACCAGAACCTGAATTTTGATGTAGCCCTGCTGGTTGTCGCACACGATCAATCGTCTGCCTCGCTTCAACCCGGCGACTACGAAACCCTTGCCGGAAAGTTTTCATTCTCGCGCCGGCAACAATTGTTCTTTACCCGGTCTGCAGACCACCTCGAACCGGCACGGTCGCCGAGCTACAGCAGATGGACTGAGACAGGCCGGCGCTCGGCCATGGCAATTCACGCCGACATTGCAGCTCATTCCAAAATACCACCCGAGTTGCTGGCACAACTGGAAAACCGTTCGATTGGCATCATTCATGTCAATCATTGTATGAACATGCGCCTGGCCGCACGGATTTCAGAACTCGCGACCGGCTCACAATCAAGCCCGCCGCTGATTGTGCTGGACACCCATGATGTTCAGACAGAACGTTATCGCAAGAGCGCAGTATCCAATCCGTTCACGAATAAACTCGACGATGTCGCCGCCTTGACACGCGACGAAGCCGATTTGTGCGCAGGGGCCGATGTACTCCTGCACCTGACCAATCGGGATTATCAACATTTCTGCCGCACGTCTCATGACAAGCAAAACTTTATTGTAAGGCCGACAATCAAGGATGAGCCCAACGAAATAGACTTTACGATCCAAAACCCACTTATCGATTTCGTGTATATCGGAGACCAACATCATGCGAACTGCAAAAGTGTTGAGTGGTTTCTGAGCGATGTGATGCCGTTGCTGGCAACCAGCGGATTGCGGATTGCCATTGCCGGTTCGGTTGCCCATGCCGTTCGTCAGGCAAACCCTGAACTGCATGCGGCTCACGCCTCAATATGGTTTGGAGAAGTGCCGTCGGTTGCGGCCTTGTATGCCATTTCCCGGTTTGTGATCGCGCCGACACTGGCGGCATCGGGTACCTCGATCAAGTTGATTGAGGCATTGGCTATGGGAAAATTCGCTGTGACATCCGATGCAGTGGTGCCCGCGTTCGAAGGCGTGGAAGACATCGACCAGGCAATAATCGTGGCTCATGATGCCAGTCAGTTTGCCGATGCCATGCTGGGTCTGCATGCAGGCAAGCAGTCTGTCAATCACAAGGGCCGCTCAGTCTATGAACGCAATTTTTCAAACAGCCAGTACCAATCATCCCTGGCTGCAGTGGTAAGAAAAACCCGTGGCGGACTCATGCCGCAACACTGACGGGTGCGGCGTATCTGTGACATGGATTTCCCAATGCCGCGCAAAAGCTTGAGATTCCGCGCGATTTCCATGCTGACCAATCCTGCAAAAATCAAAATTTTCCAGGCAGAGTCTTGAAATTTAACTCAGTTCTTAAGCGAACTATTGCGTTAATAGCATAAACTCGCGTCAACTAGTGCGAAGCCGCGAAATTGCGTCAGCAGCCCTCTTCCCATGATCCTTGCCGCGTTGAGTTGTCCGCCAGAGGCTTAAGTCATGGATGTTCGCAATTACGGCTACAGAATTGTAGAAAACCAATGGATTGCCATGCCCGATGGGTGTCGCCTGGCAGCGCGCATCTGGATACCCGACGAGTGCCACAGTCAGCCGGTTCCCGCCATTCTGGAGTATCTGCCCTATCGCAAACGCGGTGGAACCGGTGGCAGAGACAACATCACCTTCGATCATTTTGCCCGCGCCGGGTATGTCGGTGTCAGGGTGGATATTCGCGGCAACGGCGAGTCCGACGGCCTTATGGAGGACGAATACACCGCGCGTGAGCTGGATGATGGAAAACACGTCATCGCATGGATTGCCGAACAGGCATGGTGTGACGGCAATGTCGGCATGATTGGCCACTCATGGGGCGGATTCAACGGATTGCAGATCGCCGCGCTGCGGCCACCGGCATTGAAGGCCATCATCACATCCTGCTCGACTGACGACCGGTATTCGGACGACATTCACTATATGGGCGGATGCCTGAACAACGACAATACCACCTGGTCGCAACAGATGCTGGCCTATTCATCGCGCCCGCCGGATCCCGCGCTGGTCGGCGATGACTGGCGCAATCAATGGCTCGAGCGGCTGGAGAACATGCCGCTGCTGGCGGCCAACTGGCTGCGTCATCAGCGCCGCGACGATTTCTGGAAACACGGCTCGGTTTGCGAAAATTATTCGGACATAAGAGCCGCCGTGCTTGCTGTCGGCGGGTGGTACGATTGCTACACAAACGCCATACTGCGGTTGCTTGAAGGACTGGAGGCACCAGCCAAAGGCATCATTGGACCGTGGGAGCACAGTTACCCTCATCTGGCACGGGTGACGCCGGGCTTCGACTTCCTAGCCGAAGCCGTACGCTGGTGGGACTTCTGGCTCAAGGGCATCGACAATGGCATGGATCAGGTAGCGTCCCTGCGGGCCTATCTCATGGAATCAAACGTGCCGTCAGCAAAAAATGGCCGCCGTCCAGGACACTGGATCGAGGAGGCCAGGTGGCCTTCTCCTTCCATGAATTCAATTGAATTGTATCTGGCAGGAAACGGACGTCTGTCCGCCACTTCCAGCGAAGATGGCGAAGTCACGATTACCACCAAACAGGATACCGGCCTGGCCTTCGGCAATTTTTGCCCAGGCATGCGGGTTGATGACGAACTGCCGGGTGACCAGCGCCATGATGATGCAAAGTCCATATGCTTTGAAACCGAGGCTCTTGAAGACGAATTGACAATTCTCGGTTTTCCCGAACTTGAACTTGAGATTGCCTGCGACAGACCGGTCGGGTTTGTCGCGGCGCGTCTGTGTGATGTGGCACCGGACGGTGCCAGCACGCGGGTATCGCATAACCCCCTCAATCTCACTCATCGCGATTCTCACGAACTTCCCGAAAAACTGCAACCAGGCACATTCTACAAGGTCAAGTTTAGGCTTTGCGGAGCAGGCTATGTGTTCCACAGAGGACACCGTATCCGGCTGGCGCTGTCATCCACCTACTGGCCCGCACTGTGGCCTGCACCCGAAACGGCAACGCTTAGTCTTCGCCTTGCAGGCAGCCACCTCCGCCTGCCGGTCAGGCAACCATCCTGCGGCAAGGTGAGCATGCCAGAGGCACCTGCGTTGCCCGGTAATGGATTTACGGTTCTTCGGCCTGCCGGCAACCAGCGGGTGTGTCAGCAAGACGAGCGAACCGGTGAAGTATTCATGGAGATCCGTGATGACCTCGGCTGCCAGCTTGATGACGCCAACGGCCTGATAAGCGACAGTCAGGCACGGCATTCCTACTGGATCAAACCGGATGATCCCCTTTCGGCCCGGACCGAAGGAGCATGGACGTTCAAGTTCAAGCGAGGAGACTGGCAGGTTCGCACTGAAACCCTGACCCGCATGACCAGCAGCGCCACCGATTTCCATCTGGAGGGGCATTTGCGGGCCTTTGAAGGGAACAAACTGCTGTTTGAGAAGGAGTGGGATGAAGAAATCCCGAGAGACCATGTGTGAGGCAATATTTGGTGATGTCAGTTGCCGATACTTCGCACAAAACAGATAACCAAAGGGAGACCATCATGAATTTCGATAATGAAAAACACGCACAATGGCTTATCGGCCAGTTTCAGAGAGGCCGCATGTCACGGCGTGAGTTTCTCGGCAGGGCCGGAGCGCTGGGAATAGCAGCAACAATCGGGACCACGCTGATTGACCAGGCGCTGGCCGACGGACCGAAAAAAGGCGGTCACATGCGGCTTGCAATGGGTCACGGTGCGACGACCGACACCCAGGACCCGGCAGTCATCGAAAACGGCCTTCAGTGGGTCGTTGCCTATGCGGTTGCCAACACACTGACCGAACTGGCCCCCAATGGCGACCTTGTGCCATCGTTGGCGACCGAATGGTCGTCAAGCCCTGACGCCAGGGTGTGGACATTCAAGTTGCGCAAGGGCGTCGTGTTCCACAACGGCAAGACCATGACCGCCGATGACGTCATCGCATCGATGAACCATCACCGCGGCAAGGACACCAAATCTGTCGGCAAACCCATCCTGGCGCCGGTTACAGATATTCGCGCTGACGGACCGGACACCGTTGTGTTCGAACTTTCAGGCGGCAATGCCGATTTCCCGTTCAATTTCAACGAGGCGACTTTCGGCATCTATCCGGCAAAGGACGGAAAAATCGATTGGCAGGCCGGCGGGACAGGTGGTTACATCATCAAGACCAACGATCCGGGCGTCAGGGTCGATTTCGAGCGGAACCCGAACTACTGGAAGGACGGCGCTGCTCACGCAGACAGCGTTGAACTGTTGTCCATCATCGATTCCACGGCGCGGAACAACGCCCTGCTCTCAGGCGCAGTCGACGCGATTGATCAGGTTGACCTGAAGACCGTGGCTCTGATCTCGCGCAACCCGGCTATTGTCGTGGAGGAAGGCGTCGGGCCACTGCATTACGTCATGCCCATGCAGATGGATGTGGCTCCGTTTGACAATCCTGATCTGCGCAAGGCCCTTAAGTACGCCATGAACCGCGAGGAGATGGTAAAGAAGATACTCAACGGCCACGGCAGGGTCGGCAACGACAATCCAATCGGGCCCTCCTATCGCTATTTCGATGCCGATCTTGAGCAGACAGCCTACGATCCGGACAAAGCGAAATTCCACATGCAGAAATCAGGCCTGGGCAATATCACGGTTGACCTCAGCGCATCCGACGCAGCCTTCTCCGGCGCCCTTGACGCTGCACAGCTGTTTGCTGCATCGGCCGGCAAGGCGGGTATCAACATCAATGTGGTTCGCGAACCAAATGACGGTTACTGGTCCAACGTGTGGTTGAAAAAGCCGTGGTGCACCAGCTACTGGGGCGGTTATGCCACCGAGGACACAATGTTCTCGACCGGCTATGCGCCGAAGGCTGCATGGAACGAGACACACTGGAAGGACGAAAAGTTCAACGAACTGCTGGTAGCTGCCAGAGCCGAACTGGACAATGACAAGCGCAAGGGAATGTATCACGAGATGCAGAAAATGCTGCGCGATGACGGCGGGGTAATCGTGCCGATGTTTGCCAACGGGGTGTCCGCCCGCAACAAGAAGATCGCCCATGGGGACGTCTCCTGGGGCCGGGCATTCGACGGCCGCCGGATTATCGAACGCTGGTGGATGACATAGAACAATGGTTTTCCTGTCCCGGTAGTGATGCCGGGACAGGGTCATTGTCTTGACCTACTCACCGGGCTGAGGCATCGCCGCGCCGGGCCGGGGAGCATCCAGCTCCTCTGCCAACCGTTTTTCGACATACCCGCGCGGGCGGGTGAAACGGGCCATCAGGTCGTATAAAACCGGGGTCAGGAACAGCGTCAGCACGCCGGCACACAGCAAACCGCCTATGACCACCGTGCCGATGGCAATACGGCTTTCAGCTCCCGCTCCCGATGCCAGCACCAGCGGCACCGCGCCCAGAACAGTTGATATCACCGTCATGACAATCGGGCGCAAGCGAAGTACCGATGCCTCTATGACAGCATCGCGTATCTCCATGCCATCATCACGCAACTGGTTGGCGAACTCGACAATCAGGATGCCATTCTTGGCCATCAACCCGATCAGGAGAATTATGCCGATTTGCGAGTATATGTTCAGGCTCAGACCAGCGCCCCACAATGCATACAGCGCACCGGCAACAGCCAATGGCACAGACAACATGATGATAAGTGGATGAACGAAGCTCTCGAACTGACCGGCCAGCACAAGGAACACGATCAGGACGGCAAGCGCAAAGGTCACCGCGACACCAGATGATGTCTCAAGATACTGCTGTGAATGACCGGAAAAACTCAAATTGGCTTCCGGAGGCAATGTCTTGGCTGCCTCCTCACGGATGAAGTCAATGGCGTTGCCAAGCGCGTAGCCTTCATTCAACGCCGCCGACAACGTGATGGACGGCAGGCGGTTATAGCGTTTCAGCGCCGGTGCCTCGGAGGTTTCCACCAGCTTTACCACGGAGGACAGCGGCACCAGCGATGTGCCATCGTCGGAGCGAATGAACAGTTTCGAAATGTCATCCGGCGATTGCCGATCGCGATCTTCAGCCTGCACAATTACCGGATATTCGCGTCCCCGGTCGATATAACTGGTGATTTCGCGCGAGGCCAGCATGGTTTGCAGAGTGGAAGCAATTGTGCGCACTGAAATGCCCAGGTCATCCGCTCTCCTGCGATCAACGGTAAGGCGGAATTGCGGCTGGTTCTGCTCAAAGTCAATATCCACATTGGCAAGGCCGGGATTGTCTTGCGCCTTCTGCTTGAGTTCCTCAGCCCACACCTTGACGCTTTCGTAATCCGGTCCGCCGATTACAGCACGCAACGGCGTGGAACTGCCGCGAAGCCCAAGGCCTGATGGCATGACCGGAAAACCGCGGGCGCCGGTAATGCCGGCAACCATCGGAATCATCCGGCGGCGTGCGGCGACCACTGAAATATCGCGTTCATCCCAGGGCTTGAACCGAACCACCATGAATGAGCGATACGGCCTGCCGCGAAAACCGGTAAATGAATATATGATCTTGATATCAAGCTCGTCCTTGACCTTGACCAGCTGTTCTTCCAGCTTCTTGACCTGAGCATCAGTGAAAGCCAGGGTGGAGCCCTGCGGCGCGGTCATCGGCACAAACACAAGACTTCTGTCTTCGGTCGGGGTCAGTTCGCGCTGTGTATTCTGCAAAGCGATATAGCTGGCTCCCGAAAATGCCAGACATGCAGCGATAACGATCAAGGGAGCCCGGATCGAGGCGGTGACGGCCCTGCGATACCAGCGGTACACAATGCCTTCAGTTTGCTGCAGTTCACCAGCGGAGATGTCGTCGCGTGCCTTGAGTATTTTCGAGGCCAGCGCCGGACACGCACTTAGCGCGACGAATGTGGAAATGATGACCGCACTGGCCAGCACGAAACCAAATTCGGTGAACAACTTGCCGGCAGCGCCCTGCAGGAAAGAAATCGGGATAAACACTGCAATCAGCGTAACCGAGGTTGCCAGAATGGCGAAAGTCACCTGCCGCGATCCGTGAACGGCTGCCTGCAGCCTCGTCTCGCCGCGCGCCAGCCGGCGCTCGATGTTTTCCAGCATGACGATGGCATCATCTACCACCAGTCCAATGGCCAGTAGCAATGCCAGCAATGTCAGCACATTGAGGGAAAAGCCCATCAGGTAGATCAGAAAGAAACATCCTATAAGTGACACCGGAATTGTTATCGCTGGAATCAGCGTGGCTCGAACCGAGCGCAGGAAAAGCAAAATCACCAGCACCACCAGAATCAGCGACAGGCCCAGGGCAATCAACACTTCCTTGATCGACGCACTGACGAACACGGCGTCATCCGAACCGACGAAAATCTGCATGCCTTCCGGCAATTGCGTATTCAGGGTGGCCAGTTGCTTGCGCACTGCATTTGATATGGCGATCGTATTGGACTGTGACTGCCGAAGGACCGCAATGCCGATGGCGTTCAGACCGTTGGATCGCACGATGGTGCTGTCGTCTTCCACCCCCTTTTCAACCCGTGCCAGCGTACTCAACCTGATTGGTACACCACCTGCTTCTGTCACGACAATGTCGCGAAACTGCTGCGGGTTGGTCAGCCGGGAATCCAGCCGCACTGTGAATAGCCGGGTATTGGACTCGATCTCACCTGCAGGCAGTTCCACATTGTTCTGGCGCAGGGCCGCTTCGACATCAGCCACCGTGAGATTGCGCGCCGCCAGGGCTCTGCGGTCCAGCCAAATTCGTATCGCCGCGCGGCGCTGCCCGTAGATGCGAACATCAGCCACGCCGTCTATGGTGGTGATGCGGTCCTTTATAAAGCGCTCCAGATAATCGGTAACTTCTTCCGGGCTTTGCCGGTCTGAATATACCGCAAGGCGCATCACCGGATCAGCGTCAGAATCGCTCTTGACCACCTGCGGTTCGTCTACCTCTTCCGGCAGATTGCCGCGAACTCTGCCGATCGCGTCCCGCACATCGTTTGCCGCCTGATCGATATCACGGCCAAGCTCAAATTCTATGGTAGTCGTTGAGCGCCCCCGCTGGCTGGTGGAGGTAATGGTCTTTACGCCGGAAATTCCGGCGACTGCGCTGTCGACAATTTCTGTGATATCCGTATCGACGACCTCCGGCGCGGCACCGACATAAGTTGTTGTAACCGACACGATGGACGAGTCCACGTCCGGCAACTCGCGCACTGAAATGGCATTCAATGAAGCCAGACCGGCCACGATGATCAGCAGCGACACAACCGCTGCCAGAACCGGCCGCCGGATGGACAGCTCCGACAATGTCATTGGGTTGTGCCCGGCGCCTTGGCATCCACCACTTTCACTGGTGAGCCCGGGCGTACCTTCGAGGTGCCGTGAGTTACTATCTCGTCGCCCTCGGAAAGCCCGCTTACGATCTGGACGAAACCAGGTTCACGCACTCCTGTAACGACGTTCTGCTTGTTGGCCTTGCCATCGGCCACAATGAACACATGGGTTTTTGCGCCTTCCACCGTTATGGCCTCTTCCGGCACCATCACCATTGCCTGACTGTCCAGCTCAAGCGTCAGTTGCATGAACATGCCGGACGGCAGCGCACCGTCTGAATTGTCAATTTCAGCGCGCACCCTGAAAGACCGGTTGACAGGGTCAATCCTCGTATCAACCTGGGTGATTTTTGCATCAAACACACGATCCGGATATGCCACCGTGACCGCCTTGGCATGCAGTCCGATCCGGGCGATGGCGAAATATTCTTCCGGCACGGCAAACTCGAGCAAGACCGAGGACAAGTCATCCAGCCGGGTCAAAACGGTATCCTTGGTTACTCGCGCACCAGCATCCACTGCATGAAAACCCGGAGTACCGGCGAACGGCGCCACAATCGTCCGGTCCGCCAGTCGGGACCTGGCGCGATCAACCTGGGCTGCAGCAGCCGACATTGTCGCCTGCAACTCGTCCACCGATGCTCGCGCGGTGATGCGCGACTGGCTCAGCTTGTCGCCGCGCTTGAGGGCAAGATCGGCTTTCAGAAACTCGGCCTCGGCCTGTGCGAGATCTGCCTTTTCAATGGCATCATCGAGAGTAAACAGCACTGCTCCCTTTTCAACCCGGGAGCCTGAAGCATAACGGATCTCGGTGATTGTCCCGTCGGCTTTTGGTTTGATGTCGACATAACGCACCGCACGGGTATTGCCGACCGCTTCCACCGTACGCGAAACGGTACGCGTTTCAGCCATTTGGGTTTCGACCATGGTTGGCCATCCGCCGGATCCGGATTTTCCACCAGCCGGACTGCCGCCGGCTCTCCCGGCCGCTTCCGGCGAGGTTGCCGCATTGCTGGCCTTCCAATGGCCATAGCCCGCATAACCGCCATAGGCGATCGCGCTCAGCACCATCAAAACCAGCAGTTGTCTCAAAATCGACATTACACGCGCAACACTTTCATTCCGGTATGACGTATCAGCAGCCGGGTTTCCGTTGTTCCCCTGACACACCATGTCATACAAGATATACGCTGAATCAAGGTTTACGACCAGAAACATGTCGCAAACGTGATGAACCGGTTTGTGAGTGCATTGTCAGCGACCGGTGAACTGGGATAGCGTCCGCACTATGTCAAAGTCAGAAAACCAGAGCTGCCTGAACCTGCCACGAGCCGTTCCCGTCAGCACGCATCTTGATGATCAGATTGCACATGCAATAGACACCAAGACCAAACCGCCGGGATCACTTGGGCGCATCGAAGCCCTGGCTTTGCAGATTGCCCGGGTACAGAAGACACTGTCGCCGGTCATGAACACCTGTTCGCTTACCATTTTTGCCGCAGATCACGGCATTGCGAATGCTGGTGTTTCTGCATTTCCGCAGGAAGTATCAGGCCAGATGGTGTTGAACTTTCTCGCCGGCGGTGCCGCGGCCAATGTATTTGCCAATACACAAAACATTGAGGTGCGTGTGGTTGATGCCGGCCTGGCGGGAGAACCCCTATCGCACGAGAACCTGATTTCGCGACGTATCGCGGCAGGTACGGCCAGTTTTCTGGATGGGCCGGCCATGACCGGCGAGCAGTTGTCGTCGTGCCTTGATCTCGGCTCTGAACTGGGCAGGACAGCCGAAGGCGATGCTGTTGCATTTGGCGAGATGGGTATTGCCAATACATCATCTGCAGCACTGTTGGCACACAAGCTGACGGGTCAGCCACTGGCGCAGTTTGTGGGACGCGGCACCGGTGTTGACGATGAAGGCCTTGTCCGCAAACTCGCTGTGCTTGAAAAAGCCAGTGCCCGCACCGCCGGTCAGTTGAATGCCGGCCAGGTTATGGCCGAGTATGGCGGTTTTGAAATCAACATGATGGCAGGCGCGATGCTGGGCGCTGCCTCAACCGGCCGTATTGTGCTTGTCGATGGAACCATCGCGACAGCTGCCGCCATGGCCGCCACACATCTGTTGCCGGCGGTGCGTGAGTATCTGGTGTTTTCCCATGCGTCCGGCGATGCCGGTCACCAGGCCATGATTGCCGCGCTTGAGGTCAGGCCACTGCTTGATCTGGATTTGCGGCTCGGTGAGGGCACCGGGGCCCTGCTGGCATGGCCATTGCTCAAATGCGCGGCAGCCATGTTGTGTGATATGGCGAGCTTCGAAAGCGCCGGGGTTTCGGGCAAGGCATGAACCACAATTTCCGCAACCACCTGTCGAGCTTTACAATTGCGCTGCAGTTCATGACGCGCCTGCCGGGGTTGGACAATTCCGGCTGGACTGAGGAACGTGAACGCGAATCTGTCGGATATTATTCGGCGGCAGGTGTCATTGTCGGGATCATCGCGGCGCTGGTGTACTGGCTGGCAGCGCAAATGTTTGCCGGTGCGCTTGCAAGCCTGCTTGCGGTCGCAGCCGCTGTTCTGGTTACCGGCGCGCTGCATGAAGACGGACTGGCAGACGTCTGTGATGGAATTGGCGGGGGACAAACCCGCGACAGGGCCCTTGCCATCATGAAGGACAGCCGCATAGGGGCGTACGGCACAATCGGTTTGATCCTGTTCATCGGCGCCAAAATATCTGCATTGTCGAGCCTTTCTCCTGCCGTCGCGATTGCGGCACTTGTGGGAGCACATGCAGCCAGCCGCGCAGCAATATTGGGGGTTTTGGCCACGGCACGATATGCCCGTTCGGAAGGCGGCACCGCCACTGCCGTGGCAGCAAGACCCTCCCGTGAAAGCTGGATTGCTTCCGGCGTAACACTTGCATTGATCATGGTCGTGAGCCTGTCAGTCCTGCCGGCAGGTGCCATCATATTTGCCATTGCCGGAATGCTAATCATGGCCCTGGTGGTTCGGCATTTGTTCATGCAAAAACTTGGCGGATATACCGGCGATTGCCTTGGCGCGGTGCAACAGGCGGGCGAAGTCGGATTCTATCTGGGGATTGCGGCATGGGTCTAGTGCTGCTGCGCCATACCAAGCCGGACATTGCCGACGGCACCTGTTACGGCGTGACCGATCTGAAGCCCGGCGCCAAATTTGTTTCCGAAGCCGGGGCAGCCCTGAAACTGCTGCCCTGGAAGGCGGATCAGATACTATCCAGCCCCTTAATCAGGTGCGCCAGTCTGGCTGATCACATCAGCGCAGCACACGGTTCCCAGCCATCATATCACGATGGTCTGAAGGAAATGGATTTCGGTGTCTGGGAAGGCTTGCGCTGGGATGACGTGCCAGTGGATGAGTTAAACCAGTGGGCCAACGATCTGCTGCACGCCCGTCCCCACGGCGGCGAGAGTGTGTACCAGATGCAGGCGCGCGCCCTTGCCGTGCTTGACGCCACCGACGCCTGGTGCGGCAGCACCAGTACGCTGGTGGTCACCCATGCAGGCGTCATTCGGGCGGTACTCGATCATGCCGGCGTGCGGGATGCCTGGGTCACCCAGACGCCCTATGGCGGCGGCTGGATGATCTCCGCAAACAAAACCGTGACGGCGTTGGGATAAGCCAGTTGTGGCCGAAGCTTCTCCGCTACGCCCGTTCAATCCTCAGGAACGACCTGAGCGAAGCGAAGAAAGTTGTTCGGTCCAGAAAATGTCAGGCTACGCTTTCATCCCAACCGCTGATTGCCTTGACTTCCAGAAAGTCCTCCAGGCCCCAATCACCGCCTTCGCGGCCATTGCCTGACATCTTGTAACCACCGAACGGACTGCCGCCGGGACGCTGTGCACCGTTCAGCAGCACCATGCCTGCGCGCAGTTCGCGGGCAACCTTCTGAGCGCGCGCCTGGTCACCGGACTGCACGTATGCTGCCAGGCCATATTGCGTGTCATTGGCAATTTCGATCGCCTCTGCTTCGGTTTCGAACGGTATCATCGCCAGAACAGGACCAAATATCTCTTCACGGGCAACTGCCATGTCGTTGTTAACGTCGGCAAACACGGTCGGGCGTACAAAATACCCACGGTTAAACCCTTCCGGACGACCGGTACCACCAGCCACCAGTCTTGCGCCCTCGTCGATGCCTTTCTGGATCAGCGCCTGCACCTTGTCGAACTGCATTTGCGAGATCAGCGGGCCAATGTGATTGCCTTCTTCAGCCGGATCGCCAACTTTGCAGTTGTTTGCGGTTTCTGCAGCAATTTCCACGGCAGAGTCATAAACCGAACGTTCCACCAGCATGCGGGTCGGCGCATTGCATGACTGGCCGGTATTGTTGAAGCAATGCAACGTGCCACGCTTGACCGCTTTCGGGATATCCGCGTCGGCAAACACGATGTTGGGTGACTTGCCGCCCAGTTCCAGTGTCACACGCTTGACGGTTTCTGCTGCCGCCTTTTGTACTGCAATGCCTGCGCGCGTTGAACCGGTAAACGACATCATGTCGATATCGGGATGGCGCGACATGGCTTCGCCTACACTCGGACCGTCGCCATTCACCAGATTGAAAACGCCAGCGGGGAAACCCGCCTCCTCCATGATCTCAGCAAACACGATGCCGGACATGGGTGAAATTTCCGAAGGCTTGAGAATGACCGTACACCCGGCGGCAACAGCAGGAACCACCTTCAGGCAAATCTGGTTCATCGGCCAGTTCCAGGGTGTAATCAGGCCGCACACGCCAATGGGTTCATGGGCAATGTGTTCGGTCGGAACCTTTTCGCTCAAAGGAGCGTCAAACTGGAAATTCTTGAGTGTGCGAATAAAGGACTTGATATGCGCCCAGCCTGCTCCGGCCTGTTGCTGGGTCGACATGGTAATCGGAGCGCCTACTTCACTGGAAATGATCTTCGCCATGTCTCCGGAACGCTTCTCGTAAGCGGCCAACAGCTTTTCAAGATATTCCAGACGCTCTTCGCGGCTGGTCTTGCTCCACGTCTTGAATGCCCTGCGTGCTGCCGCGACCGCTGCATCCACATCAGCGGCAGAACCCAGCGAAATAGTCGCAAATGCGGTTTCGTCAGCCGGGTTGATTACGTCGAGATCGTGTTCTTTGGCCGGTGCAACCCATTTGCCGTCAATATAAAAGTCTGTCTTGCGAAGCATGTGAAAGCTACCTTTTGAGCGTTATCAAATCATTCAGAACGTGATGATGTGACACAGTTAGCGTTGCCGGTGCACGCTTACAAGCCCCCTCGCCCTCATTGTTGTCATGCAATTTGTTGCATGAACTTCCTGACCCTAAGCTCTGCCGGCCACGTAAATCCGAAGCAGCTTCAACCAGTGGAACAATCCTGCAAGCAGATGCGATTTGCCAACGGAACGATCCTGACCGACGACCAGGGATGCATCAGTTGCAACACCGTAGCGCTGGTTGACATAAGCCAGCAATTCGGCCCGCCGATCATACATGTGAACAATCGGACAGGGTTGCCCACCCTGCAGTCCGATACCCTTGTCTGAATCAATCACCATGTCTGTTTCGCGGTAGACATTTGCCACCAGGCCATGGTTCTGCGCCACCGCGCAGGAACCGGCCATTTGTGAATGGGCGATCAGATTGGTGGAAATGTTGTCGAGGCCGGTCGTGTGTTTTGTCCATTCATGCGTGGTCAGTGCAATCTTCAGCTTGGCCAGGCACATCCGTTCTATGCCGGCAGGCGTTCCGGCAATAACACCACCGTTGACGATTGGTTTGCCCACAAGGCTTTGCCGCATCTCTCCCGGCAGCATCGCCCACGCCCATCGGCCGTTAATCGTGCGCATATTCCAGCTGGAAGTGTCGTCATTTTCAGCAAAAAACGTTAGGTCACCTTGCGGAAAACCGGCAAAAGGGTCCGCCTGAAAAACCACATCACGACTGTCCACCAACAATAGCTGATCGATATGGTCCGGCAAATCCTTCAGCACATCAAGATAGTATTCCAGGCGGGCCAGAGCCGGATAAGGCCGGTATCCGTGTGCCTCGTCCACCGGATAAACAATCACATCGTGTTCCGCGAAATCCTGCTCAAGCTCACTGTCTGCATTGGCGACAATTACAAGATGTGCGCCAGAGTGCTCACGCAGAGAATAAACCAGCGGTTTCAATAAATTAGCCGGATATCCGGTTGCCACGGTTATGATGCACTGTCTGGTTTTCCGGGTCTTCCAGGCCAGCTTTCCACCTGATGGATCAGATATCCGCGCCACCCATTGTGCGAAGCTGTCCGGCGTGTCAACTGCAGACATCAAGCCTCTCCCTACGCTCGTCGCAACACCGAACCGACACTTCTAGATTGCAGGTCCCCGACTAGTCAACGCTTTGTATCGGCGCCAGCGTTGCAAATCCGCTTGACAAGAACGGCACAAATCCACTGACTGTCAATGTTCTATACTTGCAGGAGGTTCGCCATGCCAGCCAGCTTGTCTTCATCTCAAATCGATGCATACCAAAAAGATGGTTTTCTGTTCCCAATTGATGCCATGTCGAGCGGCGAGGCAGCATCCTGGCGGTCTGAAGTCGAGGCCATCGAACAAACCTATCCTGATGGTTCGCTGCCGCAACCGGTATCGCAGTATTTCAGGGTTGGTGCGCATGTCGTCATTCCGCAGATGGCGAGAATCGCATGCAACCCGGCTGTGCTGAATGCCGTTCAGTCCATTCTTGGACCCAACCTGCTGGTCTGGTCATGCGAACTCTTCATCAAGGAACCGAAGACAAGAAAAATCGTATCCTGGCATCAGGACCTTACATACTGGGGCATGGGCGAAACCGACGGGCAGCTGACCGCCTGGATTGCCCTGTCACCCGCGACATCGCAATCCGGTTGCATGAAGTTTGTTGCGGGCTCGCACAACAACCGGATCGTGCCGCATCGAGATACGTTTCATGAGGACAATTTGCTGTCGCGCGGTCAGGAAATCGCCGTGGACGTCGATGAGGCAACAGCAACAGACATCGTATTGCAGCCGGGACAGATGTCTTTGCATCATGGCCGGATGTTTCATGCTTCAGGACCCAACACATCGGAGGACCGGCGCATCGGGTGCGCCATCCGCTATGTGACGCCCGGCGTCAAGCAACTGGTTGCCGAGCGTGATTATGCCATGCTGGTGCGTGGTTTCGATGCTGAGCAGAACTGGATCAATGTTGCCGCCCCATCGGAGGAATTCGGCGCTGAATCACTGGTTCTGTACGAGCAAATTCGCCGTGATCAGGCCGCTGCCCTCACACAGGGTGCTTCACAAAAAGTCGGGTTGTATGCCGAAACCGCCAGCAGGATGTAATTTGCCATGAACGAACAATCAGCCACTGTCAAGTTCACCGAAATGAAGCACGGCACGCGTGACGAGTACCTTATGTTGCGGGAAAAGGAGCAAGCCCACGTCAAGTTGACACCAGACCGGATTCTGAAGGCCCTGCGTGACCAGCAGGACGAGACCATTGAAGGCTACAGGATTACCCGCCTTGAACATGGATTGCAGTCTGCTACGCGCGCATGGCGCGACGGTGCCGACATTGACTGGGTGGTCGGAGCCGTCCTGCATGATATCGGCGACGGACTGGCTCCGCAAAACCATGACGAATTTGCTGCGGCCATCGTGCGTCCGTTCCTGCGGGAGGAAGTGACCTGGTGTGTTCACCATCATGGCGCTTTTCAGATGGTGTACTACGCCCATCACTATGACTGGAACCAGTTTGAACGGGAAAAATTTGCCGGTGAACCGTATTACCAGTCATGTGTCGACTTCTGCGAATTCTGGGATCAGACGAGTTTCGACCCTGACTACGACACGCTGCCGCTGGAGTTTTTCGAGCCGATGATCCGGGAAGTGTTCGCGCGCCACCCTTATGCGGAAACAACCGTGCAGGCCGGGGTAAAAAGCCCGTTGCGCGATGCAGCTGTCGCAACCTGGCGTGCCGCTGACTGACGCCATCGGCCACCGCCTGTACTCTGCATCCAGCGCCACCTTGCGCCCAAGCCCTTTTCCAGAGAAGGCTCACTGCAGTCCCTTTCAGGATTGAAGCAGGCTGATCCGGCTCATGGGCTCCAGCCTTCGCTGCGATGGCGAGCAGAAAGTGTAACGAGCATGAGTGCTTCGGCAAATCGTATAGATTGTCTTTTCCGCTGAGTACCTCCGTGCTAGCAATGCGCCCATGACACAGAGCATTGCACTTCTTGAAAAACTCATCTCCTTCAACACGGTCAGCAGGGATTCCAATCTCGAATTGATCGATCATGTCAGCGGACTGCTGGAACCACTGGGCTTTCGTATTCTTCTGGCGCCATCGGAGGATGGGAAAAAAGCCAATCTGTACGCCTCCATCGGGCCGGAAGACGTGCCAGGCGTCGTGTTGTCGGGTCACACTGACGTAGTGCCGACAGAAGGCCAGGCGTGGTCGTCCGACCCGTTCGTCATGCGTCGCGACAAGGGATTGCTGTATGGCCGCGGCACAGCTGACATGAAGGGTTTTATTGCGTGTTGTGTTGCGATGGCACCCAGGGCGGCTGAGCTAAAGGAGAAGCTCAGCGCACCGATACATTTCGCATTTTCCTATGATGAGGAAATCGGCTGTGTCGGCGTGCGCCGCCTCATCGACCTGCTGGAGCCGGTAATGCCGAAACCACGATGCTGCATCATCGGCGAACCCACTTTGATGCAGGTGGTAACCGCGCATAAGGGCAAGGCAGGTGAACGCGTTACCTGCACAGGGCTTGAGGCCCATTCAAGCCTGGCACCCACCGCTGTCAATGCCGTGCATCTGGCCATAGACCTTATCAATGAAATCAGACGGCTGCAGGCCGAGGTGGTTGAGAGCGGTACCAGGGACGGTGATTATGATGTGGCCTATACGACACTTCACGCCGGCAAAATGCATGGCGGTGAAACACTCAACATCGTGCCCAATCTGGCAAAGTTCGAGTACGAAATCCGCCATCTGCCCGCCGATGACCCGCAAGTCCTGATGGATCGCATACACGCCAGTGCGGAGGATATTGTGAGCGAGGCGCAAAAAATTTTCCCCGGGTCCGATATCAGTTTTACACCCGGCACTTCCTATCCGGCACTGGATACCGCGCCGGACGCAGAAGTTGTGAATTATGTGAAATCGCTCACCGGCGGCAACTCAACCGGCAAGATCGCGTTCGGAACCGAGGGCGGCCTGTTCCAGACCCGGCTTGGTATTCCAACAGTTGTATGCGGACCCGGGTCCATCGGCGTTGCCCACAAACCGGATGAATATATTGCGGAAACCGAAATGGCGGCTTGCGACAGAATGCTGGAGAAACTGCTGCAGGATCTGACCGGCTAGAACGACAAAATCCCGAACAATGCAAATTTGTGTATCATATTGAAACAGTTCGGTTAATCAGACCGGCAAGGTCGAAATACCGCCGCATTGTCTCCGCGTTATTTTCACATTCAGAGACGACGCTTGCCCTCGGGACGGCTCGCCCGACAGGGAGGTTAGTTATGTTGCGTACCCCTATGGCGGCCCTCACCGCCGCACTGATGCTGACTGCGCTTTCCAGCCACGCATCCCTCGCCGCCGATCCGCACTGGTTTTATGACAATGCCGCTGCACCATCGTATGATGATCGCTACAGCGAAGACCATCGCGGAAACTGGCAGAACCGCTATCGGCCGGAACCGGAATATTCGGTCTATCAGCGCGAGCCGGAATACAAACACCGGCGCCCTCAGTATCGTGATCACTACGACAACGGCAAACTGTCCTGCCTGCAGGCGGTGGAAGACCTGAAAGATTCCGGTTTCCGGCACATTGAAGTCGTCGACTGCCGCAATGGCAGTTATGTGTACGATGCGGTGCGGGGCCGCGAACCCTGGCGCATCCGGGTCTCGCGCGCATCCGGCGAAATCGTCAATGTGGAGCCTTTGGGAGACTAGAGTCAGAACAATGAACGTCGTGTCCCGGAATCCTTCCGGGGGTCTGACGGGTTGACAATCTGAAGATCAGGACTCACTAACGCCTCTGATTTATCTGGAGGTTGCAAGTGAGCCCTGTTATCGGCACACCTGTTCGTATTGCCGTTGCCGGCGCCGGCCTTGTTGGCAAGCGTCACGTGGAAGCTATCGAACGCTGTAATGAAGCGATTGTTTCGGCGATCGTGGACCCTGATCCTGCGACACAGGATGTTGCCTCCCAAAACGGCTGCAAACGATACGCCTCGATTGCCGACATGCTTGCCGCTGAGCCCGCCGACGGCGTGATCATCGCAACCCCCAACCAGATGCATGTTGAAGGCGGGCTGCAATGCGTCCGTGCCGGCATTCCAGTGCTGGTGGAAAAGCCGATTGCCGACAGTGCGCAGTCGGCTTCGCGCCTGGTGAACGAAGCTGCCCGGCTGGATGTGCCGGTACTCGTCGGTCATCACAGGCGGCACAATCCGCTCATTCGGGCCGCCCGCCGGCAAATTGAAAGCGGCGCGGTAGGAGATATCGTGGCGGTTCATGCCGCCTGCTGGCTGCACAAGCCGGACGACTATTTCAATGTGGCCTGGCGGACCCAGCCAGGCGCCGGGCCGGTGTTCATCAACCTGATCCATGACATTGACCTGCTGCGCTATCTGGCCGGCGAAATCGTTTCCGTGCAGGCTGCAGACTCCAGCCATGCGCGCGGCAACGACGTTGAAGACACCGCCGCCATCATCGTCAGGTTTGCAAATGGCGCGCTGGGCACCGTCACGGTTTCCGACAGCATCGTGGCACCGTGGAGTTGGGAGTTGACGGCGGCCGAAAACCCGGCCTACCCGGTAACGGACGAGACCTGCTATTATATTGGCGGCACGCGCGGCTCTCTGGAAATTCCCAAGGGCAAGATATGGACGCAAAGCGGCGAGCGCAGTTGGTGGCGGCCGATCAACCACACCAGTTATGATACTATCGCCCGTGATCCGCTGGATGAACAGATTGACCACTTCTGCAGGGTGATCGCCGGCACTGAACAGCCGATTGTTTCGGGCCGGGAAGGATTGAAATCACTTGCCGTGGTCGAAGCCATCAAGACCTCCGCCCGTGACGGCATCAGGATTGATCTGACCGACAGCACCTGAAGGCGACAGTGAGGAACATTTGAGCGACGCAACAGCAAAAATCCGACAATGGCTGACGTATGACGGACCGCGCTGTTCATCGCTGGCCGATCTGATTGAAGGTTTTTGCCATAAATTGCGATCCGCCGGCATTCCGATTGAACGCGCTTCGGTCGGAGCACCCCTGTTACACCCTGTCGCGCAATCGTCCTTTGTTGGTTGGGACCTGGAAAACGGAGCACGGCAGCGCTGGTTCGTCTGGACACCAGACAATCTGCAGGATCTGCACGCCAGCCCGATCTATCCCATATACACCAAGGGTGAAGATGTTCACGTAGACCTCACCGTACCGGCAGATCGAAAGCGGTTCCCGATCGGAGAAGAACTGTGGCAGGAAGGATTTACCCACTATCACGCCATTACGCTCAAGTTCTCCGATGACTCAAACAAGGTGTTTACCGCAGCCACCAGACAAACTGGTGGATTCTCGGACAAGGAACTCGGAAAATTGAGATCGTTGCTTCCCCTGATGACACTGGTTCTTGAAGGGTTCATAGCCCGCAACACCGCGCAAACCCTGATGGAAACCTATGTCGGCAAGCGGGCCGGCCTGCGGGTGCTGGACGGCCAGATTTCACGCGGAGATGGTGCAAATATCGACGCCGTCATCTGGTTTTCCGACCTGCGCGGCTTTACCCGGCTTGCGCAACAGGGAAGTGCCGCTGAAACGCTTGAACTGCTCAACCAGTATCTCATGTTGGTCAGCGAGGTGATTGAAGCAAACGGCGGTGAAATTCTGAAGTTCATCGGCGATGCGGTGCTGGCCATATTCCCGCACGGTGACGACGTCAGTGCCGCAATCGCCCAGGCCGAGGCAGCGGCGTTTTCCGCGCTGACGCTCCACGAAGACGGCGAAGGTCGCTTTGAATTCGGCATTGCACTGCACACAGGCAGCGTTTTTTACGGCAATATCGGCGGCGGAACCCGCCTCGATTTCACGGTTATCGGATCTGCGGTCAATATGGCCAGCAGAATCGAGGGGCTTTGTTCTCAACTGGATGAACCGCTTCTGGTGTCGGAAGGTTTCGCAAAACTTTCCGCGCGTCAATGGCAAACCACGGGGCAGCACAAACTTAAGGGTGTCGACCAGCTACAAGCGGTCTTCGCACCCGCGACCAAACCTTGCTGAATTCGCGATTACGTATCCGCTGCCTGGTCAGGCCCGGCCGTATCGCCAGTATCTGAACTCTTGCCGGCGTCCTCTATGTATCCGTAGATGGCTGCCCATCTGAGCAAAGTCGGCAGAACCGGGATCATGTGGGCTCGATACAACCGCCAGCGGTCCTTCGCCCTGCTGTAGATCGGCTGCACCACCTGATGATAGCTGGGCGTTCCAATTCGCTTGCGATCCAGCGCGGTGGTCTTGTAGTCGGCCATGGCCGCTTGCCACTCCAGACCCAGAAATTCGAGGACCTGGCCGACGGTTGTCTCGAGATCCGCCACCACCTGCTCATACTTGACCGTGTGAACGTCAAGCGGCAGCGCTTTGCGGTAAGTGGTCCACAAGGACATCACCTTGTCGTAACACTGCGCTGCGCTTTTCAGACCCAGGAAGTTCGACATGGCGTTGTTGAGCCTGAAGTCCTGCATGAAGCAGCTCAGGACGCAGTCGCACGGGTGCCGCAGAACCAGCAGGAACCTGGCTTCCGGGAACACCTTGCTGATCAGTCCGGCTTCGACAATGTTGAGGGGCAGCTTGTCGATTACCACCTGATTTTCAGAAACATCACCGGGCAGGTGTTCGAACAACCGGGTCATGTACGCGTCTCGCAATTCCTGAACCTGCTCAGCCGTCAGATCTTCATGGTCAGGCGCCCGGCCCGCCTGCCAGCTCTGCACCCGCCTGACCATTTCCTGAACCATCGGCTTTTCTTCAACCACCGATATCGCGCTGTGGCTCAGCAGGACGGTGTCCAGCAGCGTCGTGCCGGAGCGCGGGAAACCAATCAGGAACACGAGCTGTGGCCCGTCCCGGCCCGCAGATGCCTGCTTTTCCGGCTGCCGGCGCACGGACTTGTAGGCGGTCTGGAGATTGTCCAGCCTGGTTATGAAATCCTTCGGTTCCAGCCCGCGGGCGCCGGCCGCCTTTTCAGCCCAGCCGTTGGCTTTGACAAACGCCTCATAGGCGGCCTTTGCATCCTGCAGCCGGTCACAGATATCGCCCATCAGATACCAGTAGGCGGAGTTCAGTTGCGGCTGTGCCGGATTGAACCTGATGATTTTCGCCAGCGCCTTTCGCGCTTCATCGGGTTTTTCATCACGGCGCAACAACTGGGCCCGTCTGATGACGATCCTCATATTGTCCGGCGGGCACTGGGCCTCGGCGTCGCTGACAGCCTTTCTCAACTCCTTGATCTGGTTTGATTTTTCAAGCACTTCACACAAATTGTCATGGGCATTTACGAACCTCGGCTGCAATTCCAGGGCGCGGCGAAAACACCGGGTGGCTGCGTCGGTCTTGCCGAGGCGAAACAGCACACCGCCCAGATTGTTGTGAGCGGCGGGATCGTCCGGCGAGATTGTGACCAGTTCCTGAAAGATATCGCCGGCGGTTTGCAGATCGCCCAGCGCGCGCAGCACGCCGGCGGTATTGAACAGCACATCTGCATCGTTGGGCCGAAACTGCAGGGCGACGCGATAGCTGGCCAGCGCTGCATTCAGATCGCCGCCGTCGCGCAGCACATTGCCGAGATTGAAATGGACGTCGCAATTTTCCGGATCCAGTTCAATCGCCCTGCGGTAGCTGTCAATGGCAACCTGAAGGTCACCGCGACCGGCAGCGATCACGCCATGAACATTGTGAACAACGGCATTGTCGGGATGGCTTCGGCACAGCAGCTGCACCATTTCCAGCGCCTGGTCCACCTCACCGGCCTGAAAGGCCTCGACGGCGGCGCCCAGTTGTATTTCAAGCGTCTTACCGGCGGTCATGGCAGCGTCCATACCCTGCAATCACCGTGTTTGACGAACTCATGCGTTTCTTCCTTCGGCCGGTGCCCGTGTCCAGGGGAAAGTGTGTATCGCAGGCAGGGCCTGTGAAGCAAACTATCCTGTGTCAGCGGCGGTTGTGCAATACGCCCCTTCACTTGAGCCCAACTCGCGATAGACTGTGAAAAAACCAACAAACGGATTTTCCCGACTGTGACCTCGCAAACCTCTCCCTACCCCCACCTGTTCACCCCTTTGAAAATCGGCCGGCACACCGTGCCCAACCGCATATTGATGGGGTCAATGCACACCGGCCTGGAAGAACAGGGCGAACCGGGCCTTGCCCGTCTGGCCGCGTTTTATGCCGAACGCGCCAAGGGCGGTTGTTCGCTGATGGTGACCGGCGGGTTTTCACCCAACCTGGACGGCAGGCTGGGGGCCGAAGGCGGCATTATTCTTGATGCTGATGCGGATCACCATCAACAGGTGACGGACGCGGTCCACCGGCAGGGATCGCGGATCTTGCTGCAGTTGCTGCATGCAGGCCGCTATGGCTATCACTCAGACATCGTCGCACCGTCGCCGGTCCGCTCGCCGATCAACCGGAATACGCCGCGCGAGATGACCGAGGACGACATCCAGCGCACCATCTCCGACTATGCCCGCGCCGCCCAGATTGCCCAGGCTGCCGGATATGACGGGGTCGAGCTGATGGGATCGGAAGGTTATCTGATCAACGAGTTCACCGCGCCGCGAACCAACAAGCGGGACGATCGCTGGGGCGGGTCATTTGAAAACCGCGCCCGGTTTCCGGTTCAGGTGATCAAGGCGGTGCGCGCGGCAACCGACCCGCAGTTCATCATCATGTACCGGCTGTCGGTGCTCGACATCGTGGAAGACGGCAGTCCGTTTGAGGAGGTTGCCCAACTGGCGAAACTTGCCGAGGCGGCAGGCGCCGATATTCTCAACTCAGGCATTGGATGGCATGAAGCGCGCATCCCCACCATTGCGCAGGCCGTGCCGAGGGCGGCATGGACGTGGGCAACGGCAAAACTGACGGGCACGGTGGAAATCCCGCTGATTGCAACCAACCGCATCAACACGCCGGAAAAAGCTGAAGCCGTGATTGCCGATGGCCAGGCGGACATGGTGTCCATGGCGCGGCCGTTTCTGGCGGATGCGAACTTTGCCGCCAAGGCAAGGGACGGCCGGCCCGACGAGATCAATACCTGTATCGCCTGCAACCAGTCCTGTCTGGATCATTATTTCAAGGGCAAGGATGCGACCTGTCTGGTCAACCCCAGAGCCTGCCGTGAAACCGTTCTGGACTGGAAACCGGCTGAAATCCGCCGCCGGATTGCCGTGGTCGGTGCAGGTGTCGCCGGGCTGTCGTGCGCGACGACGGCGGCCGAGCGCGGCCATGAGGTGACGCTGTTTGAGGCAGCAGACCGGATCGGCGGTCAGTTTCTGCTGGCGCGCCACATTCCCGGCAAGGAAGAGTTCAACGAGACGCTGCGCTATTTCAACAACCGGGCTGACGCGTTCGGCATAACGATGAAACTGGGCACCCGGGCAGACGCCGCCATGCTGGAGGAGTTTGACGAGGTTGTGGTGGCAACCGGTGTGGCACCGCGGGTGCCGGAGATCGACGGTATCGGCCATGCAAGCGTCATGACCTATGAGCAGCTGTTGTCCGGTGCCCGCCAGCCGGGAAAACGCGTTGCCGTCATCGGCGCCGGCGGGGTCGGTGTTGATGTGGCAGTGCACCTGGTGGAGCGCGGCGGCACCAGCCACCTGGATCCGGCGGAATTCCGCGCTACATGGGGCGTGGGAGAGCCAGCCGCAAACCATCCGCCTGCCCATGAAGTGGTGCTGATGCAACGTTCGGGCGGCAAAATGGGCAGCGGCCCCGGCAAGACAACCGGCTGGGTGCACCGCCTGGTCCTGCATCGCGCCAGGGTCGAGATGATCGCCAACGTCACCTACCGCAGCATCGACGATGACGGCCTGCACATCTCGGTCGGCGATGAAGACCGGGTGATCGCGTGCGACAGTATCGTGCTGTGTTCCGGCCAGGTGTCAATCAACGCGCTGGCCGACGAGCTGAAGGCCGGTGGCCGGTCGGCTCACATCATCGGCGGGGCAGGTTTCGCAGGCGAACTGGATGCCCAGCGGGCGATTGAGGAAGGCACGCTGCTGGGGTCACGGTTGTGAGGGGTGATGTGGCGCCTGCTACAAGATCACCGAACTTGCCTGCGAACCGCATCGTGTTAGCTTGGAAAACCCAAAACCCGGAGAAGAATCCATGAAGGCAGTTAGCTGGATATTGTCCCTGGCGGTATTGACAGCCGCTGGTGCTGCTCAAGCCCAGATGTCGGCAGACGTCAAGTTCGCGCCCGGCAACTACGGCACCATGCTCAGCGGCACAATTACGGGCAACGAGTATTTTGACTACAAGCTTGGCGCCAAATCAGATCAGGAGATGTTCGTAGAGCTTTCTGTTTCCGGCACCAACGGAGACGGTACCGTATACCTGAACATTCTACCGCCGGGAAGCGAAGGCGAAGCCATTTACATTGGTTCGATGGACGAGGATCGTTCGGCTACAATTCAGCTTCCCGAGAACGGTGAATACACCATTCGGGTCTACCTGATGGGCAATGACCGGGATGCCGGCAAGACTGTTGGCTACAACGTGGACCTGTCAATTCAATAGGCTGCCTACAGGCAGCGATTACGCCCCGGAAAACCGAAAACCTGCGCCACCCGAACCGGCGGCCAGGCGCTCCCCGGGCGCAAGGCTGCTGCAAATCTGATATGCTGTCCTGCAATGAAATGCGAGGCGGTACGCGAATGCAGAAAAACTGGCGTGAGGCGGCAATTGACGGCGATTGCAACACTCTTCGTGCCTGCCTTGCCGAGAACATCGACGTCGACAGTCTCGACAAGTATGGCCAGACCGCCCTGATGCTTGCTTCGACCAACGGCAACGACGCTGCGGTGGAAATGCTCATCGAATGCGGTGCCGCACTGAATATCACTGCCAAGTATGGCTTGAGCGCATTGATGCTGGCGATCATCAACCATCACGAAACCACGGCCGGGTTACTGGTTTCCGCGAACGCCGACATCCGGCTCAGGGGACATGGCGCACCGGGGTTTGCCAATAAATCAGCCTTCGATCTGGCGGTTGGCAACGGTCTTACCGGCACCATCCAAACGCTGGTCAAATCAACAAAAGACACGGCGCGAAATCTGGTCACCGCGGCCTTTGCAGACCGGCCGCCACCGGCGCTTCTGACGGACTCGCAACAGCTATCGGACTTCGAACACGATGAGGTGATGGTGTTCGATCAAATGCGTTGGCAGGACATTGAACTTGCGCATGTCGAACAGGCGGCTGATGCCGTGTTCTGGTTTTCGCCGGAGGCCTTCTGCTACTATCTGCCCGGCTTCCTGCTTGCGGGACTGCGGGAAAACGATGTCGGGTCAAACGCGTTTGACTCGATCATCGGCTGTCTGGACCGGTCCCCCGAACCAGACTACTGGGATGATTTTTTCCGGCCGCGGTTTACCCGGTTCACGGTACCTGAACTGGATGCCATTCTGGCCTGGGTGTGCTGGATGGAAATGGTTCAGCCGGATGCTTTCCATGACACTACCTACCAACGGGTGCGGGATACCCTGGAACTGCTGAAATGGCGGGAATCCGGGCTACATGAGGCGTAGCAACCCATGCTCCAAACCATCCGCCTGCGCATGAAGCGGTACTGATGCAACAGTCAGGCGGCAAGATGGGGTGAGAATCGGGCTTTCGTTGCGAACTGCATCAACGGCAGTGCGGACATTGCTGCCATCTGGCTCTCCACCTCAGATGTCTGCTATCCTTCAGCAATTACCAACATTGCAAGTCTTCCGATGGTACTTCCTGAACCTCCCCTGAAGGGTGCCTGCCTTTGTGGATCAGTGCAGGTCAAAGCGACTGCATCACCGCTTCTGACTATGGCGTGCCATTGTCGCGACTGTCAGAAACTATCAGCAAGCGCGTTTTCACTAACCGCGATGTTCCCGATTGACGGTTTTTCCTACACGGGGGAACTGATCACAGGCGGTCTCGCCTCAAGCGGGCGAACGCATTACTTTTGCAAATCATGCTTGAATTTCGTCTTCACTAAAATCGCAGGAGCAGATCAGCGGATCAACCTGCGCACATCGGTGCTCAGCGAAGCCGCTTTGTTTGAGCCATTCGTTGAATTGATGACAGACGAAAAAATACCTTGGGCAAGCATTCCCGCCGTTCATAGTTTTGCTCGATATCCAGAGTCTCTTGAAGAGCTACAGGCGCTCATGGACGAGTATTCCAGGCGGTGATTTCGGTTTCACTGCTCAGAAGATTTAGGCGAGCCGATACTACGCCATTTCGAAAGCTGAGAGTTATGCATAGTGCAGCACTCCACACTTTGAACTCGCTCCTGCTATTCGCTGTGCCACCAACGAATGGCAGCCATGGGCTGGCACCAATACCGACGCCTGCGATGGTTTTTCTTTGCCGTCACCGAAAGGGTTGCAACCACCCTCAAAACTTGCCGTTGTCGTTCTTCCATTCGCTGCGCGGGGGTATCGCCTCGACGGTGTTCCAGCGCTCTGCCAGCCTGCCGCCATCTATGCGGAAGAGATCGTAGAACGAGGTATGGACGCCGTCGCGCGAGCCTTCGCTTACCACAAGGACGAAACTGCCTTCGGCCAGCACCCGGTGGGTACGGTGGTAGGTGATGGCGAAGCCTTCACCGCAGCGGGCTTCCAGGGCCTGGCGATAGGCTGACAGGCCGTCGCCAAACATCGGGTCGTGCTGGGTAAAGCCTGCCTCGGCCAGGTAGTTTCCCATTTTCTCCAGCTTGCGCTTTATCAAGACCTCATCGACGAAGGACCGGACGCGTTCGCGGTTGGTTTCCGTCAGCGCCTGGTCGCTTGCTTGCGCCGGGCCATCGACCATGGTGTGGCCGGATGCATTCGGGCCCTGCCTGCGCTGGATATTGTCCCAGTGTTCAACAACCCGGTCGCCTTCATAGCGGAAAACCTCAAATCCGATATTGGAATTGGCAAAATCATACTCTGTGTGGGCAAACACATAGTCGCCGTCCTCGAATGCCCGCACGATGTTCACCCGTGGCGAGGTTTTGGACAGCCGCTTGAACAGGGCTTCCAGGCCTTCGCTACCTTCCTGCGTCTGGGGATTGTGCTGGATGTACTTTGCCTGATTGACCACGGCGACCGGTTCCGGATCACCGGTCTCGATGCTTTTGAGCAGTGCGCATATCTGGTGTTTTCTGCTTTGCGGCTCCAATGGTCAGGCTCCTACTCGGCCGCCACCTTGGCAGCACCGGATTTTTCCGGACACAGCCTGATCGCCAGGTATTTCTGGAAATCGTGGATTTCGCGCTCCAGAAAACTCAACGGTCCGGCCTGGGCCAGCGCCCCATGGGCGCCCTTGTAAATGCCCTCCACCACAAACCGGTCCTCCTCGTTGACGTGATCAAAGAACGTGACCAGATCTCTCAGTGCGGCTTCCTTGCTCGGGAACGCCGCCAGGCGTTCCGGTGCCAGCGCCACGCCAAAGCGGACATGCACCTGACCAACGCCTTTTGGCCGCAAGCTGAGATACCAGACATGGTCGGGCGCGAGAATGTACATGTGTGCCGGAAAAACCGTGGGCATGAAGGTGGTGTAGCGCCAGCGGCCTTCCAGATAGTCGTTGGCATCCGCCGCGCGGCCATAGGTTGCCGTTTCGCCCTTGGTAAAGGTCTGCCAGGTGAAATGCGGGTTCGGCTGATCGGGAAACACCGTATCATCAAGCCCGATCCACTTGCCGACAGTGGCCTTGTGGGCGACAGGCAGGTGATAGCCCTCCATGAAATTTTCGGTCAGCAGCTTCCAGTTTGTCTGCCAGACATGGTCCTGGGTTTCACACGGAACGTATTTGTCCATCCGGTACTGCGCCACCAGGTCGTTGACCGGGGCCAACAGCTCTGCCACCGGTGCCGCATCCTGGTTGAGGGTGATATAAATCCAGCCGTTCCAGATTTCGGTGCGGACCTCAGGCAGGCAGAAGTCTTTTTTGCTGAAGCCCTTTGACTTTTCCATATGCGGTGCGCCGCGCAATGTGCCGTCGTGGCCGTAGGTCCAGGCATGGTAGGGACAGACGATGGATCTGGTGTTCCCCGAACCTTCCAGCAACTGCATCATACGGTGACGGCAGACATTGGAGAACGAGCGGATCGAGCCGTCTTTCTGCCGGATTGAGAACACCGGCTGGCCGGCAATGGAAAACGTCACATAATCTCCGGGTCCGGCAATATCGGCCGCCAGGCCCGGGCAATGCCATTCGCGTTCAAATATTTCACGCAGCTCCAGGTCCAGCATATCAGGGCTGGTATAAAGTTCCGGTGGTGAACCGGTTGCCTGTTCAAACGGGCCTGAAGCCGTGTCCTTCAGTTTCTGCAAAGCGTCAAAAAGAGCCATGTGAACACTCTCCCATCAGTCAGGAATAACCGCCGTAACCTCGATTTCAACGACCCATTCAGGCCGGGCAAGGGCTGGAACCACCAGGCCGGTCGAGCAGGGAAACACCCCTGCCAGCCACTTGCCCATTTCCTGGTATACCGCTTCACGATAGCGGATGTCTGTCACATAAACGACTATCCGGCAGATGTGGGCGAGCTCGGAGCCTGCTTCTTCCAGCAGCATCTTGATGTTTTCCATGGTCTTTGCGGTCTGTTTTGCGGCATCGCCTGCATGCAGGCTCTCTCGGCTGTCCAGGTCCTGGGCCACCTGGCCGCGCAGAAACACCATGGTGCCGCGCGCCACCACACCCTGTGACAGATCATTGGACAAATTCTGTTCAGGATAGGTATCCTTGGTATTGAACGGTCTGATGCGTTTGTGCACAGGCATTGGCTGGTTCTCCTCATTGGGGTCTGGGCCCTGATAATTCGTGTATTAATTCCACAAACAACCTGCATAACAAGCAAGTTTTACCGAAGCAGAAAGAATACTGTGACGAAGCCAATCCCCTCCTCACCGCATGCTACCATCATCGGCGCCGGCATTATCGGCATGTCGACGGCGATTTTCCTGCAGCGCGAAGGCTATGCGGTCACGGTAATCGACAAGGTGGCTCCCGGCGAAGGGGCGTCCTTCGGCAATGCCGGGGGCATTGTGGTGTCAAACGTCGTGCCGCCGGTGCATTCCGGCATGCTGTTGAAAATTCCCGGCTGGCTGCTGGACCCGAAAGGCCCGGTCACCGTCAACTGGCGGCACCTGCCAAAAGCCCTGCCGTGGCTGCTGGCCGTGGGGCGCAACGCATTACCTGCCCGGGTGAAGAATATTACCGCGTCACGGGCCCGGATGTGCATGCGGGCACTGGAAGATCACCGGACCATTCTGGCCCATGCAGGTGCGCCGGAACTTCTGGCGATGGATGACGGCCTGCACCTTTACAGCACCGCAAAGCAGTACTATGGCGATACCCGCTGGCGGTCGCTTCGCGCCGAACACGGTTTTGCCGGACGCGAACTCACCGGCGATGAGGCCCGTGAGATCGAGCCCGACCTGACGAAGGACATCTACAAGGCGGTGTTCTGGGATGGCTGGCACCGGATTACCGACCCGTATCAGATGGTGCAAAGCCTGGCGCAACAGGTGGTTCGCGACGGCGGCAGCATAATTTGCGATGAAGTCACCCGCATAGATCAGGACGGCACCCGCGCCACAAGGCTGTACCTGCGCAATGCCGGAGAACAGGCAGTTCAAAACCTGTGCGTGTGTGCCGGGGCGTGGTCGCATGAACTGGCCGGAATGCTTGGTTCGAAAGTGCTGCTGGAAGCAGAGCGCGGTTATCATGTCATCATGCAGGACCCGGGCATCAAAATTGGCCGGGCCGTCACCCATGCGGCACAACCCGGCGCCGTGACCCCGCATCATGACGGTATCAAGATTGCCGGATCCGATGAAATCGCCGGCAATGACGCGCCTGCGGACTGGCGCAGGGCGGACCAGATGTATGTCTATGCCAAGCGTGTATTGCCGGAATTGCGGGACATGAACGGTACCGAAACGAAATGGATGGGCCGCAGGCCGAGTACACCGGACTCCCTGCCGGTGATTTCGCCTTCTCCAAAACTGGTCAATGTGTGGTATGGATTCGGCCATGGTCACATGGGGTTGAGCTGGGGACCAACCACAGGCCGCATGATTGCCGGCATGATGACGAAACAAGGCAGCAATACCGACTCTGCACCGTTTCAAATCGACCGGCAGATGTAATCGCAACCAAGCAACCCGACGGATCAAGATGCGCACCGAGACCCCACCAACCATTCGCCTGAAAGACTACAAGCCGTCAGACTATCTGATTGACCATGTGTCGCTGGATGTCGATCTGAATCCAGCGGCAACCCGTGTTGTCTCGACCCTGAAATTACGGCCAAATCCGGCATCGAAGACAATCGGGGCGCCGTTAAAGCTGGACGGCGAGGAACTGGAACTCAAATCCGTTGCCATCAACGGCGAGGTCATTGGCGACAACGGCTATTCGGTATCGGAAAAACAGCTGATTATTGCCGATGTTCCCGAAGGCCCGTTCGAGATTACCGTGGAGACCGTGTGCAATCCGGACGCCAATACCGCACTTTCAGGGTTGTACCGGTCCAGCGATATCTACTGCACTCAATGTGAAGCCGAAGGTTTCCGCCGCATCACCTATTTTCTCGACCGGCCGGACGTTCTGGCGACCTATCAGGTTCGCTTGGAGGCCGATGCGGAAAGCGTTCCGGTGTTGCTGGCCAACGGCAATCCGGCTGAGACAGGAACGCTGGACGGCGGGCGGCATTATGCGGTGTGGCAGGACCCGTGGCCGAAACCGGCCTATCTGTTCGCCCTGGTGGCCGGCGACCTTGCCTGCGTAACGGATCATTTCACCACCATGTCCGGCCGAAAGGTGGAGCTGCGCATCTACGTGGAACAGGGCAAGCAGGACCGTTGCGGCTGGGCGATGGAGAGCCTCAAGGCATCCATGGGATGGGATGAACGCGCCTTTGGCCGGGAATACGACCTCGATATTTTCATGATCGTTGCGGTTTCGGACTTCAACATGGGGGCGATGGAGAACAAGGGGCTCAATGTATTCAATGACAAATACATTCTGGCGCGTCCGGACACCGCCACCGATCAGGACTACGTGAACATCGAAGCCATTATTGCGCATGAGTATTTTCACAACTGGACCGGCAACCGGATTACCTGCCGTGACTGGTTTCAGCTGTGCCTGAAAGAGGGGCTGACGGTGTTTCGGGACCAGGAGTTCACCTCCGACATACGGTCGCGTGCCGTCAAGCGAATACAGGATGTGCGTACCTTGAGATCACACCAGTTTCCCGAAGATGCCGGGCCGCTGGCGCATCCGGTCCGGCCACAGTCGTATATCGAAATCAACAATTTCTACACGGCCACAGTCTATGAAAAAGGCGCCGAAGTGGTGCGCATGTTCAAGACTTTGCTGGGCGCGGACAAGTTCGCACAGGCGCTGAATATCTATTTCGACAGACATGACGGCGATGCGGCCACGGTGGAAGACTTTGCAGCCTGCATGGAAGATGCTTCGGGCCAAGATCTGAGCCAGTTTTTCAACTGGTACAATCATGCAGGCACACCGTCGGTAAAAGCCCGGCTTGACTGGGACAGGCATGCGGCAACTGCAACCCTGAATGTCTCACAGTCACTGGCACCTACACCGGGCCAGCCTGAAAAACCCGATATGCACATGCCGCTGGCCATCGGGCTGATTGGTCCGGATGGCGCCGATATACCGCTTGTCCTGAAAAGCGGCGGGCGGGTCAACAACAGTATTATTGAACTGCGTGACAGCAAACAGAGCTGGACCTTCACCGGCGTGACGGCCCGCCCGACCCTGTCCATCAACCGCGGGTTTTCCGCTCCGATCAACCTGACGACGGCCCAGAGTGATAACGAACTGCTTTTTCTGATGGCAAATGACAGCGATGCGTTCAATCGCTGGGAGGCGGGTCAGACACTATCGCGGTCCATCATCATGTCCACAATGCGAGCGATTGGAGACAATACCGAGCCCGAACCGGTTGGTGCATATGTCGATGCGCTGGCCGGTATCCTTGCGTCAGCGGACCTGGAACCTGCCTTCAAGGCCCAGATGCTTGCGTTGCCGGGCGAGGCGGACATAGCCAACATGCTGGGCCGCAATGTCGATCCGGACCTGATACACGAAGCGCGGCGTCACGTCCGCAAGACTGCCGGGTTGCAATTGGCAGATCAGCTTGAAGTGCTTGCCGCAGACCTGCCGAACGGCCCCTACTCTGCAAGCGCTGCAGATGCCGGGCAACGGGCGCTTGCATGGGCTGCACTGTCCCTGCTGGCTGCGGCGCACCCGGTCGAGACTGCGGCAGTCGCGCTGCAGCGGTTCAAGATGGCGCAACACATGTCTGACATGATGGGCCCGCTCAACATACTGGCCGATCTGGATGTCGCCGAACGCGAGCAGGCGCTCGACAGTTTCTACGAAAAATTTTCCGGCGATCACTTGGTTGTCGACAAGTGGTTCTCGCTGCATGCCATGCGCACCGGACCACACGCAGCAGGCCACGTACGCGAGTTGATGGCGCATGCCGATTTCAGCATTAGCCGTCCCAACCGGGTTCGTGCGCTGATCGGTACGTTTGCCGGCATGAACCAGACCGGCTTCAATACGTCTTCCGGCGACGGGTATGATCTTGTGGCCGAAGTGGTCGCGCAACTGGATGAACGCAATCCGCAGGTTGCCGCGCGCATGGTAGCGGCTTTCCGGTCCTACCAGTTGATGGATCAGCCCCGTCAGACCAGGGCCCGGATAGCACTCGCCGGCATCCGGGACAAGCAGAACCTGTCAGCCGACACGCTGGAAATGGTGTCCAGGATGCTGGATTCGCAAAAGCCCTGACGGGCCGCTCCTGCATATGAATTCATTGGCAAATTTCACAATTATTTCGGTTCCGAAATATTATTTTCAACCGGCTTTCACTTATTTTCCCAGCAAGCTGAACTTCTCCGAAAAACTGGTTGATTTCCAAAATTTCGCTGTGTGACATAAGAATTTTGTCCCAATATTGTCGATTTTCATGTATTTTAAAGCCGTTTCGGGTCCGGAAGTATCCTTCGAGCTTGCCAAATCAGCCTGAATTCGAATCAATGGCGTTTAATGATTCGACGGGGTTTGGGGGCGGTGTATCAGCCCACGTGAGAGTACTGTCAGGGGCGGCAGACCATCACAGTCTTGAAGGGTGTTGCCTGTACGGCCGCTGCGCATCGCAGCCGGCCAAACTAGGGATGATCAGGTGTCCAAGGCAAAACTTGGCGAGTTGTTTTTCAAGGAGCGAGCGCTGAAGGTCGGCGTTGGCTCGACACGTGTGCCGTCAATCGCAATCTCCGAACGCATCCTGCGCAACCTGATCACCGGCCTGATCCTGTTGTTCCTCATGACCCTGGCCACGGCCTTGTTCCTGCAACTGTCGGCCAGCCGCGAGCGCTCCATCGGCGCCTCCACCAAACACACAGCTTTGGTGTTGCGGGCCGCGGCCAGCGATCTGAGCGCGACGCTGGGAGCCGGCTTTGCCGGTGGCAGAACGGTGCGGGCGCTGGTGCCGGAAGATCTGGCAGAAGTGTTGCCGCCAGACACCGGTACGCGCGGCAGACTGTTCGTGGTGGCGGACGAGAAAGGCTACGTGCAAACCAGCTACCCGGAAGACCTGGGACTGAAGGGGGTAAACCTCTCCACGGTGTTTGGTCAGGAAGGCATATTAAGTGCCACGCAAAAACTTGGTCTGCCCATCATGGCGATTACACCGGCCAACGAGGAAGTCTTTATCGGGCTGCGATCACTCAGTCCCTATCTGGGTCAGATTGCCGTTATCCACCCCAAAGCCCAGGTGCTGCAGGACTGGCGCTCCGACGTGACCCAGATCGCGACCCTGTTTGTCGTCACCTTGGGAGTCCTGGTGCTGCTGGGCACTGCCTTCCACTGGCAGGCGTCGCGGGCTGCTGAAGCAGACCAGACTCTGGCTGTTGCAACCGAGCGCATGGACAAGGCGCTGGACCGCGGTCATTGCGGGCTGTGGGACTGGGATATCGCGCGCGGCAGAATATTCTGGTCGAAATCCATGTATGACATTCTCGGCCTCAAGACCAAGGGAGAGTTCCTGTCCTATGGCGAGGTGGCAGAACGCCTGCACCCGGATGATGACCCGATTGACCAGCTCGTGGACGTCATGCTGCGGGGTGGCCGGCCTGCCATAGATCAGGAATTCCGCATGAAACACTGCGACGGTCACTGGGTGTGGCTGCGCGCCCGGGCGGAACTTTCCGAAGCGCCGGGCCAGGATTCACCAAACCTGGTCGGCATTGCCATCGACATCACCGAACAAAAGCGCCTCGACAAGCTCAACCAGGAGGCCGAACTGCGCCTCAAGGACGCCATAGAAAACGTATCGGAAGCCTTCGTGTTGTGGGACTCTGACAATCACCTGGTGATGTGCAACTCCAAATACCAGCAGCTTCACAATCTTCCGGCCAGTGTGTGCATGCCCGGTTCGTCCTATGAAGATGTCACGCGGGTGGCGCGTGAACCGGTGATCAGGCAGCGGTCGGCAAACGCTTCGGAAACCCCGTTGCCGGAAAGTATTCCGGAAGGCAGCGAAGGCAACACCTTTGAAGTGCAACTGGAGGACGGCCGCTGGCTGCAAATCAACGAGCGCCGGACAAAGGATGGCGGGTTTGTTTCAGTGGGCACGGACATTTCCAACCTGAAAATGCACGAGGAAAAGCTGCTGGATTCAGAGCGCGAACTGATGAACACGGTGCGTGACCTGCAGAAATCGCGAATGGAACTCGAACAGCAGTCGCAGCGCCTGGCCGATCTGGCGGAAAAGTACTCGCGCGAGAAAACCCGCGCCGAAACCGCCAACCGGTCAAAATCCGAGTTCCTGGCAAACATGAGCCACGAGTTGCGCACGCCGCTGAATGCAATCATCGGGTTTTCGGAAGTTATCGAGCAGCAACTGTTCGGCAAGGTCGAAATCCCCAAATACCTTGACTATGCCCACGACATCCACAGTTCCGGGCAGTATCTGCTGGATGTCATCAATGACATTCTGGATATGTCGAAAATCGAGGCGGGCCGCATCACGCTTGAAGTTGAGAAGTGTTCCGTGCCTGCCGTCATAGAAGAAGCGCTGCGGATTGTATCGGGGCGCGCCCAGGAAGGCGGGGTCACCCTGCGCAAGGATTTGCCGGATTCGCTGCATGCCATGGCAGATGTCCGTTCTCTCAAGCAGGTACTGATCAATGTCGTCGCCAATGGCGTCAAATTCACACCGGAAAACGGAAGCCTGACAATCTCTGCGCGCCGGGTCAAGAAAATGGCCGAAATCGTCATCGCCGACACCGGTATCGGCATTCCACCCGATCAGATAGCCAAACTCGGCCGCCCGTTCGAACAGGTGGAGAACCAACTGACCAAAACCCGGTCTGGTTCCGGCCTCGGCCTGGCAATCTCGAATTCGCTGGTCCGGCTGAATGACGGGTCGCTGCACATTGCCAGTGAAGAAGGCGAAGGCACCACCGTTACCATCAAGCTGCCGATTGCCCGCCAAGGCAAGCAGCCCAAGCGCATTGTAGAATCGGATGCCGTCATTGAGCCGATTGCGACAGGTTCACAGGCCTGATCAGACTCAGATCCCGTGCGGCTGGCAACGTCAAGCAGTGCTGCAACCGGGTAGGCTTCCGTTGGAGTAACCCTCGCGGTTCAATGACCGCCGCTTGAATGACACCCCATATACCGATTATGGTTGTTTGTGTCCTGGCTGTTGTCACCGTCATGCTGCCAGTTGGCCGGTCCGTTGGCGAATTTGGTTCAGAAGGGACCTACAATCATCATGCCCGTTGCTGGATTTCTCCCTACAGACGGCACAAACTTGATCGCCGGCGGTTACTGAACCCGCTCAGTTCGGGATGGCAATTGAACGTTTTGAAAGTAGTTGCCTACAAACAACTTAACGTGTGTCCCAACCAAAGTTACTCGTTACAGGAGAATACAATATGGCCTATCTCGCCTCTGCGCTCGACAGAGCAATTGAAGTATTTGGTTCGAAAGAGCGCGCTGAGCTATGGCTCGAAAAGATGAGTACCGAACTTGGAACTTCGCCAAAAGCCCTGTTGGACAGCAGGGAGGGGTACGAGCGTGTTTTAAGACACCTGCACTCAGTTGATATTGCAATGAACCTGAGGTGAGGCAGCTGCACTCAAGACCGCACCTTGGATTTGTCACAGTCTTGTTCCGTGTCCTTGAATGGAATTACAGTCATCAAGGAGAACAGCGGGAGCGCAGCAAAGAAAGCTGTTCAAACACCAATCAATGCCCGTGCTCGCGTTTCCAGCGCTTCCAGCGTCGTTTCGACATGGTTTTGCGTTCAATCTGGTCGGCAATCTGGACACGCTCTTCCGGCGTCAGACGCTTGAAAAAACCTTCGGCAATACCGCGGCCGCGTGCCACCATGGTTTGCGCCTCAGTCTCGTACACCTGCAGGGTCTTGGCTACGGCCGCCTCGTCATAAGGCTCGGCGCGCAGGGCCGTCGCAACATCGCGCGCTCTTTCGCGAAGGCTCTTGCGCAATTCACGAAAATCCTTGCGGTGCTCACGCAATTCTCCAACCAGTTCATCGCGCCGGTCGCGATCGAGCTCGCGAAAAAACGCCCTGGGTAATATCTGGGTAAACCCGGGCCCGGTGATGCTGCGATGGCGATGCGGGCCGGCTGCCTTGTGGGCAACAATTGCCGCAACAACCGCCAGATTAATGGCCAAAGAAGCGATCAGGACAACCCACCACCATGACCAGCGCCGGGTTTTTGGCGTCTGCGCCTGGCTCATAACAGGCCTCCGTCATCACCGTCTTCCAGCAATACAACGTCCAGAATTTCATCCGATGCGCCCGGCAATTGCAGGCTGTCGGCCAAAAAGCTTCCGGCCTCGGTTCCGACCCCTGCCAGCACGCCAAGCATGACGCTCGCCGCCAAGGTACCGGCCACCAGGAGCTGTTGCGGCAGGAAGGCGGACCTCCAGAATGATCTTCGGTCATACATCGCCGCAGGCGCGGCTGCACCCCTAGTGGTCTTTACGGCAGAAAACAGCCGATCACGGGCACCCGGCGGCTCAGCGATACTGGCTGCGGTCGCTGCATCAAGCAGTTTGTCCAGCGCGTCGGCTTCCACACTCAGATGTTGCGGCAAGAGCTCGGGCTCACGCAACAGGTTGGCAAAACGCACGCGGTCTGCTTCCGGCCAGCGAAGCGGATTACGGCCATAAGCTGCCAGTACTTCAGCCAGCCGAGCGTCACGGGCGCTGCCACTTTCCTTGGTGTTGCGGTTGCCTGGCGTCATTTCAATTGCTCCAGTTCATCTATCAGATCGCTCCACACCGGGTTCAGCAGGGTTCGCAATGATTTCCTTGCCCGGGACAGCAGTGATTCGACCGCTTCAACACTGATATCCATAACAGATGCTGTTTCCTGGTTGCCCAGTGCTTCGAAATAGGTCAATTGCAGAGCTGTACGCTGGCGCTCCGGCAACTGCAACAATGCCGCAGACACCTCATTTGCTGCCTGCCCATGACGCAGGTGTCCGTCAGGAGCAGTCGACGGATCGACCAGCAGTTCCAAGTCGCTGTCGGACGTGTTGCGCGCCCGTCTCAGGCGATCGATGGCCAGATTGCGGGCCACCCGCGCCAGCCACCCCTTCAAGGCTGACTTGTTGCGCAATTCCGGCGGGTTGCGCCAAAGCTTGACGAACGCCTCCTGCGTGACATCTTCAGCATCTGCTGCATTACCCAGCACCCGTGCAGACAGCCTGAAAACCAGAGAGTAATGCCGGTCGACCAGGGCCGTAAACGCTGTTTCATCGCCGGCGGCGACACCGTCCAGCAACACAGCATCGACTGCCGGGGACGTATCCCCGGCAGCCGGACTAACCGCTGTGTTTTCACTGTATCCTGCCATACCCCAAGCCGGACGCGCTATCTGCCAGTTCATCAGCCCTCCTATTGCCGGGCCTGTGACCTTGCCCTGCGAGCCTCGGTCCGTTTCTTGCGTGCCATCACATGATAGGCACGCGATTCCTGCAAAGTCACGCCTCCAGACTTGTCGGCATCTGCCAAATCAAACAGTCCGGCGATGTAGCCGCGTAATTCTGTCCGGGTGACGGCTGCATCCTTGTCGGCATCCATACGCGTCAGTATGCGATCGATACGGCGCCGGGCCAGCCGGTTGAGCCAGTCTTCAAGTTCTGCTCTGGTCACCTTGTCGTCCTTGTCAGCGTCGAGCTTCATGAACCGGCGAACCGATTTTGCCTGCAATTCCTCAATGGCAAGCGCACCGTCCTTGTTCTTGTCCAGGCGTTCAAAAGTGCGTTCACCACGCGGCATTCCAGGTTCACGTGCGAGGCCTGCAGTTGCCGATACACCTGCGATGACCAAAGCCGCCGACAAGGCGGCAGACATACGGATATTCATAACTGTACAATCTCCTTAAGCATTGATGTTGCCGGAACCGGGGCATGCAATCCCCGGTTCATGGAGTGTGTTGGCCAACGCACATGAACAAGACGAGAACACCCGTCACAATCCGTCGATGAAGCGGAAAAAAATTTACACTTCTGCCGGAACGCCTATCAGGCGGTCGAAAATTTCCGATACCTGCCGGTTTGCATCGGCCAGCATGGCCTGCATGACTGAGACTTTCGGAGCGCCGCTTGCCCGCAACAATTTTGCAATCAGATCAACAGGAGCCCGTCGCAGTACAAACTCGCCGCTAGAGCAAAGTCGAAGCATCTGGGTCAACCCCTGATACAGCTTTGCTGCTGCAACCAGTGTCTCATGATCTCCGGCGGTCAGATGACCCGCATCGTGCAAGGCATGCAAAGCTGCAATTGTGTTGTGCCGCAACACCTGTGGAGTGTCGTGGGCGTGGACCAGCTGCAGTGCCTGGGCGATGAACTCTATCTCTATCAATCCGCCTCGCACATGCTTGAAATCCCAGTGATCGTCATTGCTGGCGCCCTGCAACATGCGTGTCCGCATGTCTTTCACATCCGACAGGGTTTCCGCGCGGTCGCGTTTGACACACAACACCCGGTGGATGATTTCTTCGGCACGTGCCTTCAATACCGGGTCGCCGGTTACAATGCGCGCTCTGGTGAGCGCCATTTTCTCCCAGGTCCAGGCCTGGGTTTCCTGATAGTCTTCAAATGCTGCGATGTTACTGGCAACCGGTCCCTTGCTGCCTGATGGCCGCAGTCTCATATCGACCTCATAAAGCGTCCCCTCCTCGGTCTGAGATGTCAGCGCGGTAATCAGGCGGCGGGTCAGTCTGGCAAAATACTGCGACGGAGAAAGCGGTTTTGAACCGTCGGAGGCGTCAACTTTTTCAGAGAAATCGTATAGAATGATAAGGTCCAGATCAGACGCATTGGTCATTTCCCGGCCGCCCATTTTCCCCATGGCAACAACCACTACCGCTTCACCGGCGACATGTCCGTGACGCGCGGCAAGATCGGCGGCTGAGATCTTGAGCAAATGGTCGGTTACAGCATCTGCCAAATTGGTGTAGGCAAGTCCTGCCTCATCGGCACTGACAGTTTCGGACACGATGCGCATGCCGATACGCAGCGCCATTTCCTGTGCCGCAATGCGTGTGTGGTCGAGAGCTTCTTCATAGGTCGCTTCATCGTCCGAGAGGCTTGCAAATGCATCCGCCAGTTCAACCTCATCCGGCATCGGCCCAAAGAAGGCCGGGTCCAGCACTGCTTCGAAAAGGCGGGGACGACGGGACAGTGCCTGAGCCAGCCGGGGCGCCGAACCCAGTACAGTGGCCAGCAAATCCAGCAAGCCAGGGTTGGCCTTGAACATTGAAAACAGCTGAACACCGGTCGGCAATCCGGCCATGAAACGATCAAATGCGATCAATGCGCGGTCAGGCTGGCCGGTTTGCGACAGGACCGTAAGCAATGCCGGAGTAAGCTCGGTAAGCAGTTCCCGCGCGGTGGCGGACCGCATCGCCGGATACCTCCCGAAATGCCAGCTCTGGATAATGGCAGACATCTCGGAGACTTGCTGAAAACCCATATTGGTCAATGTGTTAAGTGTCTCTGGATCGTCGCCGCCACCGGTAAACACGAGGCTGCCTGTGTCACTTGCAAGTTCCGGCGCATCTTCAAACAAACCTGCATAGTGGCCCTGCACTTTATTGAACGTGCCGACCAACCTGTCAGCCAGGTCACCAGGCTCGTCGTACCCACAGAAATTCGCAAACCCGGCAAACGCCTCTTCGGTCGCCGGCAGGGTTTGGGTTTGTTCGTCTGCCACCATCTGCAACCGGTGTTCAATTGTACGCAGGAACACATAAGCCTCGTTGAGCTCATCGCAGGCCGCCTGCTCTATCCACGCCGCCTCAACAAGCTTGCTCAACATCGCCTGGGTGCGATTGCCTCTGAGTTCGGGGTTTTTCCCCCCCGCAATCAACTGTTGGGTCTGCACAAAAAACTCTATCTCGCGAATTCCGCCGATCCCCAGCTTGATGTTGTGACCCAGCACCACGATAGTACCGTGACCCTTGTGGGCATGCATTTGCCGCTTTAGTGACTGCACGTCCGCAATGGCGGCAAAGTCCAGGTATTTACGCCATACAAATGGAGTTAATTGTTTGAGAAAATCCTGCCCCAGTTGCAGGTCACCGGCCACGGCGCGCGCCTTGATCATCGCGGCCCGCTCCCAGTTCTGGCCCATGGATGCGTAGTAATTTTCTGCGGCACCTATGGCAATCGCAATCTGTGTAGCGCGCGGATCCGGCCGTAAACGCAGATCAACACGAAACACATACCCGTCTTCGGTACGGTCCTGCAGCACGGTGGCAAGCGTCCTGGTTATTCGAACATAAAACTGCGCGGCCCTGTCGCGTTGTTCCAGGGGCACCTGGTCAGGATCATAAAGCACAATCAGATCAATATCGGACGAGTAATTCAATTCGCCGGCGCCATGCTTGCCCATGGCAAGTACCGTGTAACCGTGCGACGGATTCTGGTCCTTCTCCGGCGTCAGCTTTCCAGCTTCAACAGCCTCTTCGAGCAGCCAGTCCAACGCACTTGCCACTGCGTTATCGGCAAACCGGGTAAGCGCTTGCGTTACCTGTTCGCAAGACCACAAACCCGCAATGTCTGCCAGCGCGATCAGCAAGGCCGTGTGATTTCGAGCAACACGCAAATGGCGCATCAGGTCGGACTGAGACGGTGCAGCTGCCGCCTGTTTTTTGAGGCGCTGACAAATTGCCGAAGCCGCTACATCCGGTGATGTGGTCAGCGCTTCGATGGCAAAATCCGGGTAACGCCGCAGAAGACCGGACAGGAATGGAGAACCGGCTGCAACATGTGCAAGTATCGCACGGGCTGACGTGGACTTCTCAAGCAATGGCTGCAGGGCCGGCGCGTGCTCCAATATTCCAGCCAGCAGCTTCGTTTCATCAGGTTGCACGGGAAGCGAAACTTGAGCTTTAGACAGGGTCTTGGTCATGAAATCCAACTAACACTGAGAAACACAGAACTCCAACCCTAACCCCCAGGTTGCGATGAGCAAGTGGGTATACGCAATTTTGCTGAATTCTACATATCGACCGGAAAATGCAGTTTTGCGACAAAGCCTGGTTCGGCGTCGGCAATGACAAAATCGCCGCCGTGCAATTTCATGACACTTTCGACCAGCGCCAGACCCAAACCGCTGCCGGGTTTGCTGCGACTTTTGTCCAGCCGGACAAAACGGCCTTTGACCCGTTCCCGGTCAACAGCATCGATACCCGGTCCTGTATCCGACACATTGACGGTCCAGCCACCCGACTTCGACGCTGAAATCCGCAAAACGATCTCCGGTACCCCAGTTTTGTCGTCACGACCATATTTGATTGCATTGTCGAGCAGATTGGTCATCGCCTGTGCCACCAGCTGTCTGTCAGCTCTGACTGCGGCCGTTTCCGGCACATCCAGGACTAACGTGCCACCGGCATCTTCAGCAATTGGCGCGTATAGCTCGGCCAAATCACCTACCAATGCCACCAGATCGGTGTCCTGAAACCCTTCCCGCATCTGCCCCGCTTCAGCACGCGCGATGGACAACAACGCGTTGAATGTGGTCAGCAAACCGTCTGCCTCGGCTATGTTGGCTTCCAGGGCAGCCTTGTGCTCTTCCGCAGAGCTGGAACGCAAGGCGTCTTCCGCACGTGCACGCAGGCGGGTCAACGGCGTGCGCAGGTCATGAGCAACGTTTGAGGAAACCTCCTTCATACCGGTCATCAGGCGGTTGATCTGATCGAGCATGGCATTGAGACTTTCCGACAGGCGATCAATTTCATCACCGGTGCCCGACACCGGCATCCGTTCGCCCAGATCTCCGGCCATTATGGCACGGCTTGCACCGTTGATCTCGTCAACCCTGCGCAGAAAATTGCGGCTCATCAGCAAACCACCGCCCACACCGAGTACCAGGGTCAGGCCAAGCGCCCAGAACAGGGAGGTTCTGATAATCCGGTTGAATTGCCGCCGCTCTTCAACGTCGCGCCCGACAACCAATTGAAATCCACCATCCAGCCGAATGAAAAAAGCTCGTGCGGTGTGGTCCACCAGACCTCTTCCCGTCTCATAGGGAAACTTGAAATCTATGGTGCCGCGCTCGCCAATGGCCTCGACCGGCAGCGCTTTCAGATTGCCGGCAAGCCTGCGCCCCACCGCGTTGGTCAGAATATAAACCGCACCATCGGCTTGCTCGCTGCGGGATTTGATGATTTCAAGCAAACCGCGAGGACCGCGAATTCTGTATTGTTCCGCCAGACCCTGCACTTCCGCCTCGACGGTATCCTCAATCTGCCGTTCCAGCAAAATTGCTGTATTCCAGTAAATATAGGCAAGGATTGCGCCCACTGAAAAGGCAAAAACGGTCAGATAGACAGCCGCCAACCGGAAGGTCGAGGTCCGCAGCAGCTTAAGAGCGGCCCGCACGAATACTGTATCCGGCGCCGCGCACAGTGTGCAGAAGCGGTTCGCCGAACTCCTTGTCTATCTTGGCTCGCAAACGTGAAATGTGGACATCGATCACATTGGTCTGTGGGTCGAAGTGATAGTTCCAGACGTTTTCCAGCAACATGGTGCGGGTCACAACGCTACCGGCATTGCGCATCAGGTATTCCAGCAGTTTAAACTCGCGTGGCTGCAACAGAATTTCCTCTCCGGCGCGGGTTGCAGTGCGCGCCAGCAGATCAATTTCAAGATCCGCGACCTTCAGCTTGGTCGTGTGCGGGGTTGCGTCCTGCCGCCGGCGTAACGTTTCAACCCGGGCCAGAAGTTCAGTGAAAGCATAAGGCTTTGCAAGATAGTCATCACCGCCTGCCCGCAATCCGAGCACCTTGTCATCCACTTCACCCAGTGCGGACAGGATCAGAACGGGCGTTGTGACTGCTTCCCTACGAAGTGTCTTGACCACTTCCAGGCCATCCATGCCCGGCAACATCCTGTCCATGATAATGACATCGTGGGCTTGATCCAGGGCCAGAGCCAGGCCGTCGGTCCCGTTCGCGGCAAGATCGACCACATGACCTTCTTCGACCAGCCCTTTTTCCAGCCAACTGGCGGCTTCACGATCATCTTCTACTACAAGAATTTTCATGCAATTTGTATCCACAACCTGATCACCTGTTGTTCGTGCACATTTCAGTGGAGAAAGGCAAGTCCGCCTCTCAGCTGCGAAAGGCAAGTGTGCCTCCGCATTCCTCTTGTTTCAGATGACCGTTGGCAGGGGGGGCGGGAGGTCTACCCAAAACAACTTGTGAGGCACACGGAGGCACGAAGGCGGCGTTGGTACAGAGGGGGCAGAGATAACGCCGCCATGTTACCTATATAGTATCAACCTTTTCTAATGTTAAGTGCAACAAAACGTTGCCCACGATCATTTTTTACCAACAACAATACCGGTGCCTTGCCGGATTTTGACGTTGACTGGCGAATTGCGGCCATTGCGGCCTCGGGTTGATCGACGAATGCACCATCAATCTCGAGGATCACATCGCCTGGACGGATGCCCTGTCTTGCCGCCGGCGAGCCGGGCATGACGTTGGCGACCCTGACACCTTCTCCATCTTCAACAGGAGCGAGTGCCAGACCAAGTTTTCTGTCTGCATCCGGCTCGTTTTGGTTTTCCCGGATAACAGCAGCGTGCTTGCCGCCCGGCATTGTGCCGATGGAGACGTCAATCTTGCGCTGTTTTCCATCCCGGAAAACAGTCATCTCAACCGATGTGCCAGGCTTCAGATTAGCCACTGCACGAGACAGTTGCTTGGGACCCTTGATTTCAGTGCCATCCACTTTCAGGATGGTATCACCGGTACGCAAGCCCGACTTTTCTGCCGGTGAATCTTCAGTAACGGCGGCAATCAATGAGCCTGTCGGCTTATCCAGGCCAATGCTGGATGCGATATCCTTGGACACAGGCTGGATCTGAACCCCAAGCCAGCCGCGCGTCACATTGCCATCATCCCGCAGATCGGCAACGATGGCCTCGGCAGTTGAGGCCGGAATGGCGAATCCGATACCTACACTTCCGCCGGACGGAGAGAAGATAGCGGTATTGATACCGACAACCTCACCGTTGAGATTGAAAGCCGGGCCGCCCGAGTTACCCCGATTGATAGGTGCATCAATCTGCAGGAAATTGTCATAGGGACCAGCGCCAATATCGCGGCCGGCAGCTGAAATAATGCCGGTTGTGACGGTTCCACCGAGACCGAACGGGTTGCCTACCGCAATCACCCAGTCACCGACGCGCGGTTTGTCGGCAGCAAACTTTACCGGCGTAAACTTGTCCTTGCTGTCGATTTTCAGCAGGGCAAGGTCGGTTTTCGGGTCAGTGCCGATGACCTTGGCATCAAACTCACGTCCATCAGTAAACTTGACAGATACTTCACTCGCGCCCTTGATGACGTGATTGTTGGTTACCGCATAACCATCCTCGGAGATTATGAAGCCGGACCCCTGCGCGGTGCCATTGCGGCGGTGTGGCTGGGGTATTGCTCCGCCATCTCTGCCCGGCTGATTGCGGAAGAAACGCTCAAAAGGCGAGCCTTGCGGAAAACCGAACTGAAATTGCTGACGAGGATCACTAAAATCTTCTTCCTCATCATCTTGAGATGCAACTGGTGTGAATTTGCTTTGCACCGACACGACTGACGGCATGACCGTCTCTACCAGATCGGCAAATCCCGCTGCGGGCGCATTGTTCAGGGATACCGCCGAATTTGCAGTCGCTCCGGTGCCGGCATGGCTGAGGGTACCGGTCAGGGCGGTGGCCCCAAGCAGTCCGGCAATCATCAGGGCATAAACAGTATAACGGCCTTTTGAGCCATGTTTCATGTGATTAGGCATTTCAGTGATGTCTCCATTGCAGGGATTAAAACTATCCATGCGGGGAGAATTACTGCATGTCACATTACACGAGGGTGTCCGGCGGGTTAAAACACGTTAATGTTGCAGATTTCAGTCAATAACTTTGGTTACGACAACTGCTTCGGCTTCAAGGGTGCGATGAACCGGGCATTTTCCGGCAATCTCTTCAAGTTTGTCCCGAAGCTCCGGCGATATCCCGCCTTCCACTGAAATGGTGCGCTCAAACCGGTCGATCTTGCCGGTCCTGCCTTCACCGCAATCTCCGCAATCTTCAACATGGACCTTGCCATGGCTTACATCGACGGTCACGCGTCCCAGTTGCTGCTTCTTGAAGTCCGCATACATGCGCAGCGTCATGGAGGTGCAGGTGCCAAGTGCGATCGACAGATAGTCATAGGGTGAAGGACCTGACCCATCGCCACCTGCCGATGACGGTTCATCAGCCAGCAATTGATAGTCTTCAACAAGCACATCCTGCTGGAATTTGCCTTTCCGCGTCTCGCGTACTCTGACAACTCCGGCAGGAGCCGGTTGCAGGCGCTCTGCCGCCGGCAGGAACCGGTTGGCCCATCCGGCCAGCACATCGGCCACGAACACTGCGTCCTGACGGCGCGACAGCAGATGATCAGCACCATCGAGCGCAATGAAACTCTTCGGATGCCGGGCAGCGGAGAAAATCGCCGACGCGTTTTCAATGCCAACGGTCTGATCAAGCGGCGCGTGGAACACGATCAGGGCCGGTTTCAGGGCGGCAATCCGATCTTTCAGGCTGGCCCCCCTTACATCGTCCAAAAACTGCTTCTTGATGGTAAACTCGCGACCGGCCAATGACACCGTGGCCTGACCGCTGGTTTCGATGGTGTCGAGACTGGCGTGAAAATTATGCACCACGTGATCGGCATCGGACGGGGCTCCGATTGTTGCCACTGCCTTGAGTTCCGCGATGTCGCCGGCAGCAGCCAAAACGGCAGCGCCTCCCAGGCTATGGCCAATCAGCAGTTCCGGTGCTGCATGATTTTCGCGCAGCCAGCTTGCCGCCGCTAGCAGGTCGGCTACATTGGACGAGAAGTTGGTGTTGGCAAACTCACCCTCGCTGGCACCAAGACCGGTAAAGTCAAACCGCAGGGTGGCGATGCCGTGCCCTGCCAGGGAAGAAGCAATCCGGCTGGCGGCGAAGACATCTTTCGAACAGGTAAAGCAATGCGCAAAAAGCGCATAACCCCTTACGGCTCCGTTTGGCGTATCCAGTCGCGCTGCCAGCATGCCGCCCTGCGAACCGGGAAACTCAATCCGCACCGACTTGACGGCCATGAGATTACTCCTTCGGATTGAGAATATCGTCGAGGCGGGCCTGTTCTTCAGCCGACAGCGCCTGTTCCGGTATTGCAAGGCGTGAACCTTTACGCCTGCGCAGGAACAACATCACCGCTCCAATCAACAGGATCGCGAACGGACCGCCCCACAGCAACAATGTGCGGGAGTTGAGGCGGGGCTTCAGCAACACAAACTCGCCATACCTCGACACAAGGTAATCGACCACCTGGGCATTTGATTCACCCTGGACCAGGCGTTCCCGGATCAACACACGCAAATCCCTGGCCAACGGCGCATCGCTGTCATCAATCGACTGGTTCTGACACACAAGACACCGCAATTGCGCCGACAACACACGTGCACGCGCCTCCAAAGCCGGATCACTCAGTATTTCATCCGGCTGCACGGCAAACGCAGCGGGCAGTGTTGCCAGTATGAAGGCAATTGCAATGACGAGGCGGCGCAACATAAGATTTTACTCCGCAGGCTGGGTGACAGGAATTTTTGCCTTTTTCGGTGCTCCGACGCGGTAGCGGCGGTCGAAAATCGAGCAACATCCGCCCAGGAACATCAATGCCGCACCGAGCCAGATCATCCAGACAAGCGGATGGAAATAGAACCTGACTGTGCGACCATTGTCCGCAGCACGATCGCCGGCGACCACATACAGATCGCCATCAAGGAACGGTTCGATACCAACTTCCGTGGTCGGTTGGTTGGACGGTTTGAATATGCGTTTTTCCGACCAAATTTCAGACACTTCAACGCCTCCGGACGAAATCCGGAACCGGGTTCTGTCAGCCGTATAGTTCGGTCCGGTCACAGGATTTTCGCCGATGAAGGTCACCGTTCTGCCGCCGATTTCCTGAGTTTCACCCGGCTTCAGCACCGTCACTATTTCCTGCTTCCAGGACGTGATGCCGACAATGCCGATGACCATGACCCCGACACCGGCATGAGCGATCATCATGCCCCAGGCTGCGCCAGGCAGGCCTTTGAGGCGTGCCAGGGCAACTGCAAACGGAACCGATGCAAATTTCGCCCGGTTGAGCATTTCCTGAACACTGGCGGCAATCAGCCAGGCGCCAAGTGCTGCACCGAGCGGTGCCAGCCAGGGGCCGCGCCACTGCCACGCCATGGCCGCGACAGCCACGACCAGAGCTACAACGGCTGCTGCCCAGAGGCGCTGGATGGCCGCCCACATATCAGCCCGTTTCCAGGACATCATCGGCCCGACGGGCACCAGCAGCAGAAGCGGCAAGATCAGCGGACCGAAGGTCAGGTTGAAGTACGGCGGACCGACAGAGATTTTTGCTCCGGTAATTGATTCCAGCACCAAAGGATACAGTGTCCCGATGAACACCGCCGCACAGGCGGCCGTCAGCAGCAAGTTGTTTACAACCAGCGCGCCTTCCCGGCTGATCGGCGCAAACAGGCCGCCGGTTTTGATCGTCGGCGCCCGCCATGCATACAGCGTCAGTGCGCCGCCAATGAACACACACAGGATGCCGAGCACATAGACACCTCTGGCCGGATCAACGGCAAATGCATGAACCGAGGTCAGTACGCCGGACCGCACCAGGAAAGTGCCTACCAGGGACAGCGAAAATGCCAGTATTGCCAGCAGGATAGTCCACACCTTCAGAGCATTGCGTTTTTCAACGACAATGGCCGAATGCAACAGGGCCGTCGCGATCAGCCAGGGCATGAACGAGGCGTTTTCAACCGGATCCCAGAACCACCATCCGCCCCAGCCAAGTTCGTAATAGGCCCACCAGGACCCCAATATGATGCCGGATGTCAGGAACATCCACGCCGCCAGCGTCCACGGCCTCACCCAACGCGCCCAGGCTGCATCGACCTTACCTTCAATCAGGGCCGCGATTGCAAAGGAAAATGCGATAGATAAACCAACATAGCCGCAGTAGAGGAGCGGCGGATGAATGGCCAGAGCCGGGTCCTGCAGGATCGGATTCAACCCCTGGCCCTCAATTGGTGCCGGATCGAGACGGTTAAACGGATTGGACGTCAGCAGGATAAACGACAGGAAAGCGATAGAAATTGACCCCTGTACTGAAATTACGCGGGCTTTCAGGCTTGGCGGCAGGTTTCTGCCAAATGCCGCAACAGCAGACCCGAACAGTGCCAGCACCATGACCCACAGCAACATGGAGCCTTCATGGTTACCCCAGACCCCGGAGATCTTGTATATCAGCGGTTTGTCGGAATGCGAGTTTCGCACGACATTCTCAACCGAAAAATCCGATGTGATGTAAGACCATGTCAGGCATCCGAACGACAGGGCGATGAGGCCGAACTGCAACAGGGCCGCCGGCGGCGCCACCGCCATAAGACGGCTGTCACCGCGCCAGGCTCCATACATGGGGACGGCAAACTGGTAAATCGCGGTGACAAACGCTAGAACAAGCGCGAACTGGCCAATTTCAGGGGTCATTGGGTACCTTCTTTTGCCGGTTTGTCACTTTGTTGCCAGACGCCTTTTTCCTTCAACGCGTCAGCCACTTCGCGGGGCATGTAGTTTTCGTCATGCTTGGCCAGCACCGTGTCGGCTCTAAAACTGCCACCTGCGTCCAGCACACCTTCCGCAATAACCCCCTGCCCTTCGCGGAACAGGTCGGGCAAGATACCCACATAGGTTACAGGCATTGTACCGGCCGTGTCTGTTACCGTAAACGACACTGTCTTGCCCTGACCGCGGACAATAGAACCGTCTGCCACCAGTCCTCCCAACCGGAAGCGGGTTCCAGGCTGCACACCCTTTTCGACGACATCCGTGGGGGTGTAGAAAAAGGTTATGGTGTCGGACAGGGCATACAGGATCAAGCCTGCGGCAAGGCCAAGGGCGCCAAGACCGGCACCGATCAATGCTCCTCGTTGCTGCTTTCGCGTCATCGCCATGTCACTTGTATCCTGTCATTGCAGTCATAGTCCGAGCGCCTTGCGGGCTTCCTCCAGTTGGGTAACCGCCTGTTGGTCGTTCTTGAGGGCTTCGGAGGCCCGATTAAGTGCGTCGGTCGCCTTTTCCTTGTCGCCAAGCACCATGCGTGCCCGGATAAGCCGAAGCCAACCGTCAATGTCCGAACCATCTGCCGCCAAGCGCTCATCCAGACCTTCAACCATGGACCGTATCATCGCTGTGCGGTCGGTGGCACTCATCTGCTGGCCCTGTTGAATCTGCTCTTCGGTCAGAGCCGGTCCCTTGGGCAATTGACCTCCGGCAGAACTGATCTGCTGCTCGACCGCGGAGCGCCAGGGAGCATCCGGTGAACTTTCGGCAAGCATGGCATTCCAGCCGGCAAGAGCATCAGCCGTCTTGCCCTCCTGCTGCAGGGCAAGAGCTAAATAAAACCGCGCCTTCATGTGTTTTGGCGCGGCCTTCCGCACCGCTTCGAAAACCTCCTGCGCCTCGTTGCTGACCAGACCATTGTTGGCCAGCACCAGGCTTTCCCCCATGTCGGTCATCAGATCCGGGTCTGGGCCGGACAAGGCCAGCGCTTTGCGATATGCGTTGGCCGCATCATTAAGTCTGCCAATGCGTTTGTAAGCAGGTGCCAGCACCGCCCAGCCACGCGCATCATTGGGTTTCTGCTCCAGATGCTTTTCCACCTGGCGCACCATGGCAGCCATATCCTGATTGGCAACGGCAGCGTCGATGCGCGCCTGCAGGGGTAGGGACGGCAGGTCGGGGCGGCCGATCATCATGTAACCACCCAGTGCGATAGCCGGAACAGCGATCACGGTTGCAACTGACAGCCAGGCCGGTACCGGCCGTGCAACCTCCTCCTTTGAAGCAAGTTCTGACTGAGCAGCCAGAATACGCCGCGAAACCTCGTTGCGAGCGGCATCCGCTTCAGAGTCGGGAATCAGGCCAGCCTTCTGGTCGCGTTCAAGTTCAGACAATTGATCACGGTATACCGCAAGATCAAAAGAGGCCCGCCCGGCGTCTTCATCCCGGACGCGGGTACGCAATGGCGACAGCAGCGCCAGCAAAACCAGAGCCGTCAATACGGCAAATGAAATCCACAACAACATATAACCACTTAGCAATGGCGCCGACAGCAATTCAACTCACGAAACAGCGAGTCTAACGTCAAAGTGCCCTGCGTGCAGTGCAGCAGTGTCGCACTTCCGGGTCCGAATGTCGCAATCATTTGGTGATCCTCAAGGCAGTTTGCTAGATTGCGCTCGGCTCCTTTGGCATCAATCTGGCTCAACATATGTTGAGAACCTGTTTGGAAGACCACCCATGAAACGTTATTCGATATTCTCGCTGGCAAAAAACGCCCTCAACTATCACAAGGATTGGGAGCGAGTGTGGCGCAGTCCCGACCCAAAGGACGAATATGATGTCGTAATTGTGGGCGCCGGCGGTCATGGGCTTGCGACGGCCTATTATCTTGCCAAGAACCACGGCGTAACCAACATGGCGGTTATTGAAAAAGGCTGGCTTGGCGGCGGCAATACCGGGCGGAACACAACCATAATTCGCTCCAATTACCTGCGGGATCCCTCTATCGCCATCTATGAACTGGCGCGTTCGTTGTATGAAACACTTTCTCAGGACCTGAATTACAACCTGATGTTCTCGCCGCGCGGCGTGCTGATGCTGTGTCAGACCGAGCATGAATTGCGGGCATTCAGGCGCACCGCACATGCCAACCGCCTGGCCGGCCTCGACTGCAGAATGGTCGATGCATCTGAGGTCAAACGCATTGTGCCGATCATCAACGACAGCCCGGATGCTCGATACCCCATTCTTGGGGCCTACTACCAGCCGCGCGGCGGCACCGGCCGCCATGACGCGCTTGCGTGGGGCTATGCGCGGGCTATCGACGATATGGGCGTGGATGTCATCCAGAATTGCGAAGTCACCGGCATGATGCGTTCAGGCGACAAGATAACCGGCGTCGAAACCAAACGCGGCACCATTCGCGCGAAGAAAGTTGCCGTAGTCACCTCAGGCCACACGTCAAACATCATGGAAATGGCTGGAGTGCGTATGCCGATGGAAAGTGTCTGCCTGCAGGCACTGGTATCAGAACCCATCAAGCCGGTCATCGACTGCGTCGTTATGGCAAATACCGTGCACGGATACATGAGCCAGTCAGACAAGGGCGAACTGGTCATTGGCGGAGGGGCGGACCCGTACAACAACTATTCGCAGCGCGGCTCGTTCCCGGCTATTGAACACACCGTGTCAGCACTGGTTGAGACCTTCCCGATCATCTCGCGGCTGCGCATGTTGCGGCAATGGGGCGGCATTGTTGACATGACCGGCGATCGCTCGCCAATCATCGGCAAGACCGATGTCTCCGGGCTTTTCGTGAATTGCGGCTGGGGAACAGGTGGATGGAAATCCATTCCCGGCTCGGGCTTCGTGTTCGCTGACACCATTGCCAACGACCGGCCACATCCAATTGCCGAACCGTTTGGACTTAACCGCTTTACTGAAGGCCGCTTCATTGACGAAAGCGTTTCTGCAGCCGTAGCTCACTAGGATCGAAACCATGCTGATTGTTCATTGCCCGGTCTGCGGGATTGAAGGTGACGAAACGGATTTCCACTGTGGTGGGCAGGCTCACATTGCCCGCCCGGCGACATCTGACCCGGCCAACGTCACAGACAGTGAACAGCGCGATTATCTGTTCATGCGGTTCAACCCCAGGGGCCTGCACTTTGAGCGCTGGCGGTGCGACCGCGGATGCGGCAAGTGGTTCCATGCGGCACGGGATACGGCTTCGATGGAATTCAAGGCTTATTACGGCATAACCGAGCTGCCGCCTGCCGACGTGATAAGACAGGCCAGCGGCCACTGGGCCGAGTTCTTCAAACAGGCCACCGCAGCCACGCCCGCTGCCAAAAAAACCGCAGCGAAGAATACCCCGGCCAGGAAAACTGCTGCACGTAAAGCCGCTCCAGCAAAGGCGAAGAAGTCATGACCGGCAAACCCTACAGACTTCCCGAAAAGGCCGCCAGCGGCTCACGTATCGACCGGTCACGCCAGATCTCATTCAGCTTTGACGGTGTGAAGATGACCGGATTTGCAGGCGACACGGTTGCATCCGCCGTTCTTGCGAGCGGACGCAAGGTGATGGGCCGCAGTTTCAAGTATCACCGCCCGCGCGGCCTGATCGGCCTCGGCGCCGAAGAGATGAATGCGCTGATAGGAGTGGGTGAGGCGGGCCGCAAGGAACCAAACCTGCGCGCAACTCAGGTGGAACTCTATGACGGGCTGGTCGCGACCAGCCAAAACCGCTGGCCGAGCCTGGATTTCGATATCGGTATCATCAACAACAAGCTCTCGCGATTTTTGCCCGGTGGTTTTTACTACAAGACCTTTATGTGGCCGCGCAGGTTCTGGGAAAGCGTATACGAGCCGTTTATCCGCAACGCGGCAGGCCTGGGAGAAGCACCGCGCGAACAGGACCCGGACACTTACGAACAAATGCATGTCCATGTGGATGTCCTCGTGGTTGGCGGTGGCGTTGCGGGTGTTGCAGCAGCTCATGCAGCCGCTGCGTCCGGCAAACGTGTCATGCTGGCAGATGAGAACCCCATGCTCGGCGGCATGGCTGACATTTCTGCCGGTGATATAGATGGCCTCAGCCAGACAGACTGGATTGCCGCACGCCATGCCGAATTCCAAAAATCCGGCAATTGTCATGTGCTGACCCGCACAACCGTGGTCGGTCACTATCACCACAATTATGTCCTGGCTGCCGAGCGGGTGGCAGATCATGATCCGGACATGCTGACCAAAGGCGCTCCGCGTCACCGGCTCTGGAAAATCAGAGCGGGCCAGATCATCATCGCCTCCGGCGCACTGGAACGCCCTATCGCGTTTGCCAATAACGATCGGCCCGGCATCATGATGGCGTCGGCGGCCCGTGGCATGATTGAACGTTATGCGACTTCGCCGGGCATGAACGGAGTGATATTCACCAACAATGACGATGGCTACCTGACGGCACTGAAACTGCACGAGGCAGGCGTTGCCGTCAGCCGGATCATCGACGTGCGAAAAGATGCCGGTTCAACCCTGGTGGAGGCTGCTCGCGAGGCAGGCCTCAACGTGCAGACAGGTTCGGCAATTGCCGGCGTTGAGACCCAGTCCGGTGGCAAGGAGATCGTTGCAGTCAAGGTGGCCCCCTATTCGGCCGGCCGTGGCCGGGTGGTGAATGAAGAGCGGGTCGACTGTGACTTTGTGGCTGTTTCCGGCGGCTACAACCCGGTGGCGCATTTGTGGTGCCACAATGGCGGCAAGCTGAAATTCGATGACACCATCCAGAGTTTCCGGCCGGACAGGCACAGCGATCCAATCATGGTTGTTGGCAGTGCCAATGGTACTTTTGATCTGGAGACCTGCGTTGAAGAAGGCCTTGCCGGAGGTGAGGCGGCGGCAAGAGCACTTGGGGGCAAACTTGCGAATAGTTCGAAGCGACCAACCATCAGGTCGCAAAGCGCCGGACCAATTCAACCGATCTGGTTTGCGCCGGCCACCGGCACATACAATGAAGGCAACAAGCATTTCATCGACTTCCAGAACGATGTAACGGCAGCGGACCTGGAACTGGCCCAACGAGAAGGCTATGAATCTGTCGAACACACCAAGCGGTATACGACCCTTGGCATGGCTACCGACCAGGGCAAGACCTCGAATATCAACGGTCTTGGCATTATTTCAGACGCCACTGGCAAGCGCATTCCGGAAATCGGAACCACGACATTCCGTCCGCCCTATACGCCCTACTCGTTCGGCTCCATTGCCGGTACCAAGAAGGGGGAACTGTTCCTGCCCATCCGACGTACGGCAATTTTCGACTGGCACAAGCAGCAGGGAGCAACCTGGGAGCCGGTTGGACAGTGGCGACGGGCCTATTGTTATCCCGCAGGCGGCGAGAGCAAACAGGACGCCATCAACCGGGAAATTCTGGCGGTACGCAACAAGGTGGGCCTGCTCGATGCATCCACGCTTGGAAAAATCGAGATCAAGGGACCGGATGCGGCCAAACTGCTCGACCTTGTCTACACCAACATGTTCTCAACCCTCAAAATCGGCAAGGCCCGGTACGGCCTGATGATGAGCGAGATGGGTTTTTTGATGGACGACGGTGTCACGGTCAGGCTGGGCGACGATCACTATCTGATGCATACGACATCCGGTGGTGCCGACAACATCGTGGCCTGGCTGGAAGAATGGCTGCAAACCGAGTGGACGTCACTGAAAGTATTCGTCACTCCGGTGACCGAGCAATGGTCGCAATTTGCCATTGCCGGACCCGGCGCGCGCGCGGTACTCGACAAGCTCGACAGCGATATTGACCTGTCGCCAGAGGCCTTCGAGTTCATGAGCTATCGTGAAGGCAAACTGGCCGGTTATCCGGTCCGGATATTCCGCATCAGTTTTTCCGGTGAGCTGTCCTATGAAATTGCCACGCCCGCCGGCTATGGGCGCGGTCTGTGGGACACACTGATGCAGGCCGGCGAGAGCGAGGGTATCTCGGCCTACGGCACCGAGGCATTGCACGTTCTGCGCGCCGAAAAGGGTTTCATCGTCATTGGTGACGAAACAGACGGTACCGTGACGCCACATGACGTCGGACTGAGCTGGGCAGTATCCAAAAAGAAGGATGATTTCATCGGCAAACGTTCGCTGAGCCAGGCTTTCCTGGTATCCGAAGGCCGCAAGCAACTGGTCGGATTGCTCACCACGGACCCGCAGGAAGTCTTGCCGGACGGTGCCTATGCGGTTGAAGAAGTCAAATCGGCACCGCCGATGAATATGATAGGGCATGTGACATCCAGCTATTTCAGCCCGACATTGCAGCGGTCCATCGCCATGGCGCTGATTGAAGACGGCCCGAACAGGATGGGAGAAACGCTCTCGTTCCCGCTTGACGGCGGCAAGGTGGTCGAAGCGACAATTGTGTCACCGGTGTTCCTCGATGCAGAAGGGAAACGGCAGAATGTCTGAAGCAATCCACACCAGTCCGCTTGGCCATCTTGACGGTCATGATGACGCGTCGAACCTGAGCATTTCCATCAGCGAAATTTCCGATCGCGGCATGATTGACCTGCGCGGCGAGGCAGGGTCGGCAAAATTCAGGCAGGCTGCAAAAGCTGCACTGGGTGTTGAACTGCCGCTCAAGCCACGCAGCGTCGCAAGCAAGGGCGAGGTGACAATATTGTGGTTGTCGATTGACCAGTGGCTGGTCTGCTGTCCGCGCGACAAGACCGACGGTTTGATTGATGATCTCCGCAGGAATCTCGACAGTCTTCATTCGCTGAGCGTAGATGTCAGCGACGCCCGCGCCATCATTCGGTTGCAGGGTGACGATACGCTTGAAGTACTGATGAAGGGCTCGTCCGTCGACTTTACCCTGCCGGAATACAAGGCCGGGCTGGTGCGCCGGCTGATGTTCGCCGAAATTGCCGCACTTGCCCACATCGTGTCGGACAAGCCCCGCACCGTCGACATCTATGTGTTCCGCTCATATGCGGACTACACATGGAAATGGATCAGGGCGACTGCGAAACCGGCAGCGACAATCGGGTTGTTCAAGGCACACTCGGATTAGTGTTGCTTCGGCAACGCAGCAGACATGATCATCTGCCGGGAAAACTGATGAAGGTTTCAGGCCCAGAGTCTAGAACGACGTTTTCAGTTTCCGCTCCCGCTCGAAGCGTTCCAGGCCCAGTTCAATCAGTTTGGTTATCAGGTCGGTATAGGAAATACCGCTGGCCTCCCACAGTTGCGGGTACATGCTGATCTTTGTGAATCCCGGCATTGTGTTTATCTCGTTCACGACGATCTCGCCGTTGCTCTTCAAGAAGCAATCCACACGGCCGAGACCCTCGCAATCAAGCGTCTGAAATGTCTGGACGGCCAGTTCCCGAATTCGGGTGCTGACACTGTCTGGAATATCGGCAGGGATTTCCAGCCCCGCCCCGTGCTCGTCAATGTACTTGGCTTCGTAGGAATAAAAATCGTGACTGGGTTTGATCTCGCCTACTGCAGAGGCTTGCGGTTGCAGATTGCCCAAAACCGCACATTCGAGCTCACGGCCATCAATGAATTCCTCGATCAGAATTTTCGTGTCGTAGTCAAATGCATCCCGGACGGCCTGGGCGAAGGTGTCCTGGTCGGAGACCTTATGAACGCCGACCGATGAGCCCATATTGGCTGGCTTGACAAACAACGGCAGGCCGATTTCAGTTGAAATGGCTTCGAAGTCGGGAACATCGCCATGCCTGCAGGTCAAGGATCTGGCAACCGGGATGCCCGCATCACGCAGCAATCGTTTCATGACATCCTTGTCCATGCCGGCTGCGGAACCAAGCACACCGGAACCGACGAACGGCACTCCGGCAAGCTTCAACAACCCCTGAACGGTTCCGTCCTCTCCAAAGGGGCCGTGGAGAATCGGGAAAACAACATCGATTGCAGAATGAGTTCCACCAGCCGACAGATTGCTGAGCCCACCGCCTCCTTGCGGCACCAGTGCCACGCTTTCCCTGTTTTCACTATTGAGCTTTATGAGTTTTGGATCGGCTGCATCGAGCAGGAAATGCGACTGGTCCGGAAGCAGCCATTGACCGGACTTGTCGATGCCGATCAGGACAACGTCGAATTTATCCCTGTCAATTGCGTCAGCGACATTCTTGGCCGATTGAAGTGACACTTCGTGCTCTGCGGACTTTCCTCCAAACAGAATGCCAACCCTGAGTTTGTTGTTCGCCATAAGTCCTCAAAACTGCCAGCGGTAACGCTGTCCCGGCTGCCAATCTAGCAGGTGCAGTTCGACAACCCAACCACGGTTCCGATGGCTATCTCGGATACGACGACAGCCAGTCGAACAATTTGTCGAAACCGCCAAACGGATACATGTGCGGTCCGACAACCTTCAGCTCCGGGCTGGTTGAGTGGATGTCGGCCAGATCATCAATGAATTTGTCGGGCGTTGAAACCGACAGCAGTTTGGTGATGTTCAGGGCCTGCTTGCGGATGAACCTGGCCGAGTTTCCGACACCGCAAACCGCAGCATACCTGGCAAGCGTCTTGATGGATGCAGGACCGGGAATACCGATTAAGGCTGGCAGATCGATACCGTTTTCACGCAAATTCCTAGCCCAGACTGCAACCGGTTGTGCTTCAAACAGGAATTGTGTGGCGATAAATCCTTCCAGACCGGCGTCCCTGATATAGGCCTGTTTTTCAGTCAAAGCCTGCATCAGCACAGCCTCGCCGTGCACCCTGGAGATGTCCGCATTGCCCTCAGGATGACCGGCGACACCCAGTGCCTTGGCACCGTTGGCCTCAAAAACACCGGTTTCCATCAGTTGCAGGGCACAATGGTAATCACCAATCGGTTCAGGCGCCCCACCACCCAGCACAAGGTACCGTGTTACGTCGCCGGACTTCGCCAATCGCTCTACCCGGCGTTTGAGATCGTCCTCGTCGCGAACAAACCGTGCCGGAATGTGAGGGACCGGTTCAAGCCCGGATTTTCTGATTTCCCCCATCGCCGCGATCTGGTCGTCCAGGTGGGATGGGTCTACAAGGGCCACAAAAACGTGGGTTCCGGATGCCGCATTCTGCGCAATCAGTGGCAGTTTCTCGATCTGACGCGGCGTAATTTCAAGCGTCATGTTGCGCAGGAAAGCACTCGTGGCAGATTGATTTCCGGCGACCGGATTGATTGATTGCGGTGCGATAGCCATTGACGTGGTCCTCATAAGCAGATAGCTGCAGATCATGCGTTATTTGTCTTTAGACGGGCATGGATTTTGCGACTTGGTGGTGACGGATGCGACGCCTTTTCACGCAATGCGGTCTGCGCCTGCCGTCAGTAGTGGTTCAGGACAGGAAAATGGACTGACTGAATCCCGCCTCGCCACCACTCACAAATCGAGGAGAGCCTGAGGCCCATGTTCGGGGACAAATCAAGAGATTTGCCGATGCGCATCGCCCTGGTTCTTGTGCCGGAGTTCACCCTGTTGCCGGTAACCTCGATAATCGATCCGCTTCGCATGGCCAACAGGCTGTCTGAAAAACAACTCTACAACTGGTCAATTCATTCAACCGATGGCGCACCGGTGATGGCATCCAGCGAAATCACGCTGGTTGCTGACGGCGCCCTGGACACCATCCCGGAGCATGCAACGGTCATTGTCTGCGGCGGAACCAATGTTCACCGCTACGGCGACAAGCCCCTGTTCAACTGGCTGCGCAAACAGGCCCGGCGAGGTACCGATATCGGTGCCGTGTGCACCGGAGCACAATTGCTCGCCATGGCCGGGTTACTCAACGGGTATACCTGCACCATTCACTGGGAAAACCAGCCGGGCTTCATGGAGGAGTTTCCCGATATCAATGTGACGTCGGCCTTGTTCGAGGTGGATCGTGACCGCTTCACCGGAGCTGGTGGCACCTCTGCGCTGGACATGATGCTGTCGCTGATTTCGGCGCAACACGGAGCCATGCTCGCATCGGCTGTCGCTGAAAACATTTTGCATTCCCCTATCCGGCAACCCGGCGAACACCAGCGCATGTCGCTACCGGCCCGTATCGGCGCGCGTCATCCCAAGATGGTCGGCATCATCGAGCAAATGGAAAACAATCTGGAAGACCCGCTGTCACCCAGCCTGCTGGCGAAGGAAGCCGGTCTGTCGACACGTCAGCTTGAACGGTTGTTCCGGCGCTATCTGGACCGTTCGCCAAAACGCTATTACCTGGAACTGCGCCTGAAAAAGGCGCGCTCTTTGTTGCTGCAGACCAGCATGTCGGTGATCAATGTGGCACTGGCCTGCGGATTTTCATCGCCGTCGCATTTTTCAAAATGCTACCGCGCCTATTACTCCAGGACACCCTATCGCGAACGCGGCCTGCCAAGCAGCTCAGAAGCGGATGGAGCATAAAGTATTCCTGGATCCAGGCTATAAGCCCAGTTGAAAAAAGGCATATGACAAGCATAATTCACTAAATTGAAACCGTTTGATGGGTTCAAATCGGTTCATTCGGCAAGGCGCAAAATGAAGCGCGATGTGGGGCATCGGGCAAGCTTTGCAACAACGCCGATGGGCTGATTTGACCCACCAGTGGCCAGTTTTCTGCGCCCGCTGGACTGCGTTATGGCTCCCTCGTGGTCTACCAGACCACGGCGGGAACCCTGCCTTGCCAGCAAACGCAGAAAACCGGTCAAACGATTCCAATTTAGTGAATTATGCTCTAGG
>JAHEFB010000014.1 GCA_024640405.1 Alphaproteobacteria bacterium | reverse complement strand
AAATCATCCTGATCTTGTGGGCCAAATCCGCCCATCTGGTGCGTTGCCGCGCTTACCCGATGCGACCAGCATCGCGCTGCGCACGGCGCCTGCCAGAATGGCCGGATTTGACTCCATCAAACGGGTCAATAATTACTTCCGTTGGTATAAGTTCTCGTACTCGTCTGCTTCACACGAACAAAGCGCCCTGATCAAAAAATTCGCAACATCATCAGTGCCGCGTTAACCACCTGTGGTTAAATTGTCAGGGTATGAAATCCACCAACCAGGTAATCCGGTTCCACGCTGCCGCCGACGCTGCTGCAAAAATCGCCGCGTGGGTCGGGCATCTGCATGTTGAAAAACAGGTGAGCCCGCATACACTGGATGCCTATATCCGCGATATCAGCCAGTTCACCGCCTTCCTGGCTGACCATCTGGGCTCGCCTGCATCCTTGAGCGATCTGGAGACACTCAAGCCGCTGGATTTTCGCGCCTTCATGGCTGCCCGGCGAAAAACCGGCATTGAAAGCCGCACCATGGCCCGGCAACTGTCCGCCATCCGCACACTGTATCGCTGGTTCGACAATGAAGGCATTCTACGCAATCCGGCCGTGGCGACACTTCGCTCACCCAAGCTGCCCCACGCCATTCCAAAACCGCTGAATGCAGATGCTGCAAGAAAGACCATGGACCTCACTGCAAGCAGCGTATCCGGCAATGGTGAACCATGGATCGTCGCGCGCGATACGGCTGTGCTGATGCTGCTGTACGGTTGTGGCCTGCGCATTTCCGAAGCCCTGAACCTCAACCGCAATGAAGCGCCGGTGCCGCCCAATGACGATGTGTTGCGTATTGTCGGCAAGGGCAGCAAGACGCGGCTCGTACCGGTTTTGCCGGCAGCCGGCGAGGCCGTGCAACGCTATATGGATTTAACCCCCGGACTCGACCCGAAGGGTCCCTTGTTCATCGGCAAGCAGGGCCGCCGGCTAAACGCCCGCAACATTCAGCTCCTGATGCAGAAACTGCGCGCAGCCCTCTGCCTGCCTGACACCGCAACACCGCACGCTCTTCGCCATTCATTTGCCACCCACCTGCTAGGTGACGGTGCGGATCTTCGCAGCATTCAGGAACTGCTGGGTCATGCCAGCCTGTCGACCACGCAGGTCTATACCGGCGTCGATCGTGAGCATCTGTTGTCGCAATATGACAAGGCGCATCCACGCGCCGGTTGACGGTTTTCCAAATTCGCTTGGCAACCCGCCGGGGACAACCATATGCTCGCGCCGTCATGCTGCCGTTACCCGAATTTATCGACTCCGATACCGACCTGCCTGACACCGTTGATGTTGTCGTCATCGGTGGCGGCATCATTGGCACCTGCACGGCGCTGGAGCTTGCCGAGCGCGGCCTCAAGGTAGCGCTTTTTGAAAAGGGCCGCATTGCCGGAGAACAATCCGGACGCAACTGGGGCTGGTGCCGGCAAATGGGCCGTGACAGCAGGGAAATGCCGCTGATCGTGGAATCGCTTCGCCTGTGGCGCGGCATGAACCATCGCACCGGGTCCGAAACGGGCTTTACCCAATGCGGCATCGCCTACATGGAAACAGACGAAAAAGGCCTTGAGCAGCGCGAGGCCTGGGCAGCGAAAAACGCCCGGCCGTTTCAGGTCAACTCCCGCATTGTGCGCGGCGCCGAACTCGACGGGCTGGTACCCGGCGCCAGCGCCCGGTTTGCAGGCGCGCTCTACACCGAAAGCGACGGACGTGCCGAGCCGCAAAGTGCAGCACCTGCCATCGCACAGGCCGCGCGCGACAAAGGCGCACGAATTTTCACCGGCTGGGCTGTTCGCGGCATCGAAACCGAAGCCGGAAAGGTGTCCGGTGTCATGACCGAGCGCGGTTTCGTCAGGTGCTCATCTGCCGTCTATGCCGGCGGCGCATGGTCAAGGCGGTTTATGGGCAATCTCGGGCTGGATCTGCCGCAACTCATCACCTTATCCAATGTGCAGGCAACCGAGCCCCTGGACTTGCCCTATGCGACGTCATTTGCCGGCGGAAAGTATGCCGTTCGCAAACGTGCAGATGGTGGATACACCATCGCCCACAATGCCGTAACGGTATCCGACATCATCCCTGCTTCATTCAGGTATATGAGGCCATTCCTGCCGGCACTGCGCGCCGAATGGCCCAATCTGAAACTACGGTTCGGCAAGCGCTTTTTCTCCGAAGCCATGCTGGCTTCACGCTGGTCGCTGGATGAAGTATCGCCGTTTGAAAAGGTCCGCGTGCTTGACCCGAAACCTGTCGACTGGGTGCTCGACGAGTGCCTGAGCGAACTGGCCAGAGATCATCCTGAGTTCAAAGGTGTAAAGATCACCAGCAAGTGGGCGGGCATAATTGATGTAACACCCGATGCCGTGCCGGTCATATCCGGTATCGACAGGATACCCGGCCTGTTTCTGGCAACCGGTTTCTCAGGTCATGGCTTCGGCATCGGACCCGGTGCCGGCAAGCTGATGGCAGACATTGTCACCGGTAAATCGCCGGTGGTCGACCCGACACCTTTCAGTTACATGCGCATGATTGACGGCAGCAGGCTTATGCCGGAAACCTAGTACCAGATCAAATTCGATCTATGAATGAATGGCGCGCTTGTCTGTCGCCAGTGCCGCTTCCTTGACCGCTTCCGAAAGTGTGGGATGGGCATGGCAGGTGCGTGCAAGGTCTTCGGCAGATCCGCCAAATTCCATCAGCACGGCGCATTCATGGATCAGCTCACCGGCCATGGGGCCGAGAATGTGGACACCCAGAACCTGATCAGTCTTGGCATCCGCCAGAACCTTCACAAATCCGTCGGTGGTCTGGTTGGCCTTGGCGCGGCCGTTCGCCATGAACGGGAACGAACCTGACTTGTATGCGACGCCCTCAGCCTTGAGCTCATCCTCGGTTTTCCCGACAGACGCCACTTCAGGATAAGTGTAGACCACACCGGGAATGATGCCATAGTTCACATGGCCTGCCTGACCGGCCAGCAGTTCGGCCAGCGCGACGCCTTCTTCTTCGGCCTTGTGCGCCAGCATTGCACCGCGCACCACGTCTCCGATGGCGAATATGCCCGGCACATTGGTGGCAAAATGATCATCGACCACCACACGCTTGCGCTCGTCAACCGCAACGCCTGCCTCTTCCAGTCCCAGCCCGTCGGTATAGGGCACCCGGCCGATTGCCACCAGAACGATATCCGCATCAATGGTTTCGGCATCACCGCCCTTGGCCGGTTCGATTGTTACCTTGACGCCTGATTTGGACGTCTTGGCACCGGTAACCTTGGAGCCGAGTTTGAACTGGAAGCCCTGCCTGCCCAGCATGACGCGGAATTTCTTGGCAACTTCGCTGTCCGTGCCCGGCAGGATGTGATCAAGAAATTCAACCACGGTCACCTTGGCACCCAGCCTGCGCCAGACCGACCCCAGTTCCAGTCCGATAACGCCGGCACCGACCACCACCATATGACCCGGCACCTTGGTGAGCTCCAGCGCGCCGGTCGATGATACGACCTGCTTTTCGTCGATCTCGATACCCGGCAACTGCGCCACGTCGGAACCGGTCGCAATGCAGATGTTCCTGGTCTCGAGGATTTGCGCATCACCCTTTTCAGGCGTCACTTCAACCTTGCCTGCAGCGAGAATTTTGCCGGTGCCGTGAAATGCGTCGATCTTGTTTTTCTTGAGCAGGAACTCGATACCCTTGGTATTGCCGTCGATGGCGTCCTGCTTGAACTTGAGCATCTGCTTCATGTCGACCTTGGGTGCCGACACCTTGATGCCCATATTTCCGAAACCGTGTCCGGCTTCTTCGAATAGTTCCGATGCATGCAGCAGCGCCTTGGACGGGATACAGCCGACATTGAGACAGGTACCGCCGTGGGCGGCGCGTTTTTCAACAACAGCAACCTTCATGCCCAGCTGGGCAGCCCGGATCGCACCCACATAGCCGCCGGGGCCTGTGCCGATAACAACAAGATCGTACATGAGATTTGTTCCTTACAGATCAAGCACAAGGCGCTCGGGGTCTTCCAGTGAATCCTTGACCCGCACCAGGAATGTCACGGCTTCCTTGCCGTCCACGATACGGTGATCGTATGACAGTGCCAGATACATCATCGGCCGTATTTTCACTTCACCGTTGACCGCCATCGGGCGTTCCTGGATTTTGTGCATGCCCAGAATACCCGATTGCGGCGCATTCAATATCGGCGTTGACATCAACGAGCCATATACGCCGCCATTGGATATGGTAAAGGTGCCGCCCTGCATGTCCGCCATCGAAAGCTGACCGTCGCGCGCCAGGCCGCCGAGGCGGGTAATGTCCTTTTCAATCTCGGCAATCGACATAGCGTCGGCATTGCGCACCACGGGGACAACAAGCCCCTTGGCGGTCCCCACGGCCACGCCGATATGGCAGAAATTCTTGTACACGAGATCCGTGCCGTCAATTTCGGCATTAACCGCCGGTACTTCTTTCAGCGCATGGCACACGGCCTTGGTGAAAAAACCCATGAAACCCAGCTTCACACCGTGTTTCTTCTCGAACAGTTCCTTGTAGCGCTTGCGCAGATCCATCACCGCGCTCATGTCCACCTCATTGAAGGTGGTCAGCATAGCCGCGGTGTCCTGGGCATCTTTCAGGCGCCGCGCAATGGTCTGGCGCAAGCGGGTCATCTTCACCCGCTCTTCACGCGGCGCATCAACCGCCGAAGACGGTGCCCGCTCAGCCGGCGCCTGTGCAGGAGCCTTGGTGCCCTTTTCAAGCGCTTCAAGCACATCGCCCTTCAGCACCTGGCCGCGCTTGCCAGACCCTGAAACCTGATCGGCAGACAGTTTGTTCTCGGCCAGCATCTTGGCGGCAGAAGGTGATGCTGCAACAGCCGGTGCAGCACCGCCACCGACTTCGGTACCGGCAGGTGCGGCTGCAGGTTGAGCCGGTTTGGCAGCCGCTGCCGGTTTGGCCGGCGCGGCGCCATCACCTTCAGCCACGGTGCCGAGCAGGGCACCTACTTCAACCGTATCGCCTTCCTGAACCAGGATCTCGCCCATCACGCCTGCGGCCGGTGCGGGTACTTCAACGGTCACCTTGTCGGTTTCCAGTTCCACCAGCGGCTCATCTGCGGCAATCGCCTCGCCGGGTTTTTTGAACCATTGACCTATTGTTGCTTCTGTTACGGATTCGCCCAGAGTTGGCACCCGGATTTCATTCGACATCACGTCCGTCCTTTAAAGACTGTTGCCGTCCGGTCGGAACATGACCGCAACAGAGATACACAAACCAATCAGGCTGGGAGATCGCGTAGCAACCAAAGCTGTGAACTCTCCCCCTAACCCACCTTCGTCCCACCAAGCGCCGTATCAAGGAACCTGGCCAGCTCTTTCAAATGACGGCTCATCAGTCCGGTTGCCGTCGAGGCCGACGCAGGCCTGCCTGCATAGCTTGGACGACGATGTTTTGCCTCAATCCGGTTCAGGACCCATTCCATATAAGGTTGAATAAATGTCCATGCACCCATGTTTTGCGGCTCTTCCTGGCACCACACGATTTCAGCATCCTTGAAACGCGACAGTTCATTCACCAGTGCCTTGGCCGGGAACGGGTACAACTGTTCGACGCGCATGAGATAGATGTCGTTTATGCCACGTTTCTCGCGTTCTTCGTAAAGATCATAATAGACCTTGCCGGTGCACAGAACCACGCGGCGGATCTTCTCGTCTTTCAGCAGTTTGATGGGCGCATCCTCGTGAACTTGCGCATCGTCCCACAACACCCGGTGGAAAGAGGAATCCAGCCCCATCTCATCCAGTGTCGACACGCATTTCTTGTGCCGCAGAAGTGATTTCGGTGTCATCAGAATGAGTGGTTTACGGAAATCACGGTGCATCTGGCGGCGCAGAATATGAAAATAGTTTGAAGGCGTCGTGCAGTTGGCAACCTGCATGTTATCTTCGGCACACATCTGCAGGAAGCGTTCGAAACGCGCTGAAGAGTGCTCCGGCCCCTGGCCTTCATAACCATGAGGCAGCAGGCATACCAGTCCGGACATCCGCAACCATTTACGTTCACCCGATGACAGGAACTGATCGAAAATGACCTGGGCACCATTGGCAAAGTCACCGAACTGCGCTTCCCACAACACCAGGGTCTGCGGTTCTGCCAGCGTGTAACCGTACTCGAAACCAAGCACTGCTTCTTCCGACAACATTGAATTAATAATTTCAAAGTCGTTGGATTTTTCACCCTTCAGGTGTTTCAGCGGCGCATAGCGGCGTTCAGTCTCTTGATCAATCCACACAGCGTGCCGCTGAGAGAATGTACCGCGTTCGACATCCTGGCCTGACAGTCTGACCTTGTTTCCGTCTTCCAGCAGTGTAGCAAAAGCCAGGGATTCAGCTGTCGCCCAATCCAGGCCAACACCAGCCTTCATGACCTTCATCCGGCTGTCAATCACCCGCTTCAAAGTGCGGTGAATATTGAAATCACCGGGAACAGTGTACATCTGCTCGCCAAGTTTTTTCAGCTTCTTGGCATCCACACCGGTCTTCCCCCGGCGCGGATCATCGTCTATCTGGGTGGTTGTGAGGCCGGACCAACGCCCGTCCAGCCAGTCGGCCTTGTTTGGCTTGTAGTTGTCTGCAGCCTCGAAGTCACCTTCCATTCTGCTGCGGAACGTCGCCTTCATGTCAGCATGTTCGGCATCCGTTATCGTACCTTCTGCCACCAGCCTTTGCGCATACAACTGGGCCACTGGCACATGCTTTGCAATCCGCCGGTACATGACAGGCTGGGTAAACGCGGGTTCATCAGCTTCATTGTGACCAAACCGGCGATAACAGAACATGTCGATAACCACCGGATGGCCAAATGTCTGCCGGAACTCGGTCGCAATCTTGGCCGCGTAGACAACAGCCTCCGGATCATCGCCGTTCACATGGAAAATCGGCGCTTCAATCATTTTGGCCACATCTGACGGATATGGCGATGAACGGGCCCAGATCGGGCTGGTCGTAAAGCCGATCTGATTGTTGATGATGAAGTGGATTGATCCACCGGACCGATGGCCCTTCAATCCCGACAGGCCGAAGCATTCAGCAATCACACCCTGACCGGCAAACGCCGCATCTCCATGGATCAGCAGCGGCATGACCTTTGACCGCTCCTTGCCAAGCTGGTCCTGCTTTGCCCGGGCCTTGCCAAGCACCACCGGAACGACGATCTCCAGATGAGACGGATTGGCCGTCAGCGAAAGGTGGACCTTGTTGTTGTCAAACTCCCGGTCAGACGACGAACCAAGGTGATACTTCACATCACCGGAACCCTCGACTTCTTCGGGCGTGGATGATCCGCCCTTGAACTCATGGAAAATCGCCGTGTAGGGCTTGCCCATCACGTTGGCGAGCACATTCAGCCGCCCGCGGTGTGCCATGCCCAGCACAATTTCGCTGACGCCCATATTGCCGCCGCGCTTGATAATCTGCTCAAGAGCCGGCACGATTGATTCACCGCCGTCCAGACCAAACCGCTTTGTACCGGTGTATTTCACATTCAGATAGGCCTCGAAGCCTTCAGCCTCGATTAGTTTGTTTAGAATGGCCTTTTTACCGGATACCGTAAATTCGATTGACTTGTCCGGACCTTCGATACGCTCCTGCAGCCATGCCTTGTGACGAGGATCAGACATGTGCATGAACTCAACCGCCATGGTCGAGCAATAGGTCGATTTCAGAATCGCCACGATCTGGTTGATGGTGGCACGTTCAAGGCCCAGCACATTGTCGATGAAGATTTCGCGATCAAGGTCTTCCGGCCCAAAACCGTATGACGCAGGATCGAGTTCCGGGTGTGGCTGCTTTTCGCGCAGGTTCAGCGGATCAAGATCCGCGATCAGATGTCCGCGCATGCGGTAAGCCCGGATCATCATCAACGCACGCACAGAATCCAGAGTCGCCTTGCGCAGTTCTTCAACTTCCAGCTCATTGCCGGACCTGGCGGCTTTTCCCGCAAGTTTGCCACCGATGGATTTTTCGACCGCCGTCCAGTCACCATCCAGCACCGAGACCATTTCGCCGTTGAGCGGCTGCGGCCAGTCGGCCCGCGCCCAGCTCGGACCATCCGCCTTCGCCGCAACGTCGGCGGGATTGTCTCCGAGATTTGCGAAAAACTCCTGCCAGTCCGGGTCTACCGAACTTGGATCGCGCTCGTAAGCGGCTTGCAGTTGTTCAATGAATTGGGCGTTTCCACCGTAGAGAAATGACGTTTGTTCGAACACGTCGTTCGCGTCTGTCTTGGCCATGTTACCTACTCTGCCGGATAAAAACCTGCAGTGAGCCTTAATAGATTGACTTTGGCGCGGTATAAAACTCACCCGCGTCAAATCAACATAGCCGTTTTTGCTAAGCTTTCAACCGCTGAGCAAGTGTTTTGCCTAACGTGGCCGGAGAATCGGCAATCGCTATGCCTGCAGCACGCATCGCCTCGATTTTGTCTTCAGCGCCGCCCTTGCCGCCGGAGATGACTGCGCCGGCATGCCCCATGGTCCGGCCGGGAGGAGCGGTGCGGCCCGCAATGAACCCGGCGACCGGTTTTGCGCGTCCCTTTTTCGCCTCATCAGCAATAAACTGTGCCGCATCTTCTTCAGCCGAGCCGCCAATTTCACCAATCATGATGATCGACCGGGTTTCATCATCAGCAAGGAACATCTCAAGCACATCGATGAACTCTGTACCCTTGACCGGGTCACCGCCGATACCGACCGCGGTTGTCTGGCCGAGGCCTTCATTGGTTGTCTGGAACACTGCTTCGTAGGTCAGCGTTCCGGAACGAGATACAACGCCGACGGATCCCTTGGAAAAAATGTTGCCCGGCATGATACCGATCTTGCATTCATTCGGGGTAAGAATGCCCGGACAGTTGGGGCCCACCAGACGCGAGTTCGACTTGTCCAGCAGCGCCTTGACCTTCACCATGTCGCCAACCGGCACACCTTCGGTAATGCATACAATGAGCGGGATTTCAGCCTCGATCGCCTCTATGATGGCAGCGCCCGCACCGGCCGGCGGAACATATACAACGGATGCATCGGCACCGGTTGCCTCTTTGCCCTCCGCCACACTCGCAAACACTGGAAGTGTTTCACCGCCCTTTCCGGTCCATGTCTCTCCACCTTTCTTCGGATGGATACCGCCCACCATTTTCGTACCGTGATAGGCAAGCGCCTGCTCGGTATGGAAAGTGCCGGTCTTGCCGGTCAGCCCCTGCACGAGGACTTTGGTGGTCTTGTCGATAAGGATGGACATTGCTTCACTTCTTTCTGTCGTTCGGCACTTTTTGAAAAATGCACCAGGCGCTACTTTGCCTTTGCCAATATTGTCACGTTCAACAAACCTGTTTCTCCCGCAGCGGCTGCCTTGGAGATCAGAAACACCTTGTAGTTTTCATTGCCGCCGGCCCATGTCGTGGTCCTGAATTCACCGTCCGGTACGTCCTTGCTGGCCGGATCCTTGCCGGCGAGTTTCTGCATACCTTCAGAAACTTTCACAGCATTGCTTCCGCCGTCGAGAACCAGCGTGCATGATGTTGCCGCACCATCCGCGAAATCCGGGAATGATCGCTTGAACTTGTCACTGACCGCCGTGCGAACCAGGCCGAGCCGGAAGAACTTCTTGCCGACCTGCACATCCCAGCCTTCCAGCACTTCCGGATTCGGATCCGGCGAAAACGGTTTCAGATCGGATTTTTCCAGCGCTTGCCACGCTAGCCTGGTGGCCATATCCCGGATGGCCCCGATGGAAGGCACCTGGGAATAGCAAACCTTGTTGAACACAAACACCGGATCGGCTTCGTCATCAGCCGGACCCTGGGCCTGGGTGCCTGTTATCGTCGCCACGACGAAAGTACCCGCAAGTACAAATCGGCGCAGGCTCAATGTCTTGCCGGCACTCAACCCTTTACTGCCTTGACGATCTTCTGTGCCGCGTCGTCAAGATCGTCTGCCGCAATGACGTTCAATCCGCTGCTGTTGATGATCTCCTTGCCGCGCTCGACATTGGTGCCTTCCAGCCGGACGACCAGCGGCACCTGCAGACCAACTTCCTTCACCGCAGTGACAACCCCTTCGGCAATCACGTCGCATTGCATGATACCGCCAAAAATGTTGACCAGAATGCCTTTGACCTGCGGATCGGAAGTAATGATCTTGAAGGCAGCGGTTACCTTCTCTGTCGTGGCGCCGCCACCCACATCGAGGAAATTGGCAGGCGATGCGCCGTAGAGCTTGATGATATCCATGGTTGCCATGGCAAGGCCGGCGCCGTTCACCATGCAGCCGATATCGCCATCGAGCGCAATATAGGCGAGGTCAAATTTCGATGCCTCGATCTCCTTGGCATCCTCTTCAGTCAGATCACGAAGTTCGGCAAGTTGAGGCTGGCGAAAATCTGCGTTGCCGTCGAAGGATACCTTGGCGTCCAGCACCCGCAGATGTCCGTCCCCCAGCACAACCAGCGGATTGACCTCAAGCAGGCTCATGTCGGTTTCGGTGTACGCCTTGTACAGCGTGGGAAACAGTGTCTGGCCGTCTGCCCGGGCATCGCCCTCCAGTTTCAGCCCGTCACACAGTGCCGCGACATCTGCGTCGGTAATGCCGGCGATTGGATCAATGGCGACAGTGATAATTTTCTCGGGCGTTTCTTCCGCCACGGCTTCAATGTCCATACCGCCTTCGGTCGACACAACGAAGGCGACGCGGCCAACCGTGCGGTCCACCAGAATCGACAGGTAGAGTTCTCTCGCAATGTCGGCACCGTCTTCAATATAGAGCCGGTTGACCTGTTTGCCGGCAGGCCCTGTCTGTTTGGTAACCAGCGTGTTCCCCAGCATTTCAGCCGCGTTTTTCACCACATCTTCAACCGACTTTACGACACGCACGCCACCGGCAGCATCTGCGCCCAGTTCCTTGAAACGGCCTTTTCCGCGCCCGCCTGCATGAATCTGTGATTTGACCACCCAGACCGGTCCCGGAAGCGATTTGGCGGCCGCTTCTGCCTCACTTGCCTGCATGATCGGAACACCGTCAGAGACCGATACGCCAAATGATTTCAACAGCGCCTTGGCCTGATATTCATGAATGTTCATTGTGTTTCAGTCCCGTTTGAGTGTTTTCGTGCAGTATTGAACAACGAAAACGCAACGCCGTAAAGCTGGCGGAGATACCCCCAGCGGATGGGCGTTGCGTCGATGCAGCGTCAGGCCAGATCAGGGGCTATTTTCTTGGCTGCGTCCATCAGGCCGTGAACCGCGTTGATGGAATTCTTGAGCTCCGCCTTTTCCGCAGCATCAAGTTTGATCTCGACTATTCTCTCAATACCGCCTGCCCCAATGACAGTTGGCACACCAACATACAAATCAGTCAGACCATACTGACCGGTCAGGTGGGCCGCGCAGGGCAATACGCGTTTCTTGTCTTTCAGGAAGCTTTCAGCCATCGCGATCGCCGAGGCTGCCGGTGCATAGTAAGCAGAGCCTGTCTTGAGAAGGCCGACGATTTCAGCACCGCCGTCACGGGTGCGCTGGACAATGTCGTTGATCTGTTTCTGGGTCGACCACTTCATCTTGATCAGATCCGGCACAGGAATACCGGCAACTGTCGAATAGCGCACCAGCGGCACCATGGTATCGCCGTGCCCGCCCAGCACAAAGGCCGTTACGTCTTCAACAGACACCTTGAACTCTTCGGCAAGAAAATACCTGAACCGCGCGGAATCCAGCACTCCTGCCATACCGACAACCATGTTGGCCGGCAGTCCTGAATATTTCTGCAACGCCCACACCATGACATCCAGAGGATTGGTGATGCAGATGACAAATGCTTTCGGCGCATATTTCTTGATGCCCGCACCGACCTGGCTCATCACCTTCAGATTGATTTCCAGCAGATCATCGCGGCTCATGCCCGGTTTGCGGGGTACACCGGCTGTGACAATCACCACGTCGGCGCCCTTGATGCCTTCATATTTGTTGACCCCGGTCATGTGGGCGTCGAAACCGTCTACCGGAGAGCTTTCAGCCAGATCAAGCGCCTTGCCCTGGGGCATCCCTTCGACGATGTCAAAGATGACGACGTCGCCCAGTTCCTTGAGACCGGCCATGTGGGCCAGCGTTCCGCCGATCATGCCGCCGCCGATCAGAGCAATTTTGTTACGCGCCATTGTGCGTTCCCCTGTGAGTTGCGCGAACAGGCATTCGCATTCGGTCAAACCGGCATGTCCCGGCATGGCGACCGCATTGCGAAGAAACCTTTTCGCTAGTGCGAAAGAAGCCATTTTACTAAACCCTCGCCGCCCTCACCGCAAGTAACTAGCGCTTCGCAAATAGTTTATGATGGCAGAATGACGCTTTACACGTCGGCTGAGGCATTCGCAGCATTTTGCCACCACTGCGCGGACTGCATTTCAGTCAGTCTTGAAACAGTGCGGGCAAACTCGACCGGCGTATCGGCAAACCGGTAAATGCCCTGTGGCGGTGTATCGGCCGAGATCACCACGCGCGCCTTGGCATCATAAAGTGTATCAATCAGGTTGATAAACCGCCGCGCCGCATTGCCCTGTGCTTCGCCCAGCTCACGCACGCCTTCTATGAAGACAATCTTGTAGGCCTCGGCGATCGCCAGATAGTCGGCTGATCCCAGCGGCTTGTCGCACAACTCGGCAAATGTGAACCAGGCAGCGCCTCTGGCTGTTTGCGGCACCGGCAGCACCCGGCCCTGCACCTCGAGTTCCTCCGCCGCGCCATTGTCGCCACCAGTCACCTTGCGCCACAACAGTTTCAGACGTGCCAGCGCACCCGGCCCCAGCGGACAGAAATAAACCTCTTCTCCCGACAGTTTCTCCAGCCTGTAGTCGGACGGGCCGCTCAGTTGAATGATGTCGAACCGCGACTGGATAAATTCGATGAACGGTTCAAACAGATTGCGGTTCAAGCCGTTGCGATACAGCTCATCAGGTGGAATGTTGGATGTCGCCACAATGACACTGCCGGCCTTGTGCAGTGCCTGGAACAGGCGTCCGAGGATCATTGCGTCGGTGATGTCCTTGACCTGGAACTCGTCCAGACACAACACACTGGCTTCAGCCGCGATGTTTTCGGCGACCGCCGCGATGGGGTCCGCGGCCGCATCGATCAGCCCCTTGTCCTGGTCCTTGCGGTAGGCGTGGATATCGCGGTGAACCTCCTGCATGAAGGCATGAAAGTGAATACGGCGCTTGGTCTTCGGCGCTATGGCGTCATGAAACAGATCCATGACCAGCGTTTTGCCGCGCCCCACGTCACCCCAGATATACACGCTGCGCGGAATTGTCGGTGCATTTTTGCGTTTGAACAGCCGCGCAAAACCGTTCGCCGGAGCAGGCAGATCATAGCCGTCGAGCTGCAGGGCGAGTGCATCCAGCCGCTCAAGTACATCAAGCTGACCGGCATCCGGGTCCAGCCGGCCGTCTTCAATCAGGTTTGTATAACGGGTAGTCGGTCGCCTGGGCATTTTGAACCGCGATGAATTTGGATGGCACAGCACTGGTAACCCGCCCGCAGGATGTGTTCAACCCTGTGAAAGTGAAATCAACCCAGACTGGGCCAGTATCTGACCGCCGCAACACCATGCACCAGCACCAGCGACAGATAGGCGGCGCACATGACCGAGGCGGCATAGGGTTTCATCAGCGCAACACCGTCGCGCGCCGGACCCAGCCGTGTGCTCTGGAAGAACGCCACAACTGCAATTGCCACCAGCACAGGGTTCTGAAAATACAGTCCGCCCGTCGCCACCGCACCCGCCACCGCAAACATCGCCAGCCGCACATGCCCCGGCATGACAGACTGCATCACGGCTCGCAGCACGCGGCCGCCGTCCAGCGGAAACACCGGCAGCAGGTTCAGCAGATTGAGCGCTCCTGCAATGGCGGCAATTACATATGCCAACTGCACGACAGCCGGCGATGTGACCTGCCATGTGGTGACGATAATTGCCGGCACAAGTGCAACCATGGAAAGCCCGGCACCCATGATCGCGCAAAATGCGTCATCGGCCAGGCGCAGGTGCGGCACACGCGACACCGCCACGCCGCCCAGAAACGGCATGAATATGATTTTGCCCCACGGCTGGCCAATCATCCGGAATGATATCAGATGTCCCAGTTCATGCAGCACCAGCAGCCCGACAAAAATGACACCGGTTTGCCAACCCAGCAACAAGGAGAACGCTGCTGCGGTAGCCAGCAACGAAGCACCGGAAATGATTCCTGATGTCCAGCCTTTCGATCCCCTGGGTTCGGCGTGATCGGTTTCCACCCAACTCTTCAGTCTGGCCAGCATCGAGGCTGCATCCATGTGAGCCAGCACGAAACCCGTCAGCGAGCGCGGGCCCCATTCTTCCCGGAGCACCACCCGGGTGCCTCTGGTCTGCGGTTGCAACTCAAGAGCGAGTTCAAGCACCCGGTCATTTTTTGATATGTCCTCGATACCGGTGCGGCGAAGACTTATGGATCGGCCTACTTCGCGATCGACGACCTCAAACTGAAGATTCCAGCCGACCTCGCTGTCATCATCGCGTTTCAGTGAGTGAAAAACCCGGATTTTGCCCTCGTCATCCACTTCGGAATGGTCGAAATACCGCTGCCATGACAAGTCTCCGGCGAGGTAGTCGATTGATGGCCAAATTTCGTCTGAAGGCCGGTCAATGAAAACGCTGCGGCGCAGGACAACCCGCCGGCGCCAGTTGAACACAACCAGCATGGAAAGTGCCGCCAGCACGGCAATCAGTATGAAAGTCCAGTTTGCCATCTCTTTGTCGTCCCCAAACCCGGTAATCCGGCGCGGAGATTGACACAGTGTATGTTAACGGGACGTCACAAGGATCGCTCTAACCATCGCTGCAGAGCCGTCATTCGGGTGCCGGACTGCCAACATGCTTAACAAAATTCAAACAAACAGCCGCGAGCCGTTGCCTGCGGCTGCAAAAAGTGTTGCTGATATCTTTTCAGGCCTAATTCATGGTCGGGATCGAAAACTCCGCTCCGTCCTTGATACCTGACGGCCAGCGTGACGTCACCGTTTTGGTACGGGTATAAAAACGCACCGAATCCGGACCATGCTGGTTCAAATCGCCAAATGACGACTTTTTCCAGCCGCCAAAGGTATAATACGCCAGCGGGACGGGGATCGGCACATTGACACCGACCATGCCGATATTGATGCGGTCGGCGAAGTCGCGCGCTGCATCGCCATCGCGGGTATAGATGGCAACGCCGTTGCCATACTCGTGGCTCATCGGCAGATCCAGCGCTTCTTCATAGGTTTTGGCACGTACCACGGACAGTACGGGGCCAAAAATCTCTTCCTTGTAGATGCGCATGTCCTTGGTCACATTATCGAACAGGCAGCCGCCCATGAAGTAGCCGTTCTCATACCCTTGCATCTTGAAGTCGCGGCCATCGACGGCGAGGGTAGCGCCTTCCTTGATGCCAACTTCAACATAGTCGCGGATGCGGTCTAGCGCCTGTTCTGTGACTACGGGGCCATAGTCGGCCTCGCGGTCTGTCGAGGGGCCAATGCGCAGGTTCTCAACCCGTGGCATCAGCTTGCTGACCAGCTTGTTCGCGGTCTCCTCACCCACCGGTACCGCAACGGATATTGCCATGCAGCGTTCACCCGCCGAGCCGTATCCGGCACCGATCAGGGCATCAACCGCCTGGTCCATATCCGCGTCCGGCATGATAATCATGTGGTTTTTGGCACCGCCGAAACACTGTACGCGTTTGCCGGAGGCACAGCCGCGCGAATAGACATATTCGGCAATGGCGGTGGAGCCCACAAACCCGACGGCCTGGATATCCACATCGTCAAGAATTGCATCAACCGCGCCCTTGTCGCCGTTGACCACATTCAGGATGCCGGCCGGAAGCCCGGCTTCGATCATCAGTTCGGCCAGCCGCATCGGCACCGACGGATCGCGCTCGGAAGGCTTCAGAATGAAGGCATTGCCGCAGGCTATGGCAGGCGCAAATTTCCACATCGGGATCATGGCGGGAAAATTGAAAGGCGTGATGCCGGCTGCAACGCCAAGCGGCTGGCGCATGGAATAGATATCAATGCCGGGCCCGGCGTTCTGGGTGTACTCGCCCTTCAGCAGATGCGGGATGCCGGTGGCGAACTCGCATACTTCGATGCCGCGCTGGATATCGCCATGGCTGTCGGGAATGGTCTTGCCGTGTTCTGCAGACAGCATCTGCGCAAGCTCTTCCTTTTCGGCATTCACCAGCTCGACGAATTTGGACATGATCCGCGCACGCCGCTGCGGATTTGTCGCCGCCCATGCAGGTTGCGCAGCCCTGGCATCGGCCACAGCCAACTTCAACTCGGCATCACTGGCCAGAGCAACTTTCGCCTGAACTTCGCCGGTGTTGGGGTCAAATACGTCAGCAAACCGCCCGGATGTGCCCGCAACCAGTTTGCCGCCAATGAAGTGTCCGATTTCCCTGACCATAGCTTATAAATACCCATCCGCTCCCGGCAGACGGCTCCCTTGAATGTGTGGTTCCAGTTTGCGCGAAACCTAATCAGCCTGTCCGATTAAGGCAAGCGTCAGTTTGCCCGTGGTCCCCGGAATGGCTGCGACCATTTCGACATCACTTTTTGTTGCAATGCAGCAATTTCGCCTTTGCAATGCTGCAATGCAATATTATTTTTGTGTTCGAAGACCTTCATTTCAATCTGCCAAAGAGAAGGACGCCACGATGACAATGCATTCGGCCACACTGCAGACGGCAACCGCCATAACAATCCGCAGGCTCTGGATCAGTGAACAGGATCTGTTCAGAAAGCATTTTGACCAGCTTGATCCGGCCTCGCGCGCGATGCGCTTTGGCGGGGCGGTTCACGACAGTTTTCTGGATACCTATGCCCGCTCGGCGTTTTCGCATGGCAACATGGTGTTTGGTGCATTTGTAAAAGGCACATTACTGGGAGTTGGCGAAATCAAGCTGCTGGCCAACAGCCTGCCCCTGCGGGCAGAAGCGGCATTTTCCGTTGTGCCTGAATGGCAGGACAAAGGCGTAGGCGACGCCCTGTTCGCCCGCATCATTGCCGCCTTGCAAAATCGCGGCGTCAGGTCGCTCTCACTGTGGTGCAGAACCTCAAACCACCGCATGCGCCACCTGGCAGCCAAGCACAACAGCAAGCTGGACTTCGTGGCCGGCGACGAAACCCACGGCGAAGTTCGCCTGCCCTGGCCGATGCCGTCATCCATCATCGAGGAGGTCTGCGGAGAGGCGTTTTGTTATGCACAGGCGATGCAGGCCCTGATGGAAGCCAGACCGCGTTCTGAACATTGATGTTTGTATCGCAATGCGGATTTGATGCTACGGCCGGTCGCCAGGCTTATCGATCGACTGAACTTTGTTCGATGTAACAACGATCAATAGTGCCGGGACCAGCCATCTCTCATTTCCCCGAACAGTGTCTTTCAATTTGCCTGGCGAATTCCTTCATCAGAGGTTCTTCATTGTATAAGGCCGCATAGGCTCGATACTCTTCCAGAGCATCCTTTTTGCTCGCATAAAGTCCATTTTCCAGTCTGTGGTTCAGATCATTCAATGATGCTTTGCGGCCCTCCACCCAGATTTCATTGTGCAGTTCAGAAGCCCTCATGCCGCTTATCCTGGGGGTCAATCCATGGCCGAACGTATAAAATGCTGCTTTCAGCGCCATGACTGTCAGCGACCAGTTGTTTCTGAAATGTTCACCAAAACTGAGGCCGTGGCGGAATAGGTGCTCTTTCATCATCGTGTGATTTTCCCTTGGATTGTTGCCGGAAAAATCATTGTAATGGAGCTGTCAAGGGCAATCGCACCGGTCGCGAAAACAGTCGTTAAGGCAGTGTCGCGTTGATTAGGCCGACAACTTTTAGCGATATAGGTGTTAAGAGGCCATACACGTCAGGCGCGCGAAGTGAACTTCCGTTATTCCTCACAATTCAGACTTGCTTCCAGAGCGTCGAAAAAGGAAGTTAATGACCCAGGCTGTGTGAAAACGCTAATCCGGCTGGCAAATCACATGATTCCCCGGCTGTCTGCTTTCCTAAGCCATTGATTTCATTGATGTCAGATTTGGGCAAAAACCGTCAAAATCCAAATTTGAGCAATTTTCTAACGTTTTCACACACCCTGGACCCACTGCGGACGTTTAGTCTAGTTGTTCAGTGCGCATTTTCTTTTGACCCGTTTCCCATTATGCAGCACCAGAAAGTCGATGAAACCCATCAATCTAGGTTGGTTTCACAAGCGACACTGAGAAAAGCGGAGACCGCTATGCGTGAAGCCCCTGGTGATGGCGCACGAATTGGATGGGCCGGTTGGCTCGAAGCTCCTGACTTTTCTGCATCGCAACCGGTCGGCCAATGGATCGACCTCACTCATAGGTTTTCTAGTGAAGTTCCGAGATCTGCGCTGTTTCCGCCACCTTCGCTCCAACTCTTTGCGAAAATGCCTGAAGCACCTCTCAACATCAGCCAACTGGAAACTATCGTTCATGTAGGTACGCATGTAGATGCGCCGCGCCATTTCTACTCGGACGGCCCAGGAATGGACCAGGTTCCGCTTGACCGACTGATCGGCGAGGGAGTGGCGGCACGAATTGAAAAACCTCCTTTCGGATCGATCAATGCCCACGATTTGGATGCCGTCTCGCCGAAAGTCAAAGAAGGCGACATTCTGGCGATTTGCACGGGCTGGTCTACACATTGGGGCAAACCGGACTGGAACCGGCACCCCCATTTTTCAATGGATGCCGTGAAATGGCTTATAGCGAACAAGATCAAACTGGTGGCCGTCGATACAGTGACGCCAGATCTGGCATTCGACAGGCGGGAAGGAAAGTTTGAGTTTCCTGTACATTGTGAACTACTGAAGCATGGGGTTCTAATTGCCGAGCAAGTCGCTAATTTAGAAGTTCTCGCTGGCCGTCGGGTAGAGTTTATTTTTTGTCCGATACCTATCGCCGATTGTGATGGAGCACCTGCACGTGTTCTTGTTCGTCCAATCGCCTGAAAGTCCGGCGTCAATATCGGACGTCGAACAATACCAACAATTGGTTTGGCTGTTGGTTCAGTTCTTATGATTGCAGACTGCATATTTGGCGATGTCGCCAAATGGCACAATTTCACGGGTTTAACCGGCACTAAGATAAATCTGGTCTCGTAGCTATTCCAGACTCTTTCGCTAAATGAGTCCGTAGTTGGGGGTGCTTCGGGCATTCCTGAATCTAGCTAAAAAAGGGGATTAATTTGCACAAAACGGAAGTCGCAGACGAACCGTTGATGTGACTGCTTATCCTCCCAAAGCAAACATTGCCAAAACAAACTTCCCGCGCTGTTACGCGTTTAACCGGGCGCTCAGAACGGCCCACTTTTCAACAAATATCAACGCGTGTTGGATTGGTATCAGAATGCCCCAAGACATTGGCGTAAAAGTCACGCACTGTCGTAAGTCCAAATTCGCAAAGGACTCTGTGGGGAATGTACAAGTTGAACGGTGGAACGGTTTCAGGGTGGTCCCACTGGATGTGCTGGACATCTACGGGCTATGATTTTTGACCAGTTGAATCGCAGCCGCCTTTGCATCTTTTGCGGGATTGTCGGTGTGGCCCATATGGGCTGTCACAATCGCCCCTTCCTTCAAGATCAACAATTGTCGCGCAAGAGCGCCGGGATTCTCCATCCCCGCTTGCTCGGCCAAATTGGTGATGTGGCTTTCAAGCATGCGTTTGTGATCTGCGGACTGCTTGTGAATCGGATGACTGGCATCCTGGTATTCAGATGATGCCTTGATGAACATGCAACCCTTGTAACCCGGTTCATCAAACCATTCCTCCAATGCATCAAACATGGCGATCAACTGTTGCTGTGGCGTGCCTGCTTTCTCTTCCATCCGCCGGTACAGCCAATTCCGGAACTGTTCGTCGCGCAAGCGCAACACAGCAAGGATCAGATCCTCCTTGGTGCGAAAATGTTTGTACATCGACGTTTTCGAGATGCCGCTCTCGGCAACCAGCATATCCATGCCGGTCGCCTGAAAGCCGTTTCGATAGAACGTCTGTAGTGCCTTTTGCACCAGTTCGTCGCGTTTGGTTGGTCTCATGATATGCCTAGATTTACTGATCGGTACATATAACAGATGAGATTACTGCGCAAGTACATAGATTTAAATTCATTAATATCAATAATTTAGATGAATATTCTCCCATCATCGGAGACATTTTCCAAAAAACAGCCTTGACAAAGTTGACAGATCGGTACAGTTATTCGGACATAAAGTGTACCGATCGGTAACCTTTATTCACTTGTCATAGCGCCCCGCGCAAAACCCAATGGAGACCGTCATGAAAACCCTTTCGACCTTCACCCCGAAAAACAAAATCCGCACAGGCGTGATCGCGCTGGCCGCCACGGCGGCACTGGCGATGTCAATTGCCGGAGGTGTTGTCCATGCAGACAATAGCGGCCTGCCGGATCCTGGCTTCGAGATTGTTCAGGGCCGAACTGCACTGCTGGTCACTGATCCCCAAAATGACTTCCTGAGTCCGGATGGCGTTGCCTGGGGGGTCGTTGGGAAGAACGCCGAAGCCAATGGTACCGTGAAGAACATCGACAGACTCTTCGCCGCCGCCAAGAGCGCCAACATGCCGGTCTTCGTGTCCCCGCACTACTACTATCCACACGATCACGGCTGGAAATTTGAAGGTGCTCTTGAGGCCCTGATGCACAAGATCGGCATGTTTGACCGCAAGGGGCCTCTTTCAACGAAAGAGTTCGAAGGCTCCGGCGCCGATTGGCTCCCTCAGTACAAGAAGTACATCAATGACGGTAAAACTGTTGTCACCAGCCCGCACAAGGTATTTGGACCCGAAACCAACGATCTCGTTCTGCAGATGCGCAAGCAGGGCATCGACAAGGTCATCATTGCAGGCATGTCGGCTAACCTGTGCGCGGAATCCCACATGCGGGCGCTGGTTGAGCAGGGCTTCGAGGTCATGGTTGTCCCTGACGCGACCGCCGCAGCTCAGGTGCCGGGCTATGATGGCTTTGAAGCCGCAGTCACCAACTTCCGCATGATCGCCAGCCACATTGCCGATACCAGGTCGGCCGTCGCTGCCATCAAGGCCGCTGCCACCAACTAGCACGGCCTCAAGCGTCGTCCCCTCCGGCGCGAAAAACTCCGGCCGTCCGTATTCTCCCTCCCGACCGGACGGTCGGAGGCACTCATCAACCGACCAGACAACAGGAACAGACCAATGACCCGCCCACCGCTACCGCCCTTTACCAACGAGACCGCAAACCAGAAGGTGCGCGCCGCAGAAGATGGCTGGAACTCACGTAATCCTGCCAAGGTGGCGCTGGCCTACACCCCGGACAGCGAGTGGCGAAATCGCTCAGAGTTCCTGCGTGGCCGCGAAGAGATCGAAGCTTTTCTCGCCCACAAATGGCAATGCGAGAATGAATATCGGCTTATCAAGGAATTATGGACTTTCGCCGGAAATCGTATCGCTGTGCGCTTTGCCTACGAGTGGCACGATGCAGAAGAAAAATGGTTCCGATCCTATGGAAACGAGAATTGGGAATTTGCCCCCAACGGTCTGATGCAACGACGCATTGCCAGCATCAACGACCTCTCCATCGATGAATCCGAACGAAAGTTCCGTTGGCAGCAGGGAATCCGGCCAGACGGCCATCCCGGTCTTTCCGATCTCGGTCTGTAAGTTTCGTCGCCAGCTTCACCGGCGTCTTCCGGGGCACGACTGCTCATTCGACCTCGCCAGTGGTCGAGCCCGGCCCCGGCGAAGTTACCCAGTTCGGCTACGCATCATTGCTCACTGCGCACCGATTGCGTTCCGAAGCCGCCTGGAACCGGCGGCTCCATTCCGCAGGCCGGCTGGCACGCGGAAATCACCCAACCCGCTCGAAAGGGCGGCAATTGAAGAAGGAGTATCAAAATGAAAACCATCAATACACTTATCGCGGCGGCGACGTTCATTGGCGTATTTTCTGCCGCACCGGCCGCATTTGCCATCGACGAATACAATGTATCAAAGGGAACAACGGTCGATGGACAGGGTGTTGCCTTTCGAGGCAATGACCTCGTTGCTATCGTCAACGGCCTTGGCGTTGTGCCGGGACGGGCCAGGCACACCCATGTAAATGACGGCGTCGCCTATTACTTCGCATCCGAAGATGCGATGAAACAGTTCGCAGCAGCCCCTGAGAAGTATATGCCCCAATACGGTGGTTATTGCGCGTTGGGCGTCGCTGTTGGCAAGAAACTGGACGGCAGCCCACGTTTCGCCGACATTGTCGACGGCAAGCTGTTCGTGTTTCTGAATGCCGACGTTTTCGAGGCATACAAGAAAGACAAAGCTGGAATCCTCGCGAAAGCGGCAAAGAACTGGCCGGACATGCACCACGTCTCGGTGGCGGAGGTCAATGGTCTGGGAAGTTAATGGTCGGGCGTCGGCCAATGGGACTTCACCAGAGCGGGTGACCTTGGCCAAAGTCAGCGATATCCCCGCCAGGAAACGACCGTGCAGGCGTGTATGCAATTACGCGCCTGCTTTTGGCCGGTGGGAAATGGGCTTGCGCAAGGCTGCAATTTCTCCCGCAAACAAAAATGGCCAGGCACTCGTTAAGGAATGCAAATCGCGATCCCCGGCACCCAGGCATAGCCGTCATCGTCCAGGATCACGGCTTCGCGCAGCCCATGCGGCTTGTCTTCCGCACCTGCCAGCACCGTCCAGCCGCCCTCGCGCGCTGCTGCTTCGGCCTTGTCCGGGTCCACCCCGTAAGCCCTGAGCTCCGCACCGGCACCACGGCCCTGCGCCTGTGTCGCGACACCGTAAAGCACGTTGGACTTGTAGGTATGGTCGGCATGGATCATCCATATCGAACCGCTCAGCGAGAACACCGAAAAATCATCGCTGTGGTGCAATACCTTCGCCCCCAGCACCGCAACGGCAAAGTTGCGATGCTTTGCCGTATCGCTGACCAGCAGGTTGAGGCCGATGCCGGGTCCGAGCGAGTGCCCGAACTCGACCGCATCCATGAAGGGTTCCGGTGGTTTGTTATTGTCGTTCATCGCCGGAGAAGATCACAAATTGCCGGCAAATGCGAATTAGGGTCCTGACCCTAGGCAGTTGCGCTGACCCGTCCGCCGGCCCCGGTGCCGTCATAAGAGACTTCACACGGGCCGATCTCGTCTGGTGACACAACCCCGCTCTCGCGCAGTGACAGCAGGAACAAAACGGCCGCATTGGCCACAATGTCGGACAGATCGGCGGATGCTATTTCACTCTCGAAAGCCCGCGACAAACGCCCGGCTGCGCGGCGGCAGTAGTCGGCCACATCACCATCGGAAATTGTCTTGCAGGCTGCCCATTCACGCTTCAGCTGATCGCGCGGCACTTCCGCCAGCAGGCAATCTTCAATCAACAACGGCACATTTCCCCTGCCGACAATGCTGGAATAGGGGCTTTTTTCACACTGTTTTGAAGGGTAAGCCACCGTCACGGCAGACGCCGGAGTAGCTGTTTCTACAGGTAAAGGGGCATTTTGCATGGCTTTCATGTCCTTGACTGACTAACTGCATCAATCCCGAGTCGAGTTGAACTCCTGTACGGTCAAATTGCAGCAACCAGATTGACATTCGGTTAACCATGGAAAAATTGCTCAAGTCATGAATCCAAGACCTGGGGCCAGAGCCCTAGCGCGGCAGGTATTGCGCCGCCGTGGACAGTTTTCTCAATAATTCCAGTGACAAACGGCATTCCAGGCTGCCGGCTGCATAGGGCGCAAGTTCATAAGGTGAGAAAATCACTCTGGCCCCTTGCGCACTGAAGACCCATGAGGACAGGTTTTTCACCCCGGCCAGAATTGCTGATTCATACTCGGGAAACAGCATTTCCTCCCGTTCCTTGTCACTAAAGGCTTTGCTGCCGTCCATCTGAGACAGCTGTTTTCTGCAAGCTTTCGCCAAATCCGCCTGAGCCGCTTCCGGAAACAGCCTGTCGAAAGCCAGTTCACCGGATGCCGGGCTGATATTTATAGCGGAAAACACCGTGTTGCCATGCGCTCCGCCGTCATATCGCCATGTCGTGACCAGTGCCGAGACCAGTTCAGGCGATGCATACTCCAGGCTGACTGACTGGATGTAACTGAGCTGCCCGGCAGTTTCGAAGTCGATTTTTTCAGTAAATGGCGCCTGTTTGACCAGGACGTCCACCGCCCTATTGAATGCCACTTCGCCGGCTTTCAACGGGCTGGCAAACCGCACACCGGCAAGTTCTACCTTATAGGCCGTCTTTGACCCGGCCTGCGCTCTGCCAAAAGGCACCATGGCGGCATCAGCCCCCGGTCCCGATTTGGCTTCTGCCGCAATGATAAGCGTACGCTTTGATGTCTGCTTGATCAGACACTCGACTTTGTCCGCGTCAATTCCATAGCCGCAATGTACATCGCGGGTTTTCAGCCATGCCCGCTGGCTTTGCCGAAGCTGTTTGAACTCTGATTTGCCCAGCAGGGCGCGCGCCCTGCCCCATGCTGCGCCGAGTTCATCATCAGCCTGTTTGAGTTTGCTGTCTGAGCAGATCAGTTTTTCGGTACCGGTGGTTGCCCTGGCGCAGTCGATTGTGTGCGCGGGCGATGAAACCAGCATCAACAGAAACCCGATTGCAATTGGCAGGTATCGCATAGTCAGAGCTCTCCAGCAGATCATTGGAATAGCAAACTTACCGGAGAGACCACGAGACAACAATCTGCTACACCCGGCGCTCGACCATCATTTTCTTGATTTCGGCGATCGCCTTCGCCGGGTTCAGGCTTTTCGGACAGGCCTTGGAACAGTTCATGATGGTGTGGCAACGATACAAGCGGAACGGATCTTCCAGGTTGTCAAGCCGCTCTCCGGTTGCCTCATCACGTGAATCAATCAGCCAGCGATAGGCCTGCAACAGAATAGCCGGACCAAGATAGCGGTCACCGTTCCACCAGTAGGACGGGCACGAGGTCGAACAACAGGCGCACAAGATACACTCATACAGCCCGTCAAGCTTTTCCCGATCTTGGTGAGACTGCTTCCATTCGGTCCTGGGTTCTGGCGTTTCGGTCTTGAGCCATGGTTCAATGGATCGGTGTTGCGCGTAAAACTGCGATAGATCCGGCACCAGGTCCTTGACGACCGGCATGTGCGGCAGCGGATAAATCCGAACGTCTCCGTCCACCTCATCAATACCGCGGGTACAGGCCAGCGTGTTGGTACCGTCGATGTTCATGGCGCACGACCCGCAGATACCTTCACGGCACGAGCGGCGGAAGGTCAGTGTCGGGTCAATCTCGTTCTTGATCTTGATCAGCGCGTCGAGAACCATCGGTCCGCAGTCATCGAGGTCCACAGAATAGGTATCCACCTGCGGATTGGCATCATCGTCCGGACTCCAGCGATACACCTTGAATTCGCGGGTGTTACTTGCGCCCTCGGGCTTCGGCCATATCTTGCCTTCGCCAACCTGGGAGTTTTTCGGAAGTGCCAGTTCAACCATGTCTTTTATCCCGTACGCGCCTTGTTCAGTAAACCCGCGCTTTCGGCGCGATCTTCTTGAGGTCGATCCCGCCTTCGGCAGGTGTTGTCAAAGGCTCGGTATGCACTGCACGATAGTCCAGCTTCACCTTGCCCTTGCCGTCTACCCACGACAGTGTGTGCTTGCGCCAGTTCTTGTCGTCACGGCCATCGTAGGGGCCGGCCTTGTAGTCTTTGCGGGCATGGGCACCACGGCTTTCCTTGCGTGCTTCTGCCGAATAAACCGTTGTAATGGCGCTGGCCATCAGGTTTTCCAGTTCAAGCGTTTCCACCAGATCGGAATTCCACACCATCGACCTGTCGGTGACCTTCAGGTCGGACAGTTTCTTCCATGCTGCATCAAGCCGCTTGCAACCCTGCGCCAGGGTTTCCTGTACGCGGAATACTGCGGCATCTTCCTGCATGGCGCGCTGCATTTCCAGCCGCAGGTCTGCGGTCGGTATCGCCCCTGATGCATGGCGCAATGCATCAAACCGGGTCATGGTTTTTTCAACCGATGCCTTGTTTACAGACGGCACCGGTTCGTCGCGGTCCACCACCTTGCCGGCCCGAATGGCAGCGGCACGGCCAAACACCACCAGATCAATCAACGAGTTCGAGCCTAGCCGGTTAGCGCCGTGCACCGATGCACAGCCGGCTTCGCCAACCGCCATCAGACCGGGTTGAATGGCATCGGGGTCTTTCCTGGTCGGATTGAGAACCTCACCCCAGTAGTTGGTTGGAACGCCGCCCATGTTGTAATGCACGGTTGGCAGAACCGGGATAGGTTCGCGGGTCAGGTCGACGCCTGCAAAAATTTTCGCACTTTCAGAAATGCCCGGCAGACGCTCCTGCAGAACCGCCGGATCAAGATGATCCAGATGCAGGTGAATATGGTCCTTGTTCTTGCCGACACCACGGCCCTCGCGGATTTCCATGGTCATGCAGCGTGACACCACATCCCGCGACGCCAGGTCCTTGGCGTTGGGTGCATAGCGCTCCATGAAGCGTTCACCTTCCGAATTGGTCAGATAGCCGCCCTCGCCGCGCGCGCCTTCGGTGATCAGACAACCGGCGCCATAAATGCCGGTCGGATGAAACTGCACGAACTCCATGTCCTGCAGCGGCAGGCCGGCGCGCGCTGCCATGCCGTTGCCGTCGCCGGTGCATGTATGGGCCGATGTTGCCGAGAAATACGACCGGCCATAGCCACCCGTCGCCAGCACGACCATCTTGGCAGAAAACCGGTGTACCGTGCCATCTTCCAGGTTCCACGCCACAACGCCGGTGCAGGCACCGTCGTCCGACATGATCAGGTCAATGGCAAAATATTCGATGAAGAACTCCGCATGGTGTTTCAGGCTCTGACCGTACAGCGTGTGCAGGATCGCATGGCCGGTTCTGTCCGCTGCAGCGCAAGTGCGCTGTACCGGCGGGCCATCACCAAAGTTCTGCATGTGGCCGCCGAACGGGCGCTGATAGATCTTGCCTTCTTCGGTGCGGCTGAACGGTACCCCGTAATGTTCCAGTTCGTAGACCGCAGCCGGTGCCTCGCGCGCCAGATACTCCATGGCATCCGTATCGCCCAGCCAGTCAGACCCCTTGACGGTGTCATACATGTGCCACTGCCAGTGGTCGGGGCCCATATTGCGCAGGCTCGCCGCGATGCCGCCCTGCGCTGCAACCGTATGCGAGCGCGTCGGAAACACCTTGGTAATACAGGCCGTCTTAAGCCCCTGCTCCGCCATGCCGAGCGTCGCACGAAGACCGGCACCTCCGGCCCCAACAACAACCACGTCGAACTGGTGGTCGGTATACTCATATGCGTTCGTCGCAGCCATGTGCCGGTCAGCCTCCGAAGGAAATCTTTAGAACAGCGAACAGACCGGTCAGGGCCACCGCCAGTGAGAAGAATGTATTGCCCAAAAGACAGATCAGCTTGCTGCCTTCACCGTGTACATAATCTTCTATGATAACCTGCATGCCCAGGCGCATGTGCCAGGTGACAGAGATAATGGTGAACACCAGCATCAGCGCCACCAGCGGATTGGCTATGGCATCCGCCATTTCGGCGCGGGTTGCCCCCACCATGGAAACGCAGAAATACACCAGAAAGATCAGCAGCGGAATATTGGCGACAGCGGTCATCCGCTGGTGCCAGAAATGCTCTGTTCCGGATTTGGCAGACCCCAGACCGCGGACCTTGCCCAAAGGAGTTCTCATGCTCATGTTCTGCTACCTCGCCACATAGGCTGCAATCCAGATCAGCAGCGTCAGTGCCACGGATGCCGCAATATTTGCACGCGCCAGCCATTCGATTTTCACCAGGTCGAAGCCGCGCCCGGTGTCCCACAGCAAATGCCGCAAGCCGCCAAGGGCATGATGTATCAGTGCCCAGGTGAAGCCCAACAACACCAGACGTCCGAACCAGGATCCGATAAAGCCCTGCACAAAGTCAAAGTAACCTTGCGAATGGGCTGCAGCAAACAGCCACCACACAAACAAGGCCATGCCGAAATAAAGTCCGGCACCGGTTATGCGATGCACAATCGACATCATCATGGTGAGCATCGGCTTGTAGATGCTCAGATGAGGAGAGAGCGGACGCTCTTTCATTGGTGAATTCGCCATTCGGATTGCCCCTGGTGAAATCGTCTGGGTAGGATCTTCCCTGCCTTGCTTTCAGTCATACTATGTGCAACGCAACACACGCAATGCGCTGATTGGTTTAATTTCGGAAACCGCGACAGCGTTCCATTATGGCTTGATCGGCATGAGTACCCAGTAGTCGATGTCCAGAATAACCCCGTCATCTCCCGTTTCCGGAAACTCGCTGCAGGGAACATCCTTTGTCGCAAGCGTGCGCAAACGCAACGCGCCCACATCCTCACGACCAGGCAGCCGAGCCGTATCTAGAACCTGCGACCAGCTGAACACCGTCCCGCCGGCAAACAGCGGCGCAACATGCTTGCCGCCATTGATGGCAGCCACATGAAACGCGTTGGCAAGACCGTTGAACGACAGCGCGCGCGCCAGTGAAATGACATGGCCACCGTAAATCAGCCTGCGGCCGAACCGACCCTGGCCTTCGGTAAACTGGTTGAAGTGCACCTTCGCGGTGTTCTGGAACAATCTCGTTGCCAGCATGTGTTCGGCTTCTTCAACCGTCATGCCGTCCACATGATCAATGCGCTCACCGGCTTTGTAGTCGCCCCAGAAATGTACCGAACCCGACAAGTCGCAATCCCATCCGTCCGGATCAATCACCGGGCAGGCCGCGCCCAGTTGCTCCGGCAACACCTCACCCGGCAGGTCCGGCACAACCGGTTCCGGTGCCGGCGATACTGCATCGCGCTTGCGCACCATAACCCACCGAACAAATTCCAGCACCGGATCGCCGTGCTGGTTGGTGCCTGTTGAACGCACGTAAACCACACCCGTCTTGCCATTGGAATTCTGCCGCAAGCCGATCACTTCAGACCGCGAATTCAACGTATCTCCCGCAAAAACCGGTTTCAAGAACTTGCAGTCCGCATAGCCCAGATTGGCAATCGCATTCAGCGAAATATCCGGAACGGTTTTGCCGAACACGATGTGAAACACCAGCATGTCGTCAAGCGGCGCCTGGCTGTATCCGATAGCCCTGGCAAAGGCGTCCGACGACTGCACGGCGCATCGCATGCCGTACAGTCCCGTATAGAGCGCGCGTTCCCCCTCGCCAATCGTGCGCGGCACCGCATGCCGGATTATCTGGCCTACCGAAAAATCCTCGAAGAAATTTCCCGCTGAAGTCTTGTTGGGCTTTTCGCTCATGATGATGCCTCCAGCGCAGAAATTGCTTCGCTCATCGCAACTGTTTTCTGCGCAATCTTGCAATGCAGAAGTTCGACCATGCGGCCATTCAGATTGATGGCGCCAAGCCCGGCATTTTCCGGCAGCGCAAAGGCTGCAATGATGTCCTTTGCGGTACTGACCTCACTGTCTGAAGGCGCAAACTCCGCGTTGGCCGGTGCAATCTGGCCCGGGTGGATCAACGTCTTGCCGTCCATGCCCAGCAGGCGGCCCTGAGTGCATTCGGCCATGCATCCATCTTCATTCCTGAAGTCATTATAGACGCCATCGACAATCGCCAGGCGATAGGCGCGCGCTGCCGCCACGCAGGTCATCAGCCACGGCACCATGGCGATGCGATCACCCTCCAGGCTGGCTCCCGTCTCCTTGGCCAGATCATTGGTGCCCATTACCATGCATTCAAATCGCGGGTGTTCGGTCTTTGCGGATGCAATTTCGCGGGCATTCAACATCGCCAGCGGCGTTTCCATCATCGCCCAGATGCGCACATTTTGTGGCGCTGAAGCCATGGCCCTGTCGACGCTGGCGATGTCAAACGGCGTGGAAACTTTCGGCACCAGAATGGCGTTCGGGCCGGCCTCGATTGCCGCTGTCAGATCATCCATGCCCCACTCGGATGTCAGCGAATTGATGCGGATGACCAGTTCCCGCCTGCCATAGCCGCCTGTCTTTACGGCGTCACACACAAAACCGCGCGCCTCTGCCTTGGCTGATGGTGCAACCGCATCCTCCAGGTCAAGGATCAGCGTATCCGCGGCAAGCGTCTTCGCCTTTTCTAGCGCGCGGGTATTGGACCCCGGCATATACAAAACACTGCGGCGCGGCCTGACAGTCATGTTAGCTATCCCCTGCATAAACTCTTGGTGCGCTGTTCATAATATATTGCAGCGCACAATAACAAGGGTGCATTGGCCAATGCCATCTAGCCACCTCCCGGCCAATCAGACATACTGACGCTCAGCTTCTACCCCCGTATTGTTTGAGCCCGCACAACTCCCATGGCCATCGTCTCCATCTCCTCACGTATTTCACGCGGTTATATCGGCAATACCGCATCCGGGTTTGCCGCCCGCCGTCTGGGCATTGATGTGTGGGAAGTCCCCACAGTTACCTGGGCGCATCATCCTGGCCACGGCAAACCTTCCGGCATGGTGACGCCGACTGACACGATTGGCGAGATGCTGACCAGCTTTGAACGGGCCGAATGGCGCTGCCAGATCGACCTTGTGATGACCGGGTACTTCCGCGATGCCGATCAGGTCACACAGGCAGCAGATTTCATCAAGCGCCTGCAGGACGCCCGGCAGCAGTTTCAGGTGCTTGTCGATCCCGTGTGCGGCGATTCATACGGCACCTACGTGGCCAAAGACGTCATCACCGCCATCAAGTCGCAACTCCTGCCGCTTGCCGACATCATCATGCCGAACCGCTATGAACTCGATATTCTGACCGGCGACAAGTCCGGCGACAACACATCCCTGGTGCATGCGGCGCGTTCACTTGGTGCAGATACGGCCGTGGTCACATCCGCCTTTGCTGACAAGCTCGCCATAGGAAATCTGCTGGTCGAGGCCCGCTCCGCCACCTTGCACGAAACCCTGGCATTCCCCGATCCGCCGCATGGTACCGGCGACCTGTTCACCGGCATATTCGCCGCCCGCATTCTCAAGTCTTCCCCACGCGAGGCGCTGCTTCACGCCGGCAACGCGGCTTTCCGGGTGGTCGAGGCAACAGCTCTGTCTGCCAATGACGAACTCGAGCTTGCCGCCTGGAATGACCTGATCGATCAACCGCCGCACACCGGCAATATTGTATCGGTTCGCTCCACCAATGCCTGAACCCTGTTTCATCGGACTGGATGGCTGCAAGGCCGGCTGGGTCATGGTGTCGTGGTCGGGTCGCGCCGACAAGGCACCGCAGGCAGCCATCATCTCCGGTTTCCATGATGCCCTCAACAGCAAAGCCACCTGCATTGGCGTGGACATGCCGATCGGTTTTCCTCACCGCACTGCCCGTTCGTGCGAGGCTCTTGCACGCAGCTTTGTCGGCCCGCGCCGGTCATCGGTTTTCCCGGTGCCCTGCCGCGAGGCTGTCATGGCGGACAACTATGCCAGTGCTTGCGAAATCAACGCCGCCACTCTGGGGAAGAAATTCCCCAAACAGGCTTTCATGCTGTTTCCGAAAATGCGCGAGATCGACGCTGCTATCACCCTTGAACTTCAGTCCCGGGTTTTCGAGGTACATCCCGAGGTGTCGTTTTGCGAAATGAACAGCCAGGTTCCCTTGCTGCATGCCAAGAAAACCATCGAGGGCGCAGACCTCCGCCGCAGTCTTCTGACAGCAAACGGCTTTCCCCTCACCCGCTTGCGGCATCCCGCCTGGAAAAGATCGCAGGCAGCAGATGACGATATTCTCGACGCCTGCGCATGCGCCTGGTCCGCCTGGCGCATTGCCAACGGCAGGCACACGATATTTCCGGAAACACCCGAGTTTGATGCCCGCGGTCTTCGCATGGAGATCAACGCTTGACGCTTGTGAGCAAGTATTGTCTGGCTCAGGCACCTAAAGTCCGCAACCGGGCGTTATTCACTCGATCGGGAATTTCATGACCGCATTAGCTTCTGTATCCAGTCCGGACCCGCATAACCTGTTGCGCGGCAAACCCGTCGCCGACGAAATTCTGGGCGAAGTCAAATCCGGTGTCGCCGAACTCGACACTGCAGGATGGCCGGTCAAACTGGTTTCCATGACCGTCGGCGACGTGCCTGAGGCAGCACTTTATGTTCGAAACCAGGCCCGGGTCGCGAGGCACGCCGGCATTCAGTTTGAAGAACGCAACTTTCCCGATACCATCAGCACCGTCGAACTGACCGCGGCAATCAATGCCTGCAATACCGACCCACGCATAACCGGCATTATTCTGCAACGCCCGGTGCCGGCCCAGTTCAACATGCGCGAACTGCAATCCGCCATTCATCCGCTGAAGGATGTCGAAGGCATGCACCCTGCATCCATCGGCAACATCGTATACCGCGACCTGTCGCTCGGGCCATGCACCGCCATGGCTTCGGTGGAATTGTTGCGCAGAACCGGCCTGAAGCTGGAGGGTCTTGAAGCGGTGGTCATCGGACATTCTGAGATTGTCGGCAAGCCAATCGCGTTTCTGCTGATGGCCGAGGGTGCGACCGTCACGGTGTGCCATCACATGACGCGGTCCGTTGCCATGCATGCGCGCCGCGCCGACGCGGTGTTTGTCGCCGTCGGCAAGCCGAAGCTCGTAACCGCTGACATGATCAAGCCGGGAGCAGCGCTGATTGATATCGGCATCAACCAGATAGAAGTTGACGGGGAAACAAAAACCGTCGGCGATGTCGATTTTGACGCCTGTGTTGATACTGCCGGCTGGATTACCCCGGTACCCGGTGGTGTTGGCCCTGTCACGGTATCCATCCTGATGCGCAATGCGCTGGTTGCCGCACGCGCCCAGAAGGGCCACTATGACGCCGGATTTTCCACACTGTAACAATCACCTCCTTCAAGTCTCAGGCAGCGAATGATCACCTCGACAAACATCGAATCAGCCTATGCGCGCATTGCATCGCGCATCTGCCGCACCCCGGTTATGCAGGTTGCATTGCCGTCCATCGCACAACCGGTAACCCTGAAGCTTGAATGTTTTCAATATTCAGGTTCGTTCAAGGCACGTGGTGCGTTCAACTCGCTGATTGAAAATCAGGCCGCCGGGATCGCCGGTGTGGCCGCGGCATCAGGCGGCAATCACGGCGCTGCAGTTGCCTATGTCGCACAGGTCCTGGGACTCAAGGCACACATCTTCGTGCCGTCGATTTCCGCACCGGCCAAGGTTGCCCGTATAAGGTCCTATGGTGCTGAGGTGATCCAGGAAGGCGAAAACTACGCCGAAGCCCTCGCCTTGTGTGAAGCACATATTGCAAAGACCGGCGCCGTATCGGTTCACGCCTACAACGCCGAGCCGACCCTCGCCGGCCAGGGAACGCTCGGTCTTGAACTGGAAGACCAGTGCCCGGACCTCGACACGGTGCTGGTTGCCGTTGGCGGCGGCGGGTTGATCGGCGGTGTTTCTGCCTGGTACGGCAAGCGCGCCAGCATCATTTCCGTCGAGCCGGAAACCTGCACTGCCCTGTATGCTGCAAGGGCAGCGGGAAAACCGGTCAGGGTCGATGTTACAGGTATCGCGGCAGATTCGCTGGGAGCTTCCGAAATTGGTGCAATGGCGTTTGAAATCGCCGAGGCCCATGTCAATGACTGCCTGCTCGTGCCGGATGATGAAATCGATAGAGCCCGGATGTGGTTATGGAACAATCATCGCATTATCACCGAGCCTGGCGGCGCCACGGTACTTGCCGCATTGCTCGGCGGGTTTTACACACCGAAAGACAATGAGAAAATCTGTGCCGTGATTTGCGGTGCAAATGTCGATCCGGCTAGGTTCGCGACTTAAGAAATACCTGTGACCTTCAAATTGTTTCACTCGAAGAGGAGACGCCAGAATGGCTGCCTATATTATCGCTCGAATTGAAGTGACCGATGCTGACCAGTACGAAAACTACAAGGCAGCCGCACCTGCGGCAATCGCCAAGTATGGCGGCACATACCTTGCTCGCGGCGGGGCAGTTGAAACCGTCGAAGGCGATGATGAAAACCGCCGGGTCGTCATTCTGCAGTTTCCGGACATGGATGCCGCGCGGGCTTTCTACAACTCACCGGAGTATACCGCAGCGCGCGAAAAGCGCGCCGGCGCTGCCAACGGCCAGTTCCTTATCGTCGAGGGGCTTTAGAGCCGTTCACGCTTAGATAGGTTCGTTTGATGGCACCAAATCATTTCATTCGGCTAGGCGAAAAACGATGCGCAATGAGGGGCATCGGGCAAGATTTTCAACAACGCCGATGGACTGATTTGGTCCACCGAGGGACGGTTTTCTGAGCCTTCTGGACTGCGTTACACCTCCCTTGTGGTCAACCAGACCACAGCGGGAGCTGTGCCTTGCCAGAAAACACAGAAAACCGGTCAAGCGATTCTATCTAAGTGTGAACGGCTCTATGGCCGTTTACGCTGAAGCCTTCATTTTTACGCACCCCAAAATCGGGCCGCCGTCATCCACTTGCAGGACAGCAACACACATGCTGTTCTGCTTGTTGACGATTTGCGCCTTCGGCAGGTTGAACGAGGCCGCTTCGCCTTTCCACATGCCGATCGGCGTCATCTGGCGCACCACGTTGTAGTAATCAATGTTCCTGCCGGTATTCTCGCCTCGTCTGATAGCCACCGAAACTTTCGGTTCGATCGACATCACCCACACTGTTGATGACTGGATAATGCGGTCGGTCGGTCCACCGGACACATCAACATGCAGTTCGCCGCCCTTGGACGAAATTCCAATTGGCACGAAATAGTTGTCGGGAACCGCAATCTGCCGCTCCACTTCGTTCATGACTTCCTGCTTGTGAGAGCCAACCGCATGGGCCCGGCCATTGATTACCATTTGCGGGGTATACACCCTGCCGTCACCGCGCCGGATGGCATATTCTTTCTGGCGGCGCGTAAACGCTGCCGAACCCAGAGTGTCGCGCCACCCGAGATAGTCCCAGTAGTCGACATTCATCGATACGGCGATAATACCCGGACGCTTGGTCAATTCCTCCATGAATGCATCGGCCGGCGGGCACGAAGAACACCCTTGGGACGTGAACAATTCTATGAAGACTGGCCGTTCACGCGCAGCCAGAGCGGATGTCGCAATACCTGACGCCGCCACAACCGTGACAGCCGCGCCACCGGCAAGCACCCCTCGACGGGAGATATGTGTCAATTTGTCCATGTAGTGACTTATGACCCAACTACTATTCAACTGCTACTCACGAGTGAGTGAGTTATCATACATACCTTACTATACAGTGTCTGGACCCCAGGCAATCAACCCTGCGCAGTGCCGGACTTTACTGCCCCTGTCGCCCGTCAGGCGGCAAGCTGACGCAGGACATAAGGCAGAATGCCGCCATTGGTGAAATAATCCAGCTCATCTGCGGTATCAATCCGGCTTTTTACCGTAACTGTCGTGGATTTGCCTCCCGACGTAATCTCCACGTCATAGGTTTGCTGGGGCTTCATTTTGCCATCCAGACCGTTGATGGTCACGGTCTCGTCACCCTTCAGGCCAAGCGCTTCCCAGCTGTCGTCACCCTGAAACTGCAGCGGCAAAACACCCATGCCGATCAGGTTGGACCGGTGAATCCGTTCAAAAGACTGTGCGACCACCGCGCGTACGCCAAGCAGGCGGGTGCCCTTCGCCGCCCAGTCTCTTGATGATCCGGTGCCGTACTCCTTGCCCGCAAACACCACAAGCGGCACATCGTCTGCCTTGTATTTCATGGCAGCATCATAGATCGCCATCTGTTTGCCGGACGGATAATGCCTGGTATAGCCGCCTTCCACACCCGACAACATCTGGTTTTTGATGCGGATATTGGCAAATGTGCCGCGCATCATCACCTGATGGTTGCCGCGCCTGGCCCCGTATGAATTGAAATCAACCGGGCGAATCTGGTGCTGTGTCAGATAATCACCGGCTGGACCTTCCGCCTTGATGGCGCCTGCCGGTGAAATATGATCCGTGGTAATGGAATCCTTGAACAGACCCAGAATCCGTGCGTTGACTATGTTCTGAACCGCATCGGGTTCCATCTTCATGCCGTCAAAATAAGGTGGATTCTGTACGTATGTCGAGGTTGACTCCCAGCCATATGTCATGCCGGCATTAACCTTGATCTTGCGCCATTGCGCATCGCCCTTGAATACGTCCTTGTAGCGGCTCTGGTAAGCTTTACGGGTGACGTTCTTGCGGACAAATTCTGCCACTTCCTTGGCATCCGGCCAGATATCCGCCAAGTACACCGGTGCACCCTTTGCCGTGTGACCCAATGGATCGGTTGTCAGGTTGATATTCATCGAACCGGCCAGCGCATAGGCAACAACCAGCGGCGGCGATGCCAGATAGTTGGCGCGAACATCCGGATTCACCCGGCCTTCAAAGTTCCGGTTGCCCGATAAAACCGAACACGCAACCAGATTGTTGTCCTTGATGGTCGCGGACACGTTTTCCGGCAATGGACCTGAATTACCGATACAGGTCGTGCAACCATAACCCACCAGGTCAAAGCCCATCTTGTCCAGATCTTTCTGCAGACCGGATGACTCGAGATACTCGGTTACAACCTGCGACCCGGGCGCCAGTGACGTCTTGACCCACGGTTTCACCCTGAGGCCGAATTTCGCAGCATTGCGCGCCAGCAATCCGGCACCGATCATTACCGAGGGGTTGGACGTATTGGTGCACGATGTAATCGCGGCAATAACCACGTCACCATGGCCGAGATCGAAATTGGCACCCGACACTTCGTGGCGCTTCGCCATTTCATCCGCCTGCTTGAATTCGGTTTCCATGGCTGCGGCAAACGAAGTTGTCGCTTCAGACAGAATGACCCTGTCCTGTGGCCGCTTGGGCCCTGATATTGCCGGGACGACATCGCCGAGTTTCAGCTCAAGTGTCGATGTGAACACCGGGTCGGGTGACGATTTTGTGCGGAACATTCCTTGTGTCCTGGCATATTTCTCAACCAGGTCCACCTGAGCCTTGGCGCGTCCGGTTCCTTTGAGGTAATCCAGCGTTTCATTGGATGTTGCAAAGAAACCGCATGTAGCGCCGTATTCCGGCGCCATGTTGGCGATCGTGGCCTGGTCTTCCAGTGACAGGTTGCCAAGGCCCGGGCCGTAAAACTCGACAAACTTGCCTACCACGCCCTTGGCACGCAACATTTCGACAACCCGCAGCACAAGATCGGTCGCCGTTGTGCCCTTGGCCAGCTTGCCGGTCAGCTTGAACCCGACCACTTCCGGAATCAGCATGGAAATCGGTTGCCCCAGCATCGCAGCCTCAGCCTCGATTCCACCCACTCCCCAGCCAAGAACGGCAAGGCCATTTACCATTGTGGTGTGTGAATCTGTCCCGACCAGCGTGTCGGGATAGGCAACCGTTGCTGCCTTGCCGTTCACTTTCTGCTTTTTCGTCCACACTGTCCTGGCCAGGTACTCCAGGTTGACCTGGTGGCAGATACCGGTGCCGGGAGGAACAACACGGAAGTTGTCAAACGCATCCTGACCCCATTTCAGGAACTTGTAGCGTTCGCCGTTACGGTCGTATTCCATACCGACATTTTTCTTGAATGCGCCTGCCGTTCCGAAAAAGTCCACCATGACCGAGTGGTCGATCACAAGGTCCACCGGCGCCAATGGATTGATTTTCCTGGGGTTGCCGTTGAGGTTCACCATGGCGTCGCGCATGGCCGCCAGATCAACGACGGCGGGCACGCCTGTAAAATCCTGCATCAGCACGCGTGCCGGGCGAAAGGCGATTTCGCGATTGGATTTGCCTTTGGCCTTGACCCATTTGGCCATGGCCTCGATATCGGTCTTGGTTACCGTGCGTCCGTCTTCGTGACGCAGGAGATTTTCAAGAAGCACTTTCAGCGATGACGGCAGTGACGAGATTCCGGCAAGACCATTTTTTTCAGCCGCCTTGAGTGAATAATACACATATGCCTTGTTTCCAACTTTCAGGGTTTTGCGGCATTTGAAACTGTCAAGCGACTGATCGGTCATCTGGTATTGGCTCCGTGGAAATTCTGTGATGGGCGTCTTCTAGACAAATCTTTCGCCCAAGACCAGTAGGACTGTTGTCGAAGATCACTTTCCACTGCTGTTTGTTTGCGCTACACACCGCTCGCATGAAGATTTCAGGGCAGCAACTGGCATGTGAACGTGGCGGGCGAATGGTGTTCACCAATCTCGATTTCACCGCCATGGCAGGCCGCATGCTGGTGTTGCGCGGCCCCAACGGGGCAGGCAAGACTTCGCTGCTGCGCCTTATTGCGGGGCTCGCCGAACCTGCCGCCGGATCACTTGTTTTTGACAGGGCCTCCCTGCCCGCCGATACCCAGCTTGGTGAACACGTTCACTTCATAGCGCACCAGGACGCCATCAAACTGTATCTGTCGGTCGAAGAGAACCTGAAATTCTGGTCAGGCTTCCTGGGCGGAGGTGATGTGGCTGGCGCCATGCAGGCCATGAACCTCGATCAGCTGGGCGGTTATCAGGCGCAACTTCTGTCCGCCGGTCAAAAACGCCGGCTGGGTCTTGCCCGACTGGCCCTGGTGGAAAAACCGGTGTGGTTGCTGGATGAACCGACCGTCGGACTGGACACCGCATCTCAGAAACTGTTGGCGAACATGATGACCCTGCATCTTGAGGGCGGGGGTATCATCATAGCGTCGACGCACATAGACTTGCCCATAAAGTCCAGCGATATTCTGGATTTTGCGAAGATCGGATAATGTGCCCGGTCAGCAGTATCAAGTTCAATATCCTGCCCCAGCAACAACACGGCCCGCTGAAATAGAATGACATCCGCTTTCACAGCCATCCTTTCCCGCGATTTGACGCTCGCCATCCGGCAGGGCGGCGGCATCGGCACGGCTATCGGGTTTTTCCTGACGGTTATTGTGCTATTGCCGCTCGGTCTCGGTCCGGATCAGCAACTGCTGCAGCGTATTGCGCCGGGCGCCTTGTGGATTGCACTTTTGTTGTCAGTCCTGCTGTCGGCAGATCGCCTGTATCAAACCGACCATGACGATGGCTCTCTTGAAATTATGGCGTTGTCATCGACGCCGCTGGAAATTGTGGTGCTCGCCAAGGCCTCGGTTCACTGGTTGACGTCCGGCTTGCCACTGGCCATTGCCGCCCCGGTTCTGGGCTTCCTGTTAAACCTGGATGCAGCACTGATCCTGCCACTAGCTACCGCCATGGTAACCGGTTCGCTGGCACTTTCCCTGTTGGCCAGCCTGGGTGCCGCCATCACGGTTGGCTTGCGTCAGGGCGGATTGCTGGTCTCACTCCTGATATTGCCGTTATACGTTCCCGTCATGATTTTCGGTGTACTGGCATCCTCTGGTGCCCAGACAGGTATCGATAATTCCGCCAAAACGCTGATTGTTCTGGTTGCCATCGTCCTGGCGGCTTTGGTTGTTACGCCGTTTGCATCTGCTGCGGCGCTGCGCAGCTATATGCGGTAATCACTCCGGGTTGACCGGCCTGTGACCATGTCGCCATTGCGCGCCTGAGGCGCTGACGTTACAGAGTATTGTCATGAGTTCTATAGAAAGATTTGCCAATCCGACCCGCTTCCTGCGCTTCCAGAAAACCATCCAACCCTGGGTGTGGGTAATCACAGTCGGTTTGTTCGCTGTCGGCCTCTTTCTCGGCCTGACACAAGCACCGGCCGACTATCAGCAAGGCGAAACCGTACGCATCATGTATGTTCATGTGCCTGCGGCCTGGTCTGCGTTGATGGTCTACTCGGTCATGGCGCTGGCCAGCATTGTCGGAATTGTGTTCCGGCATCCGCTGGCAGATTTGGCGGCCAAGGCCGCTGCCCCCATCGGAACTGCATTTTGTTTTCTCGCACTTGCCACCGGCTCCCTGTGGGGAAAGCCGATGTGGGGTACATGGTGGGAATGGGGAGACGCGCGGCTCACGTCAGTGTTCGTTTTATTTCTCATGTATCTCGGATACATGGCAATATGGCAGGCAATTGACGACCCGCGCCGTGCATCACGTATTGCGGCAATCGTATCCATCGTGGGATTTATCAACGTACCGATTATCAAATTCTCTGTAGACTGGTGGAATTCACTGCATCAGCCGGCGAGTGTGTTCAAATCCGGCGGTCCCTCCATACATTCGTCCATCCTCACGCCGTTGCTGGTGATGGGACTGGCCTACAGCTTCCTGTTTCTGGCCCTGCATCTGATTGCCATACGGTCCGAGATCGGCGCACGCCGCATACGTCAGACCGAACTGGCGCGCACCGGCGCCCTGCAATGAGGATGCATTGAACCCATGGACTTCTCAGCACCTCATATGAGTTTCGTGATTTCATCCTATGCGATCACCATTGTTGTCCTTGGCGGGCTCGCCTTGTGGGTAATCGGGCGGGCCCGTTCAGTGGCGAAACGCCTCAGACAACTGGATGAACAGGGCGCTGAACGCCGGCGCAAGTCAGGACAACCGCAGTCATGAATGACCAGACCGCTGAAAGTTCGCCAAAGGCTTCACGCTCCTGGGTGCTTGCACCTGTGCTGATCTTTGCAGGTCTTGCCGCTGTATTCATGACAGGCCTCACAAGTGGTGATCCCTCGAAGCTGCCGTCTGCGCTGATCAACAAGCCCGCACCGTCATTTGAACTCCCGGCTCTTGAGGGTCTGACAGCCGACGGGTCTCCGGTTCCCGGTCTTTCGTCGCAAAGTCTGGACAAGGGTGGTCTTACTCTGGTGAATGTCTGGGCATCATGGTGTGGACCGTGCCGGGAAGAGCACCCTCAACTGATCGAGCTGGCCAAGCTGGATGGCATTCGTCTTGCTGGTCTGAACTACAAGGATCAGCGGGAGAACGCCCTGCGGTTTCTCAATGCCCTGGGCAATCCCTACGCAAGTGTAGGGGTAGACAGAACCGGACGTACTGCCGTCGAATGGGGAGTTTACGGCGTCCCGGAGACCTTTCTGGTCAATGGTGACGGCATCATTGTCTACAAATTTACCGGACCTATTTCGAAAGCGGCCTTACATCGGGAAGTGATGCCCGCGGTAGAAAAAGCCCGCCGGCCAGAAAACTGACCGGCGAATTCCACACCCGAAGAATTTCAGCTGCCGCAGAATACCAACCAGCTATTCAGCTTCGTCAAGCTTCTCAGACAGCAATTGCAGTGATGCAACAAAGGCTTTCCTGTTGCGTTCAGGCAAACTTTCGAGGAGCGCCTGGTCTACAAATGACACCTGCGGTTGAGCATTCAGCAACATTTCCCTGCCGGCCTCTGTCAAAAAGACGAAGTTGACCCGGGCATCCTTGTCGCTGCGTTTACGGGACAAGTATCCGTGCGTCTCGAGGCGATTGACCAAATCCGCCAACGTTGAACGGTCGATACCGGTTTCCCGCACCAAGGTGGTCTGGCTGCCACCTTCATGGTGCAGAACTGCCTCCAGGACTGTAAACTGGCGTTGGGTGAGACCGGATTTGCCCCGACGTTCCGAGTATAAATCCGCTGAATATTGCGCCGCTCGCTTTAGCCAGAAACTAATCGGCGCCATATCTGCTTCGTTTTCTGATTTAGCACTGTAAGCTGGACGATCATCCATAATATTAGCCCCCCGGCTTGTTTAACATTGAACTCTACAATGACTATATGTGCACAAATAACCCTCGGTTGCAATTACCCATACTGTAAATGTTTCAACGACACACAAAATGTCAACAAACTGCCACAAATTAAAGCGTGTCGCGGTTGATCGCACATACTTTAGGCTCGGTCGTCTTCCTGGTCTGCAATCATGTGCCTTTGCATCAAGGGCAACTGGCTCAACGCAAATATCATGGTCAGGGGCATCGTACCCCAGACCTTGAACGCAACCCAGAAGTCAGTGGATTGGGTGCGCCATACAAATTCGTTTAATCCTGCCAGAAAGAGGAAGAAAAAACCCCATCGAAGGGTCAGTTTTTGCCAACCCTGATTATCGAGCGCAAATGCGGCGTCAAAAACATACGCCAGCAAAGACCGGCCAAATGCCAGGCCGATCAGCAGCACGCCGCCAAAGAATACGTTGACGATAGTCGGCTTCACCTTGATGAACGTGTCGTCCTGAAGCCATAAGGTCAGCCCGCCCATGACAAGCACCACGATCCCGGTGATCAGCGGCATGATGGCCAGGTGCCGGCTGACTATCCAGCTGATCGCAATCGAGGCCAGCATCACCACCATAAACACCGCAGTTGCCAGAAAGATGGGCTGCGGGAACAAATCCCCGATACCGAAGCTTTCAATCAGATACGCGCCCTTCGCATTCACGAAAAAGAAGATCACCAGTGGCCCCAGTTCCAGTGCAAGCTTCAGGACCGGATTGATCTTTGGCTTCTTCACTGCTGCATCACTCAATGTCTTGTCCTTCCTCGGCACCGGCAATGGCACGGGCAAAACCTTCCGCATCAAACGGTTGTAAATCATCAATTTTCTCGCCAACCCCGATTGCATGAACCGGCAGGCCGAATTTTTCCGCTATCGCCACCAGAATACCGCCGCGCGCGGTACCATCCAGCTTGGTCATGATGATGCCCGTCACGCCGGCAACCTTGGTAAAAACTTCTGCCTGGGACACGGCGTTCTGGCCTGTGGTGGCGTCCAGGACGAGCAGGACCGCATGCGGCGCTGTTTCATCCTTCTTCTTGATCACCCGGACAATCTTGTCCAGTTCCCCCATCAGGTCGGCTTTGTTCTGGAGCCGGCCGGCCGTGTCAATCATCAGAATATCACTGCCATCCGCCTGCGCCTGTTCAAGCGCATCAAACGCGAGGCCGGCTGCATCTGCGCCGGTTGGACGCGACAGCACCCTGGCACCCACCCGTTCGCCCCACACCGTCAACTGTTCAATTGCGGCAGCACGAAACGTATCGCAGGCCGCAATCATCACTTTAAAACCCTCCGACTGTGCAATCGCCCCGAGTTTACCGATGGTTGTTGTCTTGCCAGCGCCGTTCACACCCACCACCAGGATGACAAATGGCTGAGTATCGGCATCAAAATTGAACGGAATCTCCACCGGTTTCAACACCTTGACGATCTCATCGGCCATTATCTGGCGCACTTCGGCCGGGTCGATTTCCTTGTCATAGCGGCCGCGGGACACCTGCTCGGTAATGCGTGTGGCCATGGCAACGCCGAGATCTGCCTGAATAAGCACGTCTTCCAGGTCCTGAAGCGTATCTGCATCCAGTTTGCGCTTGGTGAAAATGCTGGTGATGTTTGTCGTCAGCGACTTCGACGACTTTGACAAACCCTCCCGCAGCCTGCCAAACCAGCCCTTCGGCTGCTCAGGCTCAGGCTCAGGCTCAGGCTCAGGCTCAGGCTCAGGCTCAGGCTCAGGCTCAGAAGCTATTTTTGATTCGGCTGGCTCTGCAACGGCCAATTCAGGTTCCGGTTCAGCGACGGTTTCCTGTTCAGCTGCCGCTGGCTTCGCCGCCTCCGCAGCTTCCCCTATCTCCTCAGGTTCCGGCCCGACCTCAGGTTCCGGCTCGACTTCAGCTTCCGGCTCGACTTCAGCTTCCGGCTCGACCTCAGGTTCCGCAGGAACCTCGTCTCTTGAACCGCTAAAACTCTCCTTCAGGCGGCCAAGCAAGCCCTTTTTCTTCGGCGCTGCTTCCGCAACCTCCACTTCTGCGACGGGTTCCGGTTCAGGGGTCCCGCCGGGAGCGGGTTCCGGCTCGCTAACCGTCTCCGGTGCCGGCAACTGGTCCTGCACCACCTCTTCTTCAGGCTTTTCTTCTTCCTTCTTGCCGCCAATGCGGTTGAACAGCTTCTTGAAAAAACTCAACGAACCAGCTCCCCGGTCAGGTCATGTCCGGCTGCCTCGAGAAGACGAACCGGAGCAATTGCACCAGGTGTCAGGCTGCCGCCGGCAATCTCGACATTGAGAAAATGCGGCGTTCGACCACGGGTTTCGGTCTCAAACAAAACCTCCCTGGTATGCCCGACTTGCGATGTAACATACGACGACAATCGTCTTTCACCTGCAGCACGCAACGCTTTCGCCCTGGCCTTGATATCGGTTCCATCGACCTGCGGCATCTTTGCTGCCGGCGTGCCGGGCCGGATGGAATAGGGAAAAACATGTAGAAAGGTCAGCCCGCATTCTTCCACCAGCGTGATCGATTTTTCGAACATTTTATCGGTTTCGGTCGGAAATCCGGCAATTATATCCGCCCCGAACACCACATCCGGGCGGCGGCGGCGCACGTCTTCGCAGAACCTGATCGCATCATCACGCAGGTGCCGCCTTTTCATACGCTTCAAGACCATGTCGTCACCGGCCTGCAGTGACAAATGCAAATGCGGCATCAGGCGTTCTTCTTCCTCAATGGCAATCAGAAGGTCTTCATCCACTTCAACGGAATCTATCGACGAAATACGCAATCGGCGCAGTTCCGGCACCGTTTTCAATATGCGCCGCACCAGATTGCCGAGGCTCGGTTGTCCGGGAAGATCCTTGCCGTAAGAGGTGATGTCGACACCAGACAATACAACCTCCGGGCAGCCCGACGCCACCAGCTTGCGAACCTGCGCAACGACTTCGCCGGCCCCGACCGACCGGGAATTACCACGGCCAAAGGGAATGATGCAAAACGTGCAGCGGTGGTCGCACCCGGTCTGCACCTGCACAAACGCCCGCGTACGCTCACCAAACCCGTCAATCATGTGGAGAGCGGTTTCCCTGACCTCCATAATGTCATTGACCCGCACCGGTGTCTCGTTGCCCAGTCCAAAATCCAGCGCACTGGCCTGCCAGTTTTCTGCTCTGAGTTTCTCCTCATTGCCAAGCACAAGGTCCACTTCATCCATGGCGGCAAACGCCGGTCCGTCGACCTGGGCGGCACACCCGGTCACAATAATCCGCGCGTCCGGCCTGTCCTTGCGTGCCCGCCTGATGGCCTGCCGGGCCTGACGCTGTGCTTCCGCCGTCACCGCACAGGTGTTGACAACAACCGCGTTCTCAAGGCCCGCAGTGTCCGCATGCGACCGCATGACCTCGGCCTCATAGGCATTCAGGCGGCAGCCAAAACTGACGATGTCGACCTGTCTGCTCACGAGATTGCGTCTTCCGGTGTCGACAGTTCGCCTTCAAAATCATAAGTCACCGGCCCAGTCATCAACATGTGACCCCGGTCATCCCATTTAATAAGCAGATCACCTCCGGGAAGCGAAATCGTGACTTCGCGACCGGTTCGCTTGGTCCGCGCAGCCGAAACGGCCACCGCACATGCTGCGGTACCGCAGGCCAGTGTCAGTCCCACGCCACGCTCCCAAACCTTTACCTCGATGTGATCGGGCGACAGCACATGTGCCAGCGAGATATTGGCGCGTTCCGGAAAGATCGGATGGTTCTCCAGCAGTGGTCCTGTCTTTGATAGGTCCGTGACCTCCAGATCATTCACCCAGAAAATCGCATGCGGGTTTCCCACATTCGCAACCGACGGTGTATGCAGGACGGGTGCATCAATCGGGCCGATCTGCAGCTCGATGCCGCGGGTGTCGTGAAACTCCTCGGCCAGAGGGATATCCTGCCAGTCAAATTTCGGCACCCCCATGTCCACCGTCACCAGTCCCTGCTCTGCCTTGCTGCAAACCAGAAAGCCGCCCTTTGTGTCGATGGTTGCCGCATCACTACCTGTCTCGTTGAACAGGATATCCGCCACACACCGCGTAGCATTTCCGCAGCTTTCAACCTCGTGACCTTCGGCATTGTAGATACGCATGCGCATGTCGGCCACGTCAGATTTTTCCATCACGATGAACTGATCGCAGCCGATACCGTTTTTACGGTGCGACCAGCCATGAATCTGTTCGGGCGTAAACCGGCGTGCTTCAGACCGGCCATCGACAATAATGAAATCATTGCCAAGCCCGTTCATCTTGCGAAATGGAATATGTATGTTCGTGCTCATCAAGCGCCTTATATGGTGAAAAGCACCCAACTTGCCAGAGGCAAGAAACAACCAACTTTCAATGCGGCAGTCGGCCAGTTGTGCCGAATGAAGCTGTTCACTGGCAGTTCCGGAAAACCCATCTGTCAATTGTGCCGGCCATTTCCGTTCACCGGTACCGCCTCTTTTCATTGACCTGCACCTGCAATTGCCCTATTGAACCCGGCAATCCAGATGCCAAAATGAATTGGCAGGCTTGCTGACACATGGACGGTTAATTCCGCATCCGGGGGGTCAGGGGTCTACACCCGTCCACGAAGGTTCGTGCACGGGTGCCATTTTGCTTTGCGTGACCGGTTCGGGAAATGATGCATGTTTGAAACACTTCAAGATCGCCTGGGTGGCATTTTCGACAAGCTGACAGGCCGTGGTGCCCTGTCCGAGGCCGATGTCGATACAGCCATGCGCGAGGTGCGCCGCGCGCTGATTGAAGCTGATGTGGCGCTCGAGGTTGTTCGCAACTTTGTCGAGCAGGTCAGGGAGCGCGCCATTGGTGCGGAAGTCATCAAATCGGTGACGCCTGGCCAGATGGTCGTCAAGATCGTCAACGACGCCATTGTTGACATGCTGGGCAAGGATCCCGAGCCACTGAACCTGAAGGCAGCGCCCCCGGTGCCGGTTCTGATGGTGGGCCTGCAGGGTTCCGGCAAGACCACCACTACCGCCAAGATTGCCAAACGGCTGCTGGAACGCGACAAGAAGAGGGTCATCATGGCCTCGCTTGACACCCGGCGGCCCGCGGCGCAGGAACAGCTCGCCATTCTGGGCGAGCAGATCGCCGTCGACACCCTGCCCATAGTCAAGGGAGAAGATCCGGCCACCATCACCAAACGTGCCATGTCGGAAGCCCGCAAGGGCGGCTACGACGTTGTCATGCTGGACACCGCAGGACGGTTGTTTATCGACGAAGAATTGATGGCTGAGGTTCAGGCTGTCCGCGACATCGCAAAACCGGCCGAAACCCTGCTGGTCGCGGATGCACTGACCGGCCAGGATGCCGTCAATCTGGCGCGGGCTTTTGATGATCAGGTCGGGATATCCGGTCTGGTGCTGACCCGCATTGACGGCGATGGCCGCGGCGGTGCGGCGCTGTCCATGCGCGCCGTCACAGGCAAGCCGATCAAGCTGCTGGGAACCGGCGAAAAACTGGATGGCCTGGAAGATTTCCATCCCGAGCGTATCGCATCGCGCATTCTCGGCATGGGTGACGTGGTCTCGCTGGTGGAAAAAGCCGCCCAGACCATGGATCACGACAAGGCAGCCAAGATGGCCGCCCGCATGAAAAAGGGCGTCTTTGACCTGGAGGACCTCGCCGACCAGCTCAAGCAAATGCAGAAAATGGGCGGCATGTCCGGCCTGATGGGCATGATGCCCGGCCTCAGCAAGATGAAAAAGCAGCTTGAAGATGCTGACCTCGACAATTCGGTACTCAAACGGCAGCTGGCCATTATTTCTTCCATGACGGCGAAGGAAAAGCGCAACCCGAAACTCATGAATGCGTCACGCAAGAAGCGTGTTGCCAAAGGTGCCGGCGTTGAAGTCCAGGAAATTAACCGCTTGCTGAAAATGCACATCCAGATGGCTGGCATGATGAAAAAGATGGGCAAGGGCAAAGGCGGCCTGCTCGGCAAGATGATGGGCATGGGCGGCGCCGCCGGCATGCCATCGGCTGAGGAAATGGAAAAAATGCAGGCAGAACTCGCCGGCATGGACCCCTCTGCAGTTCCGCCTGAACTGAAGGATCTCGCAGACGGCAAGATGCCGAAAATACCGGCCGGCCTGCCGGGTATGGGCGGTGGCATGCCCGGGTTGCCCGGACTTGGTGGCAAAGCCGGCCTTCCCGGCCTCGGCGGCGGCGGATTCAAGGGCCTTCCAGGTTTTGCCAAGAAGAAGAAATGACCAACGACAAGCACTTTCAAATTCAAACGAACATGTGATCACTCAAGGAGAATTTAGACATGGCATTGAAAATCAGGCTGGCCCGTGGCGGGTCAAAAAAGCGTCCGTACTATCGCATCGTTGTGGCTGACGTAAACGCACCGCGTGACGGCCGCTTCATTGAAAAGATCGGCACCTACAATCCACTGCTTCCGAAAGATTCGGAAGATCGCGTAAACCTCGATGTGGATCGTGCGAAACACTGGATCAGCGTTGGCGCCAAGCCGACCGACCGGGTTCTTCGCTTCCTGGATGCAATGGGTCTGGAAAAACGCGAACCGCGCAACAACCCGAACAAGGCCAAGCCTGGCAAGAAGCGGCTGGAACGCGAAGCCGCTGAAGCCGAAGCGGCAGCCTCGGCCAAAGAAACCGCAGCAGCAGAAGCAGAAGCTGCAAAAGAAGCCGCCGAAGCGGCCGCAGCTGCTCCTGCAGAAGAAGCGCCGGCTGAACAAGCAGCATCCTAAAGGACTGGTGCCTGAATGCCCAAGCATTCGCGCATTGTCCTGGGCGTCATAACCGGCGTGCACGGCATTCAGGGCGAGGTGAAGCTGAAAAGCTTCACCGCTGACCCTGAAGCCATCGCGTACTACGGCCCGCTGGAGGCATCAAACGGCATGACCCTCAACATCAAGTCGCTCAGGCTGCACAAGGATTTCTTTCGCGCCCGCCTTGAAGGCATAACGGACCGTAATGCGGCCGAAGCTTTAAAGGGTCTTGAATTATCCATTCCGCGCGACCGGCTACCCGAGCCGGGAGACGATGAGGTTTACCACTCGGATATGATCGGGCTTGCCGTTTTGGATTCTGACGCCGCCAACATCGGCACCGTCGTTGACATACTGGATTTTGGTGCCGGCGAACTGCTGGAAATGAAACTGCACAATGTCAAGGCCAGTGTGCTGATGCCGTTCAACACTCAAACCGTTCCGGAAATCAACCTTGATGCCGGCACCTTGAGCATCAACCCTCCGGACGGGTTGCTGGACAATGAACCTGAATGACACGAAATGGCGGCCGGCCGCCTGTTTTGAAAAAAGAGTAGCCAGCAGACCATGCCTTTTCTAGCTACAGTTCTGACGCTTTATCCGGACATGTTTCCCGGACCGCTCGGTTTGTCCATGGCCGGCAGGGGCCTTCAGGACGGCATCTGGTCACTGCAGGCGTGCGATATCCGAAAACACGCTGCAGACAAACATGCTTCCGTCGACGACACGCCGGCAGGTGGGGGTCCCGGCATGGTGTTGAAACCCGATGTGCTGGCCCGCGCCATTGACGCCTCGAGCCCTCAGGAGGATACCCGTCCGCGCTTGCTGATGAGCCCGCGGGGACGCCCGCTGACGCAAGAATTTGTGCGTCAACTGGCTGAGGGCGATGGCGTGGTCATCGTCTGCGGCCGTTTTGAGGGTGTCGATGAACGCGTTATCAAAGGGCGTAATCTGACGGAAGTTTCAGTTGGTGATTATGTCCTGTCTGGCGGTGAGCCTGCGGCTCACATCGTGCTGGATGCCATCGTGCGTCTGTTGCCGGGTATTATGGGCAATAGGACATCCGGCAATGAGGAAAGTTTTGAACAGGGGCTATTGGAACACCCGCAGTACACCCGGCCGCGCGAGTGGGAGGGTCTTGAAATCCCTGCTGTTTTACTCTCCGGCGACCACGCTTCGATTGCCCGCTGGAAACGGGAACAGTCGGAAAAACTGACCATGAAGCGCAGGCCGGACCTCATTCAGCCAAAAGACACAAACAAATGACCCAAATATGCGGATAGACATTGACTTTCATACCCTCACACGGGTAAAGACCCGCATCGCAAGATCATCCGGCGGTCTGGCTATTCCCATATATTGCCGAAAGATGATTGTATCTAAAGATGTTGGAGCGATTTTTCGGCGTTCAGAATAAACGCGGGCCGCACCAAAAAGGAATTCGTCCGATGAACATTATTCAGCAGCTCGAGCACGAGCAGGCTCAGGCCATCACTGCCAAACGCGAAATCCCGGATTTTGCCCCAGGCGACACAATTGTTGTGGCCGTGCGCGTCACCGAGGGCGAGCGTTCGCGTATTCAGAATTACGAAGGCGTGGTCATTGCCCGTTCAGGTGCCGGGCTCAATGAAAACTTCACTGTGCGCAAGCTCAGTTACGGCGAAGGGGTGGAGCGTGTATTCCCGATTTACTCGCCGCTGGTTGAAGGCGTGAAGGTATTGCGGCGCGGCAAGGTTCGCCGTGCAAAACTGTATTATCTGCGTGGTCGCACCGGAAAGCGCGCCCGTATTGCCGAGAAGAAGCGTTCGGTTGTTATTCCCGGTGCTGCAGAAGCAGCAGCCGCCAAGGCAGAAGCCGCCAACGCCCCTCAAGTCGTTGATGACGTCTCCTTGATATCCGGCGTTGGTGATGTGCTCGCTGAAAAGCTGGCCGGCGAAGGCGTAACCAGCCTGACCCAGATCGCCAAGTGGAAAAAGGACGATGTTGCCGATTATGACGCCAAGCTGTCACTCGGTGGCCGTATCGAAAGGGATGAGTGGATCATCCAGGCCAAGGAATTGCTCGAAGGCAAGCCGCCTCGTGCCAAGGTTGATCAGGAAACTGCTGAAAAGGCTGCCGACGCAGAGTAATCAACCTCACTTCTGAATTATAAAGGCCGGGACCCGTTCCCGGCTTTTTTTGTCTGCACATAGAGCTCCAAAAATACCCTATTTCAGCCCCTGCATCGGCATATTGGCGTGATGATATGAAACCATTGAAAGGGCTAGGGGGGCATGAACAATGGAGAATTTGTCATGGCCACTGACTATCAAAATGAGCATCGCTCACACGCATCCGACTATCGTACTCACTCTGGCGGATCGAACGGTTGGCTGATCGGCCTTGCCGTCGCGGTTGTTCTCGCAATGATTGCCTTCTTCTCGTTTGCAGGTTCTGACCGCCCTGCCGTCACTGTCGGTACCACAAGCGAACAGGTAACCCCTCCTCCTGCCGCAGAAAACCTGCCTGCAGCACAAGAGCCGGTCATTCAACCGATACCACCGGCAACAACCGCACCTGCGCAATGACGCAGCATGATACCAGGTCTGGAGCGGCACACCTTGATGGTTTGCCGCTCCAGACCAGAAATCACCTTTTTCGCCACAGCATATAAAGGCCCAGTGGAGGCCTGGCTGTCACCAGTTCCAGATCACCGCAGAAATTGGATATATTGCGGCCGACCTCGTCCATCCACTGCAACTCAAGCCCGGCCCGGACGCCGGCATTGACGATATCCGACATCTTGTGGGTAAAGGAATAGTTCGGACTGGCGGCATAATGCTCATGGCCGAAATAATCCAAACCGGTGGTTTCCACAAACGGCTCGGTTTGAAAGTAGGAATGCTCTATTCGGGATGATCCGCCATTCTCGTCAGGCTCATACATCATCAAGACAGGGTGGGTTTCTTCCATTACCCAATGACCGCCCGGGACAATCAACCTGGAAATCGCAGAGAAAAACCCTTGCAGATCCGGCATCCACCCGAGCACGCCGATAGTGCTCACGGCAATATCAAACTGTCCGGTCAGAGTTTCCGGAAGCGAGTAGACATCAGCCGCCATGAAATCCACATCCTTGCAAAAGCCGCCTGCTTCAGCCAGTTCGCGGGCTTGCTCCAGAAATGTTTCTGCCTGATCAACCCCCAGGCATCGTCCTGCCCCCATGTTTTTCAGGGAGAGCAGGTCCTTGCCATTATTGCACGCGATCTGCACAACCGACTTTCCTGTAACACCAATTCTGTCCAGCATGCTGATCACTTCATCTGCCAGGAAATTGCATCCGCCCTGTAAGAACTGTTCTCGCAGCCGCGCCTGGTTGTGCGCGGCATGGCGCGGCGCCGCTTCGTTCCAGGCTTCCCTGTTCGCAGCAACATATTTCTCGCGATCAGTCATGTTAACAATCCATGTCAAAGACCCGCCGCAACCAAACCCTCTTCCCATGCGCCTGGTTCCAATGTAGCAAGCACATCATGTCTTTACCGCCTGATCTGACCAGCCTTCACCTTGCCGCTTTCGCTTTGTTGTTTGCGGCGTGGTGGCTGTATTCGCCCATTTTGTCGTTATTTGGACGCGGCACGCTCAATGCGCAGCTCAGCATAGTGCGGCTGCGCTGGATGTTGTTGTCCACTCAACGCATCAACCGGCCGTTTGACGCCATTTTGCTCAACCAGATCATCAGTTCGGTGGCTTTTTTCGGATCTGCATCACTGATCGTGCTGGCTGCGCTGCTGGGCACATTTGCCAATGTGTCGTCTGTTCATGCCGTGCTGTCACAGCTGCACTTTGTATCTCCCACCAGCATCGAGCTGCTGACCGTGAACCTGTCCGTTGTCGTGCTGATACTGGGGATCAGTTTTTTTGCCTTCACCTACTCATTGCGCAAGCTCATCTACACGGTAGCGTTGAGTGGCGGACTGGCGGATCAGGCCGTTGAAACGCCGCAGTTTACCGTTCAGGTTGAAGCAACCGCCACCGTCCTCACGGAAGCCGTTCGCAGTTTCAACAATGGCATTCGCGGGTACTACTATGCCGTGGCAGCATTGTTCCTGTTGCTGGGCCCGGTAGCGTGTATCGTCGCCACCTGCACCGTCATGGCCATGTTGTTCTATCGCCAGACCCTCACTACCACTTCCCGGGCAATCGGCAGATATGTCGATGCCATGAACGAGGAAGAAAACCTGCGCGAATAATACCAACGGAAGTAATTATTGACCCATTTGATGGAGTCAAATCCGGCCATTCTGGCAGGCGCCGTGCGCAGCGCGATGCTGGTCGCATCGGGTAAGCGCGGCAACGCACCAGATGGGCGGATTTGGCCCACCGAAGGCCGGTTTTTCGCGATCACCGGACTTCGTTATGCTCCACTTGTGGTCGGATAGACCACGGCGTGAAGCATGCCTAGCCGGCAAACGCGAAAAATCGGTCAAATGAGTCAATAATTGCTTCCGTTGGTATAAGAAATACCCTGCGAGCCGCTACTGGCTCACAGGGTCTAAGAGACTGTCGCAAAAAGTGCGCTGGATTTAGGAAGCGTCTTCCAGGTTGTCAGCCGACATTTTGCCGCTGCGCTGATCGGTGACCAGCTCAAACTTTACCTTTTGACCTTCGTTCAAGGTGCCCATGCCTGCGCGTTCTACCGCAGAGATATGAACAAAGGCATCCTTGGAACCGTCTTCCGGCTCAATAAAGCCATAGCCTTTGGTTGTGTTGAAAAATTTTACTGTGCCTACTGGCATGGTCTTAAGTCCCTTCAAAGGAGAAACCCGCACATTCACACCTTGTGATGGCTGGGTCGGTACATTGCTCACATTGTCGGGAATAACTAGGTTAAACGGCGTACCGGATATCGTGGCACCACCAGACAAGTTCGGTCTATACATGCCGGTATATGGGTGATCTGTGCGCAAATAGCAATCAATACGTGAAAAAAACCTGACAGTGGCTAGTGCCGGAAACTCAGGCAGCCGCTTCCGACGCAGCAGTATCCAGCATCACGATTTCAACGATCGCTGTCTTGGCAATCATTGATTCGCGTCCATCAGCATGCCTGAACTCCAGTATCGGACTATCACCGTTAAGTGCCCGTTTGATGTCGCTGCTCATTGGCAGAAGCAAAGTTCCGTCCAGAGCCCGCCCATCGCTCAATAGCAACTGCACATCAAATCGTTTTCTGTCATTCTCATTGTTGAACATCGCACCGCACCCTTTTCAATCCTCCGGCAATCTGTATCAGCACAGCCTTAAACAAGGATTCTCGAAACAGGTGCAATTTTAGCTACTCTTCTTGACCTGCAGTCGCCGAAGTATTGGGAATCCGATCATTTGCCCGCCACGGCGGTTGTTCACAAAGTTTTCATTTAAACTTTCAGCCTGCGACAAAACGTGCCTTACTGCGCCTGCACAAACAAAAACGGAGGGTGCAATGTCTGCCAAAATAGTAATTGGCCTTGACGGGAGCGGATCTGGCGAACGAGCCGTCGCTTATGCCAAGAAACAAGCCAAGCAAATTGGGGATTGCGAACTGATTGCTGTCTACGTGATCGAATGGTCGCCTTACAGCTTTCAGACACCGGAGGAAAACGAACAGCGCCACGCACGGCGCAATGAGGAAATTTCCGCTGCAGAAAGCCGGGTCGTTTCGCCAGCAGTAAAAGCATTGAAAGCTGACGGGTTTTCTGCCCGCGGTGTAGTGAAACACGGAGACGTTGCCGACCTGTTGAATGCAGTGGCGGTTGAAGAAGGCGCAGACCAGATTGTCGTGGCGCGAGCATCTGAAGGCGGGCTTACAAGCCGGCTGTTTGGCTCCTCAACTTCAAACCTCGTTATGACAGCGACTGTTCCTGTGACGGTTGTCGGATAAGGAAATCACTTATGAAAAAACTTGCCTTAACAACCCTTCCGCTGGCGGCGGCAGGGTCAACCTCCGCATTTGCGCAGGAAGCCAGGTCCATCGACCAGGCTGTAAACGAAACCTTCGCTACTGTTACCGGGCCATTTGTGAACTTCATTTTCTCACCGTTTCCAGGTACCAGTTTTCCGTGGATCGTCATGTGGCTGGTGATTGCCGCATCATTGTTCACCGTTTACTTCGGTTTCATTCAGATCAGGGGTTTCCGTCATTCCATCCAGCTCGTAAAGGGTGATTATTCAGACCCCAATGATGCGGGTGAAGTCAGTCACTTCCAGGCGCTCACAACCGCCCTGTCCGGCACCGTTGGCCTCGGCAATATTGCCGGTGTCGCCGTCGCAGTCGGTATCGGCGGTCCAGGCGCCACGTTCTGGATGATCATGGCCGGCCTTCTGGGCATGGCGTCCAAATTCACCGAATGTACGCTCGGCGTTAAGTACCGCAACGAATATGAAGACGGTACTGTTTCCGGCGGACCGATGTACTATATGTCAAAGGGATTTGCGGAACGCGGCATACCGGGCGGAAAAATTCTGGCCGTGGTATTTGCCATCTTCTGTATTCTTGGCGCCTTTGGCGGCGGCAACATGTTCCAGGCCAATCAGGCACACGCCCAGATCTCCAGTATCACGGGTGATTATCCCGGCTGGATCACTGGCATTGTGTTTGCGCTGGTTGTGTACGCCGTGATTGTTGGCGGCATCAAGTCCATCGCCAATGTGACAGAAAAGGTCGTTCCCTTCATGGGCGTCCTTTACGTCGGCACGGCCCTCATCATCCTGTTGCTCAATTTCGACAAGATCGGCTGGGCATTCGGCCAGATATTTGAAGGAGCCTTCACCGGTCTGGGTGTTGCAGGTGGCTTTGTTGGCGCTCTTATCCAGGGTTTCAAACGGGCCGCTTTCTCGAACGAGGCAGGTGTTGGTTCAGCTGCAATCGCTCACTCGGCAGTACGTACGAAAGAGCCTATCACCGAGGGACTGGTTTCCTTGCTGGAGCCCTTTATCGACACCGTCGTGATCTGCACCATGACAGCACTTGTCATCACCATTTCCGGACTACTGATTGTGGATCCGGCATCCGGAAACTTCGTTCTCGATGGCAATTCCATCAAGACAGTTGGTGATGTTTCGGGCGTTTCGCTTACATCAGCTGCATTCGCGACCGGCTTCAGCTGGTTCCCGTATGTACTGGCAATAGCAGTTGTCCTGTTTGCTTTCTCAACCATGATCTCGTGGTCATATTACGGTTTGAAAGCCTGGACCTACCTGTTCGGCGAAGGCAAAACCACCGAGTTGGTGTTCAAGATCATCTTCTGCGTCTTTGTTGTTATCGGCGCTTCTGCAAGTCTTGGGCCTGTCATTGACTTCTCCGACGCGGCAATATTTGCCATGGCAGTTGTCAACATCACGGCGCTCTACTTCCTGATGCCGATTGTGAAGAAGGAAATGAACTCGTACATGGATCGCCTGAAGTCTGGTGAAATCAAGCGGTTCAAGCACTAACTCCGTACCTCGTACAGGCATTTCTACCGGAGTGGCTATAGCCACTCCGGTATTTTCTTGGGAGCGTCAAGGCGTGTCGTGGGTAATCGCACACATTTGACCGGTTAAACGCGCACTTGCGAAAAAGTACTTACATTGTCGCCTGGGCGCAGTGTATCGACCGCCGCCCGGCTACCCAGGGTGGCGATCCGCGGTTCCCAGGCCGTCGCGGCCATATTCGGATCAACCGTATGGTTTGCGGCAAGTTCCTGAATGCTTCTGATGCAACTCATGAAGGCGAACAGGCCCAGCCATGCTGCCAGCACACAAACCAGGTAAACAGCGAGGATGACCGACATCGGGGTAACGAAATTGAGGCCTGCCGCCTTGCCGAGCACAAACGGCAGCGACCATGACACCAGTGAGACACTGCCCAGCAATGTCATGCAGGCCACCTGGCGGGTCGTGACGCCGTCAAACAGCCGGCGTCCGATGGCATTGGTCATCATCGGCAGTATGAGTTTGTGCACCAGAATGCCATTGATCGTCAGGATCATGACAACGCAGATTTTGGCCCAGACCTTAGGGTTTTGCAGAAATTCAGGCTGCACCTGGAGCTTGACAATGATCAAGGCCAGGCCGCTGATCCACAGAATGCACAATCCAATCGCAACGATGTGAGACAGAAGTCTGGTTTGAAAAATCGTATAGTTGCTGACGGGACGGATAACGCCCGCTGAAAAAATCGTGTAATCGGCCAGCAATGCCCCACCAAGGCCCATGACCAATCCAACCAGATGCACCAGGCGCAGTATGGTAAGAACTGTCAGTACGGTCATGGTGTAATCCCTCTCGTGCAATATGCCCGGTTTCGTATTTCAACATCAAATACCGCCGCTTCGCAGCATCAGATACAATCATCCCCGAATCTGATTTTAGATCTCTATATTGATTAATATAAATCCGATTTGTCGTTCTTGCTGGTCTGCAGCCTTCGTGGCCTGAAGCGGCACAACGGAAAAGTCAGCTATTCACCCAACCTGAACGCAATGATGGAAATTCCTGCTTGACCCAAGACTAGATAATACGAAGGGCAAAAATCCGCACCTATTGTGATATTTGATGGGCGATATTTCGGCCTATTGCAGTCAACTGCGATGATTTGGCTTTGCTCCCTGTTGGCGTATGGTGGGCCGTTTTCGGCATTGTGATACTCAACGCCATTTCCGGATGACAAATGCTTCGGGTCCCGCTAGTTTGCCGCCAATTCCGAACACTTCCAATTGACTTGAGGATATTCATGGCTGGCCCACGCACCCTGTATGACAAGATCTGGGACGATCATCTGGTTCACGAGGCCGATGACGGCACGTGTCTCTTGTACATCGATCGCCACCTGGTTCACGAGGTAACCAGCCCGCAGGCTTTTGAAGGCCTGCGCATGGCTGGCCGGGGTGTGCACGCACCCGAAAAAACGCTTGCCGTGGTTGACCACAATGTTCCTACCACAGACCGCTCAAAGGGTATTGCCGAGGAAGAAAGCCGCATCCAGGTCGAAACACTGGCAAAAAATGCCGCAGAATTCGGCGTGCAGTATTTTTCCGAAACTGACGCACGACAAGGTATCGTTCATATCATCGGCCCCGAGCAGGGCTTCACCCTGCCCGGCTCCACCATCGTTTGCGGCGACAGTCATACCTCGACCCATGGTGCATTCGGGGCCCTGGCGCACGGTATAGGTACGTCGGAAGTCGAGCACGTTCTGGCGACCCAGACGCTGATCCAGAAGAAAGCCCGCAACATGAAAGTGCAGGTTGACGGAAAGCTGGCCAGGGGAGCGACCGCCAAGGATATCATTCTTGCCGTCATCGGTGAGATTGGAACAGCCGGCGGAACCGGTCATGTCATCGAGTTTTCCGGCGAAGCATTCCGGGACCTGTCCATGGAAGGTCGCATGACGGTGTGCAACATGACAATTGAAGGCGGTGCCCGCGCCGGCATGATTGCACCCGATGCAAAGGCCTACGAGTACCTCAAGGGTCGTCCAATGTCGCCGTCGGGAGCTAACTGGGACGCCGCTATGGCATACTGGAAAACCCTGTTCTCCGACGAAGACGCCCACTTCGACGAAGTCATTACGCTGGATGCCGCCGCCCTGCCGCCCATCGTGTCGTGGGGAACGTCACCGGAGGATGTGATCTCCGTGGCAGGCGCTGTACCGGATCCCCAGTACATTGCAGATGAAGCCAAGCGGGCCTCCAAACAGCGGGCACTCGACTATATGGGACTGACCGCAGGAACCAAGATAACCGATATAGGTCTGGATGTGATCTGGATCGGGTCCTGCACCAACGGTCGTATCGAGGACCTGCGCGAAGTTGCCCGTATAATTGACGGCAAGAAAATATCTGACCAGCTGGATTATGCCATGATCGTTCCAGGTTCCGGTGTGGTGAAGGCACAGGCAGAAGCAGAAGGTCTGGACCGGATATTCACCGCTGCGGGGTTTGAGTGGCGCGAACCTGGTTGTTCCATGTGTCTCGGCATGAACCCCGACCAGCTCAAACCCGGCCAACGCTGTGCATCGACATCCAATCGCAATTTTGAGGGTCGCCAGGGTTTCAAGGGCCGTACCCATCTTGTGTCTCCCGCAATGGCCGCCGCAGCTGCAATTGCGGGCCATTTTGTTGATATCCGTACACTGACTTAAGATAACTTGCGGTTCTCCCTTGCGCATCACCTGCGAATATGTTGCAACCTAAATGAACGCGGTTTGGGGCAATGCCGGGTGTACGAATTGGTGTCTCCAGTATGGGGCAGGTTCGTTATTTTTGAGTATTGGGGAACTTATGTCCACGACGACATCTGCTGCTGACAAGCGTTTTCTTCGCCGCGTCCTGATTTTTCTAGTTGTAGCAACACTTGCATCCGGCGCCATGATGGCCTATGCCGCTGCAAGCATGTCCTGAAAAAGGTCCAGCGCCTGGAGCGACATGGGTTCTTTTGAACCCATTAAGTTGCTCCGGAACTTTAAAGGCGATCAGTTTTTTGGTTTTTGATTGAATCAACCAAAAACCACAAGACTGATCTGGAGCATGTGCACATGCGTGAAAGTTTGCAACACTTTAACAGTACAACATGAAGTGACGATCACACCGGACAATCGTTCTGGTAAAGCGCGCCTCGTGCTGGCATCATCAATAACATGAACTCACCTTTCAACAATGACAGCCGCTGGTCGCACATGCGTGCCCCTTCTGCCAGGGATCTATCTCATCTTGCCCGCAAGACATGGGATAAGGTGCCATCATCACTGCGCAAAATGACCGGTGAAATTGCCATTACCGTCGAAGAATTCCCCGACGATGACACGATGGATGAAATCGGCAGTGAAACACCGTTCGATATCATGGGCTTGCTGCGCGATTCCGAGGTCGGACACCCGGTGCTGGTATTATACCGCCGGGCAGTATTGGACTACTGGGTCGAGCAGGGCGATGAGTTGTCTATGGTCCTGACCCAGGTGATGGTGCATGAGGCAGCACACCAACTTGAGCTGTCCGAAGAATTGGTCACACAGCTTGAAGCAGAAATTGAAGCCTCGGCGCCACAACCCCGCACGGTGCAGTAATGGCGCAGGAACCGGATCGCAACGACCAGACTGTACGCCAGGCAAGAGCTGACTTGAAACGTCTGGGTGAGCAGTCGGAAAAAATTCTTGGTACCGGTACCGTTTCCGATCAGGAACCTGAAGATAATGTCGAACGGTGGGGTAAACGCATCGGCCGAACTGCCGCCTATGTGCTTGGTGCCTACCTGATTTATTTTTTCTTGCGCCGCTATGGCATCCTGTAGGGCGAAATGAGGTTTTGGGGCGTATCAAAAAAACCGCTTTCCATGAATTTGCTGACAACCGTCTTTATTCGCAAGGATGCACACCCATTTGCAAAACTTGCCAGGGGCCTCATATATGACATCCAAACCCACCAACGTCTGCCTCGTAACCGGCGCCGCCCGCGGCATTGGGCTGGCAACCGCAAGACTGTTTCTTGAAAATGGCTGGTGCGTCGCCCTGATCGACAACAACCCCGACACGCTGCGAGAAACTGAAAAGACCGTTCCCGCCGACAAGGCGCTGTGCATTGAGTGTGACGTATCCGATCCCGATCAGGTGCAGCGTTCCATTGACCGGACAGCCGCTCATTTCGGGCGCCTTGATGGCCTCGTCAACAATGCCGGGATCGCCGACTTCGGCCCCATTGCACAGACCGGTCTGAATGTCTGGCAGGAAATCATGGCCACCAACCTCACGGGCCCTTTCCTGACCGTTCAGGCAGCCGTTCCGGTCATGTCGCGTTCGGGAGGTGGTGCGGTCGTCAACATAGCCTCCATCTCCGGCCACCGCGCCTCGACCTTGCGCGTGGCATACGGAACTTCCAAGGCAGGGGTGATTCATCTCACGAAGCAGCAAGCTGCCGAGTACGGAAATCAGGGTGTAAGGGTTAACTGCATTTGCCCCGGCCCGGTCGACACCGAAATGGCCAAAAAAGTTCACGATGCGGCGATCCGGCAAAGCTATCACGATGCAATTCCGCTCAACCGTTACGGCGAGGAGCATGAAATCGCCGAAGCGATCTACTTTCTCGTTTCGGACAAGGCCAGCTTCATCAACGGCCAGGTTCTGTCGGTAGACGGCGGCTTTGAATCAACCGGCATCGGCCTGCCCGACTTGCGGGCAAAGCAAGGCAATGCTTGACGTTGCACAAATCACACGGCACACATCACCTGTTCAATTGCTTTCACTTGAGAGACCAGCCTGATGGAAAAGTTCACTACACTGACCGGCGTTGCAGCACCACTGCCAACCACCAATGTCGACACTGACATGATAATTCCAAAACAGTTTCTGAAAACCATCAAGCGTACCGGCCTCGGCAAATCGCTGTTCTATGAAATGCGCTACAATGATGATGGCTCGGAGAACCCTGACTTCACTTTGAATCAACCAGCCTGGCGCACCTCGCAAATTCTGGTTGCAGGAGATAATTTCGGCTGTGGTTCTTCGCGCGAACATGCCCCATGGGCGCTGCTGGACTTCGGAATTCGCTGTGTGATCTCGACCTCGTTTGCCGACATCTTCTACAACAATTGCTTCAAGAACGGCATCCTGCCCATCAAGTTGCCGCAGGAAGACGTCGACAAGCTGATGGACGATGCGCGACGCGGTGCCAACGCCACGGTAACGGTAGATCTTGAGACCCAGGAAATCCATGGGCCCGACGGTGGAGTCGTGAAATTTGACATCGATCCTTTCCGCAAGCATTGCCTGCTCAACGGACTGGATGACATCGGCCTGACTTTCGAGAAAAAGGCCTCGATCGATGCCTTTGAAGAAAAAAACGCCGCTGCCCGCCCCTGGATCTGAACAACGTCGGGAGATATTTTCGTCATGCGTATTTTGCCCGCTGCTCTGGCTGTGACCCTGCTGGCGGGTATTGTGGTGCCTGCACAAGCCAAGGTTACCAAATCCTGTATTGCCGGCATCAAGAAAACCGTCAAGCGCGCGGGCGTCGCACCGTCACTGGTTGACAAGGCGCTGGACGGTGCCAGGTTCAATGAAAAGGTCGTGCGGTTTTCCCGTTCGCAACCGGAATTCAGGACCAAAATATGGGATTATATGGCGTTCCTGGTGGATCCGGCCCGCATTGCAGACGGCAAGGCGAACATGGAAAACCACGCCTCCACACTTGCCGCTGTAGAAAAAAAGTATGGTGTGGACCGGTACGTAATTGCCGCGCTTTGGGGCATTGAAAGTGACTACGGCAATATCCGCGGCGAATTCTTTCTGCCTCATGCCATGGCCAACCTGATCTGTGCGAAACGCAAGCGGGGGCTGTTCACCCGTCAGCTCATTGCAGGTTTGAAACTGGTGCAAAAGGGTGATGTGGAACTCAAGGACCTTTATTCGTCCTGGGCATCTGCCTTCGGACAGACCCAGTTCATTCCCGAAACCTACCAGCGCCTTGCTGTTGATTTTGACCGCGATGGCAAGCGTGATCTGGTCAATTCAGTGCCCGATGCACTGGCTTCGACCGCCAATTTCATGATCAAGGCCGGGTGGCGCAAGAATGAGCCCTGGGGGTTTGAGGTAAAGCTCCCGAACGGCTACCGGGGTCCATCAGGCCGAAACCGGCGGGCATCGGTAAAAACCTGGGCCAAACGCGGCCTGACCAATGTGGATGGTTCTCCACTGCAGAGCAACTATTCTGCAGGCCTGTTGTTGCCGGCGGGCAAAAAGGGGCCGGCCTTCCTGGTAACCCGCAACTTTAATGCACTGTATTCCTACAACGCCGCCGAATCCTATGCGCTGGCCATTGGACACCTGTCCGATCGGCTCAAGGGCGGAGGTCCGCTGACCGGCCGCTGGCCCACCAATGACCTGGGTCTAACCCGCGCACAACGCTTACAGTTGCAGAAACTGCTTCTGAAGGCAGGCCACGATATCGGCGAGGCGGACGGAAAAATCGGCCCGATCACCATTGGCGCCATCAAGAAAGTGCAGGCCAAGGCGGGAATGAAACCCAACGGTAGACCCTCGATGGCTGTGCTGAAGGCGTTGGGTGGTTAGTTTAGGGTCTTCTATTTGGTCGAACAGCATGTCCGCCTTCGGAAGGCCGTTCATTTGTCTGGTCGAACAGCTTTCTTCGCTTCGCTCAGGCCGTTCATTTATCTGGTCGAACAGCTGTCTTCGCTTCGCTCAGGCCGTTCTCCGACCCTGAACAAGCTTAGTGATGAACTCCAAACCGAAGCACGAAGTGCTGAGGCAAGGCCGACTGGCCGTCATGCGAAGCATGCCCCCGCGGAGCGCAGCCGCAAGGCTGCCTGCGTGAGCGGAATAAACCAATCCGAAGCACGTCAGTGCTGAGGCAAGCGCGACTGCGCGCCGCACCAAGTGCGCCCCCGCGGAGCGCAGCCGCAAGGCTGCTGGCGTGAGCGAAATAAGACCCATAACCTCTTGCCAAGCCCCTCATCACACAGTACCCAATCGCCAACACCCAATCCCCTACTCAAAGGCAGAAACCAACATGGCGACCCACAAACTTTTTCTCCTTCCAGGTGACGGCATTGGCCCAGAGGTAATGGGCGAGGTTCGCCGCGTCATTCAGTGGTTCCAGGACAACAACATTGCCTCGTTTGAACTGGACGAAGGCCTGGTCGGCGGCGCAGCCTATGATGCCCATGGAGAAAGCATCTCCGATGCCGATATGGAAAAGGCCATGGCAGCCGACGCCATAATTTTTGGTGCCGTGGGTGGCTCCAAATGGGACAGCGTGCCTTATGACAAACGCCCCGAGGCAGGCCTCTTGCGGCTGCGCAAAGACCTTGCACTGTATGCAAATCTTCGCCCGGCAATCGTCTATCCTGCGCTGGCGGACGCATCGTCGCTGAAGAAAGAGCTGGTCGAAGGCCTCGACATTCTCATTCTGCGCGAACTCACCGGCGGTGTCTATTTTGGTGAGCCCAAGGAAATCACCGAACTGGGAAATGGCCAGAAGCGCGCCGTCGACACGCAGGTTTACGAAAGCTACGAGATCGACCGCATCTCGCGTGTTGCCTTCGAGCTTGCCCGCACCCGCAACAAGCAGGTGTGCTCCATGGAAAAACGCAATGTCATGAAGTCCGGTGTGTTATGGAACGAGGTTGTCACACAGACCCACAAGGACGGTTTTGAGGATGTGAGCCTGTCTCATATGCTGGCCGATGCCGGTGCAATGCAACTGGTGCGAACCCCGAAGCAGTTCGACGTCATTCTCACCGACAATCTGTTTGGCGATATCCTGTCGGACGTGGCTGCCATGCTCACCGGTTCCCTCGGCATGTTGCCGTCGGCTTCGCTCGGCGCTGTCGATGACAAGACCGGTTTGCGCAAGGCGCTTTACGAGCCGGTGCACGGGTCTGCGCCCGATATTGCCGGTCAGGGTCTGGCAAATCCGATTGCAATGATCGCTTCATTTGCCATGTGCCTGCGCTACTCGCTGGGCATGGGCGACTGGGCCGGCAAAGTTGAAACCGCCATTGCGGCAACACTCGACAAGGGCCTGCGCACCGGCGACATCATGCAGGAGGGCATGAAGCAGGTGGGCACCACTGAGATGGGAGACGCCATCCTGGCTGAACTCGACGCGCTGGCGTAGGTGAAAAACCACGCACATCATTGACTGTTAAGCCAAAACTGCTACAAGCCTCACCGTCCCTAAAGGACACTGCGCAAGGAATGGATCTGACAATGCACGGGCCGGCTAGAACATTCTTCATCCCAACTGCCATCACTGGCGGTATGATGACGGCTGGCTTGACCAAAACAGTCGAATCGAAAACCGTCAAAACCACGAAATAAACTTGCGCTTGCTCCCGGCCTTTTCTCCCGTGGGAGATTGCGCCGGAAGCCAAGACCCGAAAAGGCCTCTCAAGCCATGAGGCGGGAATACGGTCACCCTGGAGACAAGTTCAGATGAGCTACAATATCGCTATCGTTGGTGCCACCGGCAATGTTGGCATGGAAATGATGAACATACTGGCCGAACGCGAATTCCCGGTTGCGAAAGTACACGCCATTGCGTCGCGCCGTTCCGTCGGACGAGAGGTATCGTTTGGCGACAAGATCTTGAAATGCCAGGACCTTGAAACCTTTGATTTCTCAAGCGTTGATTTCGTTCTGATGTCGGCTGGTGGAGAGACGTCGAAGCTGTGGTCGCCCAAAATCGGCAGGATGGGCCCGATCGTCATCGATAACTCGTCTGCCTTTCGCTATGACGCAGAGGTTCCGCTGATCGTACCGGAAGTCAATGCGCATGTGCTCGAAGAGTACATGGCCCGAAATGACCGCAAGAACATCATTGCCAATCCGAACTGCTCGACTGCCCAGCTGGTGGTTGCCCTGAAGCCGCTGCATGATGCTGCGAAGATCAAACGCGTCGTGGTTTCGACCTACCAGTCCGTTTCCGGTGCCGGCAAGGCCGCCATGGACGAACTGTGGACCCAGACCAAGGGCATTTTCGTCACCGATGCGCCGACACCTGAAAAATTCACCAAGCAGATTGCCTTCAACGTCATTCCGCACATCGATGTGTTTATGGACTCCGGTGAGACCAAGGAAGAGTGGAAGATGGTGGCCGAGACCAAGAAGATACTCGACCCGAAAATCAAGCTGACGGCAACCTGTGTCCGCGTACCGGTGTTCGTAGGCCATTCCGAGGCCGTCAATATTGAATTTGAACGCGAAATCAGCGCCGATGAAGCGCGCAGCATCCTGCGCGAAGCACCCGGTCTGCTGGTGGTCGACAAGCGCGAGGACGGCGGTTACGTGACGCCGGTTGAATGCGTCGGCGACTATGCGACATTCGTCTCGCGCATCCGCGAAGACGCCACCATCGACAACGGCCTCAACCTGTGGTGCGTTTCAGACAATCTCCGCAAGGGCGCCGCGCTGAACACGGTCCAGATTGCCGAAACACTGGTAAATCGCGGCCTCATGCAGCAAAAGGCGGCTTGATGATCATGCAGCAGACCCCAGGCACAGGCCCGGGGCCTGCTGACATCAGTTAGCTTTCGACCTGCGTGGTTGCAGGTCGACAGACCAAAGTGATGCATCGTCCGCATCGCGCAATGTCACCGTCATGACTTCCGACTTGCCGTCAATCTTGACGTGGCCGAAAAACTGCAGGCCGAATGACGGCGGCAGGTTTATCTGGCCTTCAGCCGGTGCCTTGACGTATTTCACTTCCGGTCCAAATGTATTGTCCAGCTTGTTTGGACCGAAACTGCCGGCATGCAGCGGGCCGGAGACGAATTCCCAGAACGGGGCAAAATCCTGAAACTGCGCCTTGTTCGGATCGTAATAATGCGCAGCGGTATAATGCACATCCGCCGTCAGCCACACAGTGTTCTGGATCTCATTCGCCTTGATGAAGGAGAGCACTTCGGCAATATCAAATTCACGGCCACGCACCGGCCCGTCACCATTGGCACCGTTGTCGTAATTTTCACCGTCACCGACAACCAGCCCGATCGGCATGTCAGATGCGACGACCTTCCAGGTCGCTTTGGAGGCCAGCATTTCCCGCTTCAGCCAGTCAAGCTGTTCCCGGCCCAGGAAGCTGGTATCCGCAGAGCGTTCAGCCTGATCATTCTTCGAGTTCCTGCCCCTGTAGGTGCGCATATCGATCATGAAGATGTCCAGCACCGGACCATAGGAAATTTTGCGATACACGCGATAGGGTTCATGTGGGTTAACCGAGATCGGGTTCATCTCGTGAAACGCCCGGGTAGCCCGGGCCGCCAGCAAAGAGGACGACTTCACCTTGTAGCGGTCATCGGACATCAGCAATTCGCCGGGATACCAGTTGTTGGTCACCTCATGGTCATCCCACTGCACATACATTGGGACTTCCGCATTGAAGGCCCGTACATGCTCGTCCATCAGGTTGTACTTGTACTGTCCGCGAAACTCCCTGAGGGTTTCGGCCACTTTGGCTTTTTCCTCGATGGTGACCGATTTCCAGATGCCCCCGCCAGGCATTTCCTTTTCCGCCGCAACCGGTCCGTCGGCATAGATGGTATCGCCGGAGTGGATGAAGAAATCAGGCGTATGGCCCGCCATCGTGCGATACGTCTTCATGCCGCCGCGATCCAGATCAATGCCCCAGCCCTGGCCGGCGGTATCGCCAGACCAGACAAAGGAAATGTCACGCTTGTTCATCGGCGCGGTCCGGAATTTGCCGACCATCGCTTCTCCCCTGGTGGAGAAGTCGGCCAGGTCAAGCAATTCAACCTTGTAGAAGATGTCCTGGTCAGACGGCAAATCCACCAGCGGCAATTTGCCGGCAAAGTCGGAAACACCGGTCAGGTCGAGAGGTTGAACCGTAGTAGACTCGGCAAAACTCTCTGTTGTCGACCATTCCACCATCATTCGCGCAGGTCTGTCGGCGCGCGCCCAGACGACGCCAGATGATCCGGTAACATCGCCCGATTGCAGGCCGTGACTTATAACCGGCCTGTCTGCTGCCCGGCTGATGGAGGGTGTGGGCAGCCCGCCCGCAAACAGGCTCGCAGATGCCGCTGCTGTCGTGCGGAGCAGATCACGGCGGTTGAGGGAGATATGGTCGATCCTGAAAGACATTGGTCTAGGTCCTGTAGTGAAACAATACCAAAGAAACTAGCCCCGCAATATCTTCGGTCTTTCAACCGGTCCGCGACAGGTACGTGGTGATTTCATGAAGCAACATCAGTCATATACCTGCTGCATCAGTTTCGACAGCCGCTCCGCAAACCCGGTTGCATCTGCCGGCACTTCTCCCTCCAGAATAACCGCCTGATCGAGCAGCAATCTGGCTGCCTCACCCATATCTTCGCCCTTGCCGGCGCGTTCAGCAAGCTTGGCAATCAGCGCATGGTCCGGGTTGATCTCCAGAACAGGGGCTGAAATTGACGTCTTGCCTTCCTGGCGCGCCAGGTATTTTTCCAGCGTCCGGTCAAAACCCTGATTGCCTGCTACAATACACACAGGCGATGACGTCAGGCGATTGGACTTTGCGACATCCTGCACCGCATCACCCAGCGCCGTCTTCAGCGCCGCTATGAGACCGGCCGTAGCTGCCTCATCACCCTGATCCTTCTTGTCCCTGTTTTCTTCCTCGGGAATTTGATCCAGGTCCGTGTTGCCCTGGGTCACCGACTTGAACGGCTTTCCGTCATACCCCAGCGAAGTCCGCACCCAGAACGCATCAACCGGATCGGTCAGCAGCAAGACCTCTATGCCACGCGCCTTGTAACCTTCAAGCTGTGGGCTGACCTCTGCTTTCGCGGCATCCTCCCCGGTGAGGTAGTAGATGCCGGTCTGGTTTTCCTTCATCCGCGAAACATAATCGGCAAGAACCACCGTTTCCTTGCCCTCGCTGGTTGTCGAGCGGAACCGGCAGACGTCATAGAGCTGGTCGCGGCGCTCCATGTCTTCGTAGAGGCCCTCCTTGATAACCGGTCCAAACGCTGCCCAGATATTGCTGAACACATCCGGTTTCTTGTCTGCGCATTTCTTGAGTTCGCTGAGAACCCGCTTTGTGACAGCCTTCCGGATAGTATGAACTGTCGGGTTATCCTGAAGCATTTCGCGGGAAATGTTCAAAGGCATGTCTTCGCTGTCAATCACACCGCGCACAAATCTCAGATAAGACGGTAGCATCTCCGCTTCGTCGGTGATGAACACCCGCCGCACGTACAGTTTTTGCTTGCCCTTGCGCTCGGGATCAAACAGGTCAAACGGCTTTTCGCCGGGCACATACAGCAAGACCGAGTACTCGTTACGGCCCTCGGCGCGGTAGTGGATTGTCATCGCCGGGTCGCCAATGACACCGGCAACATGTCCAAAAAATTCCCGGTGCTGATCTTCTGTAACATCCGCCTTGGAGCGCGCCCAGATTGCACTGCCTGAATTTACCTGCTCATCACCCAGGTAGATCGGATGGCTGACATGGTCGGAATAAGTCCGCACGATATACTGCAGCCGGGCATCTTCGAGGAATTCCTTTGCATCCTTGCGAAGTTTCAGCCGGATGGACGTTCCGCGTTCCGGTGCATCGTCACCCTCATAGGCGGATACCGTATAGGTGCCGGTGCCATCCGAACTCCAGATGTTGACCTTTTTGGCACCTGCCTTGCGCGACACCACATCCACCTGTTCAGCGATCATGAATGAGGAGTAGAAACCGACACCGAACTGGCCAATCAGATTTACATCCTTTTCGCCCTTCTTCTTTGCCCCCTCCATCTGTTCCATGAAGGCTTGAGTGCCGGAACGGGCAATGGTTCCCAGGTTACTGGCAAGCTCCCTGGCATCCATGCCAATGCCGCTGTCAGCTATGATCAATGTCTTGTTTTTCTTGTCCAGGCTGATGGTGATACGAAGATCGCCTCCCGCCTGCATCAGCTTGTCATTCTTGATCGCCTCGTAGCGAAGCTTGTCGCAGGCGTCCGACGCATTGGAGATCAACTCGCGCAGGAAAACCTCTCGTTCCGAGTAAACCGAATGCACCATCAGGTGCAAAAGTTTGGTGACCTCCGCCTGGAATTCCTTTGGCTTGGCACCGGAATCTGCTGTGCTGCTGGACATGTTGTGAAATTGCCTCCCGCTTGAACTGACCAATTGCGTCGTAACTCTGGTTGGTTATCTGACCAGAGTTGCAAAATCTTGATTCGGTTTAGCAGAATATTGGAATATTGCGACGTCAGATCAAGCCCGGCACAAGTTTTTGCCGCACAAAAGAAAACAGCGGCCCCTGACAAGGCGCCGCCGGACTTTCTTACCTGAACTGACAAACGAACTCTCAAAAGCTCGATTCAATACACAACTCACGAACTCACTAACAAAAACAGGTCCGACTCCGAATTCGCCACGGGGGGCTGGGGGGCTGAGATATCCGAAACGATCTGGAGCCGGACCTTGAGGCAACAGGTGGATATTGTTCCGTGTTCCTGACGATTCTTGGGTCTATTTGTGTCTCAAATTAGGCGGTTTCATTATCTTTACATGACACGGGGCTTGCACTGCGCACCCTATGTTATCAATCGGTCTTGACTGTTTTTGAAATCGCGCCAAAGATATTACAGCTTTAATACAAACAGTTAAACGGAGGTGGGATGAGCGAAGAGCCAGAGATTGTGGCGCTGGGGGCAGCATTTGCCACCCCTCAGGCAAATGATGACACGCAGCCCCAGTATACGAAAAAGAACACTCAAATAGCTTTCAACAGAACAGAACTTGCAACAATTCTCAATCTCTATGGGAGCAAGGTAGCAGCCGGAGAATGGCGGGATTACGCCATGGATTTCACCAGGGAACGGGCTGTGTTTGCCGTATTTCGCCGAAGTTCGGAACAACCGCTCTTCCGCATCGAAAAGAACCCCAAGCTGGCCCGCAAACAGGGCGCATATTCCGTCACCGCACCTGGCGGCCTGATCCTGCGCCGCGGCCATGATCTGGGCCAGGTTCTGAAAGTCCTGCTGAGGAAACCGAGGTTGGTCAGCGCCTGATTTGCTCGTGCCTTATCATCCGAATAAAAAACCCCCGCCGGGCTGATTGCGCGGCGGGGGTTTGTTTTTGGCTGCCTGCGCCGAATGTCGGCGTCAGTCGGAATTCATGATCCCGAGTATGTTCAGAATATGGATGAACAGGGTGATAAAGCTGCCATACAGCATGAATGCCCCGAAGATCGATTTGCCGCGAGCTGCTGCGGCACCGTCGCCTTCAACATACATTTCCTTTATCAACTGGGTTTCATACGCAGTGATGCCGGCAAACAGCAACACTGTGATGATCGAGACAACCAGGCTGAAACCGACAGAACCGATAAACAGCACGTTGACGACCATGGCGATAATAATACCGATGGTTGCGATCATGAAGAAGGTTCCAAGACCGGACAGGCTGCGTTTGGTGACATAACCAAACAGGCTGGTCGCACCGAAAGTGGCGGCCGCGATGCCGAATGCCTGGACAACCATACCGGGATCAACTCCCATATAGTGGCCAACCATCGGCGCGATGCCCATGCCCCATAGTGCGCAGTAAGCCCAGTATGCGCCATGCGCGACGGCAGCGTTTCCGGAGAAAACCAGCCGTGGTGCCATAAAGCCCAGGCCCAGAATGCCGATAAAGAACACCCACTTGAGCGATACTGCCAACTGCAGCAAAGCAGGTGACGACGCCACGAACAGCGTTATTATGGCCGTGGCCGCAACACCAAGCGCCATATAATTATAGACGCCAAGCATGTAGGACCGCAGGCCCTCGTCAATCTCTTGCGCCCGCGTACCCGCAGGTGCCTGGGATTGGTATTTAAGGTCTGCCATTTTCAACTCCCTCGGAGAATGGATTTATACAATCTGGAATATGGTGATAAACAACAAGACTGACAAGTCCAGTCAGGATTAAGTTTTGTTCAGATGTTTGCGCACTTGTCCATAAAACGCGCCAGTTTGATGTCCAGTTCACTCAAACCGTCAACATCATGTGTAGCAAGGGTTACATTAACAGTTTTATAAACATTGCTCCACTCCGGGTGATGATCCAGTTTTTCAGCCTGTAAAGCCACGCGGCTCATCCACCCAAACGCCTCGTTGAAGTTCTTGAACACGAAGGTTTTTGAAATTGCGTCGCGCCCATCAACTTCAGACCATCCGGTGAGGTCCGCCAAGGCTTTTGCACGATCCGGGTCTTGAAGTTTTTCCGCCATTGCTGATGATCCTGTCTGAAAGTCCACGGCCTGTCTGTCTCTCAACATTACCGAAAATTCTCATGAAAAGCATCCTTCTCGTCTGCCTTGGAAACATTTGCCGCTCGCCCATGGCGCAGGGAGTGGTGCGCCGCGCCCTCGATGAGGCAGGCCTGACCCACATAACAACAGACAGCGCCGGCACAAGCGGCTGGCATGTCGGCGGTCCGCCGGATCCACGCGCCGTCAAGGCCGCACTGATGCGCGATATTGACATTTTCGCTCAACGCGCCCGCCAGGTCGAAGCTGGTGATTTCCACCAGTTTGACATCATTGCCGCCATGGACAGGGATAATTATGCCCGCCTGCGCGAACTGCAGCCCGAACGGTCGACCGCCAGGGTGCATATGTTTCTGGAATTCGCCGGGGAACTTCCCGTTCGAGAGGTACCGGATCCCTATTATGGCGGCGAAGACGGCTTCGACCACGCGCTTGACCTGATAGAACTGGCTGCCCGCGGTCTTGCCGCTCACATCGCTGCGCGGGCCAGATGAGGGTGCTCGAGGGGGTAAACCTCTTCTCGCCCGTAGGGTCCTCCGCCACGCGACGAACGGGCTGAGAACAGCACAAACTGGCTGACGTCAAAAACCCGCGAACGATACAGATTATGGGCGCTGGCATAGGCCTGTACCGGCCTCGGCAAAGCCCCCCGCAGCCGGGCAATGGTCACATGCGGGGTAAATTTGCGCTGTTCCGGCGGCATGCCCAATGACTGGCAAATTCGCTCGTGCATCGCCTGAAGGCGACGAAGGTCGGGACTTTCTTCGACTTTCACATGCAGGGAATGAGGTTTTTTTGTTCCAAACACCCCTACTCCAGCAAGCGACACGCTGAAAGCCGGCATCGCTACGACACGTTGCAGCTCTATAGTCAGTTCATCAGCCATACGATCCGGTATGTCGCCAATGAACCGCAATGTAAGGTGGTAGTTGTCAGGATCAATCCAGCGGGCACCTTCTATACCGCCCTTCATAATCGCCAGATCCTGGCAAACATCTGCTGGCAGCTCTACGCCAGTGAACAGTCGAGGCATATCGAGACCCTCCTGCGTTTTCGCCGAATCAATTTCCGCATACCAAGGCTAACCCTCAACTTGTGACAATCTCAAGTCACGATGCATGCGCGCGTACAAGTTTGTCGACCACAGGTGCCAGTCGCTCGATGATGACGGTTGTTCCTGCCGCATTCGGGTGAATACCATCTGCCTGGTTGAGATTTGGAACAGCCGCGACGCCATCCAGAAAAAATGGATACAGCGCCACCTTGTGTTTTTTTTCAAGATCAGGATAAATCGCATTGAAAGCCGCCTCGTAGTCCCGGCCCATGTTCGGCGGGGCAAGCATACCGGCCAGCAGTACGGCAATACCACGCTGCCTGATGCGGGTAATGATGGCGTCGAGGTTCTTTGCCGTTTCAGCAGGAGATATCCCGCGCAACGCGTCATTGGCACCCAGTTCAACGATCACCAGGCCGGTGCCGTCCGGCACCGACCAGTCAACTCTCGCCAGCCCGCCCTTGCTGGTGTCACCCGAAACCCCTGCATTCACAACTTCCACATTCAGCCCATTGGCCTTGAGCCGCTGTTCCAGAAGCGTGGTAAAGGCTTCTTCCGGAGGCAGGCCGTAACCAGCTGTCAGGCTGTCTCCGAGAGCTACAATGGTGAATTCACTTGCGGCCTCGACCGGCACCAAGGATGGAAACAATCCGGTCACCGCCAGTGCCGTCAGCGTTTTTCTTCGCGAAAGTGATCGCATGATACGTCGGAATTCCTTGCATGTAAGCGTCGCATATACACATAGAAACTGAAATTACTTGTAACAAGACGTGGTCTGACCAGAACACGCAATCGTTAGGAAACTCATGGACGCCCATGTAGACAAGATCAATACAGGCAAAATCGCACCTGTCGAGGCGGGCTGCTCCATACGGCTCGACGATGTGCAGGTGACCCTGTCATCACGCGCAGGAGCCGTGGAAATACTCAAGGGTATAGATCTCACGATCGGCAAGGGCGAGGCGGTTTCGATTGTAGGCCCGTCAGGATCCGGCAAGACCACGCTTCTCATGGTGATTGCAGGCCTTGAAGGCGCAACCGGCGGCAATGTGGAGGTCGCCTCGCAAACCCTGAACGGGCTCAGCGAAGATCAACTGGCCGTCTTTCGCCGTGACAATATCGGTATTGTGTTTCAGTCGTTTCATCTGATCCCTGCCATGACGGCTCTGGAGAACGTCGCGGTACCGCTGGAACTTCGCGGCACGCCCGACGCATTCGACATTTCCCGCAAGCAACTGGAAAGGGTCGGTCTGGATCACCGTCTGGATCACTACCCCGGCCAGCTATCGGGCGGCGAGCAGCAGCGCGTGGCAATGGCGCGGGCCCTTGCGGCCGGCGCAAACATTATTCTGGCCGACGAACCTACCGGCAATCTTGATCAGGAAACCGGCCGTACTATCATGGACCTGCTGTTCGAACTGCAGGCTGGCGGAGATACCACTCTTGTCCTGGTGACCCATGATCCCGGCCTGGCCGCCCGCTGCTCGAGAACCATCGAGATCAGGGATGGCCTGATCCACGCCGACAGCGGCAGGCGGTAACAATGCATATTTTGACACTGTCTCTTCGCCTCGCATCGCGCGAGTTGCGATCTGGCCTCCAGGGCTTCCGGATATTTCTGGCCTGCCTCATTCTAGGGGTCAGCGCCATTGCGGTTGTCGGGGCGCTGTCTTCCGCGCTCAACACCGGCATTGCCAACGAAGGCCGCTCCCTGATGGGCGGCGATGTCGAATTTTCCACCCTGTTCGATACGCCCAGCAGCGAGCAGACCGCGTTCATTGCGGCAGCAGGTAAGGTGAGCAAGGTTGCCACCCTGCGCGCCATGGCTGCCGTTCCCGGAAAGTCGTCGGCACTTGTAGAAGTGAAAGTTGTTGATGATGCCTACCCCCTTTATGGCCGCTTGCAGCTTGATCCCGAATTGCCGCTCGCCGATGCCCTGCGCGCTGATGCGTCCGGCAGGCCCGGCACGGTCGTTGAAAAGACCCTGCTTGCACGTTTGAACCTGAAGCCTGGAGATGTCGTCAGGGTTGGCAATTCGGATTTCGTGATCAACGCTGCCATTGTTCGCGAACCCGATCGGATTTCGGACGGGTTTGTGCTTGGACCACGCCTGATGATCGCCACGGACTCGCTTGCGCCGACAGGGCTGTCCCGGCCTGGCAGCCTGATCAAATGGCGCTACCGGGTGGCACTGCCGGCACCGGCAAGCAATGCACAGGTGAAACAACTGGTAAATCAGGCAGAACCTGTGCTGCAGGACGCGGGATGGCGGGTTCGTTCGCGTGAAAATGCTGCACCCGGTGTTCGCCGTTTCATAGACCGTCTCACATTTTTTCTGTCTCTTGTCGGCTTGACGTCGCTGATCGTCGGCGGTGTCGGGGTGGTAAATGCAGTCAAGGCATTCCTCGAACGGCGCACCAAAAACATTGCGACACTGAAATGCCTTGGGGCATCGGCCCGCCTGATATTCTGGACATATTTCATGGAGGTTCTCATCGTCGCTACCGGCGGAATCTTCATCGGGGTACTGGCAGGTCTCGCAACACCACCGCTGGCCGGCGCACTGCTATCCGGAATTTTGCCGATCCCCGTATCGGTCGGCATAGAACCCTGGCCGGTCATCAGGGCCGGGCTGTTCGGATATCTGATTGTAGTCGCTTTCGCGGTTTGGCCGCTTGCCCGCGCCGGACGCATCCCGCCCAGTGCATTGTTCCGTGATATCCTGACCAGCAAAATCGCATTGCCCGGTTTGGCATCCTGGCTGATCATTGCCCTTGCTCTGCTGAGCATTTTCCTGCTGACGCTGTCGGCATTCCCGGATCCGCGCATAACCTATGGATATGCTGCCGGGATTGTTGTCAGCTTTGCCATTCTGACCGGCATGGCGCGGCTGATGATGTGGATGGCATCAAGAATTACCCGCGCCAGATCTGCCGTGGTGCGCCTTGCCGTTGCGAATCTGCATCGGCCGGGAACGCCAACCCCTTCAGTTGTGCTGTCTCTCGGCCTGGGCCTGACGCTGTTTGTCAGCCTGTCGCTGATCGACAGCAATATCTCAAAGGAGCTGCGCGATAATCTGCCGGATCGCGCACCAAGCTTTTTCTTTCTGGACGTCCACACCGACGAAGCCGATCAATTCAGCAAGGCGTTGCTGCAGGCGGGGGCGTCGGCAGTCAGCCGCGCGCCGATGCTGCGCGGCCGTATTGTGAAAGTGAATGGAGTGGCGGCAAGCAAGGTAAAGGTAACTCCCGATGCTGCATGGGCACTGCGCGGCGACCGCGGTGTCACTTACTCGCCAACCGCTCCCGAAGGCGGCGAACTGACACAAGGCCAATGGTGGCCGGAGAATTATTCAGGCAAGCCGCTTGTTTCGTTTTCCGACGACATCGCGCAGGGCATAGGCCTGAAAATCGGCGACACCGTCAGCGTCAACGTGCTGGGTCGCGAAATTACCGCGGAAGTCGCAAATTTTCGCGCTGTTGATTGGCGTTCCCTGCAAATCAATTTTGTCATGATGTTTTCGCCGAACACCTTCGCAGGTGCACCGCACATGTTTGTCGTTACGGCTCAGGCCGATCCGGCACGTGAACTCGATATTCTCAAGGCAGTCTCCGAACCCTATCCGACGATAACGTCGATCAGGGTGCGAGACGCTCTGGATGCCATCAATTCACTGTTGGGCAAACTCATCACTGCCATTCGCGGGGCCAATGCCATAACCGTGCTCGCAGGCATCCTTGTACTGGGCGGCGCCCTTGCAACAGGGCTGTCTGGCCGCATCTACGATGCCGTGGTCTTGAAAACCTATGGCGCAACCCGTTCGCAGTTGCTGCAGGCGCTTGTTGTAGAATATGCCCTGCTTGGCGTGGCGACCGCGGGCTTCGCCATAGTTGCGGGTGCCTTGAGCGCCTGGGCCATCATCACCCAGGTGATGGGCGTTGAATGGCAGTTTTCGGGTCTGATTGCGGTGGCAACCGCGCTCGTGGCACTGACGGTAACAATCGCTGCCGGGCTGGTCACCACATGGTCCGCATTACGGGCAAATCCGGCCCGCGTTCTACGGGTGGACTGACCGGTATCAGATGCGTAAAGTCCGGCAAAATTGCCCTACAACACACCCGCAGCAGGAAACTTGAGATCATGGTCGTTCTGAACAAGATATACACCAAGACCGGGGATGACGGCACGACGGCACTTTCCACGGGTCAGCGACTGCCAAAATTCCATGCCCGAATTGCAAGTTATGGCACTGTGGACGAGGCCAACTCCGTCCTCGGCATAGCCCGGCTGCATGTCGACGGCGAAGAAATGAGCACGCTTGATGCCATGCTGGAACGCATCCAGAATGACATGTTTGATCTGGGAGCAGATTTGTGTACGCCGGAAACCGGTGAAAAACTGGCCTGGGAGCCACTTCGGATAAAGCAAAATCAGGTTGATCGTCTGGAAACCGAGATTGACCAGTTGAACGAGGATCTGGAACCGCTGCGATCTTTCGTGTTGCCGGGCGGGCACGCAGCAGCAGCGTATCTGCATCAGGCCAGGACTGTATGCCGTCGCGCGGAACGTCATATTGTTGAGCTGGCGTCCATACCCGGAGAGCAGGTGTCGATTGAAGCTTCGACCTATCTCAACAGACTTTCAGACTTCCTGTTTGTGGCAAGCCGCTGGGTCAATGCACGCCACCAAGGCGATGTGCTGTGGAAACCGGGGGCAACTCAGGGCTAGAACCAAACCAGTAAGGTAAACCGAAAAAGTTGCGTTGGGGTTCTGACCCGGGCCGATTGCAAGCGATCCGTTTTTAAAAGGTCGATCACATGTTCCTGCCACTGCATGACAATACGCCATTGGCCATCATCCGGTTCCAGTTTGTCACCGGTACTCTGATTTTGCTTAACGTCGCGGTGTTCCTGCTGATGCAATACGCCAATCTCGGGATGAGCCAGCTTGCCTTTGCGACATCACTTGGCCTTGTTCCGGGCGAGATCGGTGATTTGTCGTTTCGTGAAATATCGCTGGCAAGTATTCCCGAGCCGCTGACGCTGATCACCTATACCTTTGTGCATGGCGGCTGGATGCACCTGCTGGCCAACGTCGCTTTCCTGTGGGTTTTTGCCGACAATGTGGAAGATGCATACGGACACTTGGGCTTTCTCGTGCTGTATTTTGTGTGCGGTATTGTAGCAGCCGCTGCCCATGTCCTTGCCAATCCGGATTCATTCGCGCCCATGGTGGGCGCATCCGGGGCCATATCGGGCATATTGGGCGCCTATCTGGTGCTGTATCCCAAAGCCCGGGTATGGGTTTTGCTGTTCATGAAAATTCCGCTCCGCATATCCGCCGGCTGGGCGCTGGCCGCCTGGATCGGCTTCCAGTTCCTCTCGCTATATCTTGACGAAGCCAAAGGAGAGGTAATCGTCGCCTGGTGGGCCCACATAGGTGGTTTTGTTGCCGGCTTCCTGGTAACCGCCCTGTTCAAAAAGACATTGGGCACCAGAACCGCCTAGAGCGAGATGAGGTTCGGACCAATTATGCTGAAAAATTGTGACCAGACGTCGCAATTGACCCCAATTTGACGAATATCGCATTGACGGACCCGATCACTGGCCAATAGGGTCCCGCCCACGCCTAGCAAAGCATTGCTTGTGGCGGCTGAATTCACGGGCGCTATTCAATTGAGCCGCTATCACTATTAACGAGAGAGATTGCCTCAAATGAAAGTACTGGTCGCTGTCAAGCGGGTGGTTGACTACAATGTCAAGATCCGCGTCAAGGCCGACGGTTCGGGTGTCGAACTGGCCAATGTCAAAATGTCGATGAACCCATTCGACGAAATCGCCGTGGAAGAGGCGCTTCGCCTCAGGGAAGCTGGCAGCGCGACGGAAGTTATTGCTGTCTCCGTAGGTCCCCAGCAGGCCCAGGAGACCATCCGCACGGCACTTGCGATGGGTGCAGATCGCGGCATTTTGATCAAACACGACGAATATGTCGAACCGCTTGGCGTCGCGAAATTGCTCAAGGCAGTTATAGAAGAGGAAAAACCTGATCTCGTTATTCTCGGCAAACAGGCAATCGACGATGACTGCAACCAAACCGGTCAGATGCTGTCTGCCCTGATGGGTTGGTCGCAGGCCACCTTCGCCTCCAAGATTGAACTCGACGGTGACAGCGCCAGCGTGACCCGCGAAATTGATGGCGGTTTGCAGACCATCAAGGTCAAGATGCCAATGATCGTCACCACGGATTTGCGCCTCAACCAGCCACGTTACGCATCGCTGCCCAACATCATGAAGGCAAAGAAGAAGCCGCTTGACGAAAAAATCGCTGCCGAAATGGGTGTGGATCTGGCACCGAAACTGAAAGTTGTATCAACCGTCGAGCCACCCGCCCGCCAGGGCGGCAAGAAAGTGGCATCGGTTGCAGAGCTTGTTGACAAGTTGAAGAACGAAGCAGGAGTTATCTAGACCATGACCACCCTCCTCATAGCCGAACACGACAATGCCGGTCTCAAGGATGCTACCCACAAGGCGCTGACAGCAGCAACGCAAATGGGTGCCGACATCCACGTGCTGGTAGCAGGACACAATGCCGGCGCCGCCGCCAAAGAAGCCGCAGGCCTTGCCGGAGTGAAAAAGGTTCTGCATTGCGACAATGCCATGTTTGAACGCCCCCTGGCTGAACCGATGGCAGCGCTGATCGTAGGCCTAATGGCGGATCATGATGCCATGATCGCCCCGGCAACGACCAACGGCAAGAACATCGCCCCGCGGGTTGCAGCCCTGCTCGATGAAATGCAGGTTTCCGGCATCACAGCAGTCAACAGTGCCGACACATTCGAACGCCCGATCTATGCAGGCAATGCAGTGCAGACTGTTCAGGCGACCGGCGCAAAGAAAATCATCACTGTTTTGACGGCATCATTTGAGTCCGCCGGCACTGGCGGTTCCGCATCTGTTGAAAAAGTCGATGCGCCTGCCGATCCCGGCCTGACCTCCTATGTGAGTGAAAACCTGTCCAAGTCTGACCGGCCTGAACTGACCTCCGCCGACATTATCATCTCCGGCGGCCGCGGCATGCAGAACGGGGAGAATTTCGCCATGCTGGAGAAAGTCGCCGACCAGCTCAGTGCTGCTGTTGGTGCTTCCCGGGCGGCAGTTGACGCCGGCTATGTACCGAACGACTATCAGGTCGGTCAAACCGGCAAGGTGGTCGCTCCGGATCTCTATATCGCGGTCGGTATTTCCGGCGCCATTCAGCATCTGGCAGGCATGAAGGACTCCAAGGTCATCGTGGCCATCAACAAGGACGAGGAGGCCCCGATATTCCAGGTGGCCGATTATGGTCTCGTTGCAGACTTGTTCGAGGCAGTCCCGGCTCTGGAGAGTGAGCTAACCAAGGCCGGCTACTGAAATTCCATTGCAGTTGAGGGAACTGCCCTTACCCATGCTGTGAAACAATCATGGCAACCCGCCTGACGGAAACGCCGGGCGGGAGGACTGCCAATGGGACTTTCTATTGACCCTTTAGTATTATATTGCAGTGCGATAAACTCACTTGCCGCGCGGCAGCACCCGCGATAGTCTCCGGCACTTCGCTGTATGAAGAGACATGGAAGATTATGACGATTAAGAAAATTGGAGTTATCGGCGCTGGTCAGATGGGATCGGGTATTGCACATGTCTGCGCCCTGTCCGGATACGACGTGGGTCTGTACGACATAACCACAGACAAGATCGAGCAGGGGCTTGCCACCATCAACGGTAACATGGCGCGACAGGTCAAGTCTGAAAAGATACAGGAAGCCGACCGCAAGGCAGCACTGGAACGTATAACCCCTTACAGCAGTTTCGAACAATTCGGCGATGTCGATCTTGTCATTGAATCGGCCATTGAAGACGAGGACGTAAAACGCAAGATATTCAACGATTTGTGTCCGCACCTGAAACCAGACGCCACGATCGGTTCCAACACGTCGTCAATTTCCATTACCCGTCTGGCTGCAGGCACCGACCGGCCGGAACGTTTCATGGGCATCCACTTCATGAACCCGGTACCGGTCATGGAACTGGTCGAGTTGATCAGAGGCATTGCCACAGCGGATGAAATCTTCCAGGAGGTTCGTGAATTTGCCGGCACACTCGACAAGTCTGTCGCGGTCGCGGAAGATTTTCCGGCTTTTATCGTGAACCGGGTGTTGCTGCCCATGATCAATGAGGCCGTTTACACGTTGTATGAAGGTGTCGGATCGGTCCAGGCGATCGACAGAGCCATGAAACTCGGGGCAAATCACCCGATGGGCCCGCTGGAACTGGCCGATTTCATAGGCCTGGATACCTGTCTGTCCATCATGCAGGTATTGTTTGACGGACTTGCCGACAGCAAATACCGGCCCTGCCCATTGCTTGTGAAGTATGTTGAAGCCGGCTGGCTGGGCCGCAAAACCAATCGTGGCTTTTATGACTATCGTGGTGAGACACCCGTTCCGACCAGATGACGAATTGCTCACAGGGCAAAATTGTGATCAACTAATCCCAAGGGTTCTGGTGCGGGGTACATAAATGTCTGAAGAAACAACATCCGGTCGCGGTATCGCCGGCCTAGTGGGGACGTTGGGTTGGTTGGTCGCAATGGCAGGTGCGGCTCTTTTGGGTTACGCTATCTATCTGTTAATACATAGTAATTTCGACATTGTTGCTAATGGACCATTGATGGCCAGTGGTGCGGTCACTTTTTCACTTGGCCTGCTTTGTGTCATCAATGCAACCCTCGCCAGAGCCATGATTGCGACAGCCAACAACACCGCAAGACTGCCAGGCAGTGTTGCCGCGGCAGACACCACCCAGGATACCGCCGCCGACGACACCGGTCTGCCGCGTCCGGAAAAAACCTCTCTGCCGGATGACGAGACAGCTTCACCGGCAGATGAAGACAACGCACCCGATGCCGACGAAGCATCCGCTCAGCAGCCATTTGAACCTGCGCCCTATGCACCTTCGCAACCGCCCCCGCCTCCGATCGTCCCTGACACGTCAGATCCTCGCGGCTGGCCACTCGCCATCGACGAGTTCAATGTTGACGGACATCTGGCAATGACGCTGGAAGATGGCACAGTCGCCGTTGAAACCCCTGTTGGCTGGCGGCGATTGCCAAACCTGGATTTGGCGCGCTCATGGCTTGCCCAACAACCCCGTTGAAGCAACACCGGGGCAACCTGGTTTCACTCCAAGTCATCAAACGTTTAACGCTCACATCCAGGTGTTTCTGATCACGATTGCGGTTTCTCGGCAATGGCAGCTTCTATGAGGCGCTTTGCTTCGTCCGCAGCCCAGTCAGCCGGCCCAAGCAGCCGCCCGATCTCCCGGCCATTGCGATCCACCAGAACGGTCAACGGCAATCCGATGGCCCCCAGCTTTCTCATGGCTTTTGTTGTTTTATCTACATAAAGCGCAAGATTGTCGGCCTTGATCTCCTTCAGAAATGCAGCTGACGCCTCAGCACCTTTCAGATCTACGCTCAGCGCCACAACTTCAAACTGGTCGCCACCGTAAAGCTCCTGAAGTTTGGCCAGGTGAGGCATTTCTCGGCGACACGGTCCACACCACGTCGCCCACAGATTGACCAGCGCGACGCGGCCCTTCCAGTTACCCATGTCAACTGTCCTGCCCTGGCCGTCCTTGAAGTCACCGGTTACCACTGCTGGTCGGTCCTTCTTGAATACGAACGCCGCCAGTGCGCCGGTCGACAAAGACTTGTTCAGTGCCGCAGTCCTGCTTCCGGTTGGCAAAGCAACATCCGCGCCAGCGGTCTTTCCACCAACCTCTTCATTGCCATTGCTGCCCAACATCGCGTAAACCCCGGTAAGGGCAACCGCGAGACCGATTGCGACAACGCCCAGCATCTTCTTGCGCGACATGGATGATTGCGGAGTGGGATTATTGCTGGTCATGGTCTATTCGGGCCCAGGATTTTGAAAATACAAACAGGTGGCAGGTCATAAATGACAAATAAGATGTGGGGAGGCAGGTTCAACACCGGCCCCGATGAAATTATGCAAAAGATCAATGCATCAATCAGTTTTGATCAACGCCTGTTCTCTCAGGATATCGCGGGTTCGATAGCCCACGCCACCATGTTGGGCGAATGCGGCATCATTGCCAAATCAGATGTCCGTGACATCGTACGCGGCCTGAAGGGCATTGGGAAGGATATCGAGGCTGGCGAGTTTTCTTTTTCTGAAGCGCTTGAAGACATCCACATGAACGTTGAGGCGGCCCTGAAGGACCGGATCGGCGATGCCGCCGGCAGGTTGCACACCGCCAGGTCACGCAATGACCAGATTGCCACCGACTTCAAGCTTTATGTGCGCGATTGCCTGGACATGCTTGATGAGCAGTTGCGGGGGTTGCAGCGTGTGCTGGCAAAACAGGCCCTGGCCCACGCAGATGCGGTAATGCCGGGTTTTACTCATCTGCAAGCTGCGCAACCGGTGACTTTCGGGCATCACCTGCTGGCCTATGTGGAAATGATCGCCCGTGATCGCTCGCGTTTTGCCGACGCCCGCAAGAGGATGAATGAAAGCCCGCTCGGTACGGCTGCGCTGGCAGGCACATCGTTTCCGATTGATCGCGCCATGACCGCAAGAGCCCTGGGCTTTGACCGGCCGACGCGAAATTCGCTGGACAGCGTGGCAGACCGCGATTTCGTTCTGGAAACACTGGCAGCCGCATCCATTTGCGCCATGCACATGTCGCGCTTTGCGGAAGAACTTGTCATCTGGTCTACGCCGCAATTCGGGTTCATCCGGTTGTCCGACAGGTTCACCACCGGCTCTTCCATCATGCCGCAAAAGAAAAACCCTGATGCAGCCGAACTCATCAGAGCCAAGCCGGGGCGTATACTGGGGGCGTTTACAAGCCTGATGCTGGTCATGAAGGGTTTACCGCTGGCCTATTCCAAAGACATGCAGGAAGACAAGGAGCCGGCATTTGACGCCATTGACGCACTTTCACTGGCGATTGCCGCCATGACCGGCATGGCCGCCGATATGGAGCCTGTTACAGAAAAACTGGCGGCAGCCGCAGGCGCGGGCTATTCAACCGCCACCGATCTGGCGGACTGGCTGGTGCGGGTTCTTGCAATGCCGTTTCGTGATGCCCATCACGTCACCGGCACGCTGGTCGCGATGGCTGAAAAACGCGGCGTGGCGCTTGATGAACTGGGCCTTGAGGACATGCAGAGTGTGGAACAGCGTATTACCGGTGATGTATTCAAGGTTCTGACACCGCAGGCATCAGCTGGATCGCGCAGGAGTTACGGCGGCACCGCACCTGTAAACGTGAAGCGCGAGGCAAGGCGCTGGCTGAAAATCCTCGGGTGATCAAATTACTGAATTCATACGCTCTTGGCCGGCTCAAGGTGCGCCACCGCCTCCCAACTCCAGAATGACGATTTCCGGTGGAGAACCGAGCCGTACCGGCACAATTGAGCACCCGAGCCCCCCTGAAACTATCAGATGCCGGTTGTCCTCAATCACGTGCCCGTATGCATAGCGGTTCCTGAACCGCGAAGGCACTACCGGCGAATACCCGAAAAGCCGGACCTGCCCGCCATGGGTATGGCCTGACAGTGTCACTGAGACACGCTCGGGAATCTTCGGGAAAATATCCGGTTCATGGGCCATCAACAACAGTGGCGCATCGTCTGTGACCTTCGCCAGTGTTCCTTCCAGATCATCCATGCCCTGCCAGCGGCGGCGGCCATACTCCGCGTATGGCAGTAGGGCAAGCTGGTCACCGAGACCCGCAATCCAAAATGCCTTGTCTTGTTTGATGAGCCTGACCGCATCGTTTTGCAGAACCGGGACTCCAACCTTCTCGAGCGCCAATTGTCCAAAGGTAGGACCACGACCGGCGACCTGGGCACGTTTGTCTTCCCACCAGTCATGGTTACCGAGAATCGAGAAAACCCCCAGTGATGCCTTGAGGTGTCCCAGCAATGCCCCCCAGTCGGCAGAGTGCACCTGACCCGTCACCAGACGCATGCCCGAGGTATAGTCTCCCAGCAGCAATGTAAGATCAGGTTTCAGTTCGTTGGTTGTTGCAACAATCTCTTCTATGCGTCCGATCGTCATCCAGGGTTTGCAGGCGTGAATGTCTGCAACCAGTGCGATACGAAGTCTAAGTCCCGGTGTCCAGTTGGGCGGGGTAAACCGGTATGTCATTACCCGCAGCCGAAATAATGGTTCAATGGCCAGCGCGTAGCCACTCAGTGCTGCCGACGCCAGGAAACCGCCAGCTGCGAATTTTAAGAACTGACGGCGTGAAATCATCGTAATAATCCGGAACTTCAATCATACTGTCTATCACTAAATTTTCATCAAGGATGGGATTTCATGCATATTGGATATAGACGATGGTTGACTGTACCCGGCACAAATTGCAAAGCGAACTGAGAATGACTAAGTGATTGGGACAAGGCAATGTTTCACCCACCCGAAAAGAGGTAATGCATGCGCTGGCTGATAGTATATCTGCTACTGATCGCCGTGATCTGGTTGTTCATCACCAACAGGGTCTGGCGGCGCAGTCTGCTGGCAACAGCGACTGTCCTGTTTGGTGTGTTCATGTTGCTTTTCACTCTTTCCCAGCGCGAAATTGAAGATGCTGCCACAACTGCCGACACCTTCTCCCAGGTTCGCAAGCTCGAAACACTGACGCACGGCACGTTGAGGCCCAGCGACATCGCTATCGACCGTACCAGTTTTGCCAACCCTGACCATACGGTGTTTGACAGTGCCGGACGCGAGCGAATCGAACCCGATCTGTTCAAATGGCAATTGCAGACAGCATTCACCAATCGCTCGACACAGTTCACTGTAGGCAGCCTGACCCTGAGGGTCACCCTGTATTCCTGTCCGGTGTTTTATCAGGTTGCCCAGCCTGACGTGGATCCGGGCAAACTCGATGCCAACTGCACTGTGATCGGCAGAAGGTCGGTCGGGTTTGACCCAATTCGGGTAAAACCCGCTGAAACTTATCAGGGCGAGCAGATTGTCACTTTCCCGAACCAGCCGGAACCCCGCAATCCGAGATACTGGATAGAGGTTCAAACTGTCGCTGCGGCACCGGTTGAATAATACCAAAGGAAGTGTGTCAATAGTCATTTCCTTTGGTATATTTCATGAACTTGCCACTTTGCCAGTGCACCCGGTTTAGGGTACAACAACTCTATTGAAAGAATAATTGTCTGGAACCTGTCTCATGGAACTGCGCAAGTATGTTGTTCTGGCACTGCTGGCACTGCTGTTGTCGGCATGCGGCGTGCGTGGGCCTTTGGAACCGCCGCCCGGGTCTGTTGCTCCGGATCCGGACGAGCCTGCCGCTATTGATCCTCTCATAAAACCGTACTGAATACTCGCGTCTCATCCCTGTTCCTGCGCCTTTGGCAGCATTCAGGCGACCGGGCCATGAACCAGGAAATGCGCATCATCCAGCTCTGCCCCATTTTTGATCCAGCGGCCTGACCGGTTATTCCATGCACCATTTTACTTATCGAAACGGCACACTTCACGCAGAAGACATCGATCTTGTCGACCTGGCCGAGGACGTGGAAACGCCTTTTTACTGCTATTCAACCGCAACGCTCACCCGCCACTACCAGGTTCTGAAGGACGCATTCCAGGGTCTCGACCTGACAATCTGCTATGCAATGAAGGCGAACTCCAACCAGGCCGTCATAAAAACGCTCGCCGAGCTTGGTGCCGGCATGGACGTGGTGTCAGAAGGTGAGTTGCGCCGGGCACGTGCAGCCGGTGTCCCTGCCCGCAAGATCGTATTTTCAGGCGTTGGCAAGACGGCAGCAGAAATGGCTTATGCGTTGCGCGAGGGAATCGCCTGTTTCAATGTTGAAAGCGAACCGGAACTGAAGCTGTTGTCGGACGTGGCTCGGCGCCTGGGTGAAACTGCGACCATATCCATACGAGTAAATCCTGACGTTGACGCCAGGACGCATGCCAAAATCACCACCGGCAAATCGGAAAACAAGTTCGGTATTTCAATGAGCCGGGCACGCGAGGTCTACGCGCGCGCCGCCTCTCTGCCGGGCCTGCGCGTCAGTGGTGTTGACGTCCACATCGGTTCGCAGATCACCACCCTCGAACCTTATCAGGAAGCATATGCGCTGCTGGCTGATCTGGTAACGCAGTTACGCGAAGACGGCCACACCATCACCCATGTCGATTTCGGCGGAGGACTTGGCGTTCCCTATCGCGGCACAAATGACGTACCACCGCATCCGGATGAGTATGCCGCTGTTGTGCGCGAAACACTCGGGCACCTTGACTGCAAGTTTGTCATGGAGCCCGGCCGGATGATCGCCGGCAACGCCGGCATCCTTGTGACCCGTGTCATTCACGTCAAACAGGAACAGGACAAGAGATTCATTATCGTTGATGCGGCGATGAATGATTTGATCAGGCCGACGCTGTATGACGCCTGGCATGATATTGTGACGGTATCCGAGCCGGCCGAAGGACACCCAACATCCGTTGCCGATGTAGTTGGTCCGGTTTGCGAATCCGGCGATTATCTCGCCCAGAACCGTGAAATGCCGGACGTCAAGCCAGGCGACCTGATTGCCGTCATGACCGCTGGCGCCTATGGCGCAGTGCAGGCCGGAACATACAATTCGCGCCTGCTGGTGCCGGAAGTGCTGGTCAACGGCAAGCGGTTTGCCATTGTTCGGGCGCGGCAGACCTATGAGGCATTGATCGGATTGGACCGGCTCGCCGGATGGCAGGAGTAGGCTCTGAACTGAAAAACCGGATCAAGTTGATCATATCCATCTGACGATGAAACCGTTCCGATCACTTTTGCGTTTACGGATGCAGAAACCGGTCAATATCAACCCTTGCTTTTGCCTTGTTGTGCTAGAATGATCAGGCCATGAAACAGGATCCGGCATTCATACTTGCCCGCAAGGTTTCGCTTGCAAAGCTGTCAATCTTCTGGGAACGCCTGCTGCAGCGGCTTTTCCCGGCGATGATGATTGCCGGATTTGTGGTGTTGTGCGTGTTGTCCGGTCTGCTGATTCTGCTGCCCGTATGGTTGAAGATGACCGCGTTTGGCGTTGCCGGCGCCGCATTCCTGTACTCCTTGAAAAACCTCACCGGCCTTGCCTGGCCCACCGAAGAGGCGGCCATCTCGCGCATCGAGCGTAAGTCAGGCAAAATCCACCGTCCGGCGACAAGCTGGAAGGATACGTTGGCCGACGAAACCGCCGCCAGTCCCGAACAAAAGGTCTTGTGGCAGGCGCACCGCGAACGTATGGCAAAGCAGCTTCATGATCTGAAAGCCGGCGCACCGCGTTCACCCTTGCCACGCATCGACCAGAATGCTCTGCGAAATGCCCTTGCCGTCGCCCTGATTGCGGCCGGCATTCTAAGCGCCGGTACCTGGCGTGAAAAGTTTACCGAGGCGGCCGCTGTAACGGCACCACCACCCGCTGATGCCCTGGCAATGGATGCCTGGCTCAATCCGCCGTCCTACACGGCCAAACCGCCGGTCTTGTTGACCCGCCGCGTCATCAATCCGGCGGACACAGACCAGGCGCCTGCGATATCGGTTCCGCAGGGATCGGAACTGGTGGTTCGCCTGAGTGGTGGAGACGACCTGAAGGTGACCATGCTTGATCCGGCAGCAACCACCGGTACACCTGCCATAATCGAAACACTCGAGGTTAAAGAACCCCGGTCCGAGGCTGTTGACAACGCGGCAGCTACGGCGTCCTCAACGCAGGAACTGCGAACGAAAATCCGGAAGTCGGCAATTGTTTCAGTTTCCGGAAGTGGCCGGGAACTCGGAAAATGGGCCGTGGATGTTATCGCCGACCTGCCTCCTGTCGTGACTATTCCCGAGCAAATACAGATTACCCCGTCCGGCGCATTCTCGCTGCCATGGAAGGTTGCTGACGATTACGGTGTGGCGTCGTTGGCTGGAGCGGTTACGCTGTTTCGCGACGATATAAATGTCGACAGGATCGATTTGGACAGCCCGTTTCTGTCGCAGGCACCGGAGTTCGCCATATCGATGCGCAAGGTTAATCCGCGGCAGGCGGAAGGCCGCAGTTTTCAGGATCTGACCGCCCATCCCTGGGCAGGCCTGCCGGTGGAGATCGTAATCGAAGGCATCGATCAGGCTGGGCAATCCGGCACCAGCGATGTCGTCAAACTCAAGCTGCCGGAACGCCAGTTCACCAAACCGCTGGCTCAGGCTTTGGTGGAGCAGCGCAAGAACATATTCTTCCAGCCCGACAATCAGCGCGATGTGGTCCGTGCATTGTCAGCTATCCTGGTCTGGCCAAAGGGGGCGGTGGAGAAATCCGGCGTCTATCTTGGCATTCGTCACGCAGCAGCCAATCTTTATCGCGCACGGACCCACGAAGAATCACAACAGGTTGCCGATATTCTCTGGGAAATCGCCTTGTCGATAGAAAGCGGCAATCTGCATGATTCCCTGAAGAAGCTGCAGGCCATCAAGAGGCAGCTTGAAAAGGCCCTCGCAGAAGGCGCGTCAGAAGAACAGATCGCTGAACTGATGAAACAATTGCGCCAGGCAATGAACGAATTTCTGCAGGCCATGCAGCAGCAGATGCAGGAAAACCAGCGCAACAATCCGCAAGCGCAGAACCAGCAGCAGCAAAACCGCGCGCAGCAGGAGATTCGCTCGCAGGATCTGCAGCGCATGATGGACATGATTGAAAATCTGGCCAAGTCCGGCGCTCGCGATGCAGCACAGCAAATGCTGTCGGAGCTGGAGAACATCCTGCAAAATCTGCAACCCGGCCGGCGCCAGGCCAACCCTCAGCGTACTTCGCCGATGGCCAGAATGCTTGACCAGCTGTCAGACATGATGCGCCGCCAGCAGCAGCTGATGGACCAGACTTTCCAGATGCCCCGAAACGGCCAGCAGCAGGGCAATCAGCAGCAACCCGGACAGCAGGGCGAAGAAGGTCAGGAACCCGGTGGTCGTGGCCAGTCCGAACGCCAGATACCCGGCAATGGTCAATTGTCGCAACAACAGGGCGACCTCGGACAAATGCTTGAGCGGCTGATGCAGCAAATGCAACAACAGGGCATCCAGACACCGGACGGCCTTGGACGGGCGCAGCAGCAGATGGGCGAAGCAGCGGGCGAACTGGGTCAGGGCAAACGCGACGATGCCCTGGGCAGCCAGGGTGAAGCAATGCGCGGCCTGCGTGAAGGCGCCCGCAACATGGCCCAGCAGCTGATGCAGCAGGGCACCGGAAATGAAGGCAATGTTGGTCGCCATGGCGAAGGCCGCAGCGAGCAGCGTGACCCGCTCGGCCGGCCGCTTCCCTCACAAGGAGAAGAATATGGCCAGCGCGACAACATGGTGCCTCAGGAAGCCGAAGTGGAACGCGCCAGGCGAATTCTCGATGCGCTTCGCTCTCGCGCCAACGAGGCCAACCGGCCAAAACTTGAGCTGGATTATATCGACCGCCTTCTCAAGGGCCTGTACTAGAGCAGGTTGTTTTTTGACGGAATCTGGATTCCCAAATCAGTTGGGTTCTGATTCAAGGTACATGCTGGAGAGGGAGGCCAGCATGGATGACCCGACCATATTCCGAAGACCTGCGCC
>JAHEFB010000013.1 GCA_024640405.1 Alphaproteobacteria bacterium | reverse complement strand
CGTTCCCACTGATCATCGCGAAGTGCGTCAATAGACATGACTGATCTCCCAAAAATCAGTCTTGAATCTGATTCGCAGACAAAAGGGAATCCCTGTTCGTTAAATCGTCACCACAGCCTAGTGCTTTTGAAGCTGTCGGCCGCAGAGAGTTTCTGCGGCCGACGTGTTTTTTGGGCCGACGGAATTCAATCTAGCTGCGCAATTCTTCAACACGAGTCCGAGCGGTGTTGCGCATGGCCTCGTCCACAACTTCGATATCTTCGACCGTTTTGCCAACCGGGAACAGCGACGCTCCCGCCAGTTTCACATGGGCCCATGCAAAAGGGATCCCGATAATTGTAATGGCGTTGGCGACCGCGAATGTCAGGTGCATGATGGCGAGCCACCAGCCGGCAAGTATGAACCATACAATATTACCGATTAGTCCCAACGCACCGGTGCCAATATCCTCCCGCCCATACAACTCGTCCCGCGATATGACGTCGCGGCCAAAGGGCCACAGGGTGTAATTGGCAAGCATGAAACAGGATCGTGCCCAGGGCAGGCCGATTATGGTAATGGCAGCTAGAATTCCGACGAGAAACCAGGCAATTGCTGACCAGATTCCGCCGAACACCAACCAGAGTATATTCAGAATTAGACGCATTGTGAGTTACCCCCATCAGTTTCAAGATGTCTCACATATGGGTATGCAGGCGGCAGATTTCCACAACTCAGGCAAAGTTCAACTATGTGGCTCCATTTGTTGCCATCACTGCAGTCATTATGGAAAAATCGATGTTTGCCGCCGCACAGCGGGTGGCGCAGGTACATTCGCCTTGCTCCAACAGTAGAAAAGAGCCCGAATAGAGTTTCAGGCCAACAGTCCGCCACCTTGATCAATGGACTGCCTGATCATGGCCAGCGCCGTGCCAATTGCGGCAATGCGAATTTCGTTGCGACCAATATCTCCGTATGCCATCCGGACATGGTGTGTTTCCAGTTTGGTTCTTGCACATCCAAAATGCACCAGCCCAACCGGCTTGTCTGCGGAACCACCGCCAGGACCGGCAATGCCGGTTACGGAAACCGTTACATCAGCGCGTGAGTTTCGCAAGGTGCATTCAGCCATTTCCCGGGCGACCTGTTCGGATACTGCGCCGTGTTGCTTAATCAGCGACGCCGGCACACCAAGCATTTCGGATTTCGCCTCATTGGAATAAGTCACAAAACCGCGCTCGAATACGTCAGATGATCCGGCAATACTGGTGAGCAGGCCGGCAATCAGTCCGCCGGTGCAGCTTTCCGCCGTCGCCAGCATCAACCGGCTTTGCCGCAACATGTCGAGGGTGTCTGTTGCTTCGATAGTCAACTGTTCGCCAAACATACCGTTCACTCCGGCAAGCGGATCGTGGCCGTGGCAGCCGCGGCAATACCCTCTTCGCGACCTGTGAACCCCAGCCATTCGGTTGTCGTGGCTTTCACCGATACCCGGTTTACGTCGATGCCGATAATTTGCGCCACGTTTTCACGCATTGCATCGACGTGGGGTCGTATTTTCGGCGCCTGGCAGATGAGTGTCAGATCGACGTGTGAAATCATGCCATTCCTGTCAGCCACCAGATTTGCGGCGTGCCTCAGAAAAGCATCCGACGCGGCACCTTTCCACTTCTCTTCGCTCGGCGGGAAGTGCTTCCCGATGTCTCCTTCACACAGTGCTCCCAGGATTGCGTCAGTCAACGTGTGCAAACCGACGTCGGCGTCGGAATGTCCTTTCAGTTTCCTGCTATGGGGAATTTTCAATCCACACAGGATGACATGATCGCCTGCTTCAAACGCATGGACGTCGTAACCGTGGCCTACTCGGATATCGTTCAGCATGTTCTCTTTACCTGCGCCCGGCTGGTTTGCTGCGTCATGCAGGTCCGCGGCGGTTGTGATCTTGTTGTTGTGGGGTTTGCCTGAAACAATCGCAACGTCCAGTCCTGCCCACTCTGCAATTGATGCATCATCTGTGAAATCGCTTCGACCGCTGTCAGCGGCATCTGCATGTGCCTTGTAAATTTCCGCAAAACGGAACGCCTGTGGTGTTTGGGCGCCGTACAGGTCTGATCGGTCGACGGTTTCTGCTATGATGCCATTGCTTCCCCGTTTCAGAGTGTCGGCGACCGCAACAGCCGGTATGCATCCTGAATGAAATTCAAGCTCTCTGATAACGGCCGAAATGATTTCAGCATCCACGAATGGTCTGGCCGCATCGTGAATCAACACATTTGCGGGATCCAGGCTGACAATCGCCTTCAGGCCATTGAACACCGACTCCTGTCTTGTCGCGCCACCCAGTACAGGAACAGGCAGGTCCATCCCCGAGATGGCCTCTTTATATAGCGGTTCATGGCCTTCTCCGATCACCACCAAAACGTGATCGATATTGGGGTGACTCAAAAATGCCGCTATTGTTCGTCGCAAAACAGCTTCGCCACCGAGTTGCTGGTATTGTTTTGGAATTTCGCCACCAACCCGCAGGCCGGCGCCTGCTGCAACAATAATAACGGCTGTGGTCATGGAAGAGACGTCCAGGGAATAGTGGTCGATATTGTGTCAGAAGCTCTAACAGGCTGATTACCCGCAGGGCAAGCGGTCAGCTGTCAAACTTTGCAATTGCAATGTCGCAGCCAGATGTTAATGTGCCCGAAAATTAAACTAAAAGTTTGAGTGTCTAATTTATGGGCATTGTTATAGGGGCGCACAAGACACGCAATCGCGTTTTTCTCGCTCCCATGTCTGGCATAACCGATGAACCGTTCCGGATTTTGGCTCACAGATTTGGTGCGGGCCTTGTTGTATCTGAAATGGTCGCCAGCAATGCGTTGGTTCAGGCCAGGCCGGATATGGTTCGAAGGGCAACCGGGGCAGGGCGCATCTCGCCGTTTGTGCTGCAACTGGCCGGACGGGAACCGGAGTGGATGGCGCGTGGCGCCGAACTGGCACAGCGAATTGGTGCTGACATCATTGACATCAACATGGGATGTCCGGCTCGCGAAGTTGCGGGAAAACTGTCCGGATCAGCATTGATGCGCGATTTGGAGCACGCCTGCAAATTGATCGAGGCAACGGTTCAGGCAAGCTCGGTGCCGGTCACGTTGAAAATGCGGCTGGGCTGGGACTTTGATTGTTTGAATGCGCCTGAACTGGCCAGCCGCGCCGAGCAGCTTGGGGTTTCAATGGTCACGGTTCATGGGCGGACCCGCAACCAGTTTTACAAAGGTACGGCTGACTGGCAGGCAATAAAGGCGGTAAGGCAGGCAATTTCAATTCCGTTGATCGCAAACGGTGACGGCACCAGCATAGAAGACGTTCGTGCGATGCTGGAAGCGTCGGGCGCGGATGGCGTCATGATCGGCAGGGGCGCCTATGGACGACCGTGGTGGCCCGGCGTCTTGGCGGATCAGCTAGACCCGGGTAGCGGAATTGCAGAACCCGGCATTCCGGAACAGGTGAAAGTGGTTTCCGAACAATTTCAGCGCATCGTCGATCACTATGGCGAGCAGAAAGGAGTGCGCATTGCCAGGAAACATGTTGGCTGGGCACTGGAACGCTGGCGAGACAAAGGTCTTCTTGACGCACCGGCGCATGGCAGTTGGCGGGGAAAACTCCTGAAATTTGAATTGGCGGTCGACGTGGAAGCCGGATTGCGGGAGTTGGCTGATCAACTCTGTCAGGCGGCGAAAGGGATGATCGCTGCATGAACTCGACTGAACAGAGCGGGTTCCCCGCGAATGTATTGCTGCAGTCTCTTCCCAGCCCGGTTCTGGTTATCTCGGCTGATGACAGGATTGTTGCGGCAAACGCTGCGGCTGAAGAGTTTTTCTGTGTTAGCCAATCGATGTTAAAGCGCATGGGTCTCGAAGATATCGTACCGTTCGCCAGCCCGTTTTACACCGCTGCTGCGAGGTTGCGTGCCACAGGAACGACACTATCGGAGTATGGTGTCAAGCTGGGAACTCCCCGAACCGGAGGTGCGCGCAGTATTGACATCCAGGCAGGTGTGATCCCGGAGAATCCCGGCTGTATAATTCTGGTTATCCAACAGCGGTCAGTGGCGCAGGCTTTCGACCGGCAACTCAACAATATGCAGGCGGCAAGGTCGGTGTCGGGCATGGCATCGATGCTTGCTCACGAAATCAGGAATCCTCTGTCCGGCATACGAGGTGCCGCTCAATTGCTTGAGACCAACGCGCCACATGAAGACCGCGAACTGACCCAGCTCATTTGTAGTGAAACCGATCGCATTCGAAATCTGGTAGACCAGATGGAAGTGTTTTCCGATGAACGGCCACCGCAGCTGGAACCATTGAATGTGCACACCGTCCTGGAGCACGTGCGAAAGGTCGCCTCCAGCGGTTTTGCCTCACATATCAGTTTTGTGGAAAATTATGATCCTTCGCTGCCCCACGTAAGCGGAAACCGCAACCAGCTTGTCCAGGTGTTTCTCAACCTGGTGAAAAACGCCGCGGAGGCAATCGACAAGGCAGGGGCGATCGGCAAAATTTCACTGTCCACGTCCTACAAACCTGGCATTCGAATGCAGGCCCCCGGAAGCGAACGTTCCGTTTCGCTGCCACTTGAAATCGCGGTCCTCGATAATGGTTCAGGAATTTCAGAGGATGTGGCGCAAAATCTGTTTGATCCGTTCGTGACGTCCAAGGAGAGCGGACGGGGCCTGGGATTGGCACTCGTTGCGAAACTTGTGCGCGATCACGGGGGAATTATCGACGCGTCAACACTCGAGGACGGCACGGTTTTCAGGGTGCTGTTGCCGGTCTCGCCATCCGAAACTCAATGAACGGTTGGATTACCACATGAGAAGACTTTCCAAACCATCAGAAACATTCAGCGGATGTCAATCTCAATCCCGGACCGGAAAGGCAGTAGAATGACACCAGGAACAGTACTAGTAGCCGACGACGATGCAGCCATACGAACCGTGGTTACACAGGCTTTGACACGCGCAGGATATGATGTTCGCGCCGCCAGCAATGCTGCGTCCCTGTGGCGTTGGATCAGCGAAGGACAGGGGAATGTGGTAGTCACCGATGTGGTGCTTCCAGATGAGAGCGGTTTTGACATATTGCCGCGCATAACGGCAAAACGGCCGAATTTGCCGGTTATCGTGATGAGCGCTCAAAACACAATAATGACAGCAATCACAGCCAGCGAACGCGGCGCCTACGACTACCTGCCAAAACCCTTTGATCTGAGTACCCTGGTATCGACTGTCGGCCAGGCGCTGGAAGATTCCCGAAAGGCGGAACAGGCAGCCCCGCCCAGGCAGCTACCAGACGATACCGACGCTTTGCCCATAGTCGGACGCTCAACGGCGATGCAGGATATCTATCGTGTGGTGGCTCGTATGACGCAAACCGATCTGACAGTGATGATTCAGGGAGAAAGCGGAACCGGCAAGGAACTGGTGGCCCGTGCCCTGCATGACTTTTCAAAACGCAAGGCATCACCATTTGTTGCAATGAACATGGCTGCGATTCCCCGGGAACTGATTGAATCGGAATTGTTTGGCCATGAGAAGGGCGCGTTTACCGGCGCTGTTTCGCGCTATCTGGGCCGGTTCGAACAGGCCCACGGCGGTACATTATTTCTGGACGAAATCGGCGACATGCCGATGGAGGCGCAGACCCGGTTACTGCGTGTCCTGCAGGAAGGCGAGTACACTTCCGTGGGTGGCGTTCGGCCAATCAAGACTGATGTACGGATAATTGCCGCAACCCACCGTGACCTGCACCAACTGATCGGCCAGGGTATGTTCCGGGAGGATTTGTTTTTCCGCCTCAATGTTGTCCCGTTAAGATTGCCGCCGTTGCGCGAACGTACGGATGACATACCGGATCTGGTTAGTCATTTTTTACGTCAGAATGAGAAACAAGGTCTTCCATCGAAGGTTTTTTCCCCTGGCGCAATCGAAGCGCTGAAACGGGCGAGATGGCCGGGAAACATTCGAGAGCTTGAAAACTTTGTCAGCCGGCTTTGCGCTGTGCACGTCGGTGATGAAATTTCCGGTTCCTCCGTTGAGCAGGAGTTTGTTGTTCAACAATCGACGCGCAAAGACCGTGGATCGGAAACCTACAACTCCCTTTCGGAGTTTGTAGAGAATCACCTGGTCCAGTATTTTGCAGGTTTTCAGCCTAATCTGCCTCCTGACGGGCTATACCATCGCATCATACAACAAATTGAAATTCCACTCATCAATGCGACCTTGGCTTCGACAGGCGGCAATCAGATCAGGGCGGCAAACTTACTGGGCATTAATCGAAATACGTTGCGGACTCGAATCAAAGAGCTTGGTTTGAGCGTGGTGAAAACCCCGGGGACCCGATCGTAACTCACCATTATGTGTATGATTTCACGGAAAATTCCAGAGGACATCGTCTTGGGTGTCACATATTTGCCACAATAGTGTTGCGTTTTTGCAACACCGCACGGGGGTGCAGTAATAGTTACCTTGAAATTGGGTTTAGCGCTCCATGACAGTGATGTCGGATATATCCAGCCCGCAGACATCCGAGCCACTTCATCACACCGTGGCAGAGTCGTTCCTCAACAACAGATGGTTGAATTGGGCCGGTATCGGACTGGCCACTTCGACGGTGCTTTGTGGCCTTGGCACCTACCTGTATCTCACCGGGCTCACTCATCTGGAACCGCAACCGGACAACGCCCGTTTTCTGATGATAGCAAACGGTATTCTGTTGACCCTGATGGCCACTTTGATTGCCTGGCATTTGAGCAAGTTGACGATGGCCAGAATACGCCGCGTGCCGGGATCAGGTTTGCACATTCGAATTGTCGCCCTGCTTTCGCTGTTTGCCGTGCTGCCGGCCATAATCGTTGCAGCCTTTGCAACAGTAACGTTGAACAGAGGCCTGGACACCTGGTTGTCGGGACAGACACAGTCGATTGTGGATTCTGCCGAAGCCGTCGCGGAAGCCTATATACGCGAGAACCTCGATGTAGCACGTAGTGATGCCGCCTTCATCGCGAACGAGATAAATCAGCGGTCCAGCGAGTTCACACTTAATCGCGACAAGCTACTTCGCAGAGTGGCGACTTTCGGATCGGTGCGCGGTCTTTCTGGTCTGTTTGTGATGAATCCGACGACCAAGGAACTCGCCGTTTCAGCAACGGCAAACAAGCTGGTGAAGTTCCGACCGCCAGCTCCCGAAGACATTGCCCAGGCCACAACCGGCGAAATGGTGGTCCGAGAGCCGGAAAAAGGCGGCAATGTTATTCGTGCCCTGATCAAGCTTGAGAAAATTGACGGGTATTATCTATACCTCTACCGCCTGGTGAACCCGGAGGTCATCAAGCAACTGGGAAAGGCGCGGACGCAGCGTGCCGCGTTTGACGATCTGATTGCGCAGCGTCGTTCGCTTCAATTGAATTTTGCCGCACTATACGCAGGTCTGGCCTTTATTTTCCTGTTATCGGCCATCTGGCTGGGGCTCATGTTTTCCAACAGATTGGTACAGCCAATTGTGTCTCTGGTGTCTGCGGCCCGCCGGGTGAGTTCAGGTGAACTGGACACAAAGGTTTCAATTGAAAATGCAGCCGGGGACATGGCGACGCTGGGCGCAACCTTCAACCAGATGACTGACCGGCTGCAATCCCAGCGCAGGGAACTGACCACGGCAAACGCCGAACTCGATGAACGGCGGCGGTTTACAGAAGCTGTTTTGGGTGGTGTCAGCGCAGGGGTACTGGGTCTGGATGAAACGGGCGTTGTCACGCTTGCCAACAAGTCGGCGCTTGAGCTGCTTGATATGGATCATGTCGGCGTAACCGGCCGGCCGGTCCTGGAGGTGCTGCCGGAGATCAAACCGATATTCTCGAAGGCCAAAACCCGGTTTGACGGCTATGCGGACGGCACCATAACGCGTCGTGTGGGCGATCAGGAACGCACGTTTATGACCGGGGTGACAACCGAGGCCAGTGACGAGGGCACCGACGGTTATGTGGTTACCTTCGATGACACAACGGAGCTGGTTTCAGCTCAAAGAAATTCTGCCTGGGCAGACATAGCGCGACGCATTGCACATGAAATCAAGAACCCGCTTACGCCAATACAGCTATCGGCTGAGAGGTTGCGTCGAAAATATGCCGATCAGATATCAGGCGATCGGAAAGTATTTGACCAGTGTACTGATACAATCGTTCGACAGGTCGGCGATATCGGGCGCATGGTTGACGAGTTCTCATCGTTCGCCCGCATGCCCAGTGCACAGTTGGAAACCAATAATCTGACATCACTGGTGCGCGAAGCACTCGTACTTCAAAAAGCCAGTGACGAAACAATCAAATTCGAAACGAGGTTCCCGGATGAGCCCGTTGAACTGCTTCTGGATAGGCGCCTGATAAACCAGGCAATAACAAATCTGGTCAAGAACGCCAGGGAGTCCATTGAGACACGCCTTTCCGCTGACCCGTCGGTACCCGGTGAAATTCTGGTTTCCATAGATCAGGGGAATGCAAAGGTAGTTGTTACGGTCGCCGACAATGGTATCGGATTGCCGGATGAAAACCGCTCCCGACTGACCGAGCCATACATGACCACCCGTGAAAAGGGCACCGGCCTCGGTTTGGCGATTGTAACGCGGATTATGGAGGAGCACGGAGGTCGCCTGACCTTGAGTGACGCTCCTGACGACTTCCACAACGGGCGAGGGGCTTGTGTAAGCTTGGAGTTCAATATGTCACCTGAAGATGTCGTTCAGACAAAAATCGGCAAGGACCAAGACAACAACGATCAAGTTGCGGAGAGGACCTGACCATGGCTGTTGAAATTCTGATAATTGATGATGAAAAAGACATCCGCGAGTTGATTGGCGGTATTCTGGAGGACGAAGGCTACGAGTCACGCCTGGCCGGCAACAGCGATGCGGCACTGGCCGCCGTCGCCGACAGACGTCCATCGTTGGTTATTCTGGATATTTGGTTGCAGGGGTCGCGTTTGGACGGCCTCGACCTGCTGATTGAAATTAAGAAGGTTCACAAGGATCTTCCGGTAGTAATTATTTCCGGCCACGGCAATATTGAAACGGCTGTTTCGGCAATAAAACGCGGTGCCTATGAGTACATAGAAAAGCCGTTTAAGGCAGACCGGTTGATTCACGTTGTCGGACGGGCATTGGAAAACTCGCGTCTCAAGCGTGAAAATGAGCAACTGCGCAGCCAGACGGGCGAGAATACGGCGATCGTAGGATCATCGAATGTCATCCGTGATTTGACCCTGGTGTTGAAGCGGGCCGCGCCCAGCAATGGCCGTATCATGCTGTTTGGCCCCATGGGGTCCGGCAAGGAGCTGGCTGCTCGCAGCATTCACAATTGGTCGACGCGTTCAGAGGCCCCCTTCGTCGTGTTGTCGGCCGCCACCATGCTGCCCGAGCGTATGGAAGAAGAACTGTTCGGCGTCGAAGACAATGCTGGTAATCCAACCCGGGTAGGCAAGCTCGAACAAGCTCACGGTGGCACGCTGTATCTCGATGAAGTTGCCGATATGCCAATAGAGACCCAGGGCAAGGTATTGCGGGTCTTGGTTGATCAGACTTTCAATCGTGTCGGCGGCGCCAAACAGGTCAATGTAGATGTTCGAATAATCAGTTCAACGTCGAAAGACCTGAATGCACTGGTTACAGCAGAGGTGTTCCGGGAAGACCTTTTGCACAGGTTGGCCGTTGTTCCGATCACTCTTCCTTCCTTACATGAACATCGCGAGGATATCCCCGAACTGGTCCATCATTTTTGCGCATTGTACTCTGCACAGTCGAGTAAACCGCTCAGAACGTTTGCCGATGATGCGCTCGCTGTCGTCCAGACCATGGATTGGCACGGCAATGTGCGTCAGCTCAAGAACTCGGTGGAACGCATGTTGATAATGTCGGGCGGCGAAGCTGATGAACCGATTTCGGCCAGCCTGTTACCGGCTGATCTGACGAGTTCAACAGGCAGTAGCGGCAGATCCAATGGCATCGAAAGCCTTATGTCACTGCCGCTGAAGGAAGCCCGGGATGCATTTGAAACCGAGTACATAAAGGCTCAACTCAGCCGTTTTGGAGGCAACATTTCCAAGACCTCGTCGTTCGTCGGCATGGAACGCTCGGCACTGCATCGCAAAATGAGAGCGCTGGACATCACTGTCGCAGAACGTGACGACCCAGGTACTCCTCTTTCTGCCACCGGGGCCTGAAGACGAATCGCGATTGCTGGTTTGACCCGCGCATTGACTTAAGCTGGCTTGTTTTTGGACGCGTGTTGGCCCAATGTCCCGGTTGGAGAAAGGGGTGTTTTGTCAGAATCAATGGATCATCATCAATCGCGCAACCTTGCGCATTTAATGGTGCAGATTTAACGCCCTATGTTCTAGTCGGTTCATAATTGCTGCTAACAGGGTAATTCGGGGATCTGAATGAAAATCATCATTTGTGGTGCCGGACAGGTTGGCAGAGGCATTGCCGAACGTCTCGCAATTGAAAACCATGACGTGACGGTTATCGATATTTCAGCGGCGCTTGTTGAGGCGATTTCTGGAAGTACTGACGTGCGCGGTATCGTCGGCCACGGCGCTCATCCAGACGTTCTCAACGAAGCTGGAGCCAGCGAAGCAGACATGATCATCGCTGTGACCTTTGTGGACGAGGTCAATATGATGGCATGCGAAGTAGCCAAGGCACTATTCAATATTCCCACGCGTGTTGCACGCGTCAGGGATCAGTCGTATCTGCTGCCACAGTATTCCAGCCTGTTTACCCGTGAGAACACGGCCATTGATGTCGTGATTTCACCGGAGGTTGCGGTAGGTGAAATGGTGCTTCGCAGATTGGCCCTGCCTGGTGCATTTGAAGCGATATATTTTGCCGATGACAAAGTTCTGACACTCGGCATAAAGCTTGAAGAGGACTGCCCGGTTGTAAACACCCCGCTTTCACAGTTGACCGGGTTGTTTCCCGACCTGAAGGCGGTTGTGTGCGGTGTCGTACGCGAAGGCACGCTGTTTGTGCCCAAATCTGCCGACCAGATGCTACCGGGAGATCGTGTTTATGTGATCACCGATCAAAGCCAGGCAGCCCGTACACTGGCATTGTTCGGTCATGAGGAAAGACCGGCCAACCGGGTGCTGATCGGCGGTGGCGGCACAATCGGCAAGTATGTCGCCCGAAAACTTGAAGAACGTGACTCCAGCATCAAAGTAACAATAATCGAACCTGACATCCAGCGTGCGGAGGAAGTCGCGAACCAGTTGAACAACGCGGTCGTACTGCACGGAAGCGCACTGGATGCAAACCTGCTGGAGGAAGCTGCAATCGGGCGCACCGAGACCTACATTGCCCTTACCAATGACGATAAGGTCAACGTTTTGTCAGCAATGTTGGCGAAACAGCATGGCGCCCGATCTACAGCATGTCTGGTTTCCAATCTTGACGCTCGTCCTTTGATTTCCCCGCTGGGAATTGATGCCTACATTGATCCGCGTTCCGTCACCGTTTCCAGCGTATTACAGCATGTTAGAAGGGGCCGTATTCGCGGCGTTCATGGAGTTGAGGGAGGCGATGGCGAAGTCGTTGAAGCGGAGGCGCTGGAGACCTCACCGATGATTGGAAAGCCGTTGCGTGAGGCTGATTTGCCGGAAGGCATCAGGATCGGAGCGGTTGTGCGCGAAGAACAGGTTATTATTCCCACTGGGGATACCGAGATCAGACCAAAAGATAGAGTGGTCATGTTCGCATTGCGCGACAAGATTGAGGAAATTCAACATTTGTTCCGGGTGAGCATTGAATACTTCTAGCGCCCGGAAGCAGATCTTGCGGGCTTTGTTCACGGTATGAAACCTCTATTTTACAATACGTTAGATGATGAATACAGGTTCCGGCTGGTGTGTTCTGACAGGCGGTTGTTTCAATTGCCAATTGACGCTGGTGCATGCCGGATGCAGTCTTTATAGTAGACCGGTCGGTTGGCAAGTTCCGGGGCCGGTAAATAGAATTCCATATGGAATACTAAAGCGCCCAAAAAATTAAAAAGAGAGACGACAATGGCGCAAGAAAAACAACAAAATCTGCAGGATACTTTTCTCAATACTGTGCGGCGTAACAAGGTCTCTGTGACCGTGTTTCTCGTGAACGGTGTCAAGTTGCAGGGCGTTATCACCTGGTTCGATAATTTTTGCGTGTTGTTGCGCCGTGATGGTATGTCCCAGCTGGTTTACAAGCATGCGATTTCGACAATCATGCCAGGTCAACAGATATCACTTTATGACGACGATAGCAGCGAAGATTGAGCTGATCTTGGTTTCCGTGCTTCGCCGGATTGACCCGTCACAAATGCCCTTTGTACCAGCTCGCAACAATTAAAAGTAATACTCGCAAATGAACAGTCAAAGCGGCGGTGGCGTCGATTTTCAGATTGAGGGGCCCGTTGTCACGCGGGCCTTTGTGATTCACCCTGAGGTGAAAACCAGGCAGGTGGTAACCGGTTGGCGCGACGCAGACGCCAAACTTGATGAAGCTGTTGGCTTGGCTCAGGCGATTGAGCTGGAAATTGTCGAAGCGATTGTGGTGCCGGTGCCCAATCTCAATCCTGCATCATTTTTCGGATCCGGCAAGGTTGAACAGCTTGGTGACCTCGTAGAAATTTCTGAAGCTGATCTGGCCATAATCAATGTTCAACTCAGCCCGGGACAACAGCGCAACCTGGAGCGCGCCTGGAAAGTAAAAGTATTAGATCGCACCGGGCTGATTCTTGAGATTTTCGGCCGCCGTGCAAGTACCAGGGAAGGTACCTTGCAAGTTGAACTTGCACATCTGGATTATCAGAAGAGCAGGCTGGTGCGTTCATGGACCCACCTTGAGCGCCAGCGCGGCGGACATGGCTTTATGGGAGGGCCGGGAGAAAGTCAGCTTGAGGCTGACAAACGCATTATTCAGGATCGCATTACGCGTCTGAAAAAGCAGCTCGACCAGGTCATTCGCACCAGGACACTGCACCGCGAGAGCAGGGCAAAAGTGCCATATCCCGTCGTTGCGCTGGTAGGATACACCAATGCCGGAAAATCGACTTTGTTCAATCGTCTGACCGATGCAGGTGTTATGGCGAAGGATTTGCTGTTTGCAACGCTGGACCCCACCATGCGCCAGATTGAGTTGCCGAAGGGGCGCAAGGTTATTCTATCCGATACTGTCGGGTTCATTTCCGACTTGCCGACAACGCTGGTGGCCGCGTTCAGGGCGACGCTGGAGGAAGTGCTGGAAGCTGACATTATCCTGCACGTTCGAGACATTGCGCATCCCGAATCCGAAGAGCAGGCCAATGACGTCATGTCGGTTCTGAAGGAGCTCGGGGTCAGTGAAGAGCGCAGATCTAATGTTGTTGAAGTGTGGAACAAAATCGATTTGCTGGAACCTGAACAGGCCGATGCACTGAGTGAAGAATGCCTTCGCAAGGAGGACGTCCAGATGGTTTCGGCCCTGACGGGTTCAGGTGTCAAACGGATGCTGGCAATGATCGAGGCAAAACTGGCTCATCATAATCCCATCCTGGATGTCGCGCTGGCAGCAGGTGAGGGGGCGGAGCTTGCCTGGATCTATGAACATTCGGAAGTATTGGCGCGTCAGGACCACGAAGACGGGCGCATCACGCTAACTGCCCGATTTGATGGCCGGCAGGCTGGTGCTGCACAAAAAAGGCTGGGTGTCCGCATCGGTCCGGGTTCAGAGCCTGGCTAGCCGCCGTTTGTCTATCCGCCAGATTTTTCACTTTTCCGAATCTCATTCCAAATGGCATCCATTTCATCCAGGCTGGCCTCTTCAACCGTCCTGTTTTCAACTTCAAGTTTATCTTCTATATAATTGAAACGACGGGTAAATTTTAAGTTTGCCTTGCGCAGGGAATCTTCCGCGTCCAACCCGAGGTGGCGCCCCAGATTGACCATGACAAACAGCAAGTCTCCAAACTCTTCTGCCTGCTTGTTTACCGGCAGGCTGCAGCGGGCCTCGGCCAGTTCCTGTGCTTCCTCGAGCAACTTGTCCATGACCATGGATATATCCGGCCAGTCGAATCCTACCCGGGCAGCCCGGGTTTGAAGTTTCAGGGCCCGGGTAAGAGCGGGCAGGGTGGCAGGTATGTTATCGAGCACCCGTTGGCGTTGTTTGTCCGTACCAGCACGCTCAGCATCCTTGGCGCTTTCCCAGAAACCTTTTTCCACACCGGCAGCGCGGGCAGCCTCGTCGCCAAAAACATGTGGATGGCGCCGAACCATTTTGGTTGTGATGGCCTCCACGACGTCGCCGAACTCAAAATGGTCGGCTTCCCTGGCCATTTGTGCGTGATACACAACCTGCAGAAGAAGATCTCCCAACTCTTCACACAGGTCATCCATCTGATTGCGTTCAATGGCATCAAGCACTTCATAGGCTTCTTCCAGCGTATAGGGCGCAATGGTGGAAAAATCCTGTTTCAGATCCCACGGACACCCGGTGCCAGGCGTCCGCAGCGCCTGCATGATTGCCAGCAGGGTAGCGATCTCCCGCTTTGGAAGGGTTTCTGGGCCCGCAGTTGTCAAGCCGCCGGCGGTTTCGGTGTTTCCTTTAGGTGATCTGCCTTGATCCATACCGTGCATCCATCCTTGCCTGTTGATGCGCGCAAGGTATCACCACAAGGCAATCGGAGCCATGACTGGGACTGGAAGGTTTCTCCGTTTTCCACGAAACTGCCGTCCACAACAAACACTTCGATGCCGTGGGGGACTTCAAGCTCAACTTCAGAGCCGGGTTCCCAAGTCTCCATTCTTACATCTTCCCGGTCATCATGGAAAAGCGGCGTCACCGACACACCAGGCCGGGAATTATCGGGCAGGGCGCGCATTTTGTTGGTGTCGATACGGACATGCGTGCGATCAGACAAATCAAACTGCCAGAGCTTCACCATGATGACACAGCCAGGACCAGAACCAGGTGTATGACTGGATTCCGGCGGATTGCGGATGTAACTACCTGCCGGGAAGTCGCCGTGTTCGTCCTGAAACACCCCGTCCAGGACCAGAAATTCCTCGCCGCCAGTGTGTACATGCGGGGAGAATTTACTGCCCGGAGCATAACGAACGATGGTGGTGGCTCGCGCCACTTCCTCGCCGAGCCGGTCCAACATGCGCCTGTCCACACCTGGCATTGGTGATTTGACCCACTCGATGTTCCCGCCATGCACTGCGGCGCGTTTCGAAAAATCTGCGTTTAGTTGCATTGGAGTCTGCTCTTTCGTGCTTGTGTGTTCAGCCCTTGATGCTGGGCCGCTCTGCAACCTTCTTGTACCAGGCATTAAGGTTGGCACAATCGGCGGGAACGTCAATACTGGCAAAGTCTGCAAAGGCCAGCCCGGCAAAGTTCGTGATATCCGCCATTGAAAAATCTTCTCCCGCAACAAACGGTTGTTCGGCAAGAACTCTGTCCAGATAGCGCATTCCCTCTACTGCACGGTCACGCTGCAACTTGCCCCACGGCTCACATTGGTTCTTTTCAATGTCCGGCCCGAGGCCAGGGGTGGCGTGATGGAAGTAGGCGGCTACGGCGTCCAGCAAACCGGCTTCTGTGCGTCGCTGCATCATGTGGGTGATGGCGCGTTGCTTGGGAGTTGTACCAGTGAGTGTTGGATGCCCATCCAGGTTGTCAAGATATTCCGTTATGGCCGTGCATTCGGATATCATCGTGCCGTCATCCAGTTCCAGGACCGGAACGGTCGCGGACGGGTTCTTGCTAAGGAACTCCTCCTTTTGATGCTCACCAGCGGGAACATCGACATGGATAAACTCGACCTTGTCAGTAAGTCCTTTTTCCGCAAGGGCGATCCGGACACGGGCCGGGTTCGGGAATCCGGCGAACTCATGTATTTTCATTGCAACCTCCTTTAGCGTTAACCTATCAGTAGATAGGCAACCACTATAAGCTTTGCAAAGGCCCGTCAACAGACTATCTAGTGATAGATCGGTATTTTTTGAAAGATTGCACATATGTCCATGCACGACAGGATATTGGCAGCCGCAGAAGCCAGGTTGCGTTCAGACGGCTATGGAGCCGTCAGTTTCAGGGAACTGGCTGGAGACGTCGGTATCAAGAGCGCCAGCGTACACTATCATTTTCCGCGCAAGGAAGATCTTGGAGTGGCTGTCGTAAATGCCTATACTGCAAAAATCTTTGAGGTGTTGGACGCAATCAATCCGGACGCCAAACCAAAACACAGGTTATCGGGCTATATTGATGTCTTCAGGCGAGCGCTGACGCAGGACAATGCGATTTGCCTGTGTGCAATGCTCGGCGCCGAAGCGAAGGGGTTGCCACCGCAGGTTACCGAAGCCGTGAGAGCATTTTTCACAGCTAACATAAACTGGCTCGATGAAGCGCTTGCCGATGCTGTCGGTAAGCCCGGGTCGGTTGAGATAGTAGCCGCTCTGGAAGGATCGATGTTACTGGCCAACACCATGAATGACATTGCAGTGTTCGAGGAGGTGGCCAGCGGCTTGTTGGCCCGGGTGGAGTAGCAATACCAGAGCAGGTGGTGGTGTCAGAGTGTTGAAGCTGAACGGCCAGCGATATCTTTTCCGATAGCTGAAAACCGCCTTGAACAGGCCAACGCTTGCACACACATAATTCGCATAATATATATTATGGAATATTATTTGCACATTGAATGGCCGATAATGCCCATTTCCAACCAGGCACCTATCTCTAGTCCTATTCTGCTGCGACCGGTGTTGTCTCTGGAGTTGGTAGCTTTCGAGGCAGTGCAATCACAGCGCACAGGATCAGCAGAGCCGCGCCGGCCAGTATCCTGAACAGCATGTCGAACCCCCAGTTCTCGTATACAAATGCAATCAGCGGCAAGGACATTGCCAGAACCGAAAAAGCAACAACATATCGGATACCGTATATGCGCGCCCGGTATGCACCGCTGGCCATCTTGCCAATCATGTAGTCGTTGATCGGTATCTGACCGAAGGCACCCAGCATAAAACCGACTGCAACGAGCAATGCAACACCGTCGGTTAATCCGGGCATGAGCGAAAAAAACAACAACTGCAATGCCGCAACCGCCATGAACACAGGACGCGGGCCGAACCGGTCAAGCATGCTGCCAACGATGACCTGGGCCATGGACGCTACTGCAAATACGAAAAAAGCCATCAAACCTACGATGGTTGCAACGTCTTCCTGACCGGTTTCGCCAAGCGTTCCGCTCAAGGTGGAAAATTGACTGGCCAGCCCTTGTACTCGTTCATCGAATATCTTCGGCAATGCAAACGTCGTGGATTGAAAAATGATGGATGAAACAGCAGTAGTCAGAAAGACGATGCCGGATACCCGCAACAACAGTGCACGATATGACAGCGAAGAAACTGGTTCCGATACCTGAGTTACGGAACAGGAAGGCGTCCGGTCAAGACCAATGGCCTGCCACCTTAACGTGAGATAAGCCAGTCCGGCAGCGATCGAAAAGATACCCGGCACGATGAACGCCAGTCGCCAGCCGCCATTGTCAATCATGTAACCGGTGATCAGCGCAGCGCTCGCAACCCCCAGATTTCCCCATACGCCATTGGCAGCAATGCGAATGCCCGTATTGCGCCAGGTCATCGTAACGATCGCAAGCCCCACCGGATGATAGATGGCGGCAAATGCACCGATTACAAAAAGACCAGCACCGATCTGCAGGGGTGACGCCGCATAGCTGGTAACAATCGAGGAGATGCCTATACCAATAAAAAACACCACCATCATTCCATCCCGGCTCCACCGATCTGCAAGCCATCCGGCAGGAAGCGCAAACAGCCCAAAGGCAAAGAAACCAGGCGTCGCGTACACAAGCAGTTCGGAGTAACCGACCCCCCACTCCCGATGCAATGCCAACGCGGCAACAGTAGCGAAGATCAGCGTAAACAGATGGTCCAGGAAATGACCAATGTTCAACAACAGGAAATAGCAGCGATCTCTGTTCACGGCGCTGATGCCTTCAGGCTTGGGAGATGACCTTCGATGTTCCGGTCACAATCTTATGCTGGTATATATTTCGATGTCATACCAATTGTCATCGAAAAACAGCCAGAGCAATTGACGGCACTGGTGGTGAACATTATGCCAACCGGCGCATCACTGCGTCTGTTTGAACGCGATCTGAAACTGAATTTTGTTCAATGGCGACTGCGAGTGCGGTTTCAACTGCTTTCGGCAAAGCCATGGGGTATGCGCCATCTACAGTATCGGCGACGGCAGTGAGATAGAGCAAACATCACATTTTAGGCATCAACGCCGACAATCCGATATGTGCTGTCGCTGATATCCCCTCGCCAGAACCACATGGCCAGCAGTGGCTCTTCGAGCGTTGTAGTGGCATGGGCCTGATTGGACGCATGAAGGATATGACTGCCCGGCGGTCGGGTTGCGAAATCTCCATCACCAGCCTGCCACATGGCGGTTCCACTTAAGACCAGGTAATCCTCAACCGCTGAATGCCAGTGGCTTGGATAAACCACATCGCGTTGTTGCAGATACAGTCCAAAACCAATGTTGTGGTTTGCGATCATGCCGCGTGGACCGGCCAGTTCCACGTAGGCGAACCTGCCCTGAAAACTGTCGGGCATTTTGAAATCTCCCTGCGTCCATTGCAGCTGATGCCCAATAATCAACAACTCTCGTTGCAGTTCACTGTACCTGGTCAGGGACGCTATCGACTGAACATAATCGTGTTTAAGCGCAACCGGCACATTGTCCTGGGTAAACGCCAACCGGTCCGGCGCTTCAATAGCATTGACCAACCCGGCGAGCTCTGCCGCGCCAATTTCTGACCAAGCATTGGCATAGGCCTGCAAAAGCGATTTCATCAGTCAATCTCCACGACCATCCCGTCATACGCCGGCACCACATTTTCCGGCAGTTCTTTCCTCAGGGTTTGATAGTCCATGTCAATGTGCATATTGGTCAAAATAGCCCGTTTGGGCTGCATACGCATGATCCAGTGGAGAGCGTCATCGAGGCTGAAATGGCTTGGATGCGGTGTCCGCCTGAGTGCATCGACGATCCAAACGTCTAGTCCTTCCAGATACTTCAGCGAGCTTTCGGGGGCCTTAATCAGATCAGGCGTATAGGCCACATCGCCAAATCGAAAACCGAGAGCGTCAATGTCACCGTGGTTGACCTGAAACGGCAAGGCGCTGATTTCACCCGCCTCACCAACGGTAGAAACAGCAATTTCCGGCTCGATGCCATTCATTTCCAGGATCGGCGGATAGGAGGACCCTGGGGGTGTGACGAAACAATAACTGAACCGGGACAATAACATGTCTGCAGTATTTCGTTCCGCCCAGACGTTGACCCTGGACCTCATGTTGATTGCGACCTGACGCAGGTCGTCGATACCGTGGGTATGGTCGGCATGCTCATGGGTAAACCATACCCCGTCGAGCACAGCGGCTTCGACGCTATTGAGTTGGGAAACGAGATCGGGAGTAGTGTCCACCAAAACACGCGTGACCCTGTCGCCTTCACGTTTTTCCAGCAATATCGAACATCTCTTGCGGCGGTTTTTGGGCTCATCCGGATCGCATTTACCCCAGTTGTTACCGATGCGTGGCACGCCTCCGGAGGACCCGCAACCCAGTATGGTCAGGGTTTGGCTCATTCGTTACCACCGTAGACCGCTGGCCGGGGCGCCTTGTCGAACAAGCGAAAGAAATTGTTCGAGGTAATCTCGGCCATCTCCTCAATGCTTGTGCCCTTGACCTCTGCCAGATGCGCCAGTGTGTGAGCTGTATAGGCCGGTTCGTTGCTTTGACCGCGATGCGGCACCGGCGCCAGGTAGGGTGCATCTGTCTCGACCAGCATCCTGTCGAGCGGACACAATCTGGCAGCATCGCGAATGGCTTCGGCAGACTTGAATGTCAATATCCCGGAAAAGGACAGATAGGCCCCGGCCGCCAGCCCTCGCTCGGCCAATTCGATACTGGAAGAAAAACAGTGCAGCAGGGGCTTGAATGCCCCCTTCCCCATTTCATCTTCAAGTATTGTTGCGGTGTCGGCTTCTGCCGACCTGGAATGAATAACCAGCGGCAAACCCGTCTGGCGTGCTGCCGCAATATGGCTCAGAAATCCCCGCGCCTGGGCATCGCGAGGCGAGTTGTCGTAGTGATAGTCCAGGCCGGCTTCGCCTATACCAATGCATTTTGGGTGTCGCGCCAGATCAACAAGCTGTTCGGCGGTCACATGCAGCTCTTCATCGGCATTGTGCGGATGGGTTCCAACAGTGCAAAACACTTCCGCATGTGCTTCCGCAATGGCACAAACAGCCTGAAAGTTCTTCACCCGTGTTGAAATTGACACCATCAGGTGCACGCCAGCTGCGTGAGCCCGGGTTATCACACCGTCAATGTCGGTTAGAAGCACGTCGAAGTCGAGGTGGCAATGGCTATCGACAATGGCTGGATGCATCACGTTTTGCTCTTTGTTCAGGCCTGTTCTTCTTCGAGATAACGCGGAAAAACACCTTCCGGTTTAGGCAGAACAACACCCGGTTTCAACCGTCCGATGGCCCCGAGACTGGCAAAGTCCCGGGCACTGTCAGGTATGACCAGCAGATCCAGCAGTTTGCCTGCTGCAATGGGTGTATACGGCTGAGCCAGTATGCCGACCTGGCGGATTACTTCCGCCGTGACGTACAACACTGTTCCCATGCGTTCGGGGTCGGTTTTTTTGAGCGCCCAGGGTTCCTGCCCGGCGAAATAACGATTTGCCTCGGCAACCACTTTCCAGATCGCTTCCAGAGACTTGTGCAAAGCCTGGACGTCGTGGTGTTCACGGCATTGCGGTAATAACGCGTCCAGGGCGTCAAGCATTTCGGTATCGTCAGCGGTAAGCTCGCCGGCAGCCGGTATTTTTCCCTCACAATTTTTGGCAATCATAGACAAAGATCTTTGCGCCAGGTTGCCTAGGTCATTGGCAAGATCGGCATTCACCCGATTCACAATCGCGTCATGACTATAGTTGCCGTCCTGCCCGAAAGGCACTTCACGCAGGAAGAAGTAACGCACCTGATCGACCCCATACTGGTCAATCATCGCCTGTGGATCGACTACGTTGCCAACTGATTTTGACATCTTCTCCCCGCGATTGAACAGGAACCCGTGACCAAATACACGCTTGGGCAATGGCAGCCCGGCCGACATCAGGAATGCCGGCCAGTAAACCGCATGGAAACGCACAATATCCTTGCCGATGACATGAATGTCCGCAGGCCAGAATCTGGCCAGGTCAGGATCGTCATTGAGGTATCCTGTTGCAGTCATGTAATTGGTCAACGCATCGACCCAAACATACATGATATGGCCGGGGGCATCAGGCACAGGTATTCCCCAGTCGAACGTTGTGCGCGAAACAGAAAGATCTTTCAGACCGCCCTGGACGAAGCTCACCACCTCGTTGCGGCGCTCGGCGGGGCCGATGAATTCGGGATGTTCGCTGTAAAGCTTCAGAAGTCGATCCTGGTAGGCAGACAGTTTGAAGAAAAAACTTTCCTCTTCCACCCATTCAACCGGCGTACCGGATTTTATTGAAAACTTCTTGCCTTCCCGGTCTTCAAGCTCATCTTCACCATAGAACGCTTCGTCACGCACCGAGTACCATCCGGCATATTTGTCGAGGTAAATATCTCCCGCCGCGTCCATTTTTTTCCAGATGGTCTGAACAGCCTCGTGATGGCGAGGTTCGGATGTGCGGATGAAATCGTCATGGGTGCATCCCAGCGCTGTTACCATGGCTTCAAACTTTGGTGCCATTTCATCGACAAACTCGGCAGGAGTACGGCCTTCTTTCAGAGCAGTCTGCTGGATTTTCTGGCCGTGTTCATCCGTGCCGGTGACGAACAACACATCGTAGCCATCCAGCCGCTTGAAGCGCGCCATTGCGTCCGTAGCCAGTGCTTCATAAGCATGACCGATATGCGGCGCACCATTGGGATACGAGATGGCTGTGGTAATATAGAAGGTTGGTTTTTCGGTCATGAGGAATGCTTTATGCCTTGCGGGCTTTTTCGATAAGGTCAAACGCCTGCAGGATGGTTAGGCGACGGTCGAGGTTTAGGGCATTTGTTTCCTGAATGGAATGCCAGATTGTTTGGTGTGCATTTGCCAACGCATGTCCCTGTTCCAACGCTCCGGAAAGCCTTGCTGCCTTCACAGCAGCACTGGCAATCCAGCTATCGAGAAGAGAACAAAACACGCTGAACCTGTCATCTGTGCCCCTTCCATGCAGTGAATTTGCTATGGCGATCCGGGTTTTCATATCCAGCCTGCCCGTCTCCATTGCAGTGGAAAACCGTTCGAATATAGGCCCGGCACCGGTTTCAGCCAGCGCAATTGCCAGTCCGGGCCTGCCGCCTGAAAACTTGGCATGCGGGATCGCCTGTTTGCCAAGATCATCCGGCAACAGGTCAAGCGCAGACAGGGTTTCCTCCTCCGTTACCGGCTGCAATGCAAGTTCGATGCAGCGAGACCTGATCGTGGGTAACAGCCGCCCGCGCTCGTGACACACCAAAATCAGCAGGCTTCTTTCCGGCGGTTCCTCGAGCGTCTTCAATAGTGAATTGGCTGCCGCGCCATTCATCTCGTCGGCCACATCAACAATCGCAATACGCCAACCGCCGGCACCAGCCGTTTTGCCGAAGAACTTGGCGGCTTTCCTGCTGGCATCGACTGTAATTCCGGCTTTCAGTTTTCCCTTGTCCAGTTCACGTTGCAACACCAGCAAGTCTGGATGCGAACGAGCTGAAATCTGCGCAGCCACGACATCGTCTGCCGGAACGGCCATCGTGCCTTTTGGTGCGGTTTCATGGTCGGGGTACCGCAACAGGTATCTGGCAAGTCGATAAGCCAGCGTTGCCTTTCCAATTCCCCGAGGCCCGGTAATCAACCAGCCATGATGAAACCGGCCGGATTGATAAGCTTCCAACAGGTGTCTTTCGGCATTCTCGTGACCCAGGAGTTGCTCACGATGACGAGGGTGCAGAGAGGTTTCCCGCGGGTCCGGTTGCTCTTCGTCCTTCGAACTCATTTCTGAGCACTCTCAATGCGCGGTGCAACGATTTGCCAGATCGACGCGAATACCTCATCAACGTTTTGCGATGCGTCAACGACTTCACAACGGTCGGCATATTTCGAGGCGATCGCAAGATAGCCCTGGCGCAGGCGATCGTGAAAACCCTGGCCCTTGCGCTCAAACCGGTCATCACCGCCGCGTAATCCTGCCCGTTCAAGTCCGACGCGCGGATCAAGGTCGAAGATTATGGTGAGATCGGGCTGGGTTGCTCCGACAATTTTAAAATCCAGCTGCTCAATGAGATCGGCGTCCCCATCTCCCGCGTAGCCCTGGTAGGCGCGAGTGGAATCCGCGAAGCGATCGCAGATGACAATTGCGCCGTTTACCAGTGCTGGTTTGATCGTTTCGCGTAAATGACTTTCACGCGCAGCATAGTTGAGCAGTATCTCGCCTGTTGCACTCCATCGGCCGGTTTCGCCGGTAACCAGCAACTGTCTTATGGCATCAGCGTCAGCTGACCCGCCGGGTTCTCTGGTGACTACGACCTGCCTGCCAATCTGGCGCAACCGTTCGGCAAGCAACGCCGCCTGCGTGCTCTTGCCGGTTCCTTCGCCGCCTTCAAATGTAATGAACAGTGCCCGTTTCATGTGGGCCACAAACTATCAACCACCGAGCGCCATGAAAAGCGCTGAATCAAGTGCCTTGCGCCACATGCTGTCCGTCGGGGCAACACTGTGTTTGGTATAGATGGGAGACTTGTAGACAAGCTTTCCGTCAGTCAGAATCCGCACGAACCCGATCTGTTTTCCAGCCTCAACCGGCGCTGTTAACGGCCCTGTGTAAACAAGCTGAACTTCAGCCGTGGACTTTTCCTCATCAGACAAGAGCGTTAGCATATCCTTTTTGGTAACAAGTTTGACGGATGGCAATTCACCGCCCCAGACCCTAGCCTGCCCAACGGTGTCACCTGCGGAAAACAACCGCACCGAACGGAATTTGCGAAACCCGAAATCAAGCAACCGTTCAACTTCTACGCTGCGGTCGTTCTTGCTCGCCATTCCTCCTACCACAACAATGAGACGCCTGCCCTCCCGCTCCGCTGACCCGATCATTCCATAACCGGAGTCCCTGATATACCCGGTTTTCACGCCATCTGCGCCGCGGTAGTTTCCCAGCAACGGGTTTCTGTTCTGCTGTCTGATATTGTTCCAGGTGAACTCCCGCTCGCCATAATACTTGTAATACTCCGGAAATACCTCGATCAGGTACCTCGTAAGGCTGGCCAGTTCACGCATGGTGGATACATGGCCTTCTGCCGGCAGGCCCGTTGCATTCTTGAACGTCGACTTCTGCAATCCCAATTCACGGGCACGCCTCGTCATGTCATCCGCGAAACCGTCTTCAGTGCCTCCCAGCGCTTCCGCAATGGCAATCGCTGCGTCATTGCCGGAGTGAATGATAACACCCCTGACGAGGTCCTCGAGGGCAACTTTTGAACCTACTTCCGCATACATTGTCGAGCTGCGCGATGGAGCCCCTCCCCTTCGCCAGGCATCTTCCGATATTACGAATTTGTCAGTGAGTTTAAGACGTTTCTGCTGCAGCCGTTCAAATACCATCAGCATGGTCATGATTTTGCTCATGCTGGCTGGCGGCACCAGTTCGTCGGCATTTTTTTCAAAAAGCACTTTGCCGGACCGGCTATCCATCACGATGGCATACTCTGCCCCGGTATTGAACTCCTGCGACGACGCGCCGGACATTGCTCCTGTTGCCCATAAGGACGCAAAAAGGACCATGCAACCCCACATGAACCGGGTCTGGACGTTGGTGATGTACCTTGCTGCCTTTAGCATGGTGATGGTCGTCTTTTCGAAGTTGAAGGATCACTAACTCTACGCATCAACGCAGTTGCAATCAACAGCCGCAGCACATCGTAGTTCATTCAGTTGAATGACGAGTTCACAACCGCGTCATGATGTCCGCGCGCGCGCACCTGCTCCAGCGCCGTCTGCGCACTCGCATGATTGTTCAGCGGACCCACTCGAACCCGGTATAACGGACCCAAAGTACCGCTGGCTGGCTTGATGTGCACATCGCCCAAATCGGCAAGCGCTGCCTTGGTGCGTTGAGCGTTTCCCGGATCGGAAAAAGCGGCAACCTGGACATAATACCCGCCCCTGTCGGAATTCACCGGAACATGGTCACCAGAAGCAACGTACGTGGGCTGGCCCTCACCATATCTTCCATCGCGCAAATTGGCCCCGGCGATCATCTGATGCAACGGTGTACGGCGTTGCAACTCGTCGTTCATTGCGGCCAGATGACCATAAGCAGGGTCCTTGATGGGTGCGCGGCCAATATATTGCACCCGCGCCGTTGTCTTGCCCCTGCCCCGAAAACCCAAAAGATCCGCAGACCGCTTGGACATATCTATTATCCGGTCATTGACGAACGGACCGCGGTCATTCACCCGGACAATTACTTCGCGTCCGTTTTCAAGGTTTGTGACCTTGGCATAACTTGGCAATTCCATGGTTGTATGTGCTGCCGTCAGCTGTTCCATGTCGAACCACTCACCGTTTGACGTCATCCGCCGGTTGAATTTCGGGCCATACCATGAAGCCACCCCGGTCTTGTCATAAGACGGTTCGTGCTTCGGATAGAACCAGATATCTGCAACCTGGTAGGGTTTGCCTACATGCCGCCGACCTCCACCCTTTGGCATCGGCCCCTTGGCGCTGTCCCAGACGGGCGACCCGATGCCGGCAAACGGATCCTTCTTTGACGAACCGGAGCACCCGGCAAGACCAAGTGCAACAGCACATAACAAGCCTGCTCCGAAGACAAAATAGCCACTGCGATTGCGGGTTGGCAGTCTCAAGTTCTGTTGGGTCATTTTCCGGCAATTCCTGCTTTTTGCGCCGTAACCTGGCAAACGAACTCCTGATGAATTCGCTAAATGTTTAATGAGCTTGCACCAATGACGGTAAAGGCGAAGTTCAAGAACACGGTTAACAAATGATCAATGGCATGGTCTTCGGGCGGCCTTCCTGCTTTCCAGTCAATGCCGGCGGTCCTATAGTCATCCTATGAACCGTACACCCAATAAATCTGACCTGACGCCATCTTTAACAGCGCAACTTAGTGCCGCAATTATGGCAAAGCCTGTATCTGAGGCCGACCTGCGGGCCGCGGCCCTGTTCACCCTGGATGCGGTTGCCAACACAATCGCCGGGCGAAATTCGGTTCAGGGCCGCAAATTGCTGGCTTGGCAGCGCAATATGTCGACAGGGTCCAACTACCGTATCGACAAGGCCCGTCAGGCGTTTTTGTATGGCAGTTTATGCCATATTCTGGAGGTCGACGACCTGCATCGCGCTTCGGTTGTTCATCCCGGTTGCATTGTTGTTCCGGCGGTTTTCGCTATGGCCGCCGGCGGAGTTGGCAAAACCGCCCTGACCGCCATACTGCGCGGGTTTGAAGCCTGCTGCCGCGTCGGCATGAGTGTTGGGTCACGGCACTATGAAATCTGGCACAACACGGCAACCTGTGGACCATTTGGATCGGCCATGGCGGTCTCAAGCCTTTTGGATCTGACCCAGACTGAGTGTGTGAACGCAATGGGAAATGCCGGATCGCAATCAGCCGGTTTGTGGCAGTTTCTCGAAACAGGCGCAGAGACAAAACACTTGCATGCCGGGCGCGGCGCCGAAGCTGGACTTGTCGCGGCCACCCTGGCGAAGTGCGGATTTACCGGCGCTCCGGAAATTCTCGAAGGCAGCCGAGGCCTGTTTCGGGCTACCTGCCCCAATCCTGATAAAGCCTTGCTGCTGCCTGTCGAAGGCGTTCCGTGGCAGCTGCACCTTACGTCAATCAAACCGTGGCCATCGTGCAGGCACACCCACCCCGCGATCGAATGCAGTCTTCAGCTGCATAAGCGGTTGCAGCCGAACACCTCGATACGGGCGGTGCATGTTTACGCCTATCAGGCTGCGCTCGATTTGTGCGACAGGGTGGCGGTTGACTCCGCTTATGCCGGCAAATTTTCACTGCAACACTGCGTTGCAACTGCATTGAGCAAAGGCACAGTAGGTTTTGACAACTTTGAACCTGAGGCACGAGATGCTGCTGCCGGTCTGCGCGCCCGGATCACTGTTTCCAGCAATCAAAAGTTTCAATCGGCATACCCTGTACACTGGGGCAGCCGCATCGAAGTGACAATGCAGGACGGATCGGTGATCTCACATGAAGTGAGCGATGCCCGCGGAGACCCGGAGCTGCCATTGTCACGCGCTGACATGATCGATAAGGCCCGCGGCCTGCTGGTCCACGGCGAATACCCTGATCCGGACCAACTCATTGACGAAGTGTTGCAAATGGCAGAGACGGGAAAAGTGCCGGCCCTGTCCGGTATTCTGGCCATCCAGATGTGAACGCTTCTAGTTGGCTGTGGCTGCGTTCGACTGTTCGGCATCTTCCGGAGATTGGTCTGCTTCCGGTTCCGATACGACATCAGGTGATGGTGTTTCGGTTGGCACTTGCTTCACCTGCTCCACTTCCACCACCACGCCCAGTACAGCTCTGAGCCGTATCAGATTACTGGAACCGTGCACGTTCCCTGCCGAGGCCGACTGTTCGTACAGGGCGAGCGCCGTATCGGTGTTTTTTACCGTGCCCCAGCCCATTTCATACATGCCGCCAAGGTTGTTCTGGCCCCAGGAATCGCCGGTCTTGGCAGTATCACTGAACAACTGAAAGGCTGTTCTCAGATCCCGGTCAACGCCTTTGCCCTGCAGATACAACAAACCCAGATTGTTTTTGGATGCTGCGTGGCCGAGATTTGCCGCCTTGCCATAATACTCAACGGCCTTGGTGGGTGCTTCCTTGACGCCGTTGCCATAGAGATAGGCATCACCTGCCCAGTAGGCGGCTTCCGCATGTCCCTTGTCTGCGGCGCTTGCATATAGAGTTACGGCGTTTTTCTTGTTGGCCTTCAGACCTTTGGCACCTTCACGCAGGAGGTTTGCCAACAGGAACTGGGCCTCGGCATTGCCCTTTTCCGACGCTGCAGTCAACCATCTGGCCGCATCAACCGGTTGCCTGGGCGTACCATTGTCTCCTGTCAGATAATCTCTGGCCAGTGATATCTGGGTGTCTACGTCCCCGGCCCGCGCCAGTTCGAGTTTTTCCTGCAATGTGGGTCCGGTTGATTCCGGCTCCTGCACGGCCTCCGTAGAGGTTTCTGGCGCAAACTGTGACCAGGAGTGAGGCGCATGCAAACCGGTCACCAGCACTGCACAGATAGTAATTGTAAATTTCCTGAACACTCTCATCACTCCCCCAGGGGCAATTTCCAAGATGTCGCTTTATGGCATACGTTGTTCTGCTTTGGCCAGACCGCTACATCCGGATTGTCCCTCATTCACTACTGAACCCGCGTCCAGACCTGTGATCCGCAAAGGAAAAACGCAAAACAACCCTCCACGTCCATGGTGGTGCGCCGGGGTTTCAGATAGAGCTCATACACTTTGCCGTCTTCCGCGTTGTAAACCTGGCCCTTGAGTTGAGTATCGTCATTCGGCTGCAAGCCGCTGATGATCGTCATTCCCAGCAATGGCCGGTTCCGCTGCGCCGCATCAGGGTTGTGGATATCGGTCTTGGGACGGCCGTTGGCATTGTAGGGTTCCTTGAGCCAGACCAGCCGGCCGCACAGATACCCGCCGCACTGGGCGATTTCTATATTGGATTGGCCATCCTCGTCAGCCCATATTCCCAAAGCCCGTTGCGCAGGCTGTGCCAGAACTGTTTGAACGCTGGCCACGAGCAACAGCATAGCAAGGCATATGTTAGTCTTCATCGTATTCGAACCATCCAAAATCACTTTGATCAATCCCCTACGACCGATCTGTGGCCACAGTAGGACAACCATGATGAACGGATGATGAAAACGTCGGCCAATTTAATTTTTCCTATTGGTCTTGCACACAATCACCGGCGAGATTAAACCCTTCATCTGGCATTGGTCATCATGAATGCATAAAGCTCCTGCGGAGGGGTGGCAGAGTGGTCGAATGCGGCGGTCTTGAAAACCGTTGGGCTTCACGGTCCCGGGGGTTCGAATCCCTCCCCCTCCGCCATTGTTGATCATGTAAACATTTGATACTAAAGATATTTTCGTATTCGAAAGCATCTTTACTCCTCATTTCACCCTACAACAGATGTTTTGCTCATGGTCTGCAAGTTTGCCCGCCCTTTGGCCCCTCAACCTGAGGAACCAAACCTCGTGTGCGGATACTCGAGTTGATAAGCAAAACGGCCCCATGTTTCCATGGAGCCGCTGAGAATGTTCATTCCATTGCTGAAATCAGATGTTCAACCAATAGATCGGCTCAAAGCAACCTTGCGTTCCACTGGTCCAGGGTCATCATTTGAACTCCCAGTGTCGCGTAGTTCACGCGGTAATATCCGTCTGTGCTGACTACAAGGGCTTCTGGATGGCTGGTTTCAAGATCCTGTGCCATGACGCCGACCCAGATGGTGGCCGGATCATTCTGATATTTCCAGCTATACAGCTTGATGCCTTCAACCGTTTCACCAAGGCTGGTGATGTCGGTCTTCAGGCGGCGGTCAGATATCAAACTTTCTCCACCGCCACTACAAGCCCAGGCCCGAGCAGGCGCGAGTAAAGAACACACTCAAGACACAGAATCTCCAAATCTGTGACTTTTTTTGCCACACCAAAAGGGGCAAATTCACCTGCCGGTCGAGATAGTCACGATTACTGTGCTGCCACGTGACGACAATGTTGTGTTGAAGATTTGCGCTTACTTGCTCCAGTTGGCAATAACATCGAAACCGTGGCCTTCAGGTATGCCCTCAAGATGGTCTGCAAATGCCGCCCATATCCTGGCCACTGACTCCTGATTTGCGTCTGAAACTTCCCGGCTTTCGACCAGGGAAACAACACAACCTGATCCGTCGCTGTTCATCGTGTTGACAAAGTGAACCATACCGGGAAGGGCCATGATATCGTCCTTCAGACTATTTAGCTTGGCAATCGCGGAATCGGTCGTCTCAGGCTTCATTTTGTAGTGTGTAATACGAGCGAACATGTGCTGCTTCCCTTTAATCCGTTACGGATAAATCTCTCCCCCGCTGTATGAATCTAGCATATGCGGGCCGGGATCAAAAGAGAGAGGTGCGGGAACCAAATAGTCTCAAGTGTCGCAAGATCGTCGAAGTCCGTTGCCGAGCAAAGACACTAGGGTCAGGACCCATTAATCTTATCCACTCTGCGGGAGGATATTTTGCTTCTGACGAGGCGAAAGGTCGAAGGAAATCGTCCGGTTTTCAAAACCTTTCAACGATGTCAGCGGCAAAATAGACCCCGCCGTTCGGGTTTGAAGGAAAACACCTGCCTGAAGTCGAAAAATGCTCGAAAAGGCAAAAAGCCTTGTCTTGCGCTTTTTCAACATCATTCGACTGTTTTACTTCAAACAGAATTGCTTAAGATTAATGGGTTCTGACCCTAGCGCCGACGTACCAGGCAATCGCGTTCTCCGGCTGCAATCAGTTTGTTGCACATTTCGGTAGCAGCCCGTTTTGATTGCATCGGGCCCATTCCGAGGCGATAGAACGTGCCGCTGGCGCCAAGATTGGTCTGCTGAACTGCCGGTGGCAGATCGCCGATTATATTGCGGTGCCGCGACCGCAGTTGCTGGTACTGTCCCAGCGCTTCCTGTTCAGACCGGTAGGCAGCAAGCTGCACCACATAACCGGAACCCGTTGTGGATGGTGCCGGTTGATTTTGACTGGCTGGGGGAGGAGAAAACGATTGCAACGACTGCGAGGTAATCGGTTGTTGCGTTTGCGGAATTGGCAGGGGCGCAGGGGTCACTGCGGCAGAGCGTTGCTGCTGGAATGCCTCAGGTACCTGTTGCCGGGCTGGCTGGCCGCCCGAATTTAACGGCGCACGCAGTCCTGAAAGCGGATCATCATCCCTTGACGCCCCACGATTTTGCGTCACCGTCGGTTCCGGGGCGGGAGGTGGTATCCGGTTGCTCACCGGAGCCTGTACCTGCGGGTTCACGATTGCCGCCTGTTGTTGCAAATCTATCGGTGCGTTCAACTGCTGGGTGGCGCCCGGAGCCGGCGTTGGCTGCAGCACGGGACGAAATTGTGTTGCCGGTGCCCGTTGCACCGACGCCACCAGGTTTCTCGGTTTTCTGGGCGGAATTGGAGGCTGTGTAATTGAACCGCTCTGATCAGCCTGTTGAAACGGTTGTGGGTCAGGTTGCGCGAAAGACGCCGGTGGCGGCGGTAAAACGGCAGAAGCCGCCGGTTCGCTCCCGGCGGCTTCTTGTGTTTCAATTTCTTGCGCCGCCGCGCGGGCTGACCGCTGCGCAGGGTCGGGCCCGGCGTTCTCGGGCGTCAGGGAACCCTGGGTCTGAGGTGGAGGCGGCAATGGCAACGGAAGGAAATCACTATCCCCGCTGCTTTCGGCAGCAGGCGCTTGCGGTGTTTCCTCACGCGGAACAATTCTTTCCGGTTCGTTGGCACTACCGTTTCCCAGGATACGATCGTAAATCAGCTTCTTCCCCTGGGCAGGGGCCGAAGCGGGCGGATTGACGGTGGATTCCGGCTCTGCCTTGACAGGTTTTTCAGGCGCGCTGATGACAGGCACTTCGCCGGTTGATGCTCCACCAACAGGGGTTTTCTGCTGCATGTACCAGTAGATCAATCCTGCTGCGATCGCTCCAATAGTCAACAAGGCGAGGATAACCATTATCAAGCCGCCCCAACCGCGAGGTTCTTCTTCTTCGTAGTCCTCGTCGTCATACTCGCGATAGGCCTGGGAATACTCGTTGGCAGTACGACCGCCATACTCCCGGTTGTCATCATAAGGATCGTCAAAATCCGGCCGCAGCGGCTCACTGCGTGCCGGCGCCGCAGTAGGCCGTCCAAGAGGCGCTGCCGGTCGGTATCCATTGTCTTCAAACAGATCCTGTTCACCGGAAGGCGGAGCAAACCGATGCCCATGACCAGGTGCCGGCTGTGGCATCGGCGGCCTCGGGGCATTGTAGCCGCCACGCCCATAAGGATCCGCTCCCTGCGGTGCGTATCCCTGATACGGCTGTGGCCGCGGGCCGGGCGGAGGCGAATATCGTGCCTGAGGCCGATAGGCTGGTGGAGGCTGCTGCGGTTGACCAAACGGCGGCTGGCCATGCGGAGAAGGCTGAGGTGTATATGGGTTCTGCCTTGGCGCTGGCGCAGGAATGCCACCTGCTCCGGGAGGCCTGACCGGTTGCAGCGGCGGCTGGCGCCGTATTGGCGCCGTAGACGGCTGGCTGATCGGCGTCGCCAGCGGGGCCGGTGGCCGTACAGGCGCTGGCGACCGCGCAGGTGCCGGCGGCGCGGCTGGTTTTGCAACAGTGGCTAATGCCGGTCTGGCAGCAGGCTGTTTTGCCGGTGTAGACTCTGCCCGTGCGTTTTCGACTTCCTTCTTGGCGAACGAGAACTTGTCCAGGTTGGAAGACACACTGCGTTTTTTTACAGCCTCTTCAGCAGCTGCCCGGTGCTGCCGCAACCGTTCGGCGAAGGCATCGTCCTTCGCGCCGCTTGCCACCTGAGCCTGCGGCCGTTCGGAAGCGGTCTTGGGTTTTTCCTGAGCCGCGGTATCTTCTGTTGGAGCAGTATTGACTCGAAGAGGCGCTTTGGCAGCCGCTCCAGGACGCGGTGCCATGGGGGCCGGCTTGGACACCACCTTCGGCTGCCCGCCGTCAACCGGCTTCGCTGGTGTTTCCACCGGTTTTGCAGCCGCCTCTGGTTTTACCTTGCTGTCGTCGCTAATGCCAAGCCGATCACGCCAACTGCCGCGACTTCCCGGTTTGCTATTTGATTCTTGATCCATCCAGTTCCCATCAAACCCTTACATCTCATCGACAGGTCTTACGCCCAAGATGTTAAGCCCACTAGATAAAGTATAGCGGATCATTTGCAACAAGGCGAGACGTGCTTGCGTAAGATGCACCTGATTAGGCAAAATAAATCTTAATTGCGGCTGATCTTTGCCCTTGTTGTAATACGAATGAAATTCTGCTGCAACTTCATATAGATAGAACGCCAACCTGTGAGGTTCACGATTGGCCGCGGCCAATTCGACGGCACGAGGCCACCCGGCGACCAGCGCGATGATTCGCTGTTCGGTCTCATCATCCAGCAGAAGCAGCGATTTTTCGCTGACATCCGACAGATCACTGGCCGCCTCGGCGGCTTCGAGTTTGGCCTTGGCAAAAGCTGAGCCGATACGCGCGTGAGCATACTGAACATACCATACCGGGTTGTCCCGTGATTGTTCCGTGACCTTCTGAAAATCGAAGTCCAGCGGCGCGTCATTCTTGCGTGTCAACATCATGAAGCGCAAGACGTCCGCACCAACTTCATCAACGACTTCACGCAAAGTGACGAACTCACCTGCGCGCTTTGACATTTTGACGGGTTCACCACCTCGGAAGAGGCGGACCAGCTGACACAGCAATACGTCAGCGGTTACCTGGTTTTGCGACAGCGCCCTGGTAACGGCTTTCAGCCGTTTCACATACCCGCCATGATCTGCGCCCAGAACAAATACCAGCTCGTTGAACCCGCGCTCAATCTTGTCGCGAGCATAGGCTACGTCAGCTGCGAAATAGGTGAAACTGCCATCTGATTTCATCAATGGACGGTCGATGTCGTCGCCAAACTGTGTCGCCCTGAACAATGTCTGTTCGCGATCTTCCCAGTCTTCCGGCAACTGTCCCTTGGGAGGAGGAATACGGCCCTCAAAAACCAGGCCGGCATCGCGCATGGTCTGAACTGTTTCGGCTATCTTCCCGTTTTCATGCAGTATTCTCTCGGAAAAAAATACGTCCTGATGAATACCCAGTAAGCCAAGGTCACTTCGTATCAAATCCATCATTGCGGATATGGCGCGGTCCTTGATCAATGACTTGCGCAGTGCCGTATCCATTTTCTTGAGTTGATCCCCGAACTCGCTGGCAAGCGCCTTGCCGATCGGCACCAGATAGTCACCGGGATACAATCCGGCCGGAATTTCGCCTGTGTCTTCGCCCAGGGCCTCGAGGTAACGCAGATAGACGCTGTCACCGAGGGTGTCGATCTGGCTGCCAGCGTCGTTTGTGTAATATTCCCTCGAGACGTCATGACCGGTTGCCGCCAGCAGATTGGCCAGCGCGTCGCCAAATACAGCGCCCCGGCAATGGCCTACGTGCAACGGCCCGGTAGGGTTTGCGGAGACATACTCCACATTGACAGAGCGCCCCTGCCCTATGGTCGATTCGGCAAACTTTTCACCGGCGGCCAGCACCGAGCGAATGAAACCGGGCCAGAAGGCCTTGGAAATTCGAAGGTTGACAAATCCCGGACCGGCAATATCCGCCGATGCTACGTCCTTATGCGCCGCCAGCGCCTTGCACAAATGCCCTGCTATTTCACGCGGCGGCTTGCCGGCAGGCTTGGCCAGAACCATGGCCGCATTGGTGGTAATGTCACCATGTGCCGCATCTCTGGGCGGTTCGACAACCACTTTGGCGGTATCTACGCCCTCAGGCAGCAGGCCATCATCAACAAGGTCAAGGAGCGTTCTGTCGAGTATGGTCTTGAAATGGTTAAACGGGTTCATCTTGTCCGGCGGTGTGCTGTGAGTTTTGCCTGCATCCGGATTACCGGATGTGCCGCGCGGGGCTTAACGGAAAAGCGGATCAAGGTCAAACAACCGCTTGTGTTCATCCAGGGCGTAACGATCAGTCATGCCGGCAATAAAGTCACAAATCTGCCGGGCCTGACGACTGTCTCCGCGCGAGTAGCCATGTTCCCGCCAATCGCCGGGCAATTGCTCGGGATCACTTCTATAGGCTTCGAACAAATCCCTTATCACCCGTCGAGCCCGGCGCATGATCGCATTGACTTTGTCATGTTTGTACATGTGCTGGGCCAGAAAACCCTGCAAATCCGTATTGTTTTGTGTCATTTGCGTTGAGAAATCCACGATAGCAGTCTTCGATCCTCGAACAGCATCGGCGCTGTCGACGGCATTTGCAGTCGCATTGGCCTGGGTTTGCGCGATAACATCGTAGATCATCCAGGAAATGACACGCCTGACAGTTTCATGAATCAGGCGATGCCGATCCAGTCCGGGCCACATGTCCTCGACCTCACGAACTGCCCTGCCGGCGATTGCCGTATCCCGCAGCGCCTTCACATCAAAAAGCCCCGCCCGCAATCCGTCATCAATGTCATGCGCATTATAGGCGATGTCATCGGAAATTGCCGCAACCTGTGCCTCTGCGGACGCATAACTGTCCAGGTGCAGGTTATGATTTTGGGCAAATTCCAACATCGCATGCGGCAAACCGGTTTCTGCATAACGTCCGGCCGGCCGGCCTTTGGCATCAAGAACAGGGCCGTTGTGTTTAACCAGCCCCTCAAGCGTTTCCCATGTCAGATTTAAACCGTCAAAAGCCGCATACCGGCGCTCAAGTCTGGTAACAATGCGCAGTGCCTGTGCGTTATGATCAAATCCTCCGTTATCCGCCATGCAACTGTCCAACTCCCGCTCTCCTGCATGACCAAACGGCGTATGGCCCAGATCATGTGCCAACGACAGCGCTTCGGTAAGATCTTCGTCCAGGCGCAGGGCGCGAGCTATGGACCGGGCCACCTGAGCCACTTCCAGCGAATGGGTCAGTCGTGTGCGATAATGATCACCCTCGTGATAGACAAAAACCTGGGTCTTGTGCTTCAGTCGTCTGAACGCTGCTGAGTGAATAATGCGGTCACGGTCACGCTGAAATGGCGAGCGGCCGGCCGCATCGTGTTCATCAATGAACCTGCCGCGTGAATTGCCAGGATAGCAGGCCCAGGCCGCTAGTTGTTCCATGAGAGTACTTCCATCTGAGACAATTTCAGGATGCGCATTGACAAACCATTCATCTCAACCAACATACAATCCTGATAGACGCAAGTTTGTGGTCTCGTAAACAGGATCAATCAGGACTTCTATAGCCATGTCTGCTGCAATAACACTAACCGAAAACGCTGCGCGCAGGATCCGGGAAATTGTTGCCAGTGAAGCCGACAAGACCGCTTTGCGGCTGGCGGTCAATGGAGGCGGTTGTTCGGGATTTTCATACGAGTTCGAACTTGATGACAAAGCTGCAGAAGGTGATGCAGTTGTCGAGCGCGACGGTGCAACACTTTTAATAGACTCCATATCACTGGCCTATGTCCTGGGATCGGAAGTTGACTTTGTCGACGACCTCATGGCCGCGCAGTTTCAGGTCAACAATCCAAACGCAACCGCGTCATGCGGTTGTGGTACGAGTTTTTCAATCTGATCAATTTGAAGGTGCCTGATTGGCTTGAGCCCACAATTGCGCCATGATCGTGCGCAAAATCGTTCCTGAAGGGCATATTCAGGGACGCCATATTATTCATGCAGAACCCACATTTCTGGCTTCGGCCTTTCATAGCCGCTGTTTTCGGCGTAATTTTTCTGTCGTCGGTTGCAATCGCCGCACGTGACGGGTCGACCGATCGGCCGGGCCTGGATTACAAGACCATCGAGCTGTCGGCTCCCAATCCCGATTTGTGCGAAAATGCATGCAAAAAGGATGGGCAATGCCGTGCGTGGACATATTCGTGGCCCGGCGCCAAGGGGCCAAAAGCCATGTGCGCTCTCAAAACCGGTGTTCCGCCAAAACGTTCTGATACATGCTGCATTTCGGGTGTTCTTTCGACATCCGGTCCGGTTACCCGTACAGATGATCCGGCACCGGCCCCCGCAAAACCGGCTGTTTCAGCGAAGCCGGCACCTACCCGGGTTCCGCCAAAGCCCGCCATTACCGCAAGACCGGTCCCCACACCTGCCCCCAGAAAACCGACCGTCGTAGAAAAATCCGCTCCGGAAAAGCCTGCCAGACAAACCATTGTCAAGCCTCTTCCTGTTCCACCGCCACCGCGGGCTGATCAGGAGAGAATTACCGTTTTGCCGAAGCCGAAGCCATCTTTGCGACCGTTGCCGCAAGATGAAAGTGGCCAGCAGGAAACCACCGGACAAACTCAACCGGATTCCGCCAAGGTCGCGGCATGCAACAATTACGCAACCCGTGCGCTTGTTCAAAACGACGAGAACAACCGCTTGAATTGCCGTTTGTCCGGCAGCCTGTGGGGATATACCAGAAGCACTTATTTCAATTTCTGCATGCGTAGTCCGTCTTCCGCTTACAATGGCTCCCGCGCCGCACGCGACAACGAACTGGACAGGTGCAAACGTCAGGTTGCGACCCGGGAACAAAGTGAAGAAGAAACCGTCTTGCCGGAGCCGGAAGCTAACGAAACTGAAGAATTGGTCGCTGACGACACTCGTTCGGGCCGTTTTTGCCGAAACTTTGCGGGTCAGAGCATACGACAGGTTCGTCAGGCTCGTTTGTCAAAATGCGGATTCGAGGGCGAACGCTGGTCATCCAGCCGGGTGCGCCAGACGCAATTGTGCACGCGAATCGGACCGCGCGAAGCCACTACTTTGCTGAATACGAGGAATCAGCAAATTCGCAATTGTCGTTTATCGGCATCGCGACGTGATCGCCCTGTCAGCGCGCATTGCCGACAATATGCCCGCGCCGCGGTACAGCAAGTTCGCGAAGCCCGTGCTCTCGATTGTGGTTTCGGCGGCCGCCGATGGAGTGGCAGTTACGAAAGACATCTCAGATGGTGCAGCAACGTATCCAGACGCAAGGCGCGTCGAGAGCATCGCAAACGCGAAAGACAACTTGATCGTTGTGAATGAGCCGCCGGCATAGACGGAAATCGCACACAGGGGAACTGACGCGGTGAGGATCACATTTGTGGACTTGACGCAATCAACTGCCTGCAGCAACTGTGATCTGACCGTGGCAAAAAGAACTTGAGGTGCCCATGCAGATCGCGACCTGGAACATCAATGGGATCAAAGCCCGTTTGGAGACGGCTGTGTCCTGGCTCAACGAAGCCCGCCCCGATGTCGCATGCCTCCAGGAGATCAAGTCCGTCGACGAGGGTTTTCCACGCCAAGCCTTTGAGGATATCGGCTATAATGTCGCCACCCATGGACAGAAGGGCTTCAATGGCGTCGCCATCCTGTCTCTCAGGCCAGTCGAAGACGTGACCAGCCGGCTTCCGGGCGATGATACGGACGAGCAGGCACGCTACATAGAAGCGTTGGTCGTTGGCGACCACAGTGTCTGCAGGGTCGGATGCCTGTATCTGCCGAACGGCAATCCGGTCGAGACGGAAAAATATCCTTACAAGCTGGCCTGGATGGATCGGCTGATTGCCCATGCCAAAAGCAACCTGAAACTGGAAGAACCGTTTGCGCTTCTTGGCGACTACAATGTGATTCCCCAGGCTCGTGACGCGGCACGCCCGGCCATGTGGACCGAGGATGCCCTGTTCCGGCTGGAAACCCGGGAAAAGTACAGAGAACTTACCGCACTGGGTTTCAGCGACGCGGTGCGTAGTTTCGACCTGTCAGACGGCATTTATACATTCTGGGATTATCAGGCAGGAGCCTGGCAGAAAAACAACGGCATAAGAATCGATCACATCCTGCTGTCACCGCAAGCTGCCGACCGGGCGATCGGCTGTCGAATAGACAAACACGTTCGAGGATGGGAAAAACCATCCGACCACGTTCCTGTCATTGTAGAGTTGGATATCTAATTGCGTGTCGCGGTTAACAACCGCGTCCCGGCATCCTAGTTTTGCGCCTGGCGAGTACGTACGGGAAAACGGTTAGACCACTGTATGTACAGCCTGTCGGCTTCAGCTATCTCTTTCTGATCAACACCCGACAGGAGTTTCTTGTACTTGCGTGTAATTCTCTTGTTGAGGGAATGCTCGGCAGTATCGGCGGCAATCCGGTACCAAACCAGAGCCCGCACATCGTCGCCACTGTCTTCATAAATATCGCCTAGCAGTGACGCGGCAGGTGCATAGCGTTTCTGTGCTGCGGTACCAAGCCATCGCATCCCGTATGAGCGGTCCATGGTGACACCTTCACCATTGAGGTACATGATGCCGAATCCATACTGGGCACCGGCATGCCCTGCCGACGCTGCCGTTTGAAAGAAATGTAGCGCCCGTTCAACGTTTTTTACAATGCCGGCCTTCTTGTTCCCCTTGCGCAGGTAATTCGCGGTGTGGGTCAGGCTATCCAGCACAAAATAGCGTTCATTCCCGGAAACTTCGCTCCGCCGGTCCACATAATCCTCGGCGACCCGATAATAGTGCTTGAAGGCCGTCGCCAAATCTGCCGGTACACCAAGACCCTTACGATACATGTGACCCATCAGCCAGTTTGCCTGGATACTGCCTTCCCTCGACGGTCGCTCCAGATGAGGCATTGTGGTCGAAAAATCCCTCGCCCTGTAGGCGATAAGGGCAGTTGTAAGATCTGCCTTCGCGCGAGCCGAAAGCTGACCGGCCGGCACTTCCTGTTTGCTGGGCGCGAATGAATAGAAACCAGGTGGCAGTTGAGCTTGCGCCCACCCTTGGCCTGCCGACAAAACTCCGGCACATGCCACAAGGAAGAAACCTGCCAACGTGCGCCTCTTGGCCGGGCCGAAACGCATTGGCGACTGCTTCAATGCCGTACCGGAAATGCCGTCGGCAACGTAACGAGCGCGACGAGGTGCGCTCTGCGAACCGTCTGTCACAGGCCTGTTCGGCCGCCTGCTCGTGTTTATTGAACTCGCATTCATCTGGTCAAATCCGCCCCGGGCCTGCCTGTTTGTTTACACTGCCTTCATGTGCGCCATATGCACATCACAAGGCTTTTTGTTGCTGTCATCTCTGCATGTACCAACCTCTTATAGTGCTGATTTGAGCGCGATTAAGGCATTATGTGGCAGTCGGTGCAGATTTCTGAAAAGTGTGACATATTTGCAACACCTGCCCACAGACCAGTTAAAAGTTGCCGTAGATCGCGGTTAGGTTAGGATGATGTTGATTCCCCACGATAATTACGTGTGATTAGCCTAAAGGTATTTCTCCTGATGACATCCAGCCTGTTTGGAAACCCTTCGCCCGAAAAATCACCGGTCGGCGCCGAAGCCGTGAAATTCGAATACATTTCACAGTCCGGGTTGGGTGCAATTGCTGTTTCCAACTTCTTTTTGAACCTGATTACACTATGGATTTACCGGTTCTGGGCCAAGACAAGGGTGCGCCGCCATATATGGTCCGGCGTTCACGTTAATGGAGAACCTGTTGAATACACCGGGACCGGTAAAGAACTGTTCATTGGTTTTATCGTCATTGTGGCCACCGTATTTTTGCCTCTGGCACTGATCGGACTGGGTCTGGCTGCCTATTATGGCTCCGAAAGTCCCGTTTTGATTGCTTTTCAGCTGGCCATCACTTTTTTGCTGCTGACCCTTTACGGTTTTGCAATTTACAGGGCTCGACGATATCGCCTGTCGCGGACTGTATGGCGTGGCATTCGCGGGGCGCTGCCGGGTTCAGCATTATCTTACAGTGGTAAGTACTTCGGGTCGATGTTGCTCGGCCCGATAACGGCTGGCTGGTCGACACCTGCAATGAACCTCATCCTGGCAGAACATATCACCAATGACATGCGTTTCGGGAACACACCGTTCAGCTTCAGCGGGCGCTCGGGGCCGCTCTATGCACGATACGCCTTCTGTTGGTTCGGCACCGTTCTGGCATATTTGCTAGTTGGCGGCTTTGCCATTGCACTATTCAATTCCGGAGCCTTCACTGAGCTGCAAGCGGTACTGGACAAACTGGGCGATAATACAGCCGCGTCAGACAGCCGGACCGCTGCATACGTTGTCGGGATCGTGGCCGCTGTGATTGCGATTTACCTTCTGTACGTTGCAATTCACTCAATTGTCTGGTCATTCTACACTGCACGTGAGTTGAACCTTTTTGCTCAATACACCCGGTTCTCCGGAGCCGGTTTCGAATTCCATGCCACAGCCTGGAGCCTTGTAACCTTATGGCTCGGCAATATGGCGCTGATCATATTCACTTTGGGAATTGCTCAACCTTTCGTGGAGCAGCGGGTTATGCGTTACTTCATTGAAAGACTGCAGGTCGTGGGAGTTGTGGATTTTGCATCAATCCAGCAATCACAGGCGCAACTCGACAAACGTGGCGAAGGCCTTATTGATGCTCTCGATCTGGACGCATTTTGAGTCATGACAGCAAACACCCATAACGCCGAGTTTTTTGATGGCAAGTCAGCCATGGCCAGACTGGTCAACATACAGGTCAGACGTGACAACCTTGTAATCTCCCAGAATGCCCTGCCAGACATTCAATGGCCGTTAAGAAATGTCGAGCTTGTATCCGGTGGCAAACCCGGCCAGGCCCTCAGGTTGAAGCTGCGTGGAGACCATGGCAGCAGACTTACTTTGCCGGAAGGCCCGGCTGCAGATACTCTGATTGCAGTCGCTCCTTCCATCCTGAGCGCCCACAAACGCAGGTTCTGGTCTGGTGTGGGGATTGCGGTTGCATCTGTCCTCGCTATCGCAGCCGCCGGTTATGCCACCATGGCAATTGCACCGCAGGTACTGGCTCGCTTTATTCCAGACGAGGTCGTTAATTCCTTCGCCGACGGATTGGAAAAGTCGGTGATCAAGTCGTCCAAACGATGTGATTCACCGCCGGGCCGGGACGCACTCAACAAAATTGCGCGGCGCGTCGTATCCGGGGCTGACGATCCACCTACATTTTCCCTGCGGGTGTTTGACATTCGCACTGGCGGGAAAAAAAGGCTGGTCAATGCATTTGCACTTCCCGGCGGGCGCATGGTGTTCAGTGCCGGTCTCATTGAAAACGCCGGAAGCGCTGATGAAGTAGCAGGTGTCATGGCCCATGAGCTGGGTCATGTTGCGCATCGTCATCCGGAAGCTGCAATAGTGCGGGTGTATGGCATGCAGGTGTTCATGTCTGTGTTTACCGCCGGCCAGGGCGCCGACACGATCAGCAACATCGCCGGATTACTCGCCGTGCTAAGATACAGCCGCGCCGCTGAAGTCGAAGCCGACGCCTATGCTGTCGAAGTGTTGGATAATGCCAAGGTTAACCCAAAGGGTCTTCAGACATTTTTCAGACGATTGCTGAAAAAAAACACTGGTACCGGAGCCGACAGGCCCGGCAAAGACAGTTCAGCACTCAAAAAACGTATAGAGCCGTTTACCGATCTGTTCTCGACCCACCCAGGAACCAGTGATCGTATCTCCAGTATCAAACCCCGAGCGGGCGGCACCGATCCAGCTATCTTGACCGATCAGGAATGGAACGCGTTGAAGAAGATTTGCAGTTAGCGTCTTTTCAATTACTCATCGCCGATTCTGTCTGAGCATTCTGTGAACCCCCAGCAACAGCAGGCAGGATATCGTGGTGAGAACAGCAATGAACGACAGCAGCAACGTGTCGCCATTGGTAAACTGCTCATATGCCCTGCCCTGCACTGTCGTAATGCTGTACCAGATGGCACCGCCAACAAAAATCAGACCAGCGATGCAACACCAGAGCATTGCGCGCATGACCCTCAATACGAGCAACAGCAATGGCCTGTCTTTCAGATTTCCCTGCCTGGAACTTCTATCCAATGCGAGCCGGGTCCTAACTCAGCGTACCGCGACAACCGGATCTGGCCCACCGGCGATTGTACGCATGAAGCTTCAATGCCGCATTATATATTCTTTTGGCATCAGATCTGCACTTGCTGGACGAGCAGCTGCGCGATGTCACACGGTAGGCCTTGCCCATTTCCGCTCTCGTCGGCGCTGATTTCCTCTTCAGGCGTCTCAGGGTCGAATTGAAATAGTTGGCGATTGATCGATTGCGATTGACCACTCGCATGAAACGAGGTCGGCCCTTGCGTTTGAATTCTTTCGCAAGGGAATTACACGAAGCCGCTTGCGCCTGTGAAGTGAAGTGGCTGCTAACAGGCGCCAACAGAAACAGCGCCAGCGCAACCATTAATATTGCGCTCAACTTGAATATCCGAGAAATCATGGCTGCCCTGCCCTGTCGTTGATTTTGTGCCCCAAACGATTCTGCCCGCTAGCGAATATAGGGTAAACGTCCGGTCAGGTAAAACTCAATCAGGGCGATGAGACTGCTATGACCACCAGTTTTCCGCTTCAAAACCGCCAGCCTGGTCTTCTATGACTTTGCCGATCTGGAACAAAGTGGATTCATCGAACGGTTTGCCGATCAGTTGCAGCCCCAACGGCAAACCGTTTGCATCCAGACCGGCTGGAACTGCAATGCCCGGCAGGCCGGCCATATTTACAGTTACCGTGAAAATGTCATTCAGGTACATCTTGACCGGATCAGCTTTCATGTCCTGATCTGCAATGCCAAAGGCCGCAGAAGGTGTGGCCGGCGTCAGTATGGCATCTACCCCATCAGCAAACGATGTTTCAAAATCCCGTTTGATCAAGGTGCGTACTTTCTGCGCCTTGACGTAATAGGCATCGTAGTAGCCGGCGGACAGAACATATGTACCGATCATGATGCGCCGGCGCACCTCAGTGCCAAACCCTTCAGCGCGCGTGTTTTCATACATCGATACGATATCATCGCCCGGCACACGCAATCCATAGCGCACGCCATCGTAACGTGCCAGATTTGATGATGCCTCGGCAGGTGCCACAATATAATAGGCGGGTAAGGCATATTTGGTGTGCGGCAGAGAAATACTGACGATTTCGGCTCCTGCGTCACGCAACCAGTCAATGCCTTTCTGCCAGAGGGATTCTATGTCATCAGGCATGCCATCCATTCGGTATTCCGCCGGTATTCCAACTTTCATGCCCTTGATCGACTTCCCGATGGCCGCCTCGTAGTCAGGCACCTCGATGTCAACTGAGGTGGTGTCCTTCGGGTCAACGCTTGCCATGGATTTAAGTAGAATGGCAGCGTCGCGTACGTCGCGCGCTATCGGTCCGGCCTGATCCAGTGAAGATGCAAACGCTACTGTTCCCCAACGAGACACGCGCCCATAGGTAGGCTTGATGCCGACTGTTCCGGTAAAGGCAGCAGGCTGGCGAATCGAACCACCGGTGTCGGTCGCCGTGGCACCGGCACAAATATGAGCCGCCACTGCACAGGCAGAGCCTCCTGACGATCCTCCCGGCACAAGATCAGCGTTGGATCCCTTGCTGCGCCAGGGGTTTTTAACCGGGCCGTAATAGGATGTTTCGTTGGATGAGCCCATCGCAAACTCATCCATGTTCAATTTACCCAGCATGACGGCGCCATCCGCCCACAGGTTGGCAGTAACCGTCGACTCATAAGCCGGCTTGAACTGATCCAGAATATGACTGCAGGCCTGGGTGTGAACACCTTTCGTGGCGAACAGATCCTTGATGCCCAGGGGAATGCCCTCCAGTGCGCCGGCTTCACCTTTGGCAATCCGATCGTCACTTGCCGCCGCCATCTCTCGAGCCTTATCGGGTGTCTCCACAATATAGGCGTTAAGCGCACGGGCTGCTTCGACGGCCTCAATATACGCTTCAGTCAACTCGGCAGCCTTGAACTGGCCTGAACTCAACCCGTCGCGGGCCTGGGCAATTGTAAGTTTCAGAAGGTCGGACATGGGATTTCCGGATACTCGAATATCGTTGGGATATGATGTGGATGTGTTGTATGGGGCTACTCGACGACCTTTGGCACCAGGAAAAAGTTTTCGTCGCTAGCGGGCGCATTACCCGTCACCTGGTCCGGGTAACCACCATCGTTCACTACGTCTTGACGAAGCCGCATGCTGGTGTCGACCACCGATGTCATTGGTTCGACATTGTCCGTATCGACCTCTTCAAGCATCTCAATCCAACCGAGAATATGGTTTAACTCGCCTTCCAACTTCGGGACTTCGTTGTCCGATATACGGATGCGGGCAAGCCGGGCAATGCGGCGCACTGTTGCCTGGTCAACAGACATGATCTGATATTCTCCAATTCGATGGCTGAATTGCTGCGCGTGATACCATCGCCGACATAAGGCTGCAATGCCCTAAGGATGATATGGCGCCAAAATCAGAAATCCAGTGTTTGACCGATGAACGGTACCTTGACCTTTCCGGCATCTTCGCCCATTGCCTGCACGAAAGGATCTGCATCCGGTATCAGCAACGGAAAAGTACCGTAGTGGCATGGGATAATGGCTTCAAAATCGAAAAAATTGCGACACGCCATGGCTGCCGTCACCGGGTTCATGGTAAATCTGTCACCAATCGGGACAATTCCCACGGCCGGTTCGTGTATCCGGCCTATCAACCCCATGTCGCCGAAAATGTCAGTGTCGCCCATGTGATAGAGCGGCTTGCCGGTACTGTTTGGCCGGACGATGATCCCGCACGGATTACCAAGATACACCCCGTCAGATGACGAGGAGTGATCAGCCCTTACAAACGTGCACATGAAGTCCGGATGATAGACGGCACCGCCAGTGTTGGCAGGGTCGAATTTCTCGACACCCTTGTTGTTGAGGTGAGCCGCCAGTTCATAAACGGCAATCAGCGTAGCACCGGTCGCCTTGCAGATTTCCACGGTGTCGCCGATGTGGTCGTCGTGACCATGGGTGAGGATGACATGCGTGCACCCGGATGTGGCGTTTTCCACGCTGCCATCGAAAGTCGGTGATCCGGACAAAAACGGATCAATGAGAATGACCGTGTCGTCGAACTCAACCCTGAACGCAGAATGGCCAAACCATGTAATCTTCATATGTATTCCCCTTTTCGCATGGCAGATGCGCGCTGAACCAATTGCACCTGCTTGTCGCAGGGCTTAAGCAGACAAAATGACAAGCATTCTGTCCAGCCCCGATGAACTTCGAAAAATACTGACCGGTCCGGCCAGCTTGATCGGACTCGACCTCGGATCCCAGACGATTGGTGTGGCCATATCAGATCGGCTAAGAACGATTGCATCTCCAAGGCTCACCATCAAGCGGTCAAAGTTCAAGGCGGATGCAGCACAGCTTCTCCAAATTGCTGCCGAGGAAAAGGCCGCCGGGTTTGTACTTGGCCTGCCGGTCAATATGGATGGCACTCACGGTCCCAGGGTTCAGGCCACCCACGCGTTTGCGAGAAACCTTGCCAAACTAACCGATATTCCAATCGCATTATGGGATGAACGATTATCCACCGTTGCCGTCGAAAAAATGCTTATCGAGGCGGACCGATCACGTGCCCGGCGCGCTGAACTGGTCGACAAGCTGGCTGCAGCATGGATTTTGCAGGGAGCGCTTGATCGTCTTGCCGGCGATCCGCCACGTCTCTCCGAGACCTGACCGCCATGGACATATTTAACAGCATTCTTCCAATATTTGCACTGGTGGTGGTAGGCAATGTCATCCGCCGCACCGAGATTGTGCCTATGCAGGATTGGCGAGGCCTTGAACTCATATGCTTCTGGCTGTTCTTTCCGGCAATCCTGTGTGTAACTCTGGCCACGGTCGACCTGCGCAATCTTCCTGTCGGCGCCCTGAGTGTGACGGTCCTTGCTGTGACTGGAGTAATGTGGACCATTCTGTTCGCCCTGAAACCCGTCCTGCATACCAGATATGGCGCTACCAATGCGCAATTCACCTCGATCTTTCAGGCCGGCTCGCGGTTCCACGGTTTCATTGCACTGGCCATCGTGTTGAAACTTTACGGGGAAACAGGTGCAGCCTACGTGGCCATAATAATGGCCCTTCTGGTACCACCCATCAATGTTGTGAACATTGTGGTGCTGGCAGCATTCGGCACGGGACAGACACCCGGTTTCAAAAATGTTGCACGCGTTGTCACAAGAAACCCCATTATCTGGGGCGCAATCATCGGATTGATGCTGAATTTTGTCGGCCTGGGCATCTGGGAACCGCTGCAGACGACGCTCGACCTGCTAGGTGGCGCGGCACTTGGTGCAGGTCTGTTGGCCGTTGGCGCGGGGTTGCGGATAAAGGCTGCGCTGAAACCCAGTGTGCTGGTCTGGACGGGCGTGATGGTGCGTTTGGCAGTTACACCTTTGCTTGTGTTGTTGTTGGCCCTGGCGACCGGGCTCTCAGGCGAAGCATTCGAAGCCGCGATGATTTGCGCTGCTGTTCCAACTGCAATGAACGGATATGTTCTGGCCCGAACCATGGGGGGTGACGCCGAATTGTATGCAGCCACGGCGACGGTGCAGACGGTGCTGTCATTTGCGACTATCCCGCTTGTAATATGGCTGTCGCGCCATCTTCACTGGCTGGGTTGACAGGTGCTTCAAACTGCGGTGGCGCGTTTGCCCGAGCCTCCTGGCGTCGCGCAGGCCAGACATTGCGGTGGCGTTTGGCGAAGCAAGCTGCGTAAACGCTAGCCAACTTGCGTGTTTGCCGCTTGCACTTGGGCCAAAGCCTGCCTATAGACACGGTTTTAATGGCCAAGACATCATCATCACCCCGCCCCGTTATCGAAAGCAACCATCTGCTCTCCATCGCAGATCTTTCGCCGACCGAAATCGGTGCCCTGCTCGACCTTGCCGACAAATATGCCGACGATACCCGCAAGGGTGGTAAACATGCCAAAGTTCTCAAGGGTCTCACACAGATAAATCTTTTTTTCGAAAACTCGACCCGTACTCAGAGTTCGTTTGAACTCGCCGGCAAACGACTTGGTGCCGATGTACTCAACATGGCGGTCAGTGCGTCATCGCTTGCAAAGGGCGAAACCGTGCTCGACACCGCAATGACACTCAACGCCATGCGTCCGCATTTGCTGATTGTCCGTCATCAATCCTCAGGTGCCGTGGAGCTCCTCGCCCAAAAAGTCTCCTGCGCTGTTGTAAATGCCGGTGACGGACAGCACGAGCACCCAACCCAGGCGCTTCTGGATGCGCTTACAATTCGCCGTCACTTGAAGCGCCTCGAGGGACTGACAGTGGCAATTTGTGGTGACATCGCCCATTCCCGGGTTGCGCGTTCGAATATCGCGCTTATGTCAAAGATGAATGTTCGACTGAGGTTGGTTGCTCCTCCGACCCTCCTCCCATCCGGCGCGGAAAACCTGGGAGCAGAAATTTTTACCGATATGCAGGAAGGATTGAAAGGTGCCGACGTTGTCATGATGTTGCGGCTGCAGCTTGAACGCATGAACGGCAGCTTCATTCCGTCCGCCAGGGAGTATTATCGCTTCTTTGGTCTTGACCAGCAGATGCTGGCCATTGCCAACGAAGGCGCGCTTGTCATGCATCCCGGTCCAATGAACCGGGGCGTTGAAATAGACTCCATTGTTGCCGACGGTGTCCAGTCGGTCATTCGCGAGCAGGTGGAGATGGGGGTGGCCACGCGCATGGCCGTCCTGGATGCACTTTCCAGAAATCTGGAAACCACCCGCAAGGCTGATGCGTAATGGCAAAAAACATTTCAAACATTACCGACCGCACGGCCTATGTTAATGCGCGCCTGTTTGATCCGGCTACAAAGCTGGATCAGACAGGAGGAGTTTTGATCGAGGACGGTGTCATCAAATGGATGGGTGATGCTGTCACCAGGGCCAGTTTGCCTGAAGGCACAAGCATCACCGATGTAAAGGGCGCCCTGCTGATCCCCGGCCTCATTGACATGAGGGTGTTCACCGGTGAACCGGGATCGGAACATCGTGAAACCCTGCATTCAGCATCGCGTGCCGCGGCTGCAGGCGGCGTTACTTCGATTGTCATCCAGCCCAACACTCAACCGGTAATGGATGATGCCTCAATCGTCGACTTCATTCTTCGGCGAGCGCAAGACACTGCCGATGTCCGCGTTTACCCCATGGCCGCCATCACCCAGGACCTGAACGGCGAGAAAATGACCGAGTTCGGCTTGTTGAAGGAAGCCGGCGCTATTGCCCTTACCGACGGAATTCACTCGGTACGAAATTCAAAGGTACTGAGCCGCGCAATGAAATATGCCGGCAACTTCAACATGCTTGTGGTCCAGCACGTGGAAGATTCCGACCTCGCCGGCGGCGTCATGCATGCTGGAGAATCAGCTACCCGATTGGGTTTGCCCGGCATTCCGGCAGTTGCCGAGCTGATCGCGCTCGAACGCGATATAAGGCTTGTGGAGATGACCGGGTCACCATATCACGCCGCCCAGATATCCTGCGAGGCGTCACTGCAAATCATCCGGCAGGCGAAAGACCGGGGGCTGCCCGTCTCGTGTGGTGTCTCGATCAATCACCTGACACTCAATGAGCACGATATTGGAGCCTATCGAACCTTCTTCAAGATATCACCACCGCTCAGACGCGAAGAAGACAGGAAGGCACTGGTTGCCGGCGTCGCTGATGGCACAATTGACGTGATCGTTTCAAGCCATGATCCGCAGGATGCTGATACCAAGAGAGTTCCGTTTTCCGAAGCTGCCTTCGGTGCCGTCGGGCTTGAAACATTGCTGGCCGCGGGACTGTCACTGGTACATTCAGGTCAATTGCCGCTGGAACGTCTGGTTGAAGCGATGACTGATGCGCCGGCACGGCTCTTGGGCATCAAGGGTGGCCGTCTGGAACAGGGTGCCAATGCAGATATCGCAATAGTTGACATGAGCGTTCCCTGGATCGTTGATGCGGACCTGCTCAAATCCGCTTCCCGCAACACGACCTTTGAAGCCCGCGCCTTCGAAGGCCGCGTGATCGAAACCATTGTCGGCGGCGTCAGTGTGTATAAACTGTAGTCACTCGTAACGGATTACAGGAGTTGACAGCGGATGGAATCCTTTCTCGGCATCAACCCGCAATTGCTCGGCCTGATTTCACTCTGGTTTGGATTGGGGTACCTGTGTGGGTCGGTGCCCTTCGGAATTCTGATGGCCAGGGTTTTTGGTCTCGGCAATCTTCGCGATATTGGTTCAGGCAACATCGGCGCCACCAATGTGCTGCGTACCGGCAACAAACCGGCAGCTGCTGCAACGTTGTTGCTTGACGCGCTGAAAGGCACCCTGCCCGTACTTGCTGCCGGGCATTTTTTCGGCATCGATATGGCTATGGCCGCAGGTTTTGGCGCGTTTATCGGTCATATTCTGCCGTTTTGGCTCAAGTTCAAAGGAGGCAAGGGTGTTGCCACCTATGTTGGTGTTCTGCTGGGCTTCGGTTGGCAATATCTTGCCGCATTTGCAGTTGTCTGGTTGGGGCTTGCCATTTCACTCAGATATTCATCGCTTGCTGCACTCGTGGCGTCAGTCGCAGTACCTGTCTTTGCGCTGTACACCGGAAACACGAAATTGGCCGTTGCGTTGCTTGTCATGACATTCATAGTATTTCTTACCCACCGCAAAAACATTGTGCGACTGGCGAGCGGTCAGGAGTCGCGAATTGGCTCAAAGACCAATGCCACATGAACGAACCTTCCAACTCGTCATGCGATATTGATGAAGAGCGGTTGTCGCGGCTGCAATTGGCTCAAAGTGACAACATCGGTCCAGCGACATATCATCAGTTGATTGAGGCATATGGTTCGGCAGCAGAGGCGCTGGCCGCACTTCCGCACCTGGCGTCAAAACACACCGGGGGACGCCGTATCAAGCTTTGCTCACGTGATCGCGCTTTACGCGACGTTGAAGCTGCAAATGCAGTTGGCGGCCGGATATTGTGTCACGGCGATGCTTCCTATCCTCGGTTGCTTGCGCAGACCGTCAACCCGCCGCCAATTCTGTATGCATCCGGCAGAGGTGAACTGTTGCAACAATCCACCTGCGCAATAGTCGGATCACGAAACTCGTCAGCCAATGGCAAACGCTTCGCCCGCCAAGTTGCAAAGGGGCTGGGGAACGAAGGCTGGAATATTGCATCCGGGCTGGCGCGGGGCATAGATACCGCGGCACACGAAGCCTCACTTGCACAAGGCACAATTGCAGTCGTTGCAACCGGCCTCGATGTTGTTTACCCGCCGGAAAACGAAAAGCTTTATAGTGAAATCAGAGCTGAAGGCTGCATTGTGACCGAGATGCCTCCAGGTACCCAGCCTAGAGCGGAACTGTTTCCACGTCGAAACCGGATCATTGCCGGATTGGCAGCCGGCGTTGTCGTCATAGAAGCCGCCATGCGGTCCGGCTCATTGATAACGGCCCGTTTGGCCAATGAAATCGGTCGGGATGTGTTTGCGGTTCCGGGATCGCCCTTTGATCCCAGGACTGCCGGCACAAACAAGTTGATACAGGACGGTGCGATGTTGATCACATCGTATCGCGATATCGTGGATGTGCTTGAGCGCGGGCACCTTTATTCAGATAGTCTCGCCGGTGGCAGTCCGGAACAAATTTCCGCAGGATCACAGGTATTGCAGAATCCAGAATTAAACGAAACTGGAAAACCGCCTACATATAATGATGACCGTGTACTTGATGATTCCCACAGGAAGATTGTCGTGGAATTGCTCGGCGCTGATCCTGTCGAAGTCAATGTGGTTGTAAGAGAAGCCGGTCTATCACCGCGAATTGTGCAGATGGTGATGATCGAGCTTGATCTGGCCGGGCGTTTGGAACGGCACTCCGGACAAAGGGTCTCACTTATTGCGTGAGCAAGATGTTTTGATGGAAATTTCCAAAATTGCAGGTACGGCCGGAGCAACTTTGCAACGGTAAATGGAATATCATTGTCCAAGGTTCTTGCGCGAAGCGCTGGTTTGGCCCTATGACGCTTGACCTAAAACAACACCCAAGCCATTCGCAGGCTTCGCTGTGAGCACAGGAATATTCGCTTAATCATGAATGTAGTAGTCGTAGAATCGCCCGCAAAAGCCAAAACGATCAATAAATACCTGGGCACCGACTACCATGTCCTGGCTTCCTACGGACACATCCGGGATCTCCCGGCGAAGGACGGATCGGTCAAACCGGACGAAGATTTTTCCATGCTTTGGGAAATGGACAGCAAATCTTCAAAACGTCTCGGGGATATCGCAACCGCTCTGAAAACAGCAGACAAACTGATCCTGGCTACTGACCCCGACCGCGAAGGCGAAGCTATTTCGTGGCACGTACTCGAGGCGCTGAACAAGCGAGGTGCAATCAAGGGCAAGAATGTCGAACGGGTAGTTTTCAATGCCATAACCAAAAACGCTGTTCTGGATGCGATGCAGAATCCCAGACAGATTGATGACGCGCTGGTTGAAGCTTATCTGGCTCGGCGCGCACTCGACTATCTCGTTGGTTTCAACCTGTCACCGGTGTTGTGGCGAAAACTTCCGGGTGCCCGGTCCGCCGGACGCGTTCAGTCAGTTGCGTTGCGATTGATCTGCGAACGTGAATTGGAAATAGAAGCATTCATCAAGGAAGAGTACTGGACAATTGAAGCAGCAATGGCAACCGGTGCCGGCCAGGCTTTTGCCGCCCGTCTGCAAGTCATTGATGGCAAACGGCTGAACAAGCTCGATATTGCGAATGAAGCTGCGGCACGGGCTATCCAGAGTGCCTTGAACGATGCCAGGTTTACCATTGGATCGGTGGAAACCAAACCCTCCAAACGCCACCCTTCCCCGCCTTTCACGACATCCACTTTGCAGCAGGAAGCTTCCCGCAAGCTGGGGTTTTCGTCCCAACGTACCATGCAGGTCGCCCAGAAACTGTATGAAGGCATTACCATAAACGGTGAGGTTACAGGCCTCATTACCTATATGCGTACTGATGGTGTACAGATGGCGAATGAGGCCATAGCGGCAGCCCGCAACGTCATTCAGTCCACATTCGGTGAGCCTTATCTGCCGTCTGCCCCGAGGGTGTACAAAACCAAAGCCAAGAACGCGCAGGAAGCCCATGAGGCGATCCGCCCGACCGAACTTTCTCGGGCGCCTGAGGACGTCCGAAATGCCCTGGATGCAGATCAGTATGCCCTGTATGGCCTGGTGTGGAAGCGCACCATGGCAAGCCAGATGGAAAGTGCGGATTTCGAGCGTACCAGCGCTGACATCGTCACCACCGGCAACGACGGCAAGTCATACACCTTGCGTGCCAATGGATCGGTGCTCAAGTTTGACGGTTTCCTTAAGGTGTATGAAGAAGGCAAGGACGACGCTGATGAAGAAGATGACAAACGCCTGCCGCGACTGACGAAGGGTGATGTTGTCGGTGCACGACAAATTGAGCCCGTGCAGCATTTCACTGAACCACCTCCGCGTTATTCCGAAGCTTCTCTCATCAAGCGCATGGAAGAACTGGGCATTGGCCGTCCGTCAACCTACACCGCCATTCTGACGGTGTTGAAGGATCGCGGTTACGTTCACATGGATGCCAAGCGGTTGATCCCGGAAGACAAGGGTCGATTGGTAACAGCCTTTCTCGAGTCATTCTTCAAGCGTTATGTGCAATACGATTTTACCGCCGACCTTGAAGAACAACTGGATCTCGTATCGGCCGGCGACAAAAACTGGAAACAGTTGCTGAGTGATTTCTGGCGGGATTTTTCGAGTCAGATTGACGATACCAAGGAGTTGAGGGTCACCCATGTTCTGGATGCTCTGAATGATCTGCTCGAGAACCATGTTTTCCCCGAACGCGAAGACGGTAAGCATCGCCGCGCTTGTCCTTCTTGCGAAAATGGTCAGTTGTCGTTGAAGCTTGGTAAATTCGGAGCGTTCGTGGGATGTTCCAATTATCCCGAGTGCCGCTTTACCAAGCAACTGGGAACAGCGGGTGAAGGTGATGCTTCATCAGTGCCTGCTGACGGTATCCTGCTGGGCCAGGATCCGGAAACCGGTTTTCCGGTAACAAGGCATGATGGCAGGTTTGGTCCATATGTTCAGCTCGGCAAGGCTGAGGATGGTGAAAAACCACCGCGCTCCTCAATTCCGAAAACAGTCAAACCGGAAGACATTGACCTGGCGTTTGCTCTGCGAATGTTATCGCTGCCGCGCGAAGTCGGTCTGCATCCTGAAAGTGGAAAGCCAATCGTAGCGGGGCTGGGACGGTACGGCCCCTTTGTGTTGCATGAAGGGGTCTACGCCAACCTGAGTGATTTCGAGGAAATATTCAATGTCGGCCTGAACCGTGCGGTTGATCTCATAGCCGAAAAGGTGGCCAGTCGCGGCAAGCGTGGTCAGCAAAGTGCTCTGAAGGATCTTGGCGCCCACCCTGACGGCGGTGGCAATGTACTGGTGATGGATGGACGCTACGGACCGTATGTGAAATTTGGCAAAATAAATGCGACCTTGCCGAAGGACATAACTCCCGAACAGGTGACAATGGAACAGGCCGTCGAACTGATTACAGCCAAAGGCGGGGCAAAGGCCAAAAAGAAAGCGGCAAAGAAAAAGCCTGCGAAGAAAGCAGCCAGGAAAACTGCGACAAAAAAATCCACAGCGAAAAAAGCCGTGACGAAAGCTGAAGGTTGATATGGCACGTAGCCGCGGTCTGCCGTCGCCGGAACAAATACTCGAGTTCCTCAAGACAGCGGACGCCAAAGTGGGCAAACGTGAAATTGCGCGTGCCTTCGGAGTAAAGGGCGCTGATCGCGTCGACCTGAAAAAGATACTCCGCAAGATGGCAGATGATGGCCTGATCGCGACCCGGCGCAAACGGATGTCTGATGCATCAGGTCTGCCACCGGTAACCGTGTTGCGCATTACCGGACTGGATTCTGACGGCGAACTGGTTGGAGAACCGGCTGAGTGGGCTCGCGAAGGTGAAACTCCTCCAAAGGTGATCATCCAGACCCGTGGCGGAAGCAATCGGGCTTCATTTACCAAACCACCCGGTGTCGGCGATCAGGTGTTGTGTCGTATCTCGTCGACCGACGATGAGACTTACCCCTACGAAGCCCGCCTTATTCGAAAATTGCCTGGCGCCACCGGTCATGTAGTTGGCACCTACCATCCGTCATCTCGCGGCAATGGCCGGGTGTTGTCTGCCAATCGCAAGGACAGGTTGGAGTTTGAAGTTGCTCGTGGAGACGAAGGCGGCGCGCAAAAAGGTGAACTGGTACGTGCGGAAATAACCCGTGAACGCAGGCACGGCACCGCCCAGGTTCGCATCATCGAACGACTGGGGGACGCTAAGGACCAGCGAAACATATCACTGATTGCCATTCATCAACACGGCATCCCGGATCAGTTCTCACGGGAAGTCGATACAGCTGCTGCTGAACTTGCACAGCTTAAGCCCCCTGAAGGCAGAACAGACCTGAGAGACGTGCCTCTGGTGACGATTGATCCGCCCGATGCACGTGATCACGATGACGCCGTATGGGCTGCGCCGGATGACAACTCGGAAAACAAGGGCGGCTTCAAGGTGATTGTCGCGATTGCCGATGTCGCGGCCTATGTACGACCGGGCAGCGTGATAGACAAGGAAGCCAGAGTTCGCGGCAACTCGGTGTATTTCCCGGATCGCGTAGTGCCGATGTTGCCCGAGCGCCTGTCCACGGATTTGTGTTCGCTGCGGGCAATGCAAGACCGGCCGGCGTTTGCCTGCTTCATGATTTTTGATAAAACTGGCCGCAAATTGAACCACCGCTTTGACCGCATCTGGATGAAGTCGGCCGCGAGGCTTTCTTATGCGCAGGCTCAGGCTGCTGTCGACGGGCGTTGTGACGACGTAACCGCACCATTGCTCGAACCAGTGCTGAGACCGCTGTGGAAAGCCTATCAGGCGCTGAAGACCGCACGCGACAAGCGACAGCCGCTGGAACTGGACCTGCCGGAACGCAAATTGATACTCGACGAAGATGGACGAGTGGAGCGGGTGATTACACCGGCGAGGCTGGATGCACACAAACTGATCGAGGAGTTCATGATCCAGGCCAACGTTGCGGCCGCAGAAACGCTCGAGAAAAATCGCACACCTTTGGTGTTTCGTGTGCATGAAGCACCATCGCCGGAAAAAGTCGATGGACTGGTAAAATTCCTGGCGACGCTGGGCATGTCGGCACCAAAAGGTGTAGTCATGCAACCGCAGCATTTCAATCGCATCTTAAGTGCTGCTCGCGGCGGACCAAACGAGCAACTGGTGTCGCAAACTGTGCTGCGTTCGCAAGCCCAAGCCGTATACACACCGGATAACCAGGGGCATTTCGGCTTGAATCTCCGTCGTTACGCTCACTTCACTTCGCCTATTCGCCGCTATGCCGACCTGATCGTGCACCGGGCTCTGATCAGCGCCTTGAAGCTTGGTGACGACGGCCTGAGTGAAGAGGATGTGGCAACTCTGGAGGAATTGGCCGGCATCCTGTGCATGACGGAACGCCGTGCCATGTTGGCTGAACGCGAAACGACAGATCGTCTGATCGCGCATTTTCTGTCCGGAAGCATTGGCGCGGACTTTACTGCCCGCATCAACGGCATTGTAAAAGCGGGGCTGTTTGTCACCCTGACAGAAAACGGTGCTGACGGTTTTATTCCCGCATCGACATTGGGACAGGACTACTTCGTCCACGACGAGCAGGCAATGTCCATGGTGGGCGAACGCAGCGGCGAAACCTTTCGAATGGGTGACATGGTTGACGTACGCCTGCTTGAAGTTACCCCGTTGGCCGGTGGTCTTCGTTTTGAAATGTTGTCAGATGGCACAGCCGGAAAACCTGCAGGGCGCAAATCGCGTTCGGCAAAGCCTGGAAAATACCGCAAACCCGGCAACCGGCAACGCAGGGTATCAAGCAAGCGTTAGATCATTGAAATTCGGAAAATTTGGCTGCCGTGTTGAATGTGGCATCCTGACGCGCGGCGGAAGGCGGGCTGTCGGAAACCTGCAAACAGGATGAAAATCGGCATATCAAAACTACTGGTGAAGTGATTGCGTTGGCCATGGCTTACGAATTAGATCAAAAATCCCCGTCAACACCCTTTGATCGTGCATCTGCAGGTGCCGGTCGCCCCGTTTGGCGATCCATGTGGAGAGGATTCAAGGGTCGCTGTCCGCGATGCGGCAACGGAAAACTGTTCTCTGCCTATCTGAAGGTGTCACAGGGCTGCCAGTCATGCAGTCAGGCCCTGCATCACCATAGAGCCGACGACGCGCCGCCCTACTTCACCATGTTTATCGTAGGTCATCTCCTCGTACCTCTGGTGTTTTGGGTTGAACGCAGCTGGAAACCTGACCTGAGCGTGCATGCAGCGCTGTGGTTGCCACTGGCCATCCTTTTGACGCTTTGGCTGTTGCCCATGGTGAAGGGGGCGATCGTGGGCTTGCAGTGGGCAGTCAGAATGCACGGATTCGCTTTGTCTGACGAAGAATCTTCCCACATCGACCCCAAGGCGCTCGAAAAGGATGTCACCGGGATGGAATGACAAAAGCGCAGGTTGCCGTGACACACCGGCCCGGCCCATCTACCTGTCCATCTGCAAAAGCGTTTTTGCTCTGGAGCTTGTGAAGTGGCAAAGGTGTCAATATCCTGACCGGATGCAAGACATAGCCGGTAAACCTCACCCAAGCACTATACGGCCCCGCGACGCGGCCACATTGATTTTGGTCAGGCGCGACGCGCCAACCCCGCGGGTGCTGATGGGCAAACGCCATAGCGCGCATAAATTCCTGCCCGGAAAGTTTGTTTTTCCCGGCGGACGCGTTGACGCTGGAGATAGCCGCATTATGCCGCAGTTCAGACTTCCTGCGGATGTGTCTGAGAAATTGCTGGCGTCGATGAAGGGAAAGGCGACAGCCGGAAGGGCAACCGGCATTGCACTGGCGGCGGTACGTGAAACATTTGAAGAGGTCGGTTTGATCGTCGGTCAACCGGCTTCGGTTCCCAAAACGCGTAGCGTTGCCTGGCGGCAGTTCTACTCGACAGGGCATGCACCCGACCTGCGCGGTTTGCGACTATTGGCCCGCGCTGTGACCCCCCCGGGCCGTCCGAGGCGGTTTGACACCCGGTTTTTCATTGCCGATGCAGAAACTCTGGCCAACATTGATGCCCCCGTTGCTCCTGAAACGGACGAACTTCTGACCCCGCACTGGGTAAGTATCGACGATGCCAGGCAACTGGACCTTCCCTGGATCACAGGACAGATACTCCGGCGGCTGGAAACCATCCTTGATGACCCGGACCCGTTCGGACCGCAACAACCTGTAACATATCAGTACATGCGCGGCAGGCAGTGGCAGTATGAGACGCTGTAGGGCGGGTTGTTGATATCTTGACAATGCAGGCAGCTTGGGCGATACCGCGCTTCAAGAGTTTCATTATCACACGACATGACATGCGCCCTGCCCTGCTAGCAGGCACAGGTGCATCAGGAAAGGTCCGGCAATGGCCAAGGCTACCACTATAAAGATCAAACTGCTGTCGACAGCGGATACAGGGTTTTTCTATACCGCAAAGAAGAATTCTCGCACGCAAACTGAAAAGCTGTCTTTCCGCAAGTATGATCCCGTTGCAAAAAAGCACGTTGAATTCAAGGAAGCAAAAATCAAGTAACCGGCACGGGGCGCATGGGTGCCTCGGACATACGGTAGAATTTTCGCAAAGCGCTGCCCGCATCGGGTGGCGCTTTCGTATTTTCCCGGACGAGAATTCTGGCTGAAAAGGCTGACCGGCCCGGGGTCAAGTTCGAGGAGGCCTCTCAAACAAGTCCGGACCGGCCAAACCCCGTGGTTTTCAGGAGATGCGGCGGACCTGAAGAGCCTCGGGGCAAACTGTCTGATCAATCAATCTGTCGACACTGCGAACACACCTGACACCGCGCTTCTTCACATGGTTCGACAACCAACGATCAACTTTGGTTCAGGAAAATCAGGGCGGATGCTTCACAAGAAAGACTCACCCAGGTGAATCTGAACGCGGTGTACAAAATACTATATACTCAGGTAATTTCAACGACACCAACGCCTTGGAGAGGCAAATTCTATATTTATCGTATATTCTTATGGTAAACAGCCAAAGCCAATAACAGCGCTCGATCCATCAAAGTAACCGGTTATGCAGCTTCGGAAATAACCCGGTTTCGACCTGCTCTCTTGGCTCTGTACAGCGCCTCGTCAGCCCGTTTGAGGATGCTTTCCGAGGTATCACCAATTGTTTGAAAATCTGCCACGCCAATCGATACCGTGATTGACAGTGGGCCGGATTTCGCCCCGACATCAAACGGTCTTGACGCGATGGTGCGTCTGAGGCGTTCTCCGACGGTGAAACCGACCTGCAGTTTCGTGCCAGGAAGGATCACCAGAAACTCTTCCCCGCCGATGCGGCAACACAAATCTATTGTCCGAACCTGTTCCTTGAGTCGTCTGGCAAGTTCCTGAAGCACCCTGTCGCCCACGTCATGCCCGTGTGTGTCATTAATTGGTTTGAAAAAATCGACGTCAATTGTCAGGACACACATCGGCCGCCCGTGTTGACCGGCATTGGCAAGCTGTATCTCCATCTGATTGTCCATATGGCGTCTGTTGTACAGTCCGGTCAAAGGATCGGTTACGGCCAGCTCCATCGATCGCGTTACATTTTTGCGTAACCGGTCAGTGTAGCGTTTGCGCTTGATCTGGGTGTTGACGCGAGCACGCAATTCCAGTTTGTCAACAGGTCGATGCAGGTAGTCATTGACGCCCATATCAAGGGCGCGCATGAGACGCGCACCATCTTCAGGATCGACAACAATCAGCAACGGAAGTTGCCGTGTCTTTTCAAATGACCGAAGCTGGGAACAAAGCCGCAGGCCATCATGATCAAGCAAATCCAGACTTACGATTACCAGATCAAATTCGGATTCCAGGTTGAGGTTTATGGCCTCGGCGGGGTTTTTGAGCACAACCAGATTATGCAACTCGGACAGTGAGTCCGTTATCCGGTCAGCAACTATTCCCCGATTATCCACAATCAAGACATTGGCGTTTGCTTCCACTTCAGCCAGGTCCACCGGTTCGTCTGGCTCATCCAGCAATCTCGACGTATCGCGACCGCGCAATTCATCGATAAGCATCTTCAGCCTGACCAGGCTTTTTAATCTGCAAAACAATGCCGCGTCATTTATCGGCTTGGTGATGAAATCATCGGCGCCGGCTTGCAGCCCCTTCACCCGGTCTTCAGGCTGATCCAGCGCCGTGACCATGATGACAGGTATGTGTTGGGATTTCGGATTGGACTTTATGCGTTTGCAAACTTCGATACCATCAATACCAGGCATCATCACATCCAGCAAAATGATGTCCGGGTTAAAAGACGAAATTGCCTCCAGTGCATCCAGTCCGTTTGAGGCTGTGTGTACGTCAAAATACTCGCTCGTCAGTTTTGCTTCCAGCAAACGGACATTGGCGAGGATATCATCAACGACAAGCACACGTGCTGTCATGATGGCGCCTCAAAAAATCCATTGATGGTTGACAAGAATGACGCCACCGAAATCGGCTTGGAGATATAGGCTTCGCATCCGCCGTCGCGAATTTTCTGCTCATCGCCTTTCATGGCGAATGCGGTCACCGCAACAACCGGAATAGACCGGAGTTCATCGTCTTCCTTGAGCCACTTGGTCACTTCAATTCCCGAAACTTCAGGAAGCTGGATATCCATCAGGATCAGATCGGGTTTGTGCTCGCGCGCAATATCAAGCGCCGACAAGCCTTCCCTGGTTTGCAGAACACGATAGCCATGCGCTTCCAGCAGGTCGTTGAACAGCTTCATGTTCAGTTCATTGTCTTCTACAATAAGGACTGTTTTGACCGCAGAAGTTTCGGATTGTCCAGATGTTTGAGCCATGGCTCACTTGGCCTTTGTTAGTCAGTTGATCCAGCAATGAACCAAACGCGCTATTCTCGTAAATAAAACGGCGTGTTAGCGTTCTGCCAGCCCTTTGTGTTTAGACCGACCAATGTGTCGGAAGAAAGTTACATAGAGCTTAAAGTTTACCCGCCGAAAGGTTGACATCAATCGGCTGGTTAAGATCCGTTGGAACAAATTGTTAGACTTGTATGTACACCCCAGAACAAGCAGAACTATTGGCAATTCAAGCACTTAGTTATCTTGCAAACACGCCGGAAGAGTTGCGGCGCATGATGACAATCACGGGTATGGATACCAATTCCTTAAAGCAAAATGCCCAATCCCGTGAAGGACTGGCAGGACTGCTGGATTACCTGTGCCAGGACGAATCAATTCTGCTCGGATTTTGTGAGACGGCAGGAATCCAGCCCGATGAACCGATGCGGGCACTGCATGCGCTACAAAAACAAGCTGACACGGGAGCCGCCTGAGGATTCATGAACCCAACCGATAACACTCTTGAACAGATATCCCAGCTCCGGCTGGACAAGGCCCGGCCACTGTTGCTCTGTGATGTGGACGAAGTCGTGGTGCATTTTTTGAAAGGTCTGGAAAGCTGGCTTGACAGGAACGGGCTTTGGCTTGATCCCGCCAGTTTTGCATTGAACGGAAACATCAAACACAAGAGTGACAATCAGCCTCTCGAAGAAGACAGGGTTGGGCCGGCAATCATGAGCTTTTTCGAAGAACTCACGCATTCCCTGGAGGTAATTGATGGCGCAGTCCCTGCCCTGCATGCGTTGGCAATGCATGGCGATATAGTCATGTTGAGCAATTTGCCATCTCAGTTCAAACAGGAACGCATCACCAATCTTGCAAGCCACGGCCTGACGTTCCCACTGGTAACAAACTCAGGGCCCAAAGGCCCGGCGATTGCCGCCATAGCAGCTCAACACACAGGACCGGTCGTGTTCATAGATGATCATACCGGGTATCTGAAGTCTGCCGCCGAACATCTGCCGCATGCCAATCTGGTCCATTTCATGCAGGACGAGCGGTTTGGCCGACATGTAAACCAGGAAGAATACATTCATTACCGCACCGACAACTGGCCGGATGCCCATCGCCATATCGAAGCTGTCTTCACCGGTCGCGAGGCCATGAATTGATGCGCATTGGCATTGATCTCGGCGGAACCAAGATTGCCGGAATTGCGATCGGCGATGATGAAGAGGTGATGGCGGCCGCAAGAATTCCAACACCGCGCGGTGACTACAACGGTTCCATCGCCGCCATACGCGCCATGGTTCACGAACTTGCCGAAACGGCTAATTCTGAAGATTACAGTGTGGGAATTGGAATTCCAGGCTCCGTCTCCCCTTCGACCGGAAAGGTACAAAACGCCAATTCCACCTGGATCAATGGCCAATACTTTCAAAAGGACATTGAGCTTGCTCTGGGGCGTGATGTCCGTTTGGCCAATGATGCCAATTGCCTCGCGGTATCAGAAGCATTTGACGGCGCCGGCAGTGATGCAACATCCGTGTTTGGGGTAATTCTGGGAACAGGGTGCGGGGGCGGTCTGGTTATCGATAACTCCGCAATATCGGGCCGGCATTGTATTGGCGGAGAATGGGGACATAATCCCCTGCCGTGGGCACAGGGCTCGGAACTGCCCGGTCCATTGTGCTGGTGCGGTCGTCACGGCTGTCTTGAGACCTGGCTTTCCGGTCCTGCCCTGTCCAACGATCACCACGCCTGGACCGGCAAGACAATGCCGGCAGAAGAAATCGGCCTCAACGCCAGCAGGGGAGATTTCTCCGCCATAGCTACACTCGACCGGCATCTGGACAGATGTGCCCGGGGACTGGCGCATGTCATCAACATCATCGACCCGGATATCTTAGTTGTTGGTGGCGGGCTATCCGGCCTGAATGGATTGGTGGATCGTCTTCCCGGAGCAATTGCATCATATGTCTTTACAGACGCTGCAGATATTCGGGTGAAAGCAGCCAGGCATGGCCCGGAATCCGGCGTGCGTGGTGCGGCCCGCCTGTGGCCCGTATGACAAGTTCTCCGGAAATGGAATTGGGAGCAACGAAGTGATGGAATTTGCACACGCGCAGGACTCCCGGCTGCTGGGCCATCTGTTCTCGACACCTGCCATGAAAGATGTGTTCTCGGATACATCGACCCTACGACACTGGCTGGAGGTGGAAGCCGCGCTGGCCCGGGTCCAGTCGGACCTCCAGCTGATACCGGAAAAAGCAGCGCAAGCCATCAGTCAGGCGTGTGAACCGGTTACATACGACCTGCAGGCGCTTGGAACACGGATAGCTGAAGCATCCCATCCACTGACCCCCATAATTGCCGAAATCGAAAACAAGGCGGGTCTCTATGGCCAGTACGTCCATTTTGGAGCAACCACCCAGGACATCATGGACTCTGGCATGGCGCTGCAGATGAAGGCGGGTTTGGCACTGCTTGCCGCCGAACATGAACATCTATTGAAAGCTTGCCTGTTGCAGGCAAAAACCTGGCGCGCACTGCCGATGGCCGGCCGTACTCATGGTCAGCACGCCGTTCCCATTACACTTGGCTTGAAATTCGCCCTGCTGGCCGGAGAGGTCCATCGCCATCTTGGCAGGTTGGGAGACCTGCACGACGCAGTGCCGGTTCAATTCGCCGGAGCTGCCGGCACACTTGCAACGCTGGGAACCAAAGGTGAAAAGGTACGCGAAAACCTGGCTGCAGAACTCGGGTTGGTTGATCCGCATGGAAGTTGGCATACCTGCCGCGACCTGATTGCCCATATCATCAGCCAGCTGGCCATTACCGCAGCTACCTGCGGAAAGATTGCCAACGAAGTTGTAAATCTGCAACGCAGCGAAATCGGTGAACTGGCAGAAGGTGCGGCACCAGGCGCCGGTGGATCATCCACCATGCCACAGAAGCGAAACCCGATGCTGTCCCAGAATATTGTGGCGCTTGCCCGTTTGATGACGAACCACCCATCCATCGCACTGGACGCGATGATGCACGAACATGAACGCGACATGGCGGCATGGACGATGGAGTGGGCAGTTATACCGGAAAGTTTTGTCTACGGACACGCTGCGGTTAGCCAATGTGCCCGCCTGGTCGCAAACCTGCAAGTTGATGAAACTCGAATCAGGCAAAATCTCGCCGCCAGTGAGGGCCTGATCTGTGCCGAGGCAGTAATGATGGACCTTGCCCCGGATATGGGCCGTTCACAGGCCCATCATGCAGTCGCAGACCTGATTTCACATGCTCACACAACAGGTGTAAGCTTCTCCAGGGTTCTGAATGAGGACAGCACGATAATGGCGTTGCGCACGCCGCAACAGATTGCCGCGCTGCTGGACCCGGCCAATTACACCGGTGACGCCATACAGACTGTCGACCGAATGGTGCGCGAACTGGAATGACAACATGCAGACCATATGCCGAGACTGCCTGGCCAGTGTTCCCGAAACCGCTACTCGCTGCCCGCAATGCCGGGGTCCGCGGCTGATCGGACATCCTCGTCTTGAAGAACTTTCAATAGCCCATCTGGATTGCGATTCGTTTTATGCAGCGGTTGAAAAGCGCGACAACCCCGAACTTGCCGACAAGCCGGTCATCATCGGCGGCGGCACGCGTGGCGTTGTTTCCACTGCCTGCTACATTGCCCGTATTCACGGGGTAAAGTCTGCAATGCCCATGTTCAAGGCTTTGAAGGCTTGTCCAAAAGCTGTCGTAATCAAGCCTGACATGACCAAGTATGCCGCGGTTGGCAAGCAGGTACGGGAGTTGATGAGACAACTCACACCGCTGGTCGAACCGATATCGATTGACGAAGCATTCATGGATTTGACCGGCACTGAACGATTGCATGGCATGAGTCCGGTTAAGGCCCTGTGCAGACTCGCAAAAACGATAGAACAGGACATCGGTATTACCGTGTCAATCGGGCTGTCGCACACCAAGTACCTCGCCAAGTTGGCGTCCGACATGGACAAACCGCGAGGCATGTTTGTACTAGGTCCCGATGAATGTGTTGAGTTTTTGCGGGACCGGCCGGTCAGTTTCATCTGGGGCGTGGGCGCGGCCATGCAGAGCAAACTCAACAAGAACGGCATCCGACTTATCGGTCAGTTGCAGCAGATGGAAAAGAACGAATTGATGCGACAGTACGGTTCCATGGGGTCCCGCCTGTACCACCTGTCACGCGGACAGGATGCCCGAACTGTGGAAGGCTTGAGCGCATCAAAAAGCATCTCTGCCGAGACAACATTCAACACCGATCTCAAAAACTACCACGATCTTGAGAAGCAACTCTGGCGACTGGCGGAAAAAGTATCACGACGTGCGAAGAAGGAGTTCATGGCCGGTAGTACGGTGGTCCTTAAACTGAAGACGGATCACTTCAAGACCCGTACCCGAAACACCTCGTTGTCGGATCCAACGTCGCTGGCGATCAGGATTTTTGATGCGTCAAGACCGATGCTGGAGCGCGAGGTCGATGGAAAAACTGCGTTTCGGCTAATCGGTGTGGGCATTTCCAACCTCGTGCACATGGAAACGGACGCGGAGGTTGGCGGCCTTGATCAACGAGCTGATGCGAATGCAAAAGTAGAACTGGCCATGGACAAACTTCGCGACAAGTACGGCACTGCGGCTATTGAAAAAGGCAGAAGCCTCAAGGACACGAGATCATGACAGCTCGTCGAATCAAGTGCTGGCACCAGAGGACATTCGATATCGACCCTGCCTGTACCGCTTTCCTGGCAATCGACATGCAGCGGGATTTTCTAACCGGCGACGACGGACAACCAAATGAAATGGCCCGGATTATTCCAAACTTTGCGAAACTCACCGCTGTCATGAGGGACTGGGGTTGCGAAATCATCCACACCAGAGAATCCTATGCCGCAGATCTGTCTGATGTTACGGCGCATAAGGCAAGCCAGAATTATGTGGGAAGGCCAGGCCGAGACGGCAAATACCTGATACGGGGCGAACACGGTTGTGATTTCGTTGATGAATTGAAACCGCTGCCCCGCGAACCGGTAATTGACCAGCCGGGTTTCGGAAAACTGCACGGCAGCGGTTTGCAGGACCTACTGCAGAATAGCGGCATAACCCATCTGGTGCTTGCCGGCGTAACAACGCAATGTTGTGTACATTCAACATTGCGCGAAGCCGTCGACGCCGGATACTGGTGCCTCACAGTTGCTGACTGCTGTAGTTCGCCCCAGCAGAACTGGCACGATATGGCGCTGGAAATTATCGCGTCAGAAAGCCACCTGTTCGGTTCTATTTGCGACCTGAATGACCTGTTGAAAGCTCACAGCTAGTCACAGGAATTGACTTCCAGGAGCTTGATGTTGATTAATTTGGCATTCAGAACGAAATCACCGTAATTCAGGCTCATGTCACCCGAGACACCATTCTCGTAAAGCACCATGCTGACCTGATACTCCGGTGTCTCCTGGTCCTGTTTGTCCGGCTTGTAATATGAAATCGAAACAGGCCAGCCGGACAATCCGTTGACGTCCTTCATCTTGGCGTCGGTCTGATCTTTCCCTGCGTCCCTTTTGGATCCGATAAAGGTAATTGCAACGGCGGGATTGGAACCGTCTGATCCGTCATAGAGCAAAGTTTCGTCGCGAGACTGCCCTGCTTCAGCCGCTTTGACTATCTTCAACTGGTGATCGACCGGGAATGTTACACCCTCCGGTAGAGAAAAGATTTCTTCCTTGGGTTTTGTAATGGCGCCGGAACCGCCGGACCTTCCGGCTGCCAGTTTCGCACGCAGCTCTTTTTCTTCCTGCAGCTTGCTGTCAACGAATTGACGTTGCACATAGCGCAATTGATCACTTTTTCCGGATTCCCACATAGATGACCTGCTGTCCAACACGCGAGATTTACCGCCCGTCAGAAAGAACTGGTTCATCATCCGGAAGTTTACCGTCCAACCTTCACAACCGCTGCCGCTGAACTCGATAACCATGCGGCCGTTGGCGCCAGAAATGCCACTTCTGTCTTCCGCCGATTTGAGCGAAATGTCATAAACGGCGCGGTGCGCAGCCAGAGGCGATGCAGCATACGCAGGCAACACGAAAGACAAGCCGCAGGCCAGCACGACTGCATGACCAAACAAATTGGATATCTTGTTCAAGACCGTACTCCGCAAGGTTTGTGCAATTATCTCAAACTCCAGTTCAAATTACCACATTCTTTGCTTGCCCCTCGAAAAAGGCATTTACATGGTCAACGGTCTGCCGCCAGCACTCGGTTTGAGCTTCGAAACTCGCCCAGGCCACATGAGGTGTTATGATCACATTCGGCCGGTTTGCAACTTTCATCAGTGGATGGTCGGACGTGGGTGGTTCGATGGTCAGCACATCAAACCCAATTCCGCTTATCAGACCATCGTCCAAAGCTGCAACCAGGTCTTCCTCATCCACCAACCCGCCACGAGCCGTATTTATAATCAGCGGCTGGCGCTTCATTCTCCTGAATTCCTCACCGGCAAGCATGTTTCGGGTGCCGGGCATTAACGGACAATGCAAAGTGATGACATCGGACCGCTCAAGAACTTCGTCAAATGGTGTGTAAAGCGGGCCAAGACCGTCCACTCCCTTGTGTGCGGCGAACAGCACTGTCATGCCGAGTGCGCGTGCAATCTCTGCCACTGACTGCCCCAGGCTGCCTTCGCCGAATATTCCCAGCGTTGATCCTCTGAGATCCTTCATGGAGTGGGTATGAAAACAGAACTGCCCTGATTCCTGCCACTTGCCGTCAACCACATCCTGAGCGTAGGCGGCGATGGCTCGACGCAATGAAAATATCAACGCAAATGTATGTTCCGGTACCGTGGTGACGGCATATCCGCGCACATTTGAAACGGTGACGCCATGGTTGCGGCAGGCAGGTACATCGATGACATCAAACCCGGTGGCGGCCACGGAAACCATTTTCAAATCCGGAAGTGTTTCAAGTGTCTCGGCCCGGATCGGCACCTTGTTGGTTATGGCAACAGTTGCCCCTTCCAGCCGCTCAACAATCTTGTCGGCAGGCGTGGCGGCATATTCCACCCATTCGTGATCGATCGCCGGACGTACAAGATCAATCTCCGGGGCGAAAGTACCCCGGTCCAGAAAAACAATTTTGGTCATCAACAAATATCCCTGGTTCAATCCACAGATACGCTAGCTTGACCCGGCCGATCACCGCAAGCAACGACTTCGCAAAGCTTCGCATTTCCGGGCTGGTCAAGTGTCGCATCCGCCCTTAGATTGCGGCAGACATAAGTCACCTTGAACCATTCAGAGGATTTAATAATGGGTACTATCGACGACCGCCTGGCAGAACTGGGCATCGAAATTCCGACGCCTGCAGCCCCGGTTGCCAACTATGTCGGCTGGGTTCGCACAGGCAATCTGGTGTTTACCGCCGGTCAGGTACCGCTCAAGGATGGCGAATTCATGTATCAGGGCATAGTAGGCGACAGTATTTCTGTTGAAGATGCCACCGAAGCCGCAAAATTGTGCGCCATAAACATCATCGCCCAGGTGAAACAGGCCTGTGACGGCAATCTGGATCGGGTCAAGCGCATCGTCAAACTTGTTGGTTTTGTAAACGGTGTGCCGGGCTTCGGAGATCAGCCCAAAATCATCAATGGAGCGTCCGACATGATGGTTGCCGTGTTCGGTGACAAGGGAAAACATGCCCGGTCTGCTGTTGGCGCGGGATCACTGCCAATCAATCTTTCGGTCGAAATAGAAGCAGTTGTAGAGATCGAATAGAAGGCTAGTGCCGATGTGGCGGCCATCCGACCCCGATTGTGATTGGTTGACGAGCCTGCCCATCGCACATCGCGGATTGCATGACACGAAACACGGCGTGGAGGAAAACTCCCTGCCGGCTATCGGGGCGGCCATCGCAAGTGGTTATTCCATCGAACTCGACGTTCAAATGTCCGCTGATGGCGAGGCAATGGTGTTCCATGACCGCACACTGGACCGGTTGACCGGCGAAACCGGTTCTATCACCAAATTCACAGCGGCAAAATTGAACCAGACCGCCTATGCAAACGGCAAAGGCACCATCCCGACACTTTTGCAGGTATTGGACATGGTGGCCGGACGGGCAGGTCTGATTATCGAGGTCAAGAGTGATTGGCAGCGAAACACCGAATTGGTACGCAGGACCGCGCAATGTCTGGGATCTTATGAGGGAAACGCCGCTGTAATGTCGTTTGACCCGGTTCAGGTTGCCTGGCTTGCTCATGAGGCCCCAAACATCATGCGGGGCATCGTTGCCGACGGCGCGACGCAGGACGATTACCCGTGGCTGCCTTTTGCAACCAGGCTTTCATTGCGGGAATTTCGCCACGCCGATGTCACCAGGCCGGATTTCCTGTCTCTGGACAAACACTGGCTGCCCTGTCCTGTATCTCGTAGTTACAGGAAAACACACACCCCGATGATTTGCTGGACGATCCGATCCGAACAAGAAGCATCAGATGCGCTAAGATGGTGCGATCAGGTTACATTTGAAGGGTATCTGGCTAAGGTCATGGTCTAAGTCCCATTATGACGAAACCGGAACAAGACCAGTTTTCTATCGAGGTTCATCAATCCATCGCCGGCATTGAACCCAGCACGTGGGACGCATGCGCCAATCCGGCATGGCGTCCATACAACCCGTTTGTGCGTCATGCTTTCCTGCTGGCATTGGAAAATTCGGGCTCAGCTGTCGCGGAGACCGGCTGGCTGGGTCAGCACATGCAGCTTAAATCCAGTGCCGGAAAAACCATCGCCGTCATGCCGTGTTATCTGAAAAACCACTCGCAGGGTGAGTATGTCTTCGATTATGGATGGGCTGAAGCCATCCAGCGGGCCGGCGGACAGTATTATCCCAAACTGCAGATATCTGTTCCGTTCACGCCGGCAACAGGCCCACGGGTACTTGCCGCCCGGCAGGACCAGGTCAGGCAGTCCCGGGCCGCCATGGCCAGCGCAACTGATCAACTGGCCGCCCGTCTGGGAGCATCTTCAGCCCACATGACTTTCATTAACGAGGATGAATATACTGACTTTGGCGAGCTTGGCTGGTTAAAGCGCAACGACACCCAGTTTCATTGGCACAATAACGGGTATTCTTCATTTGACGAGTTTCTTGCGGTTCTTTCTTCGCGCAAGCGAAAGAACATCCGCAAGGAACGGGAGGCGGTGGCGAAGGCCGGGTTGGAAATTCAGGTTTTGACTGGTGATGAAATAACCCAGGACCACTGGGATAACTTTTTCCATTTTTACATCGATACCGGTGACCGGAAATGGGGAACACCCTACCTCACCCGGGAATTTTTCTCTTGCGTGGGCGATGCCATGTCCGACGACATTGCCCTGATCATGGTTCGAAACAACGGGCGTTGGGTTGCCGGCGCGATAAATTTTATCGGCGGCGATGCATTATATGGCCGCAACTGGGGTTGCATAGAACACCACGATTGTCTGCATTTTGAGGTTTGCTACTACACAGCAATCGAATTCGCCATAACTCGTGGCCTGAAACGGGTGGAAGCCGGCGCACAGGGTCCCCACAAGCTGGCACGCGGCTACCTGCCCGTCACCACCCGATCCGTCCACATGATCCAGGACCCGCGTCTGCGTTCTGCCGTGGCTGATTACCTGGAGCAGGAGCGCAAGGCAGTTGCGCGTGACAACAAACTTATCGAGCAACATCACTCGCCTTTCAGAAAAGGCCAGCCTGAAGATGACTATTGAAGGTTGGCGTAACACGAATTCTGAGTTAGTCACCTGTAACTGAATTCAGATTGGGGATGATCAATGACGACTTACGACGACGCCAACATATTCGCCAAGATCCTGCGCGGCGAACTGCCCAGCCACAAGATTTACGAAGACGACAAGACCATTGCGATCATGGACATCATGCCGCGCGCGGACGGGCACTGCCTGGTCATTCCAAAGGCTGCGTCACGCAACATGCTAGACATTGCGACCGATGATCTAAATGCGGTAATGGCGACAGTCCAGAAAGTGGCGCATGCGGTCATCAAGGCATTTGATGCTGACGGCATAACGATCCAGCAGTTCAACGAAAGTGCCGGTGGCCAGGTGGTGTTCCACACCCATGTTCATGTCGTTCCACGCCATGAGGGTGTGAAAATGCGACCGCCAGCCACCGATATGGCCGATCAGGATGATCTCGCGGACTGGGCTGAAAAACTGCGCGCCGTACTTAACTGTTAATCCCTGCCAGCCGATACACGGTCAACCCGACACTATGTGAAGTAACACCAGGGCGATGACTGTCGCAAAGGTTGCAACTTGCGTTGACCGTGATGCCGCGTAGAAAACCGCGATGCCAATCGCCACAGCGCCAATGCGGTGTTCAACGGCAATGGTGGCCAGAACTCCGGACGGCACAATGATCATGCGCATGACCAGAGCCGCAACCAGCGCCGTGGATACCGCCCTCACCCACAACAACAGGTCGCTTTCCGGATCGATCCGGGTCACGGCGACTACCGCCAGTGCCCGCCACATATAGGTGGCGGCAAACCCGGCCGGGATCATGGCTGCCACGATCACCAAGCTCTCATTCATTTCAGCAACCCCTTGCGGCGTGGACGCAAACAGATGAATGCAAGGGTCCCGCCGCCAACACCTGCAATCAACAGGTCGAATTCCGGCGCGTAGTACCGCGCAATCGGCAAAATGAGACAACCCAAAAAAACGGCGGCGTAGTCGAACCGCCAAATTGCGCCGGACAATAGAGACAGCAAGAAGAACGCCGGCGTGAAGAACACCATGGCTGCGGCCAGCGCGGTTGGCAGGCTTTCGGCAAGATAGTATCCGGTCGGCACGACCAGTATCATAAGTCCCATCAGGGCAACGCCCAGGCCAACAAGCCACGGCAACTGCCTTGGTGCGGAAACGTCATGCAGGCTGGTCAGCGACAAGACCCAGATCGTAACAGCGGTGAAGTGGCCAAGCAGGAATTCCGGCACCCGGCCCGCTTGTTTCAACCGGACCTGGGCCAACACCCCTATGGTCATCGGCAGCAGGCGAACAGCCGTCAGCGAGACCGCCGCTGCAATCACGGGCAGCGCTGCGCCTGATTGCCACATGGTCACAAACAGCACCTGGCCGGGCAAGGCCCATATCAGGGGGATCGTCGCAACACCGGCGAGCAACGGAAATCCGACATCATGTATCAGAGCGCCAAACCCGATGAATGAACAGGCCATGACCAGGCCAGGCAGGGAAAAGGCCGCCCGAATACCACTCGGCATGCCGGCCCAGTCATAGGCGGCGACGTCATGTTGATCGTCAGATTGTGTTATCTGCCCCATGCTGCATACTTACTGGTACGCGAGGCACTCCCGCAACCCGCACAGCCGCATGGTCTACATGCGAAAACGCCGGACCTGTTGAGACCCGGCGCAGTATTCGCTCATTTTACAGCAAAATTCCCACGCGAGACGCCAGTCACTTCACCTTTTCAGTGCGGCCCGGCGTTCCACCACCACCCTTCTTCTTTTTCGCTGCAGCTTTTGATGCAGGCGACGGTGTCTGTAACTTTTCCGCAACGGATTTTTTGTTGCGTGGCAGGGATTTACGCTCAACCGGTTTCGGCAGCGCCTTTTCCTGATCGCGCGACAGGAACTTGAACTTCAACTCATCAAGACCCTGATCGTCCTTGCCGAGCAGCACGCTCACCGTTCCGCCCTTGACCAGCTTGCCGAACAACACTTCATCCGCCAGCGGTTGCTTGATGTATTTCTGTATAACCCTGGACAGCGGCCGGGCACCCATCTGTTCATCGTAACCTTCGCGCGCAAGCCAGTCGGCAGCCTCATCAGACAGTTCAATATTGATCTGTCGTTCATCCAGCTGGGCTTCCAGTTGCAACACGAACTTCTGCACTACCAGACGCACAACTTCCGGCGGCAAATGCCCGAAACCAATCGTTGCATCAAGCCGGTTGCGGAACTCTGGCGTAAACATCTTGTTTATCGCTTCGCTGTCGTCACCTTCACGTTTGGAACGTGTAAATCCAAATGCCGATTTGGCCAGATCAGCGGCCCCGGCATTGGTGGTCATGATCAAAATAACGTTCCGGAAGTCGATCGACTTGCCGTTGTGATCCGTCAATTTGCCGTGGTCCATGACCTGAAGCAGAACATTGAACAGATCCGGGTGAGCCTTTTCAATCTCGTCCAGCAGCAGCACGCTGTAGGGATTCTGATCAATGCCGTCGGTCAGCAGTCCGCCCTGATCAAAGCCGACATAACCCGGAGGCGCTCCAATCAAACGAGAAACCGAATGCCGCTCCATGTATTCCGACATGTCAAAGCGCAATATCTCGACACCGAGAACAGCTGCCAGTTGTTTGGCCACTTCGGTTTTGCCGACGCCTGTCGGTCCGGAGAACAGATAACAACCGATCGGCTTTTCAGGTTCTCTCAGTCCCGCACGAGACAGCTTGATAGCCGAAGACAGAGCACCAATCGCATCATCCTGCCCAAATACTACGCGCTTGAGTTCAGTATCCAGGTCCTTGAGCAATTCCCGGTCATTCTTGGAAACAGTTTTGGGAGGGATGCGGGCCATGGTTGCAATAACCGCCTCGATGTCTTTGACATCAATGGTTTTTTTGCGCTTGTTTTCCGCCAGCAACATTTGCGATGCGCCGGTTTCATCGATTACGTCAATGGCTTTGTCCGGCAGCTTCCGATCATTGATGTAGCGGCTGGAAAGCTCCACCGCAGACTTTATCGCATCATTGGTATAGCGAACCTTGTGAAATTCCTCGAAATACGGCTTGAGGCCGGTCAGAATCTTGATCGCATCGGGAACCGAAGGCTCCTTGACGTCGATCTTCTGGAACCTGCGAACCAGCGCCCGGTCCTTCTCGAAATGCTGACGGTACTCCTTGTAAGTGGTCGAACCGATACAACGCAGGGAACCCGCCGACAATGCCGGTTTGAGCAGATTGGACGCGTCCATCGCTCCGCCGGACGTGGCGCCGGCGCCAATTACCGTGTGAATTTCGTCGATGAACATGATGGCTCCATCATATTCCTCGATTTCCTTGATCACGGCTTTGAGACGTTCTTCGAAATCACCGCGATAGCGCGTGCCGGCCAGCAAGACCCCCATATCCAGCTGGAATATTGTGCATTCTTTCAGCACTTCTGGAACTTCACCCTTCACAATCTTGCGAGCAAGGCCTTCCGCAATTGCGGTTTTGCCAACACCCGGATCTCCCACAAACAGCGGATTGTTCTTGGACCTGCGGCACAGGACCTGAATGGTTCTATCCACCTCGGATTCACGCCCAATCAGCGGGTCAATTTTGCCATCGGTGGCTTTCTGGTTGAGATTAATGCAGAAATTATCCAGCGCATCACCAGATTTTTCTCCGTCGATAACGTCTTCGCCTTCCTCGTTTTCTTCGTCAGAAGCTGCTCCCTGCACCGACCTGCTTTCCGACAAGCCAGGTTTCTTGGCTATGCCATGCGATATGAAATTGACCGCATCGTACCGGGTCATATCCTGTTCCTGCAGAAAATAGGCCGCATGGCTCTCCCGTTCGGCAAAGATGGCAACCAGCACATTGGCGCCGGTAACTTCTTCTCTTCCGGACGATTGCACATGAATGACCGCGCGCTGGATAACCCGCTGAAAACCTGCGGTTGGTTTTGCGTCATCACCGGTAGCCATCACCAGGCTTGCCAGGTCATTGTCGACATAGTTTTCCAGGCTGCGACGCAACTGATCCACGTCGACACTGCAGGCGCGCATCACCGATGCTGCATCCTTGTCATCCACCAATGCCAGCAACAGATGCTCCAGCGTGGCGTATTCATGACTACGATCACTGGCCAATGCCAGAGCCCGATGTAGCGCTTGTTCAAGACTACGGGAAAATGTCGGCACGCGAGGCTCCTATTCCTTTTCCATGGTGCACTGCAGCGGATGAGTATGCTGCCTGGCAAAATCCATGACTTGTGTAACTTTCGTTTCGGCAATTTCGTATGTGTAGACACCACATACGCCGACACCTTTTTGATGCACATGCAACATTACCACGGTCGCCTCTTCCCGGTTTTTGCCAAAGAACCGTTCCAACACATGCACCACAAACTCCATGGGTGTGTAATCATCATTCAAAAGCAGCACTTTGTACATGCTAGGTTTCTTGGTTTTGACCTGTTCGCGCGTAATAACACCGGTCTGGCCTTCGCCGTCGCCTTGGTCACCACCATTTTTGTCTTTGTCAGCCAGATATATCGACATTGAAAACCGTACACGCTTGATCAGGGCAATCGCCGCGATGGAACGTTGCAACCATCCGGCAACGCAATCATCCATGCCCTAGCATATAGGCGTCAATGGGTGAGATACGAGGATTTGACAAAAATTTTCCTGCCTTGAGAAAATTCCCCGCCAAATTCAGACACAAAAAACCGCCTGACACCAGGTGTCAGACGGTTGGCATTGGCAAGCACCACCAGGGACGCCGTATCCCTGCACCAGATCAGTATGACTTTTGATTGATTCAATCAAAAGTCACAAAACTGATCGATTCCAGAGTGCTAGAGCAACTTTATGGGCTCAAATGAACCTATGTCGCTCTAGTGCATGCTGCTTACTTGGAAGATTTGGGAGCGAACTTTTCGACCTGAGCTTCGAAAGGCTTGTATGCTTCCTTGGCAGTTTCCATGTAGAACTGGCCGAATTTGTTGGCCTGCGCCATGAAGTCTTCATAAGACTTGGTGACATGTGCCTGCTGCAATTCAACTGCCTTTTCGATTGACTTGGAAGCAACGACCTTCTCGGTCAGTGCAACTGTATCTTCAAAAGACTTCTTTGTGAGCTCTGCAGCTTCAGTGGCAAGTGTCTGGAAACCCTTGTTGAATGCATTTGCGCTTGAGATGTAAGCGTCAAAACCCTGTTTGCCTGCAGCCTGCATATCTTCGAATGACTTGAACATGATAAAAATCCTTGGTGTGTGTGACCCCGAACTCTTCGGATGACGTTGATATATGCACTGCACCATTTTTTGTCAAGCATTTTTGTGCACTGCACCATAAAAAGTTTCAGACATCAAAATGACAGGCCCAATCGTCGCCCTGTTTACCGGTTAGTAAGGCTCATCCTTCATGATTTGTTTGCGATGACGGGGGAGTCATCGGACTTACGGGGTCGTTATCGACCTGAAAGTTGGATAGACCGGGCGCGTATATGTCCGAATTGTTAGTGTGTGTGTAAATTATCGGTATTGGCAGGTATGCCGGTGCCAGTACTAATCCACCGACAAATTCCAGCGCGCACCTGTGGACAGCAATCTTGTTGATTCGTTGTCGAATCGACTAGGTATATGGATCAGACACGTTACCTGAAGTGAAGTGTCAAACTGGTGGGTAGTACGTATTATGGGCATCTTGACGGTCAATCAGTTTACAACTCAATCCAGTTACGACAAGGGACTGGCTGTTTTTATGGCGCTTGTCATGGCCCTGTTGTTGTTCGCGGGAAGCAGCCGACAGGCTGTTGCAAGGCCTGCGTTCAGTGCGATTACTGTCGACGCTTCCACTGGCAATGTGATTTACGCCAGCAATATAGATTCCAAACGTTTCCCGGCTTCTTTGACAAAGGTCATGACGCTTTACCTGATGTTCCAGGATATCGACGCCGGCAGAATGACGTTTTCCACCCCCATGAAAGTTTCAAAACATGCCGCCGCCCAGCAACCATCCAAACTCGGCTTGCGGGTTGGGTCGACGATAACAGCCCGCGATGCAATGTTCGCTCTGATTACCAAATCGGCAAATGACGCAGCGATGGTAATCGCGGAACATATTGGCGGCTCCCAGGAAGGTTTTGCCAAACGCATGACAAACCAGGCACGTGCAATGGGAATGACCAGAACCAGATTCACCAATCCCAATGGCTTGCCCGACAGTCGCCAGGTAACCACTGCAAGAGATATGGCCACTCTTGGTTTGCGGATTCAGCGCGATTTTCCAAAATACTACAAAAATTTCGCCACTCGCACTTTCAAGTATCGCAACCGTCAATATCGCAATCACAACAGATTGCTAGGCAGGGTAAAAGGTGTCGACGGAATTAAAACCGGGTACACCCGCGCATCCGGTTTCAATCTTGTATCATCCAGAGTCGTCGGACGCCGCCGTATCGTTGCTGTGGTTATGGGAGGGCGCAGTGGCCGCTCCCGCAATGCTTTTATGACCAAGATTCTCAAACGTGATCTGAAAAAGGCAACTCGGGGCGGCACGAAAATCGCCGTAGTTGCGGGCAATCCACCCGGCTACAAGGCGACAAAAACCAAAGCTGCTGAAGAGAACACCGGGAAGAAGGCAACGGACCCCTCCAGCAGAAGCGCACCCTTACCGCGTAAAAAACCTTCGCTCGCGCCTGCGGAGACGGCTAAACTTGCCGAGTTGGCGTCAGCCTATCAGCATACTATTCCGGTCGCAGAGGCCCCGGCTGAATTCGCCTCAGAAAACGAAGAATCAGGCATCACACAGCAATTGACGGAACCACTGCCATTGGCCGGTGTTACGTTTACCTCGGTAGTCGTGCAGTCTTCTTCCGCAAAAACCGACAGCCTGAACGTCGCTGATCCCATAACAAATTTGGCGATTGTAACGGAACCGGCCAAGGATCAGTCCCGGATTTTGCCATCTGCAACACGACGTTCTCAGGAACCGGCCCTGCCCCCAACTGACACGAAAATATGGGCTGCGGCCGTCTCTGCGCCTAAACCCGCGACCACAAACCAACACCGGGCCAGTCACAAGGCATCCTGGAATATACAGATTGGTGCCTTTCCAACACGTCAGGGCGCCCGCGAGCGGTTGGATGCCGCCAAAACCCGCCGTGTAGCTGAACTCAGGCAGGCAACACCCTTCCTGATGGAGGTGGATAAAAACGGCAACACGCTGTATCGCGCCCGCTTCTCGGGTCTGAACAGGGACCAGGCAAGCAGCGCCTGTCGCCAGCTAAAACGCGCAGGCGTTGGATGTTTTCCCCTGGCGCCCAAAAGCTGAGCCCGGAGAACCAGACACCGCCTCCAACCAAAGTATCACAGCTGTATTTGTTGCTAAGGTTTGCCGGCCGTCAGAACATCATTGGCTTCATTGATACGCGCAGCCAGGTAAGCTGACCCGCCGTTGTCCGGATGGTGTTTTTTCATCATTCGCCGGTAAGCGGCGCGAATCTCCTTTTCGCTCGCACCTTCTTTCAGGCCCAGAACATCCAGCGCATCATCCCTGCTCATGGCGCTGCCGCCATTTGCATTCCCGGCCTGCCCCGCCTGCTCTCTCCACCGGGGATGAACTCGGTCCAGGTATGCCATCAACAATGCTTCGCTTTGGTCATTGGCGGCAACGCATTCACCGAGAAGTCCAAGCAACTCATTCAGTTCAAGCTCGGACAATTGTCGACCGTTCAGGTTGCCTGACAAGACTGTCCCGTCCATGGTTCCATCATCATGGTTCAACCACATATCAAGCATTGCTGTTCGGACCGAGGATTTTTGCCCGGACGATTTACTGGTCCGGTTGAAACCCTTGCGCGCGCCGTGAAGAAACAGCCCGAACAAGAACAACGGAACGGCCACAGCCATCAAACCACGAAGCGCAAAGAACACAGCCAATCCCAGTACAAGGCCTGAAACGCCGTTACGGGTGGCGAAAGCGATGGTCGAGGGGTTTGCGTTAACGAGTCGCGGAAGCAGCAACGCAGCACCCACGAACACGGCTATGGCGGCAATGGCATACTGCATCAACTCATCTGCTCCAAAAGTCCGCGAACGCCATTTCCCTGTTTGCCCGAGTAGCTTTCAAGTGCGGCACGCCCTCCGGCAGCATAAACTGCCACCGCAGACAACAATTCCCGCAAGTGATCCGCAGAACCGGAATCAAACCGACTGTAAGCGCCGCCGGTCAGACGGGCAATCTCAGCGAACGCATTGCGGGCAACTGAATCATGGCCTTCCTGAAACATAAACATGCGGACACCCAACAAACCAATTTCCCCGGCCTGCTGGCACAGTTGATCGATGTTCTCCTCCATGCAGTCGCCCACATAGACCACCGCACTGACATTGTTGGATTGGGCTTCCTTGCGGATACGCTTCAGAACTTTGCCGATTTGAGTGTTACCGCCCCGACAATCCACCGTTGTCATCAGGCGAGCCAGGCTTTCGGCATTGGACACCCATTTTGATGCGCGACATTCGCCGAATCCCCTGAAATAGATCAACTGAACGTCAAGGCCGCCAATCCGGCCCGCTTCGCGAAACATTTCCGCCTGGGTCTGAAGGGCCGCGTCCCAACTGGGTTGCCTGCTCATGGTGGCGTCCATGGCAAATATCAGCCGGCCGCGGCCCGGACTCGCAGCAACAGGAATTGCCTTCAACTGTGCGAGAAAATGATCAACGTCATCGCTCACGGCAGGTGTCTTCCCTGATTGTTGTTCCACAACCGGTTTCAGGCCAGATTTGCTATGTTCGCGTTTCGTCAAAAGCAATTCCCCCGATAAATGACATATTTAAAGAGATAGGAATTCCTGCACAAAATACAAATACCGCTGCCAGGCGGTTTGCCGCCTATTCTGCTGGGTTCACAAGATACTCCTCGTCCGTCACATGGTCCAGCCAGTTGGCGTGAGTTCCGTCAAGCGCCTCCTGGAAAGCAATATGTACCATGCCGTTGTCCGGCGAAGCCCCGTGCCAATGCTTCTCATTCGGAGAAATCCACATGACATCACCGGGCATCAAGGCGACAACCGGGCCGCCTTCGGTCTGGAACCGCCCGGCGCCCGACAGCACTACCAGCGTCTGTCCCAGCGGGTGGGTGTGCCATGCTGTCCGGGCACCGGGTTCAAAAGTTACCCGCAGTGCGCGGATGCGCGCAGGTTCTGGCGCTTCGACAATGGGATCCTGCCATACTGTACCCGTGAAATAGCTGGCTGGAGCCTGTTTGGTTGGTCTGGTGCCTGCCTTGTAATGCTGCATTTACTTGTGTCCTTGGTTCCACTCTAATTGTGCTGTGTACAAATGCAGACCGTAGAACAATCAGGAGTTTAAAGACCAGCCCATGAGCAACCTAATGCGAGAATTTCCGCCATCGGCTCACAACCAGGTCACACTTGCAAACTGGCGCACTGCGCCTTTCAGTTCCTGGGCATTTTCCCATGTCCGCGAGATTATCCCTACCGCAGACATACCAAACGATCCTTCGGATGTCTGGCAATTGAAAACGGAACTGCGGGATCTTTCCACTCTTGCTGTAGATGAGAATCTCGACCTGAACGCATACCTTGCAGCCACCTATACGGATGGGTTCATTATTGTCCATGATGGCCGGGTAGTAGCTGAAGAATACCGCAATGCGGCTGGTCCTCATAAACCCCACATCCTGATGTCTGTGTCCAAGTCGATGCTTGGTGCCCTGTCCGGTATTCTGGCTCAAAAAGGCAAACTGGAAGTCTCAGCTCCGGTTACCAGGTACCTTCCGGAAATGCAGTTCACTGCGTGGAATGGCGCAAGTGTTCAGAATGTCCTGGACATGCGCACCGGTATTCAATTCGACGAGGACTATGAAGCCACTGCAGGAGCCATTATTGAATACAGAAAGTCAACCGGATGGAACCCTCTGGAACCTGGCGAGATCGCTACCGACCTTAGAAGCTTTTTCAACAAGGTTACCGATGCCGATGGCACTCACCAGCAACGCTTTCACTATGTATCACCAAATACAGACTTGATGGCGTGGATTATCGAACGCGCCACCGGAACCCGTTATGCCGACCTGATGTCGCAACATCTGTGGCAACCCATGGGAGCAGAAACGTCGGCCTATATCACGGTGGATCGACTTGGCGCACCACGCGCTGCCGGTGGCATGTGCGTCACCTTGCGGGACCTTGCCCGCGTTGGCCTGCTCATGTCGAACGGCGGAATGCGCGGCACCAAGCAGGTGTTGCCGGGTGACTGGATTTGCGATGTGATGAACAACGGTGACCCGGAAGCCTGGAACAACGGTGATTTCGCACCCTATTTCCCAACCAGCAACATGCATTACCGCAATAAGTGGTATGTAGAACGCAGCGATAGTCCAATGGTGTTCTGCATTGGTATACACGGACAGAATTTGTTCGTGATCCCCGAGCAGCAACTGGTAGTGGCCAAGATGTCATCGCGACCCAAACCGCTGGATCCTGACGTTAGTCTGTTGAACCTGAAAATGATCTCGGCGCTCCGAGATCATTTCGCCGGTTAACGTGGAGCGTAAAAGTCCACGAACAAATCGGGAGTCTTGGAACTTGACACTCAATTGGTTTCAGTTTGACGAGTGCGCCTGTTGGCGGGATTGCATCATTGCCGATGGAACCCCTCTTGGCCCTGAAGCCACTGCGACCAGGCAGAAAAAGTGATAGGGTTAAACCGACCGTCAAACAATGCGATTCCAGATAGATGCCCGATAAACTTAAAATAGTTCGAACCGTCGAAGCCTTGCGGGCACAAGTATCACAATGGCGGCGCAGGGATATGCGCACTGCTCTGGTGCCGACAATGGGTGCATTGCACAACGGACATCTGCGGCTTGTCGAAATGGGGTTGCGAACAGCGGACAGGGTCGTGACCACCATTTTTGTCAACCCGCAGCAATTTGCCCCCGGTGAAGACCTGGACGCTTATCCACGCACCGAGAAATCCGATGTTGAAAAACTGCGCGCAGCAGGCGTTCATCTCATATTTGCACCACCGCTTCTGGAAATGTACCAGGAAGGTTTTTGCACTTCGGTTTCCACTGCCGGGCCGGCTAAGGCCGGATTGGAGGACAAATCGCGCCCGCATTTCTTTGAGGGGGTAACAACTGTTGTTGCAAAGCTGTTCATCGCGGCAGGTTGTGATTATGCCATGTTTGGTGAAAAGGACTTTCAGCAATTGAAGGTCGTAACCAAAATGGCCCGTGACCTTTCCATCCCAACCAGTGTAATTGGCGTTCCTACGGTTCGTGCAGACGATGGTCTCGCACTTGCATCCAGGAATGCGTACTTGTCTGAAGAACAGCGCTCAATTGCACCTATGCTGCATCAGACCCTGCAACATCTCGCTACAGATATCCGTAATGGCAAAAACATGACCCGTGCCTGCAGCGCCGCCAAAAAAACCCTCAAGCAAAACGGTTTCAAGACCGACTATGTCGAGATACGCGTGGCAGAAACCCTGGAGCCGGTAAAATCCGTGCCGGAGGCCGAGTTGCGTATTCTTGCGGCTGCCTGGTTGGGAAAAACACGGCTGATCGACAATATTGCTGTTTAGCAGCCCGGCGCCTACAGCAAGCCCAGTTCGGCCAGTTCATTGCGCATCTTTTCAGGCATGTCGTGCGCTGCCGCACCCTTTGGCAGATCCACGGGGGCGTCCTCATCCTTGAGATAGCGCCAGCCCTGAAAAGGTCTGCGCGGTTGCGGCCGCACCGGCACCAGTTCCTCGTCAAAAATGAATTTGCAACGGGAGATCCCTTCCTCATCCTTGAACGGTTCAATTTCAATAATGCGCTGGCGTACTGCCACCATACCCTTGATAACCCAATACAGAGAACCGCCGGACACGATCTCGTCAGCCCGTTTGGGCAGCATTCTCGTGATGTGCCAAATTCTGCCCACCGTGCTAAGTCGCAGGGTTTGCCATTCCGCGAGTTGCGGAATATCGCTGACACCGACACACAATTTCAGAATATGCAAAGCCATATGCCCACCATCCGCGCCTGCATCCGTAGGAGCAACTCTCAACCGTCCGGTTTACACAGTTTTCAGTCGCAAACTGCGATGACCAAGCCACATCCGCATCAACAACCGAGGTGCACCCTACTTCTTTTCGTGCGGTACAACTGGCGCCTCGGCTTCACGCCATGCTCCAAATCCGCCAATCAGATTATAGACCGGCTTGAGCCCCATGCGTTGGGCGATCTGGGTGGCAAGTGCAGATCGCATTCCACCTGCACACATGAATACAAACGGACGATCTTCAGTGAAAATTTCCTTGTGATACGGACTGTCCGGTGCAATCCAGAATTCGATCATGCCACGTGGTACATGTTTTGAATCAGGCACCTTGCCGTCACGCCATAACTCGCGGACATCCCTTATATCAATCAACATGGCGTTGTCGTTTTTGATCAGGGAAAGGGCGCCGGCAACATCAACCTCGGCAATCTCGGATTTCGCTTGTGCAAGAAGTTCCTTTATCCCGGTTGTTATCTCCTGAGGCATGACCTGTGTGTTCCCGTGCTGAGTCGCTTCAAATCAACTGCAGTTTCATATCGATAGACCGGATGGGTCAAGCCCCGACGATAGTCGACCGACCGTTCCGCAACCTTTCGTTAGTCAAAACCCGTTATGGTTTCCGCACTCAAATTTTCAGTTATGTGGGATCGGTAGAACATGGGTGAAAGTCTATTCGGTAAACTGCGGGACGTAATGTCGCGCGAAAAAACCTCGGACATTGCAGATCAGGGCAGTGTGATAAATACCACCGCCAATCTGGCGCGCATTGGTCTGGCAACAGCCACTCAACCGGCAACGACAATACCTCGGCAGGACTCACCTGTTTCCGGCTCTCTAACCATCGCAACACAATCAAGCATTCCGCAGGCCCATGTGGAACAGGTTGGCATACAATTTTTTGCTGAACTTCCAAACCAGGGTTCGGTCAACGAAATCATGGAAATTTCGCGGCACGCAGACAACTGCTTGTCCGCCGAATCTAAAATGGTAGGCGACGGTGTATGGCAGGTTGCAGTCACGCTCAGCATGGCCCCTGTTCCTCAGGAAATTCATACTGTTGAGGCCACACTCCAGACCTGGGCCCAGAAAATGGGCGGGACATCAAAGGGTTGGGGCCTGAGCCAGAACCAGGCAGCCTGAAGCGGGCAGAGTTCAGTGAAGCCTTAAATTTCAGGGTTGCCCTACACCAGATCCCAGTCCGGTCTGACACTTTCCGGATCCACCAGCCTGATATTGCGGGACGCCAAACCGCTAATCTCGTCCATCTCCGCCTGATTGAGGGAAATTTCCAGTGCTTTCAGGTTATCTGCAAGTCTGTCGGGCTTGGAAGAACGCGGGATTGAAATGACATCACCGTGCCCGGCCAGCCAGGCCAGGGCAATTTGCGCGGGGCTGACTTCATGGCGCTGGGCAATTTCCGTAATCATCGGCTCGGCCGCTACCTTGTTCCGCGCGATGGGACAATAAGCGGTGACCGCAAGCCCGTGGCGCGAACAGGCTGCGCGCACCTTGTCCTGGTTCAATAACGGGTGAAATTCAACCTGATTGCATACCAGCGGTTCATCTGAAAGCGCCACTGCTTCATCTACTTGCTGCACGGTGAAGTTGGAGATACCGATGTGACGGGTCAAACCGGCCTGCTTGGCCTTGTTCAACGCTGTGATAGTCTCCGCCATCGGCACGACACGGGACGGCCAGTGCAACAGCAGTAAATCGACAGTCCCGCAATCCAACAACTCAAGCCGTTCGTCAACCGCACGGGCAAAATCATCGCTTGAGAAGTTGTCCGGCCAAACCTTGGTAGTAAGAAACAGTTGATCCCGATTTACACCAGAGGCCCTGACACCTTCGCCCACCGCGGCCTCGTTCTGATACATCTGCGCCGTATCCACGTGGGTATACCCATTCTGAAGTGCTGCGGAGACCAGTTCAGCGCATTGTTGGCCCCGCAACTCCCAGGTTCCAAGGCCAATTGCCGGAATGTTGGCTCCATTCGCCGATACAGTTCTCATGTGCCCTAATGCCTCTTTGCTTTTTAGAGATTACTGCCTTCATCATGACTGGGAAAACCACGAGAAAGCAACCAGCAATGGCGAATGAAACCCCGAACACACTGCCGTGGCCGCCGATGATATTTGGCGGGCTTGTTGTCCTCGGATTGCTTATGCAGCACACTTATCCACTTGGACTGGTTGCCAACTTTAAAACACCCGGTTACGCGGTCCTGACGTTTGGAATTGTGCTGGATGTTTGGGCCATGGTGACAATGGCCTCGGCACGCACCAATATACTGCCTCATAGAGCTGCTGATCGTCTTGTAACAACGGGCCCTTTTGCTCTAATGCGCAATCCGATTTATGTGGGCAATTCAGTCGCAACACTGGGTTTGGGGCTGGTATTGCAGAACGGATGGCTGGTTATCGCCACACCAATTGCGATAATTGCAACTCACCATCTCGCAGTTGTGCGCGAACAAGCGCATCTCGAACGGAAATTTGGCGAACAATGGTCAGGTTATGCATCCAGGGTGAAAGCCTGGTGGGTGGTTTGATTTCCCGCCGGCATACTGTTTCCGCTGACTGCCACGCCTACAACAACCACCAGGCGGCCAAACCGAGAAACGCAAAGAACCCGACAACATCCGTGACGGTTGTTACGAACACCCCGGAGGCGATTGCAGGATCGACTTCGAAGTGATCCAGAGCAAGTGGTATCAGTATACCGGCCAGTGCAGCGGCAAACATATTGATGACCATCGCCGCCGCTATTACCAGACCCAACTGATCGGAGCCAAACCACCACCAGGCAAACAACCCCATGATGATGGCGAAGGCCAGGCCATTCAGAATACCAACGGTACTTTCGCGTATCACGACGCGAACCGCGTTTACCGGACCAAGGTTTCTCTGGGCAATCGCCCTGACGGCAACAGTCATGGTCTGGGTACCTGCATTGCCGCCCATCGAAGCAACAATGGGCATCAGGATTGCCAATGCCACCATCTGTTCAATGGAGGCGTCGAACAGCGAAATAACCCACGACGCCAATACGGCGGTCAGCAGATTGAGCGCCAGCCAGCCAAACCGCGACTGCGTCGTAGTCCAGATCGTATCGGTAATTTCTTCATCACCCACGCCGCCCAGACGCAGGATGTCTTCGCTGGCTTCTTCCTGGATAACATTAACAATGTCATCAATGGTTATGGAGCCAACCAGCCTGTCATTATCATCAACGACAGCGGCTGAACCAAGGTGATACTGTTCAAATTTGTAGGCCACGTCGTCTTGCTCGTCTGTCACATTAAAGACGACCTCATGTTCGCGCATAATTTCCGATATCTGCTGTGATCTGGGATGCCGCAAAACCAGACTCACCGGCACGAAGCCAACCGTGTGAAACATCGGATCAACGATGTAGATTTCTATGAAGTCCTCCGGCAGATCTTCTTCATTGCGCATGTAATCAATGGTCTGCCCCACCGACCAAAACGACGGCACTGCAACAAAGCTGGTCTGCATCAGGCGCCCAGCTGAATATTCAGGATACTCAAGCCCCCTGGCCAGTGCAGTCCGGTCTTCGCGCGAGACCTTGGAGAGGATTTCCTGTTGATCCTCCTCATCCATATCCTCGATGAGGTAAAGGGCGTCATCGGTATCGAGTTTGCGAACGGCAGAAGAGATGAACTGGTTCGGGAGCGCCTCCATAAGCTCGTCGCGCAGGGACTCATCGAGTTCAGGCAATACTTCGAAATTGAACGTCCGGCCCTGCATCTCGATAAACTGGATTCGCTCGTCTGCAGGCAGAAACTCGATCAGGTCAGCGATGTCAGCTACGTGCAGTTCCTTGACCAGTTTGCGCAACCGGCGTGCATCGGCCTGTTGAAGACTATCGGCAACGGCACGCACATATTCGGCACGCAAGGCACCGTCTTCATCATGTATGCCCAACTCGTCCACCAGTTCCGGCATTGCGTTCTCAAGTCCTGTCTGAGTCTGTCATGTAGATACATAATACCAGATCGCAGTAACAGCGACCCATTTCACCGGAACGATTTATTCCGCCGGCAAGGTGCGTGTCGCGCCGTGGTACGTGTACCACAAGTGGCGGGCAACGCAGCTGGCGGTAAAATCGCTCCAGTACTTATGTATCGGTCAGTTTAATGGTTTTTGATTGGTTCAATCAAAAACCATACTCATCTGACCCGTCGGGTGGGTCATAGATGTTCATCAGGTGCGTTGCAGTGCTTGCCCGAGTGAACCGCTATGATCCCATGAAATGAGCCGCTGTTACTGAGATCTGGTATAACACGCACAGGTTACCGGACAATCAGCGTATTTTGTGTGACGGCTCGTTGAAGCGCAACACGGTTGCAGCTTGTTTCCAGCCAGCCGCAAATTACTGACCTGCAATTCCGCGATCATCAACCAGTTGCAAGCCTGCACCGGGTCTTGCGGTACGCCTGCCCCTGAGAAATACATGAACGCCAATTCATGCCGGGCCAATCCATGTTCGGCCATGGCCGCCTTCTAGTACAAGTTGGCCGCTAAAACGTGTTGCAGTTAACTGCAGACGTTTTAGACCGTAACTGTCAGCATTTCCCTGATGAAACCGATCTGCAATACCCACACCACAGCAACCGTCACTCCAATAGCCAAAGCAGACTTGTAAATTGGTTGACCAAAGGCCAAAGCAGCCGGTTTCACCGCTGCCCGGTCGAGTTCAGCGTGGGTTCTGGCAATCAGATACTGTTCCGCCGTTTGTATTGAGCGCAACCTGTCAATTGCACTCCTGTTGATAGTGTTTTTCATGTCGCCGCCACTCCCTGTCATCAGGCAGTGTGCAGCAAAGGAAGTAACAATCCGTGGGATTTACCGTTCGGTTTTTTGCATTACCGTTAAGAATCGGGAAATCACCGTAGCGGTGGTGCCATTGATATCGTTTACGTTGGACCTCACCTGCATTTTTATACTCAACGGCTAATCGGCGATCTGCAACTTACTTTACCAGTATGTCGTTTACCCCGTCCCAGTCCTTATCTGGCGGGTTGGCAGCAAATTCCTTGGCCCGGCTCGTGTAGATTTCATAGAATTCCGCAAAATCGAATTCCTTGGCCAGATCGTGACATTTCGCTGCAATTGTGCTGACCTCTTTCCAACGCTGCTTGAAGTAGGCATCCAGCATGGTCTTGTGCAGCGTGCTCAAATTCTGAAACGAACTGCTGGCTGCCATTTCCTCATTGCCCAACAGCGCGTAGATGTCTTCCGGCTCATTTTTACCTTTTACCCTGACCCGATCAATGAGCAACGCCGCAAGCCTGCCCTCAACCGCATTGGCGGTCAGCCTACCTATGATAATTTTGGTGCCGTAGGATTTTGTCTGCCCTTCCAGTCGGGCGCCAAGATTTACCGCGTCTCCCAACACGGTGTAATCGAAGCGGAAATCTGAACCCATATTGCCGACGACACACTCGCCGGTGTTGATTCCAACCCCGATATCAAGCGCCTCATCACCGGCAGCCACTCTTTCCTCGTTAAGCAGTCTGAGACGCTCCGTCATGTTCAGCGAAGCCAGACAGGCGTTGAAGGCGTGTTGATCATCTACAAGCGGAGCATTCCAGAATGCCATTATGTTGTCGCCCATGTACTTATCGATCGTGCCCCCGTGAGAAACAACAGCTTCAGACAATGGAGTGAGCAGGGAATTGATCAACATGGTAAGACCTTGCGGATTGGACTTGAACTTCTCCGATATCGTGGTGAAACCGCGAACATCGGAAAACAGGATAGTCATCTCTTTGGTTTCACCGCCCAGGATCAGTTTGTCAGGATCCTCAGTCAGCTGTTCCACCATGTCCTTCGACAGATATTGTCCGAATGCCGTGCGTATTCGCCTGCGATCAATTTCTTCCTGCAGGTATCCCAGGGTGACCATGACACCCGTTACCGCAAGCGATGCCATCAAAGGGAACGCGTAGTCGAATATCAGAGATTTCGAAGTAAATGCCCACCATGAAACACTCACGACACAAGCCGCCACTACGCCGCCCGCGATTATTGTAATAATGGCACCAAATCGCGGAAGCACGGCGATCAGCACCAAGCCAATCAACAGAGCCAGACTAATTTCCAGACCGTCGGCCCAGGCAGGACGTTGCAGTAACGCCTGGCTGAGTATGGCATTGATGAGTTGCGCATGGGCTTCTACACCGGGCATTGCAGCCTCAACTGGGGTTGCTTTCAAGTCAAACAGACCGGTCGCAGATGCTCCCAGAAGAATAATTTTCCCTTTAAAAATACTGGTACCAACCCTGTCCGCCAGCAAATCAGAGGCCGACACAAAGATTTCTTGATTGTGGGGGCGAAAGTGCAGCCAGGCTTTCGCATTGCGATCGGTCGGCATTGCAACGCCAGCCAAGGCAAGGGAACTTACACCAGCGGCATCCGATCGGATTAGAACAGTCGATTGGCCTGTGGCCACTCGCAGCAACTCGAGACCGAGCGAGGGCAAAATTGCGTCCTGCGCCATCATCACAAGTGGCATTTTCCGGATAATACCGTCGGTCTCGGGTCGGATCGAGACCATGCCCCGCCCCTTAGCTTTCGCTTCCAGTTCCGGCACGTTCCGTACCATTCCCGGATAGCTATCCAGAAACGGAGATGGATCCGGGCCAAGTAGAGCAATGGCAGATCGCTTCAGTTCACCAGCATGCCACTGCGTCAATTCCTTGTGAAATCCGGATTGCCCCAGCACAACGCGGGTTCCCGCCATGGCATCGGCAAACACCTCGTCGTTTGACTTCATTGCTCGCAATCGGGCGGCAGTCTCCTTGTCGTATGCCTCAACTGCCTCAGCGATTTTGGCCGGTGATGTCCGATCGTGTTCGGGAAACAGCATATCCAAACCAACAGCGATCGCGCCGTTCTGGCTAAGTTTCTCAATTATCCGCGCGAGAATCGGGCGTGGCCATGGCCATTGGCCCAGTTCATTGAGGCTCTTTTCGTCGACATCAACGATTATGACCTGTTCGGGAACAGGTTTCGGCACCAGTGCAATCTGGTACAGGTCAAATGTCTTCAGCCTCAAAGTTTCAAGTGGTGCCGGGTCAAACAACCGGAGAACAATCACCAAAACAAGTAACATCAACGCAAACAGGCGGCTGTAATTTATTTTGTTCAAGCTCTTTAACAGCGTTGCCTCCCAACCCGGAATCACCAAACCAGCAAATCCACCGATCCTGATCTAGTTATACAGTGTTGTGAATAGCCTTAAAGAACAAATCTCCCATCTGCAGCTGTGTTGGACACCTCCTCGAAATTTTGCAACGACCTCACAGAAAGAAGAAAAGTTTCAGAGGTGCAAGCATGATGTCATTTGTTTGCATTTCAGCATTCAAAAAGGGAGGTACTATATGGCAGGATTGACATGAGCCGCAGGATGTGGACATTTTTGGAAAGAAACTAGCGATGGTTCATTTTTTTGTTTGTTGCCTAATGGGACGATATATTGAAACGCATTATCACCGTTGCGATTGTTGCCGTAACAATGTGTGTAACATTGGTGTCGCAAGTCTGTGCAAGTACACTGACCTGGAATCTGGAGGGTGTGACCTTCCTGGATGGCGGAACAGCAACAGGTTCATTCGGGTTCGATGCTGACACAGGTAATTTTAGCAACATCAATATTGTCACGACAACTGGGGGGTTGTATGGAGTAACAATTTATTCCGCAATCGGCAATCATAGCAATGATGTGAATCTAGATCTTAGAAGTCCAGTAGAAGGTTCGAACACACAACACAGAATTACTGCGGCACTTGCCGGTGGTAAGTTGACCAACGCGGGTGGAATAATAGCATTGCAGACGATCTATGAAGTATTATGTACCACAGCAAGTTGCTTGGAGGCTACTTTAATAAGGCAAGTTACAACCGGATCAATCGTTGCCAGTCCCGTTCCATTACCCGCGACCCTGCCCCTTATGATTTCAGCACTGGGTGCTTTCGGTTACCTGGGGTGGCGCAGGAGACGGCTGAACATCTAGCCCGCGATTCACTTGCTTCAAATTTACAAAAAGCAACAAAATAACAAATCGGAGCATTTCTCGTGTTAGATCATCGGCCCAGTGGCATAGACAGCCACCCGGCCTTTGCGCCCCTGAACTATCCCTTAATCCGCGCCTTTAGTGACGCAAGTACCTTGTCCTTTGGTCCGTCAGCCACCAGTTTGCCGTCGGAGAGGATAAGCAATCGATCCACAAGTTCCAGCATGCTATAGCGGTGAGTTGACAGAATTATGGACTGGTCCGCAGTGAGTGCCTGTTTAAGATTTCTTATCAAGACACGTTCGCTGGCCAGATCTATCGATCCCGATGGCTCATCCAGAAAGACCACTTTCGGATTGTGAAGCAGCACCCGCGCCAATGCCACCGTTTGCCGTTGACCACCGGAGAGAAAGCTGCCGCGTTCGCCAACAGGCATGTCGTAGCCGGACGGATGACGCATCGCAAAACCCTCAACCCCAGCCAAACGGGCTGCTGCGACGATCTGTTCATCTGACGCGGTGGAATTACCCATCAGGATATTGTCTCGCAATGTTCCGAAGAACAGGTCTGAATCCTGGTTAACAATGCCTATAGCACGACGAATTTCATGTGGATGGAACTGCCGTATATCAATATTGTCAATTAGTACTGCGCCCTCCTGTACATCATAAAGGGCTGCCAACAAACGACCGATTGTGGTTTTGCCTGAGCCGATCTTGCCAATGATGCCAACTTTTTCACCAGGTTGTATGCTGAAGCTGAGATCATTCAATGCGGCATTAGGGGCGTTGGGATAACTAAATTTGACCGCTCTGAACTCGATCTTCGCATCATTGATCGGTTGCGCCACGAAGGACTTGCCATCAGGGCGTTCACTTTCCATCTTCATAATATTGTTCAGGTTGGTCAGTGCTGCGAACGAC
>JAHEFB010000012.1:62483-91794 GCA_024640405.1 Alphaproteobacteria bacterium | reverse complement strand
ATGGCACATTTCGGACCCCCTATGGTGCGGCTGATGGAGTCTGCTCTCAGGTGTAGAGCGGACATTTTGCGATCAGGCTCAAACCGTCCGGGGTTGACCCCGGACAGTCATTCGGGACACCAGTTTTGCCCTTCCCAACCTCGACAAAGCGGCTCCGCGCACTGGTGGACTGCCTTCTGTTGCGGTGCTGTTGATTAGGGTCTTGTGCACCAAGCCAAAGCTGCATCCGTTCTTCTTTTGCCGCTGCCCAAACGGTCAATAACCGGGTGGCCACTGAGGCTCACCACCCAAGTGAGTGCCGTGGGTTGAGTTCAGCTGATACTCCCAGCGCGCGCGCTCTTTTTCCCTGCGATATATCTCTGTCTCTATCTTATCGGCTCTATAATTGACCTGATCGTCATAGGAATTCAGGGTGGGCAATTGGCGATTGGAGGAATCATAGGAATGGCCCATCGGAACAAATCGATCTCCATCTCCAATAGAGAGCTGCGCATGAACGAGATGCGAAGCAGTTGCGACAAACCATAAGCCAAGCACTGCTGTCTTTGTTTTAGAATTTATCATCGTCAGCACCTCCTATTCACAAGCTCGCCACCACGGCCCACAGCGGATAAAACCTCTTCAACTCCAACGCAAGCGATTAATCAGAATTCGTGGCAACCTACCAGACCACCTGACAAGTGGGTTCCGTTCTGGAGGGGCATCGTTACGGCAACTGGCTCCGAAGAAATCCTAGCTGAGTTGCCATAACACTGCACGTTCAACTGACCGAAACGGCCTTTGCCCTAAGGACGGGCTGGTGGAGTCGTGCGGGCTTGTGAAGCTGTCTGCAAGATAACGGTGGACATCCTGTGGGAAACTCAATCTTCGTGATTGCGGAGTTTGAGCCTACTGATAGCCTTGGCCTTGGTTAAGGCGAGCGCCGAGGACTTTCTGGTCACCGGATGTAAGTCAGAACCACAGGGAGGCGAGAGAGTGCTTAGGCAGTTTCTCGTCTTCTCTTTTTGACCCTTACAATAGATTGAAGATTTCGGGTCCGCCCCGCTCAATTCGCTGGCGCAGGCATCCGCTGGGCTTGCCAGAAGGTGAATATATTCGGAATGGTTGTTGGGATCATCTCGGCAGCCGTACCAAGCAGTGCATCCAATTCCTCTTCGCTGGCTTGAACTAGCGATTGTCCGTCCTCATCAAACAGGTGAGCGAGGACCGGGAACATCCACTCTCTCCCCATGTCCGAGCGCAAGAGTTCGTGCCAGCTGTCCGTATGCAGGTGAAATGCATCCATAAAGCCCTCACACCAGTCCATCGCAATCACATGGCCTTCCTTGGCCTGCCAGAATACTGGTTCCAGCACCGGTGGTTCACTATTCAGGGCAGCGACTATATCGTTGTAGCGCTCCATGATCAGTTCAATGATTTCAGAAGGCACATCGATCGCATTACCGCCCAGCGCGATTGGCAACCACTGGCTGGGTACAATCAAATCAGGCGAGCAAATCACGCCGGTCAGGAACCCATCAAGGTCTGACAACTGCATGCAGTTTTCTGGGGAGTCCTCCGAACTCAGATAAGCATCAAGAACGGTCAGGTCAGTCACGCTGGTATTCCATCACCCAAATCACATTAATCGGCCGACAGAGTGCCAGACAGGAATATTGATTCAAGGCTTGAATGACTGGCAACCAACCCATGCTTATGCTTGCTCCACCATTCAGTCCCAATTGGATGCTTTTGTATATTCGACGGCATGTGACCCGAGGCTTGCAGTGAGTAGAGTAATTTCACCCCCCCGTACGCAAGTCTTGAGGCGAGTTGTTTTTGCAGAGCCACATCGCCGTCGTCACATGTCGTCGCCTGTCCACTACACTGAGGGACCGATGTCAACCGTGCAAGCCTTTAGATGCCTCCTGCACGTGCTATTTCAGACCGAACCCGCCTGTCTGGTACCTGACCATCTGAGAAGTGGTTTCCGTCCGAAACTATGCGTGTAGATGCGAGGTTTTGAGACTGGCGGGTCATTCAACGGGGCAGGCTTGCGTCTGAAAGAGTCCCGACAACAGACATGGTTTTCGGATGTGGATTCAATCGATCGTCGCACCGCAAAGAGTCAGCTTTCGGATGTAAAGCGGACATTTTCCGCGCTGGTTCAAACCGGCCGCTGTTGACCCGACTCGGACACTTCAGGACAGCGATGGAAGCTCCCTGACAGGTGGCCGATAGATGAAGTGGGGACTTGCCTTACTCCGCTCGGGATATTACACGGTTATGGACAATCCGCCTCCTCTGCGAACGACTTTTCGGGAGTAATGATTATGTCTTTGACTAGGCGCACTTCCCCAGACGAGGCAGGAACGCAGGTTGTCACGATCTTTTGCCTTGTTCGCGCCATTCTTGGCCTTGCGTTGGTAGGCAGCTTGGTAGCCTCAGCCGCGCGTGCAGAACAGAACTATGGTGCTTCGGATGTCTTATTCGAGCAGTTAGTTTCCAATGTCACCGCCGTCAAGAATCTTGAGATCATTGCGGAAATCGACCATTCGCGCCTTGCAGCCAGGGAAGGAAAGGACATGCCACCTTCGCGTGTCCTAATCTTTTCCAACCCGGCACTCGAAGGGGCGCTGATGGCGATCGACCCAAGACTGGGGCTTGATTTACCCCTGCGCATTCTTGCCTACCAAGTTCTCCCTGACGACGAGAGCAAGCTGCTGTTCAACGATACCGCCTACCTAGAGCGCCGCTACGCTGTGACGCTGCCGCAAGCACTAAAGGATGACTATAAGGCAACTATCAATACCGCACTCGCGGGCATCCCGCTTGAGGATGTTGCCACTCTCGCTCTGGATGGGTTGGAGGGAGGCGGAATGATCACGATTGATAGCCACTACAACTTTGACGAAACGCTCCGTCGATTGCGCGAGGCGGTGAACGCCCAAGAAGATACCGTCTGGTTCGGAGAGGTCGATTTCGACGAACGCGCCCGGGCCGTCGGCATCACGATTGACCCGGCCCAGCTGTTGCTTTTCGGTGCCCCAGGACCAGGCGGTCGGGCCATGTCGACAGCTCCTAGCCTCGGGCTGGACGCATTCTGCCAGAAGGTATTGATTCTGCAGGATGCAAATGGGGGCGTTCGGGTGATCATGAACGACCTGTTAGCCTTGGCGGAACGTCACGATGTTCGTAAATCAATCGCGCTGCGCATCATCAACTGGCGGATACAGAAGACTTTTTTCAAAGCACTGGAGAATTGAGATGACAAATAGGAACAGTATGCGGCGCATATTTCTTCTCTTCGCTGCGATTGGCCTGACACCTATTGCTTTGTCCTACGGTGCGGCCCCGAGCGTCAGTTTGCCGTGGTTGTTCGAGATCGACGCTACTGGCGTCAACATCCGTCATATCTTTCGTGCAGTTATGGGACTCTATCTCGGCCTGGTCTGCTTCTGGATTGCTGGCGCGTTTCGAGACGACCTCCGCGTGCCCGCACTGTGGAGCCTGTTCGTGTTTATGATGGGACTGGCGTTGGGCCGTCTTCTCAGCCTGCTTATCGATGGATGGCCGCATCCGCTGCTGGTGCTTTACATGGCGCTTGAATTTGTCTTCGCATTCCTTGCTTGGCGCCTTCTAGTTTCCCGCCGTGCCGACCTGAACCCCAAACTGTAGAGCGTATTGGGCAGGACGGTTGACGGGTTACGTTATTCCTGCACCTACAGCTTCTGCATTTGGCACATTGCAGACACGGGCTTAACGGCAAGCTATGTCGGTTAACCCTTCGAAAGCGGACGTGACGGAGACTGAAGTATGCCAGGCTGTAGAATGAGTGCACGCCAGGCAAGATCCAATCTACGCGTAAAATGGCCTATTGGGCATGCGGTTTGAAAACGGCCAGCCCACGACCGCTTAAGACAATGATGTTGTGGGTTGTAAGTTGCCTGCGGTTGATGTGTGTCTCGAAGTCAAAGCTGACCATCTTTCCCAGTTGAGTGTTGCGCAATTCAGCTTCGCCGGTGGCCTGTTTGCGGATTTTCTGCAGTGCGCGGTCGCGAAGGACCTGTTCAGCTGCCAGCAGACCCAAATTCGAAAGTGAATACTTGAGATCGCCAACACTACGCGCCGGCAGCCTGTTCAGTCGCGCGGCAACGTGCAGCGGATCGGCAACGCCAGCTACGGTCAGCAGAACAGTCACCTCGCCGAAATACTTGAAGTCATCGGAATCCGAACGCCGCTGGCGCAGCTCCATGCGCGTGATAGTGGCTTCGGCCACCCGCATGCCGGACTTTTCGGCCTCATTGGCAATATCGGTTTTCCTGCGCCGCAGCGTCGCGATCAAACCGTCGAAAGTCTGATGGACGGAGCTGAAGACGAGAGAAACAGTGATCTGGTCTGTGCTGAATTCATCCTGCACGCTGACGGCTGCGCGAATAGGTTCGCCTTGAACCCGGGTTTGCCAGGCCCTGGTTTCGGAATCCTGTTCGCTGAAGGCTGCCGGCATGTGGGCAAAAAACGCAAAGGCTGTGACCGCGAGGCCGATAGCGAGTATCCTCATTCGTAGTCGGGCTCCCGAATTTGTACAGTTGGACCTTCAGTGTGGCATGTGCAGCCACTGTTGTTCAAACCGTTCAACTGTTGCTTTCCCGCTGGATGGCCGCGCACCCCCTTGACCGCAGCTCACTGAGGCCTGAAAACAACCGCCATGTCCAAGGAATTACTGCACTACGAAGATTTCAATGTTGGCGACATCAACATGTTTGGCGCATTCGCCATGTCGGCTGACCTGATCCGGGAATATGCCGCTGAATGGGATCCGCAACCTTTCCATCTTGATGAAGAACTGGCCAATGCCTCGGTGCTGGGCGGGCTGTGTGCATCGGGCTGGCAGGTGTGTTCCATCCTCAACCGGTTGCAGGTGATGGCCTATGCCAACAAGGCAGCCGGCATGGGGTCGTTTGGCGTAGAGCAGGTGAAATGGCTGAAGCCGGTTTATGCAACCGATGTCCTGACATTGCGCTATACGGTGCTGGAGAAGCGCGTCTCATCCAAACGGCCGGAGATGGGCATTGTCCGCATGCGCTGGGAAGCTGTAAATCAGGATGGCGTGACCAAGACTGAAATGACCGGTACCAACCTGATCGGTGTGCGCGCGGCGCGCGAGGCGGTGTCATGACCGGCTATACCTCGATCTGGCTGGAGGATTTCAAGGCAGGCCAGCACGCGATTTATGGTGACCACCACTTCACCCGTGAAGCGGTCATCGACTTCGCTCAGAAATATGATCCTCAGGCCTTTCATCTGGATGACGACGCAGCAGCCAGGACATATTTCGGCCGGCTGTCGGCTTCGGGATGGCACACTGCGTCTGCCTGCATGAAGCTGCTGGCGTCGTATCATTTCTCGTTGCGTGATGCAGCGGCGGCCCGGGGCGATCCGTTGCCGGCGCTCGGCCCGTCGCCGGGATATGAGAACCTGCAGTGGATCAAGCCGGTCTATCCGGGAGATACGATCACCTTCGGCGGCACGATTACCGGCGCGCGCAAGATGAAGACGCGGCCCGGATGGGGACTCGTCACTCTGACCCCTGACGGCCACAACCAGCATGGCGACAAGGTGTTTTCCTACGATTCAACCGTGATGTTTGCCTGTCATGGCAACACTGGAACATAGAGGGATTATGACATGAGCAGGAAAATTGCACTGGTAACGGGCGCAGGATCGGGGATCGGCAGGGCATGCAGTATCGCGCTGGCCGCGGACGGCTGGACGGTGGTGCTGACCGGCAGGCGTGAAACCGCCCTGCAGGAAACCATCGGCGAGGCCGGTGGGTCCGGCTCGCAAATGTCGGCCATTGCGTGCGATGTTACCGACCCGGCTTCCGTCGACGAACTGTATGCCGGGATTGCAAAGGCGCACGGGCGACTTGATGTAGTGTTCAACAATGCCGGCACCAACGTGCCGCCGCTTAACGTTGCCGACCTGACCTATGAGCAGTGGCGGCAGGTCATAAACGTCAATCTTGATGGTGCATTCCTGGTTGCCAAAGGCGCCTTCACCATGATGCGCGACCAGACCCCGCAGGGCGGCCGTATAATCAACAACGGTTCGATTTCGGCACATGTTCCACGGCCCGGCTCGGCACCCTACACGGCATCAAAACACGCGATCACCGGGTTGACACGCTGCATCTCTCTGGACGGCCGGGAATTCAATATCGGGTGTTCGCAGATCGATATCGGCAATGCCGCGTCCGCGATGACCGACCGCATGAAGAAGGGGGTACCGCAGGCAGACGGAAGCATGAAGCCGGAACCGGTGATGGATGTTTCGCACGTTGCGTCTGCAGTGGTCTACATGGCGGGACTGCCGCCGGAAGCAAATGTGCAGTTCATGACCGTGATGGCGACCAACATGCCGTTCATAGGGCGTGGGTAGGGCTCAGGCCTGTTTTCCGTAGCTTTGGAACCTGGCGATCACCCGGTCCATTTCGGCATCGTCGAGGACGTGGCCGCCGCCGAGGCCGAGGACGTCGATATACTGGCGGGCAAGGGTTTCCACTTCGCCTGCAAGTTCAAGTGCCTTGCCGAGATTGCCGGCGAAGGCGATCTGGCCGTGGTTTGCCAGCAGGCATGCCTTGTAGCCGCCAGACAACGCGTTAACGGCGCTTGCCGCCAGTTCGTCCGTGCCGAAGGTGGCATAGTCAGCCAGCGGTATCTTCTTGCCGCCGGCAACTGCCACCATGTAGTGGAACGCCGGTATTTCCATGCGCGCGCACGCAAGTGCCGTGGCTGCCATGGAGTGGCAGTGCACAATGGCCATCGCATCGGGAAATGCGTTGTAGATGGCAAGGTGAAACGGGGCCTCGGACGAAGGTTTTTTCTGCCCCTCCGCTACAACACCGTACATCGACATTTTCACCATGTCGGCCGGCAGATAGTCGGCATAGGGCAGCCCGGTCGGGGTTACCAGTATGCCGTCGCCCGAGCGCACCGATACGTTGCCGGAACGTTGTGGTGACAGGCCTTTTGCGCTCATGGCCTGGGCGGTCTCGACCACCTGGCGGCGGGAAGTAGCTTCATCAATCATGACTTGCGCTCCGGGTACAATGACAACAGGCCTTCAGTGGAGGCTTCGCAGACCCCGCGTTCGGTAATCAGGCCGGTGACGAGGCGGGCAGGCGTGACATCAAAGGCCGGATTGCCGGCACCGGACCCGGGGGCAGACACCTGTACCTTGACGATGGAGCCGTCTTCTGCCAGTCCGCTCAAGTGGGTCACTTCTTCGCCGTCACGCTCTTCAATGGGAATTTCCGCCACGCCGTCTGCGATGGTCCAGTCAATTGTCGAGTGGGGAAGGGCCACATAAAACGGTATGTCATTGTCCCTTGCCGCGAGCGCCTTGAGATAAGTGCCGATCTTGTTGCAGACATCGCCATTGCCGGCGGTGCGGTCTGTGCCGGTGATGACGATGTCCACCTTGCCGTTCTGCATCAGATGGCCGCCGGCATTGTCGACCACGATGGTGTGCGGGACGCCATGGCTGCCCAACTCCCAGGCGGTCAGGGCAGCGCCCTGGTTGCGGGGCCGGGTTTCGTCGGCCCAAACATGTACCGGGATACCCTTGTCGTGCGCCATGTAGATCGGGGATAGGGCGGTTCCCCAGTCAACAGTGGCTATCCAGCCCGCATTACAATGGGTCAGTATGTTGATGGTTTCATTGGGTTTTCCGGCGGCGATATCTTCTATCAGTTTAAGTCCGTTGCGGCCTATGCTGGCGTTTGTTTCCACATCGGCATCACACAGGTCTGCGGCCTTCTTGTAAGCAGCGGCAAGGCGATCCTGGCGCGGCAGATTGCGTACGCTGGCCAGCATCTCATCCAGCGCCCACATCAGGTTGATGGCCGTGGGCCGCGTGCGGCGCAATCTCGCATCCGCCGCCTCAAGGGCTTCGTCGGATGCATCATGACGCAGCGCGAGGCAGATACCATAGGCGGCTGTCGCACCTATCAGGGGCGCGCCTCGGACCTGCATGATCTCGATGGCATGAGCGGCATCCTCGGATGTTTCCAGCGTGACGATTTCGAACTCGTGCGGCAGCCGGGTCTGGTCGATAATGTCAACGCGCCATCCGTCCTCGTTCAGCCAGATTGAGCGGTAGGATTTACCTGCAACTTTCATGGTTTCACTTTCCGCTGCCTTCGAGACCAAGGCGCAATCCAAGGCCTGCCAGAATTGAACCGCCGATCCACCGGGCAACACGCTGGCCGGTCAGACTTTGTTTGATCCTGCCGACAATTCTGTGGGCTATTGCGACAGCGACAAGGTCCGCTGAGGAAAACACCACATTGACGATGGTTCCCAGTATCAGGAACTGCAGCCATGCCGGCAGCGTTGCGACGGGGTCAACAAACTGCGGCAGGAAAGCGATGAAGAAGATCGCGGTTTTCGGATTGAGGATTTCAACCAGCATGCTCTGCAGGAAGGTTCGCCGGGGTCGTGACGCAACTGTGTCCGGGCCCGTATCATCGATCCGCTGGACGATCATCCGAAAACCAAGCCATACCAGATAACCCGCGCCGGCAAGCTTGATGACCATATAGGCGGTTGGTACCTGCGACAGCAGAAACCCCAGCCCAAGCGCCGCGGCAATCACGTGGACATATCCGCCAAGATGAATGCCGAACGCGGCCATCAGCCCGCCCCTGCGGCCGCGGGCGATGGTTTGTGCAGTGGCATAAAGCAAAGCCGGGCCGGGCATGTAGGCGAAAATCATCGTCGCAACAAGAAAGGCGACCAGGGTATCAAATTCAGCCAAAGCTAATCCCCTTCATAGTCCACCAGACGATGCACCTTGATGTTCTTGTCCATCAACCGTTGCGCGCCGCCCAGGTCAGGCAGGTTGATGACGAAGGCGGCCGCGACCACGTCGCCGCCGGAATCCTTGATCAGGTCAATGGCGGCTTCTGCCGTGCCGCCGGTTGCGATCAGGTCATCGATCAGCAATATCCGGTCGCCTGTCGAAATGGCATCTGCATGAATTTCGATAGTGTCCACGCCGTATTCCAGCTGGTAGTCCCTGCCGATGACCTTGCCCGGCAGTTTGCCCTTTTTACGGATCGGCAGAAAACCAAGGCCAAGTTCGTGGGCAATGGCCCCGCCGAGGATGAAGCCCCGTGCTTCTATGCCGACCACATAGTCTACGTCGCCGGACAGGAACGGCCACATCAGCTCGTCCACTGCGGCCCGGAAGGCATGCTTGTTGGCCAGCAATGTCGTGATATCGCGAAACTGGACACCGGGTTTCGGGTAATCGGGAATGGTGCGGATATGGCGGCGAATATCAAAGCCGTTGCGAAGGTCCATCAGGCAGATCCTTGTTGCTGCATATTAATTAATACCAAACGAGTCCATAAATGCTTCCTTTGGTATAATCTAGCGGGCTTTATCAACGAATTCGTCGAAGTGGGCAACAGCCGCCCGTTTGTCGGTTTCGTTCATGAACGAGCCAATGAAACTGTTGCGCGCCAATTGAACAATTTCTGCGTGGGAGAGGTTCAGGGCTTCAGCGACAGCCAGGTAATTGTCGTTCACATATCCGCCGAAATAGGACGGATCATCCGAGTTGACGGTGGCGCATATACCGGCCTCCAGCATGCGTCGAAGCGGGTGGTCCTTCAGGTCGGGCACAACCTGAAGCCGCTGGTTGGACAACGGACAGACGGTCATCGCCATGCCACTGCCGGCGATGCGTTTGACGAGCGAAGCATCTTCCATCGCCCGGTTGCCATGATCGATGCGTTCAATGCGCAGGTCGTCGAGCGCCTCTAAGACATATGATGGCGGGCCTTCCTCGCCGGCATGGGCGACCGGGGTAAATCCCCGCTCGCGGGCTTCAGCGAACACACGCCTGAATTTTGATGGCGGGTGACCGCTCTCCGAACTGTCGAGCCCGACGCCGTGGATATGGCTTTTGCAGGCGCAGGCATGCGCAAGCGTATCAAATGCCTCGTCCTCGCTCAGATGACGCAGGAAGCACATGATCAGCTTTGAGGTTATGCCGAAGTCCCGCTTTGCCTTGTCAAATGCATCGGTGAGACCGGAAAGTACCGTGTCAAATGCGACCCCGCGAGATGTGTGGCCCTGGGGATCGAAAAACACTTCAACATGGGTCACATGCTGTGCCGCCATTTTTTTCAGATATGCCCAGGCCAGATCAAAGAAGTCCTGCCGTGTCTGCAACACCGACATGCCCAGATAATAGACGTCGAGAAAATCCTGCAGACAGTCGAATTCATACGCCTGGCGGATATCTTGCACGGTGGCGTAGGGCAGGGTGACGTTGTTCCGCCGGGCCAGGCTCATCATGAGCTCCGGTTCCAGCGTGCCTTCGATATGCAGGTGCAGTTCTGCTTTCGGCATTTCAGCTATGAAGCGGGGAAGTTCCATTTTCTACCTGAAAGAGAAGAGCGGATTACCGGTTGAGTACACGTCCTGCAACGGCGTCCAGCTTGGCCACCAGGTTCACATCGCGTTTTTCAGGGGCGGTCATAACGGCGTACTCCAGTGCAGTGTCCGAGTGGATCGGGCAGGCCTGGTGTTCGCTGGGCAAATCCCGGGCAAGCCGGGTAACCAGCCTGATGGCGTTGGAAACATTGGCGCGCATGACCTTAAGTATGGAGGTGATATCCACCGCACCATGATCGGGATGCCAGGAATCGAAATCGGTGACCATGGCCGCGGTCGCGTAACAAATCTCGGCTTCGCGGGCCAGCTTGGCTTCAGGCATATTGGTCATGCCGATCACATCGCAGCCCCACTGCCGGTAGAGATTGCTTTCGGCCACGCTGGAAAATTGCGGACCTTCCATGCACAAGTAGGTGCCGCCGCGTGCGTGCGGTATGTTTTCTGCCTTGGCGGCGGCTTCCAGCGCGTCGGCCAGTAGTGGCGAGACAGGGTCGGCAACGGAAACGTGCGCAACGCAGCCCTCGCCGAAGAAGGTTTTCTCGCGCGCAAAGGTGCGATCAATAAACTGATCGATGATCACGAACGTGCCGGGGGGCAGTTCTTCCCTGAACGAGCCACAGGCGGAAACCGAAACGAGGTCGGTCACCCCGGCGCGCTTCAGCACATCAATATTGGCCCGGTAGTTGATATCACTGGGTGGAACCCTGTGGCCACGGCCGTGGCGCGGCAAAAACACCACCGGCGTTCCGCCGATTTCGCCGCGGCGGACCTGATCTGAGGGTTGTCCCCACGGGCTGTCGATGGTTTCCCATCCGGCGTTGTCCATCTCGATGTCATAGACACCTGATCCGCCGACGACACCAAGAACTGATCTGCTCATAACTTTGTGCTCCGGACTGAAAAAGCCCGGACGTTTCCATCCGGGCCTATGACTATAAAGCTTCCCAATGCTCGGTCTGCATTAATGAGGTTCGCGACCCCATACCCGTTTCTTTGTCAGGAACAGCAGCAATGACAAAAGAGCAAGATACAACACGACCTGAAAGCCCATGGATTTGCGCTGCTCCATCTTTGGTTCACCGGCCCAGGTCAGGAAGGCGGCCACGTCGGTTGCCATCTGCTCAACACTTGCCTTGGTTCCGTCGGCATACTCGACCGCGTCCTCAGACAAAGGCGGTGCCATGGAAATCCACGGCCCGGCAGCAAAATACGGATTGTATGACTTTCCTTCAGGCGCATCCTTGGCTGCATCTGCCGGCGGGTCCTCGTACCCCATCAGCACCGAGCGGACATATTCGGGACCGCCATTGCCTTTGACCAGCTTGATGAATGGCGAGACGTACCAGGGGAAATGGAAACCTTCGCGCTTTTTGGTGATCAGCGTAAGGTCCACCGGATAGGCGCCACCATTGGCCGCCATTGCGGCCTGCATGTTCGGGAACGGGCTTGCAAACCTGTCAGAAGGCAGGCCTGGGCGCTCAAACATTTCGCCTTCGTCGTTGGGGCCATCCTGAATGGTCGCTTCCGCGGCAAGCGCTTTGACCTCAGCCTCCGACAGCTCGGGTCCGCCACGTTCACCAAGGTTGCGATATGACATCAGGCTCATTGAATGGCAGGCGGCGCAGACCTGCTTGTAGACCAGGTAACCACGCTGCAATTGCGCCCGGTCGAAATGACCGAACACGCCTTCGAACGAGAAACTGATATCTTCCGCATTGTGTTGCTTGCCTGCTGCAACTGCAGCCGTTGTGCCAAGAACCAGGGAGGTTCCAAGAGCGATGGCAGCAAGGAGTGTTTTTGTCGTCTTCATTGAATTGTCTCCTGAATGCTGCTGTTACTCAGCCGGCTGGGCTGCAGGTTGCTTGCTGGCGTTCTTGGCCAGTACCGCGTCCGATATGGATGACGGCAGTGGCCTGGGCGTTTCCAGCAAGCCGACAAGCGGCAGCAAAATGAGGAAATGAGCGAAGTAGTAGACAGTCGCGATCTGGCCAACGGTGATCCACCAGCCTTCGGGTGGATTGGCACCCACGACGCCAAGAATGAAGAAGTCGATCATCAACAGCCAGAACAGCTGCTTGAAAATCGGCCGGTAGGCGGCAGACCGAACTTTTGATGTGTCAAGCCAGGGCAGGATGAACCAAATCATGATTGAGCCGAACATGGCGACCACCCCGAGCAGCTTGTCCGGCACGGCGCGCAGGATCGCGTAGAAGGGCAGATAATACCATTCCGGAACGATGTGCTCCGGCGTGACCAGCGGATTGGCCTCTTCATAGTTGATCGAGTGGCCAAGATAGTCGGGCGCGTAGAATACAAAGGCCGTGAACACGATGAAGAACACCGACAGTGCAAACGCATCCTTGACCGTTGCAAACGGCGTAAAGGCGATCGTGTCCTGACCGGATTTCACTTCGACACCGGTGGGGTTGCCCTGGCCGGTCACATGAAGTGCCCACACGTGCAGGATGACAACGCCAACCAGGACAAATGGCAGCAGGTAATGCAGTGAGAAGAAGCGCTGCAAGGTGGCGTTATCCACCGAGAAACCGCCCCAGAGCCAGGTTACAATTGCCTCGCCGAAGAACGGCACGGCCGAGAACAGGTTGGTGATAACCTTGGCGCCCCAGAAGCTCATCTGGCCCCATGGAAGCACGTAGCCCATGAATCCTGTTGCCATCATGACCAGGAAAATGGCCACGCCGAGCATCCACAGAATTTCGCGCGGCGCCTTGTAGGACCCGTAATACATGCCGCGGGCGATGTGGATATAGACCGCGATAAAGAAGAATGACGCGCCAACGGCATGCCATTTCTGCAGAACGTTGCCGAAATTCACGTTACGGCGGATATGCTCGACAGAATCGAAGGCCATATCAACGTGAGGTGTGTAGTGCATGACCAATATGATGCCGGTGATGATCTGGGAGACCATCATGATCATCAAGATGCCGCCAAAGGTGTACCAGTAATTCAGATTACGGGGCACCGGATAGCTGACGAAGCTGTCATACATAAGCCGCGGCAATGGCAGGCGATCGTCCAGCCATTTCATCACGGGATTGGTCGGATTGTAGGTTGAATGTCCGCTCATGATGTTTTCCCTCAGCCGATCTTGATCTTCGTGTCGCTCAAGTACTGATACTCGGGCACAGGAAGGTTTTCCGGAGCAGGGCCTTTGCGAATTCGGCCAGACGTATCGTAGTGCGAACCGTGGCAGGGACAGAACCAGCCGTCATACTCGCCTTCGTTGCCGATCGGAACACAACCCAGATGGGTGCAAACGCCCATCTGAACCAGATACTGCGTCTTGCCGTCGACGACCCGGTTTTCATCGGTTGCCGCGCTGCCGTCAGCCACATTGGCATTGCGAGCGTCCTGATCCGGAAGGTCAGCGACATTCACCGCCTTGGCTTCCTCGATCTCCTTGGCGGTGCGGTGCCGGATGATGACCGGATTGCCGCGCCACTTCACGGTGATGGACTGGCCTTCCTCTATGGGAGACAAATCGACCTCGATGGACGCCAGCGCCAGCACCGAAGCCGACGGGTTCATCTGATCGATCAGCGGAACCGCCAACGCGGCCGCGCCGACGGCGCCAACCGCGCCGGTGGCAATATATAGAAAATCTCGACGGTCTTCGTCTGGTGCTTCAGCAGTTGACACGGGCTTACCCCTCGCTCGGCTTACCTGTTTAAATTCCCCATCTGATCACAATCGTCACAATTATGCCACGGCGGTGAACGGATTGGACCGGGTTGTGGCATTCACAGGGTCGAAAGTCCAGATAAGAAGTGTCGCACGTCCACTGATTTTGACAGTTTGATATTGCAACCTATTTCATCAATTCAATCTCGACGAATGCACATTCAAAGTCGTTTGCATTGATAACGTCGTGCTCCACTCCAGCTTCCCGAAAATATGGCACGCCGGATTTCATTTCGCCAGTGGTCCGATTGTTGCCTTCGGTCTGTATTTCAAGGCATCCATCAAACATCGGCACAACCACATAATCATATTCATGGCGATGCCAGCCGGTATTATCGCCGCGTTTTTTGAACCGCCATTCCGTGACCCGAGCACGATCATTGTTGATAAACTCGGTCGGAATGGCAGTTCCCCTGGTGTTGCTGTCGCACATAGCAGATGTCTCCCTCATTGTTTGCATCACCTTAGAGGAAATCCTACGCCCAAATTGTCCCAGTTGGCGGGAAATGATGGTTCCAATCTGAACATCTGCTAGGGTCTGGAACCTGATGATAGAAATTGCCCTGTACCAACCTGACATTGCCCAGAATGCTGCGACCAGCGTGCGGCTTGCAGCCTGCCTCGGGCTGAGGATCCACATCATCGAACCGGCGGGGTTTGTCTGGAACACCCGTGATTTCAGGCGCGCCGGCATGGACTATATCGATCAGGCCGACATTGTGCGCCAGCCGGACTGGCAGACTTTTTTGCAGACCATGACGGGAAGGCGCCTCATTCTGGCGACAACGCAAGCTGACGCAAGATACACCAGTTTCGGTTTTCATGCTGACGATGTAATCCTTGTGGGACGCGAGAGCGCAGGCGTTCCCGATGACGTTCGAGACGCCGTTGACCATCATGTATCTATACCGATGCAGCCGGGCACGCGTTCGCTCAATGTGGCAGTTGCCACCGCGATGATCACCGGCGAGGCGCTGCGCCAGACTGCCTGGCCGGCAGTTTGAATGTCAGCGATGTTTTTTGCCGCACTTCCCAAATCCCTCGACGTGGGACTATTGTCCCGCCCATGATCGAAACATTGACAGATATTCACACACGTCTCGAAGCGAACAAGGCCTCTGCGCGCCAGTGGTTTGAGAGTTTGCGCGATCAAATTTGCGCCAGCCTTGAAAAGATCGAGGACGAACTTTCCTCAGGCCCAATGGCTGCGGAGCCCGCCGGCAGATTTGAACGCACCCCCTGGAACCGTGACAATGACGGCGGCGGTGGCGTTATGTCGATCATGAAGGGCCGGGTGTTTGAAAAAGTGGGAGTTCACTGTTCGACCGTCTATGGTGAATTTTCAGAAGAGTTCCGAAAACAAATACCCGGTGCGGAAAATGATCCTCGGTTTTGGGCCTCCGGCATTTCGCTGATCGCCCACCCATGGAACCCACATGCGCCAACCGCGCACATGAACACCCGGTTCGTGGTGACGTCCAAATCCTGGTTCGGCGGCGGCGGGGACCTGACACCCGTACTGGAACGCCGGCGTACCCAGGAAGATCCGGACGCACAGGCATTCCATGCGGCATTCAGGCTGGCCTGTGACGCGCACGATGTGGCTGACTACAGGCGGTACAAGGAATGGTGTGACGAGTATTTCTGGCTCAAGCACCGCAACGAGCCGCGTGGCATTGGTGGCATATTTTTTGACTACCTGGACAGCGGTGACTGGGACGCGGACCTCGGGTTCGTCAAGGATGTGGGGCTGGCGTTCGAGAAGGCTTACTGTGACATCATGCGGGCCAATGTGGATACGCCCTGGACAGACGAAGATCGCGAAGAACAGATGGTTCGGCGCGGGCGCTATGTCGAGTTCAACCTGCTGTATGACCGCGGCACGCTGTTCGGGTTGAAGACCGGTGGAAATGTCAATTCGATTCTGTCATCCATGCCCCCTTCGGTAAAATGGCCCTAGACGGAAACACGCTGGCCGATCTCAGAAAGAGAAACGCTAGGCGCAATGTCATCGGAGCCATTGCTTTGGTGTTCGCCGCCGATGTGGCGATGGGATTGACCTACCCTCTGCTCAACCTGCTGCTTGAGGCGCGCGGAGTGGATGAGCGCATCATCGGGTTGAATGCTGCCATGTCACCACTCGGCATTATTTTCACAGGGTTGATATTACCTCGTCTTGTGGCCACGAAATCCAGCGCACCGATCGCCTGGATAGCCATGGCGCTGCTGGCGGGCTCGATTTTGGCAATGGGTTTCTTCACCAGCCTGTTTTCCTGGTTTGTCGTCCGATTCGTGCTGGGTGCGGCGGCCGGTGCACTGTTTGCGCTGTCAGAAGCATGGCTGATGCACTTTACGGCGGATGAAAACCGAGGTCGCACGACAGCCGTCTATACGACAGTCATGGCAGCCGGTTTTGGAATGGGGACGGCTATCATGCCGCTAGCGGGCATAGAGAGCCTGTTGCCGTTTATCATTGGCGCTGCCTTTGTCGTGCTGGGATCGCTACCGTTGTTGTTGATTCGGTTGGATGGCAGCGAATTCAAGCCGGATGAAAGCGGCGACAAGGCAGGAATGATGGTGTTCGCCTGGGCCGCCCCCTTGCTGCTGCTGGGTGTCCTGACCATGACGCTGTTTGATTCCGTCATGCTGTCGTTCTTTCCGATCTACGCGGTACGCGTTTCCCTCGATTTGACCTCGGCGGCCTGGCTGCTCGGTGCTGCTGTTGCCGGTGCCGCCGTTTTTCAGCTTCCGATCGGCTGGCTCGCTGATCGCTGGTCAAGGCGTGGTGTTATCTGGATCGCCACGGTCGGCACCTGTGTGTTGGCGCTGGCGATGCCGGTTGTAATAAAGACGTGGCTGGCCTGGCCGCTGGCGATCGCACTGGGCACTTGCGCCTATGCCCTGTATTCACTGGCGCTGGTCGCGCTCGGAGACCGGTTCAAGGGGCCAATGCTGGTGGCCGGTTCTGCCGGCGTGGCCGCGATGTGGGGAATAGGCGGTATTGTCGGACCGCCGGTTACCGGCTGGGTATTCAAGGTCGCCGGCCACGAGACACTGCCCTATGTGCTTGCAGCGCCCTATGTGTTGTTTGGAGTATGCCTGGCTGTCTCCGGTGGCCACCTGGTCCGGCGGAGCTGGCGCGAAAAGCCCTGACAACGGGGCATGGCAGCATTGATTTGGCCGTGGCTTGACCCGGCTCACGGCCTCGTGTCCAGTCGGCGGCATGACCGCAATTGCCGACATTCATCCTGCAGTTCGCCGCCGCAACCTGTTTGCGGCATGCTCGGCGATTATCGTGTTTGGTTTTGCCATGGGGCTGACCTATCCGCTGCTGTCGCTACTTCTGGAGCGTCGCGGGATTTCCGAAACCGTCATTGGCATGAATGCCGCGATGTCGCCGCTTGGTATTCTGGTGTTTTCGGTGTTCATTCCGGTGCTGGCGCGGCGATATGGGGCCCGGACGGTGACCATGTCAGCGGCCTTTTCCGCTGCGCTCATTCTGCTGGGATACAAGCTGTTTGGGTCGCTTGAAGCCTGGTTTGCACTTCGCCTGATGCACGGCATGGTGGTTTCGGCGCTGTTTGTCCTGTCTGAGAGCTGGGTGGTGAAATATGCCGATCCCGGCTCGCGCGGCAGGGTTGTGGCAATATACGGCGCAGCGCTTGCCGCCAGTTTTGGCGGAGGGCCGCTTGTGATCTCGCTGATCGGTATTGACGGATGGACACCTTTTGTCATTGGCGCAGCGGTGCTGGTTGCGGCCATCCTGCCCATTTCACTGATCCGGGAGCAGAAGCTCGCGGCAGAAGCCCATGCCGGCTGGGGAGACATTCTAGCCTTTATTCCCAAAGCTCCGATCCTGCTTTCTGCGGTGTTCATGTTCGCGGTGTTCGACGCAGCTACCTTGAGCCTTATCCCGGTCTACGGGATCAGACTGGGGTATGGTCTGACAGCGTCATCCAACATGCTGACAGTGCTGATTGTCGGTAATGTCGTCCTGCTGCTGCCAATCGGCTGGCTGATTGATCACCACGACCGCCGGGTCGTGCTGGCAGGGCTGGGTTTGCTGACATTGGTGCTGCTGCTGGTCCTCCCGCTGGTGGCGGGCAGCTGGATTCTATGGCCGGTGCTGTTTGTTGTCGGTGCCAGCGGTTATGGCATATATACCTGCGCGCTTGCCATACTGGGGGATCGATATACCGGTCATGAACTGATTGCAGGATCATCGTCATTTGCAACAATGTGGGGATCCGGTGCACTCGCGGGATCGCTGATTGCCGGAAGTACCATGCAAGCGGTTGGGCCGCATGGTCTTCCACTGTCGCTTGCAGTGTGCTTCGCTGTATTTCTTATTGGCATGTGGCTGCGCCGGACGCAGCAGCAGGCATAATGACTTCCTCTGGCAATAGGGCAGGGACAACATGACGATGAACAAAACGGTTCGGCTGGCACGCAGGCCTCATGGTGAGGTGCAGCGGGAAGACTTCGCGATTGCCGAGGAAGCATTAAGCGACCCGGCCGAAGGTCAGTTCCGGGTAAGGGCCGAATATGTATCGCTTGATCCTGCCATGCGCGGCTGGATGAATGAAGGCAAATCCTATGTGCCGCCTGTCGGGATAGGCGAGGTGATGCGGGGGTTTGTTTCCGGCACAGTAGATGCTTCGCGGCATGCGAAATTCAAGGAAGGCGATACGGTTTCCGGCCTGCTCGGGGTACAGTCACATGCCATTACCGACGGGCAGGGCATTGCCAAGGCCGACACATCACTAGCGCCCTTGCAAACATGGGTAGGTGGCCTGGGCATGCCGGGGCTTACTGCCTATTGCGGGCTGACCTATGTGGGTGAACCAAAAGAAGGTGAAACCGTCGTGGTATCAGCGGCATCCGGCGCGGTGGGTCAGGTTGTAGGACAGATCGCCAATATCTACGGTTGCCGGACTGTCGGCATTGCCGGTGGACCGGAAAAATGTGCGGCTCTGACGGACGAGTTCGGCTTCGATGCAGCAGTAGACTACAAGAAGGAATGGCTGGCGGATGATCTGAAGGCGGCCTGTTCCGATGGTATTGATGTGAACTTTGAAAACGTTGGCGGTGACATTCTGGATTCCGTCCTGCCGCTGATGAACTTCAGGGGACGCATCGCCATTTGTGGTTTGATATCAGCTTACAATGCCACAAAACCTGTGCCGGGGCCGTACAATTTCCGCTCGATACTGGTGAACCGGCTGCGGGTGCAGGGGTTCATCGTGTTCGATTTTCTGGACAAGTACCCCGAGGCCTACAAACAGCTCGGCACCTGGTACAAGCAAGGCAAGCTGAAGTTCAGGGAAGACGTTCGCGACGGTGGTCTTGATGCCTTTCCCGACGTGCTGAAACTGCTTTATTCAGGCGGCAACTTCGGCAAGCTGATCCTCAAGGTATAACCACCGTCCTGACCCTAGGGAGACGACAATGGAGTACGATCCGGGCCAGGAAACCTGCCCGCTGCCATATTCTCCTTTTAAAAGCTGCACGGTGCCGCGGCCCATCGGCTGGCTTTCCACGATCAGTCCGGATGGTATTGCAAATCTTGCCCCCTACAGTCAGTGGCAAAACCTGACATTCGACCCGCCAATGGTGATGTTTGCCGCCAACCGGTATCCCGACGGACGGGTCAAGGACACAGTGGCAAATGCCAAATCGACCGGATGGTTCGTCTGGAACATGGCGACGTGGGACTTGCGCGAGGCCGTCAACCTGTCAGCCATGGCGCTACCGGCAGATGAAGACGAGTTTACTCATGCCGGTGTCAGCAAGGGCAAAAGTGTTCATTGCGCCGCTCCGCGGGTGGTCGAGGCGCCTGCACATTTTGAGTGCCGCTATCTGTCCACCCATACGCTGGAGGGCGACTCGCCGGTTGGCACGGTGGATGTGGTGTTTGCCAGGGTTGAACGCATACATGTAGCCGACGAATTTGTGGACGCGGACGGCAAGCTTGATATCGCCAGGCTGCAGCCGATAGCCCGTATGGGGTATTATGACTACACGGTTGTCCGCGATGTTTTTGAAATGCGCATACCGAACGCCGGAGATGCTGCCGCGGACGGGCTTGAGGGCAAGGTTGTGCGATGAACACGAAAATTACCTAAACCGGCTGCTTGTGGGTCCGCATGACAATCCACGGGTCCACGCTGCCCGCCAGTCCTGCCCCTTCGCCTTTGGATATGTCATCGATTACGAAACCCGCTGCAGACAGATGCCCGGACAGTTCCGGCTCGGAATAAAAGCTGTAATAGCGACCGAGGCTGTCACGTTTCGAACCGGTTCCCAGTTTCATTGCTATGTGGAAACACCCGCCGGGCCGCAATGCCCGGTACAATGCTGACAGATGGCCTGGAAAATTCTCCTCCGATGCATGCAGCAGGCTGAAATTCGCCCATATGCCGTCATAGGCATCTACCTCGTGGATATCATCAAACGTGGCCTGCCGAGCGCCGATATTGTGGGTTTCACTGGCCAACCGGACCATTTCCGCAGATGCATCGACGGCATCCACTGCAAACCCTTTATCACGCATGAAAGCCGATGCTTCGGCAGGTCCGCACCCCAGATCGAGAATGTGTCCACCCGGCTTCACATGGGCAATAAATGTCGCCAGGGCCGGTTCCGAACGGGCACCCTGGAATCTCTCAGCATAGGCTTCTGCCTGCCGGTTGTAGACAGCGATGGTTTCGTCATCGATCATGATGCTGATCCTGCAATTTGAGTGAAGACCTGGCGGAAAATTGGGTGGATTTCAAGGGCCGGCGGCTCGCCGGCGGATGGATGTGGTCACAGGGACAGAATTTCGAAGTTCCCGGAATAGCCCTTGAGAGTTTCATTGGCCACAAGAGTACCGGCCTGCGGTACCCGGCTTTCGAATTCCCGCGACACCAGGAGCGGTTCGCCGAGTTGACTGCAAAACCCTTCTATGCGGGCGGCGATATTCACTGCGGAACCCAGCACGGTGAAGTCAATTCGGGTTGCAGACCCAATGTTTCCGTAAAGCACCTCGCCATAATGCAGTCCAATGCCAAACTGCAGGTCGGGAAAAGGGCTCTTGGTCTGCAACGCCTGGTGGGCGGCTGACAAGGCGTGCCTGCAGGCGGCTTCCGACGACTGGAGCTGCTCACCGCACGGAAAAATCGCCAGAATACCGTCGCCGATCAGTTTCAGAATTTCGCCGCCGTTCTGCTCGACTGCACCGGCAACAATGTCGAAATAGGCGTTGGCCAATGCCAGAGCCTCGTTGACATCCAGACGGTTGCTCAGCCCGGTCCAGTTGCGGATATCGCTGAGCATTATGGCTGCATTGATATGTTCAATGTGACCTCTTGTGATCTGGCCGTTGAGCACGCGGCGGCCTGTTCGAGGTCCGAGATAGGCTTCCGCCACGGCCAGTGATGTACGCCTGGTGTTGAAGACTTCGGCGATCGGGGCCAGCACGGATGCAATCTTTGAGAAGTTTTTGATGTCGTGATCTGAAAACCCGCCCTCAGCATCTGTTGTAAAGACCAGACTGGCCTGTGTGCCATCGGAATATTCAAGCGGCAGGCCGAAATAGTCAGTGCCGCCACGCGCCCGCAGGTCATGCAGAACAGTATGATCGGATACGGTCAGGTCGTGAGCAAGTTGCTTCCGGTAGGGTTTCCCGGTGCGGCCTATAATCTCCAGCGGGCTTCCGACATAACCGGACCGTCCTTCCATGCCATACGGCGTTTCAATGCGTGCAGTATCTGCGGTATCCCTCTCCCAAACGGCACTGAAAGCGGCGATAAGCGGGTGCAGCGTGCGCATTGAAAGGCGGAGCCTCCACAGCGGGACACCTGCAGCCTGCAATTTGTGACCGAGCAGACGAACGGTTTCATCAACACCGGTAAGCAAACGGCCTTCAGCCAGCAACCATTCGATGACTGGATCCGGTTGCCAATTGGTGTTTCGGGATTCGGGTCGCATCTCAGACATTACTCATTGTGACAGACAAAGACTGCAATGCACAAACAATTCAATGCTGTTTTCGACATGCAGGCTACACCTAAATAGCTGTTTATCCGATCTTTTTCCCAAGTTCAGGCTGCCTGTGATATGATGCATTGTGAATTGTCCGATGGGGTAGCATGTCACACGGCCTGTTCATCACGCCGCCACAATTCTCGGTTGACTGGTGCATATGAAAAACTGTTTGACAGCAATTGCGGTTCTTGGCCTTGCGCTGGCCAGCTGCATTCCGGCGGGTGCACAGGAGGCGCCACTAGGCAAGATTGTCTGGCAGGTGCAGGACCGGTTCAGATTCTTTTCCGACCAGGCATTTTTTGCGCCCCACGTGAAAGCCAATCAGGCATTTGAAGCAGTTAATGCCCAGCGTGATGAGTTTGGCCGCAAGAAAATCGGCGGCGAGTGGCTTGGCCCGATCCAGTTCGCCGAGCGCAGACTGGCAGGAAGAGCCATCAGGAACGGTCACGATGGCTGGGCAGCACAAGCCATTACGGGAAGCAGGGCGGCATTTACCTGCTGGGATACGGGCAGGCGGCGGGTCAGTGCCGATTGCCTGAATCCGGATCGGAAAAACGGGTCCAGACTGTTCCCCAGGCAAGTCACCGTGTCGGCCTCGCTGGACAGTATCGCTACCGGGATATTTGCCGGCAAGCAATGTGAATGGCTGGTCCACACCGCCGCCGACCGGAACTGGCGCGTAGTTACCCAGGTTGATTGTGCAAACGCGGCGCAACTGAATGTGCCGGTCAATGCAAATTTTTCCATGCTGGCAATCGTGCTGGATCCGGCCAGCACGAGCGGTGTGCTGACACAGATCAGTAGTGTCTACCAACAGGTGCAGGGCCGCCTGATAGCCGGTTTCGGAGACAGCTATGGTTCCGGTGAAGGCAATCCGGACTATCCGGCAAACTACTCCAGGTCGATTACGCTGGCAGATACGGCGCGCCCCCAGCCAACCACCCTGCCGCGCTGGCTGGATCCTGCGTGTCACCGGTCCGTGTATTCGCACCAGCAGCGCATCGCCATGCAACTCGCTGCCGAAAACCGTCATTCAGTGGTGAGCTATATCGGTTATGCCTGTTCCGGCGCGTCGATTGCGAAAGTGATGACATCCGTTGATACGGATGCCGATCATGTCGAGCCGGTAACAAAAAGGACGCTGCGCGATCGTCGGGTGACAAATGGTATAGCCACAACTGTTTCCCAGGCCGACTGGTCGCAGCTTGACCATGCGGTGCGGGATTTGTGTGCCGACAAGGGAGCAGCCGATTCCAGCAATCCGTTCACGGTTTGCAAATCCTGGCGCGGCAGACCGGATCTGGTCCTGTTGAGCGTTGGTGGAAATGACATCGGGTTTTCCAATGTCGTGAAATGGGCTGTCTCCGGATCTGCCGTCGGGCGGGTGCGGTTTCTGTCTGGTGCTGAAAAACCTGCAATGATGTTGCGGCGGGCCAGCGGCAAGGCCGACCTGTCGGGTTGTTACGATGACGAGGCGGGTTTGCAATGCAGGCTGGCTGATCGATATGCGTCGCTTGCTGTGGCAATCGAAAACCGGCTTGGGCTGATGGACCGCAGCAGAATTGTGACGGGTCCCTACCCCGGGCCAATGGGCGACGAGGCCGGCGCAATCTGTTCAGCCGATCGCGTCAACAAGGGGACCGACTCGGAACATTTCATTTCCACCTCCAACGATCGATTGCGGTCCCTGCACGACAAGCTGTTTGCGCACAGGCAACTCACCCTTGCCATGAAGAATGCGATTTCCAAAACCGGCTGGACCTGGGTCGACGCGCTTGCATGGTCAGGGGCATTCGACCGTCACGGTGTGTGTGCCGCCCGCGGAAGAAAATCCGATGCGTTTCGGACACTGCAGCTCATCAGCGGTGCGTGGCAGCCGGTCAGCCCGGCTGACATGCTGGCTTATGCGCCGCGTCAGCGCTGGTTCAGAACCTTCAATGACAGCGTGCTGATGCAGTTTTACGTAACGCGGATTGAACAACTCGCGCGCAATCCGCGTCAGCCGATCGACTATCATTATCTGGCCGGCGTATCGGGCTTCTTTCACCCGAGCGCGGAAGGTCAGGCGGTGATGGCCGACATGCTGCTCAACGCCTCGCGGTGCAAGCTGTTCGGCTATGGTCCGGGTTGCTAGAGCAAATTTCGCCCGGATAGAATCGTTTGACCGGCGTTGTTGCAAAGTTTGCCCGATGCCCCACATCGCGCTTCACTTTGCGCCTGGAGCGAAACAGGTTTTTGATTTTATCAAGAACCGCGCTTCAGACATTATTGCCGCATGCCTTCGTTCGCAAAACCGCTCACACTTTTGCGAGACATGCTGGAGCCGAGTGAACCGATTTGATGCCATCAAACGCTTCTATCCGGGCGAAAATTGCTCCAGAGCATAGGGCGTTAAGTTTGCACCATCAATTGCGCCAAGTTTGCGCATTTGATGATGATCGCCTGATTCTGACTAAACGCCCTTTTCTCTAGATACCCGGTAATGTTGGTGTTGAGCGCGGCGTGTGACTTGATGCACATGCAGGGATTTTATTGACCCGTATATGCCTTGCAGCGAGATCAGGATGCTTATGTTTTGAATCAACTGAGCGCATATACCTGAGTCATTTTAGTAGGTTAGGCCGGTTTTGTGGAGTGAGGACATTCCCCGCCGTTCCAGGTGATTGCACGGAGCAACGGTTCATGAGTTTTTACAATCGGCACATCATGCCAAGGGTTATAAATTGCGCATGCGGGCTTTCACAGATTTCTGATCAACGGCAGAAAATAGTGCCCCGCGCAGAAGGGGTGGTTGTCGAGATCGGCATCGGTTCCGGGCTCAACCTGCCACACTATGATGCAGGAAAAGTCATCAAAATTATTGGTATCGACCCGGACGAGCAGGTGTGGAAAACCGGTCGAAACAGGGTCCGAAAATCCATGGTTCCGGTTGAACGTGTCGGGTTGTCCGGTGAGGATTTGCCGCTGGAGGATGCATCGGCAGATACGGTGCTTGTTACCTACTCACTGTGCACCATACCCGATGCGGTGGCAGCGCTTGAAGAGATGCGCCGCGTCCTGAAACCCGGTGGGCGGCTGTTGTTTCTCGAACACGGCGCGGCCCCTGAAGAGAGTGTCCGCAAATGGCAAAGACGGATTGATCCGGTGTGGAAAAGAATTGCCGGCGGCTGCCATTCCGGGCGGCCAATCCCGGTCCTGTAGCAACGGGCCGGATGGAAGATAGATGAAATGGAGGAAGGCTATATCAGTGGTCCAAAACCGCTGGCCTACAACTACTGGGGTTCGGCTCTGGCTGCATGACGGATCAAGCAACCGGCAGCACATATCTACCCGACCAGTTCTGCGCCTGGCATCAGTCTTTACCAGCCCTGTGCTGCCATGAATTTGTTGAATAGGGACTGTGTCAGTGTGGTCAGCTGCGGCTGGGCGTCCTGCACATGGCCGACAAAGTTCGAATAGGTCTGATCGGATTCACCGGTCTTGTTCATCTGTGTTTTCCAGGACGGTGCCCAGCCGCGCACGGTGGCGATGTCCCATTCATGGTGGAACTGACTTGAATACGCATGGTTGCCAACCGTCATCATCTGGATGGCGCACAATTCAGATGAACCGTGAACCAGAGCGGTTGCCGGGGCGCGTTTGACTTCTGCCGAATGCCATTGGGTAACAGTCCTGGTACCCGCGACGGGAGCGTCGTCATCGAAGGCAACGGTGCAGACGCCATATTCTGTGGCATCGGCTGAACCAACTTCACCACCCAGCGAGGACGCCAGCAACTGGTGCCCGAGGCATAATCCTATGTAGGGTTTGGCACGCGTTGCCACCCAGTCACGGATCACGTCCTTTTCCTCAACCAGCCAGGGGTGTTCGTCTTCTTCCCAGACCTGTTGCGAGCCACCGAGAACAACGACCAGATCTGTCGAGGACAACTTTGCCGGTGTCTGGCCGTCATGCCATTCCGTGAACGACACATCAAAACCGCGGTCACGCAGAAGCTCGGGGAAACAGCCGCCGGTATCATCGCTCATGTGACGGAAGACAAGTGCAGTGCGGGTCATTCAGGTGTGGTCTTGGCAAGCTTTTGTTGTGGCGTGGATTGCGGCAGCGGCGCAAGATTGGCCTGCGGGCAGAAGTCCGCGATCTGCTTCCACGATGTATTGTTGAGGTTCATTTCACAGCGGCGCAGATTGCCCCGAATACACAGTGTCGTGCCCAGTTCAAAATATTCGCCATACAAACGGCAGCGGCAATTGGGGTCGGCGCTGGCGGCAGGAGCCGTCAGCATGAACAGGCTTGCAATGATCAGATACGCCATTGGTTTCATGGCGCAATTGTAGCGTAAATACGAACTTCACGCCAGAGCCCGCGACGGGGCTCTACAACAATTGCAGTTCCATGGCCTGCTGTCCCCGGCCGCGCTTGTCATCCTGCAATTCATAAGACAGCTTGACGCCGTCGCTCAGATCGGGAATTCCTGCCGCCTGCACAGCAGTAATGTGGACGAAAACGTCTTTCGAGCCGTCTTCCGGTGTTATGAAACCATAGCCCTTGGTGGTGTTGAAGAACTTGACCGTACCGGTGTGCCGCATGATCCAGACCCTGACCTGATTGTGATATCTGTTAAAACCAGCGCCAAACCTGCAAGGAACAGATGGCAATTTGTTGACACAGTGCGATCAACGATCGGGCGTTTTTTGTATTGTCCGGCGGGCAAACCCCGGTTAGCTTTTGGGTCATGAAAACAAGTTTGCTTACCGCCCTGATGGCCGCCTGTTTCGGTCTTGCATCCCTGATCATCGCACCCGCGGCAGACGCCAGGCCGAAGGTGAATACCAAGACGCAGCATTACCGCGTGGACGGGTCGGATGCTGCCGCGATTGTTTCATCGATGATGGGCAAGCACAGGCTGCTTGGTGGCAAGGGTCGTGTGGGCCGCACCAAGATGAAACGCCGCATCGAGTGGAAGTTTACCGAAACCAAGAAATCCTGCCGCGTCAAAAGCCACACCATCCGACTCGACTTCACAACGCAATTGCCACGGCACCGGTCTGAAAAGCAATTGCGCCGCAGCCTGCGCAAACAGTGGCGCGCTTTCGCCAAGCATGTGAAATGGCATGAAGGCCAGCATCGCAAGATCTGGCTGAGTTGCGCACGCCAGGCCGAAAAGCAGGTCAACAGGGCACGAGCGAGGACCTGCGGGCAGTTGTTGAAGAAACTGGAACAAATTTACAAGAAGTCAAACACCGCCTGCGACAAGCGGCATGCCAGGTTCGACGCCGAGGAAACCCGTACTCTGGGCAGACATCCGCTGATCCGCCGGGCCAACCTGAGAAAATGAACTTGAAACAGATGAAACCCCTGGCAGTTGTCGCGACAATACTGCTTTCAGGCGCGCCGGCGCAGGCCGAACAGCAGTCCCGGGTCATGCCGCTTGAACAGGTGAAGAGCATCCTTGAGTCGACAAAGGACAACTGGATCGCCTTTCGCATTTATGATGGCAGGCAGTATTATTACGTCACACACCTTCTGTCGTGGCGCTGTGGCATCAAGCAGGTGCGCTATTCGGAAAACTCCGACGCGCTGGACAAGAGCTGGCCGTTGCCGGCCTGCAACAAGCTTATACCGAACAATATTCCCAGCGATGCAAAAATCCACAACAAGCCAGGCAAGCCCGGCACCGTAAGGACGCTGGCGATACAACTGGAATACGATGACGGCACAACATCGCCGGTGCGTGTCTATGAGCCCTGCGAAGGCGTTGGCGAAGCCACGTGCGGGTACCTGAAGGAAGAGAAGTAATTTGTCATCCTCCGGCCTGTCCCGAGGATCCATCCACTTCAACTTGCTGCAATCGTTCATGGATCCCCGGCACAAGGCCGAGGATGACAAAAGGACATTGTGAACTGCAAACTGAAGCACGGCGTCTTGAGGGTTAGTTTATTCCGCTCACGCAAGCAGCCTTCGGCTGCGCTGTTTTATTGGTCGAACAGCTTTCTTCGCTTCGCTCAGGCCGTCCTCCATTCCCGAACTACCGTAATAATAAACTCCAGACCGAAGCACGCAGTGCTGAGGCAAGCGCGACTGCGCGCCGCACGAAGTGCGCCCCCGCGGAGCGCAGCCGAAGGCTGCTGGCGTGAGCGATATAAACCGGGATAACCAAACCTCACCTTCCTGTTGATCTCGTCCCCATTTAAATCGTAGAAGCTTCTGCCATGAATGATACTCCCGACATGCCGCTGCGCGCGGCCATCCTTCCTGTTACGCCACTGCAACAGAACTGCACCATCTTGTGGTGCACCAAGACCATGGACGGTGTTGTTATCGATCCCGGCGGCGACGTGGCCAATATCCTGCGCGGCGTCAAGGAAACCGGTATCAACCCGGTTGGCATCTGGCTGACCCACGGCCATTTCGATCATGCCGGCGGAGCGGCCGAGTTGAAGGAAGCCCTCGATGTGCCGATCACCGGTCCGCACATCGACGACAAGTTCCTGCTCGATGACCTGGCAAACTCGGGCCAGCAATACGGGGTGCCGGGCAGGGCGGTGACTCCGGATACCTGGCTTGATGATGGCGACACGGTAACGGTTGGTGAGATCCCGTTCGCCGTGCGCCATTGCCCGGGCCATTCGCCGGGCCATGTGGTGATGTTGAACGAGCAGATCAAATTCGGCCATGTCGGCGATGTGCTGTTCCAGGGGTCGATCGGGCGCACCGACTTTCCCTACGGCGATCATGATGCGCTGATCGCAGCCATCAAGGAAAAGCTCTTGCCGCTGCCCGATGATTTCACCTTCATCTGCGGCCACGGCCCGGCCAGCAACATCGGCAATGAACGGGCGAATAATCCTTTCCTGAAGTAGGGGCATATTTGTTGGTCGAACAGCTTGTCCTCGCTTCGCTCGGGCCGTTCTCCGACCCTGAACAACAGTAGCGAAAGTCTCCCCTCCGAAGCGCGGTAGCGCTAAGGCAAGGCCGACCGGCCGCCATGCGAAGCATGCTCCCGCGGAGCGCAGCCGAAGGCTGCTTGCGTGAGCGGAAGAAATAGTGCGAAAGCTCACACAGTCCAAATTGTCATCCTCGGGCCTGTCCCGAGGATCCAGCCGTTGCAACTTGCATCAACCGTTGGT
>JAHEFB010000012.1:0-62383 GCA_024640405.1 Alphaproteobacteria bacterium | reverse complement strand
GATCCCCGGCACAAGGCCGGGGATGACAAAAGGTTGTAACAAACCTTGATACGAAGCGCACCGGAGCAGCGTGCAGTTGACAGGCTGCATTCGTGCAGCGGGACAAATTATTCTCACACCGGATCCTCAGGTTTGCCCAAAGGATCCAGTGATATCAGATTGTTAGCGAAGCTATCTGGAACTTTGAATCAAGGCCCGGGACAAAACACAACGAAGTATTCGGTTTGACGCCAACGCGCTCCATCACAGCCGTTACTTCAGGATAAACGTCACCTTCAGCACGACACGGTATTCGGAAACCCTACCGTTCTTGACGATGACGCGCTGGTCCTTGACCCAGGCACCAGTGACATCTCTCAGGGTCTTCGACGCGCGCTTGACGCCCTTGCGTGTGGCATCTTCAAAACTGTCTTTTGACGAGGCGATGATTTCTGTTACGCGAGCTACTGACATATTCAACTTCCTTTCCCGTTCGGGAATTACCGTAACGCCCCTCAGCGCTGGAAAGCATGATTGCACAGGCGGACAGGGTTGGGGAAGCGTTCGCAGCGCTCTGGTCGCACTGACGTTTCGGTGTGGTTAATCTGGCGGCGGCGGCATGAACCTGCGTGTGGGAAAACACCGGCTACGTTTGCGGCAAGCGGGCCGGTCAGCTAAGGTCCGTTGCTGATCATTGCCCACAGGAGAGACTTTACTTGCCTCGAACTCGCCGGATCTATTTCTGGGCCCTGGACCGGTACCTGCGTCTGCTTGTCAGACTGCGGATTCGCATCCAGCGGGATGGCAGCGAGAAGGCTGCGGTCGTCATCCTCAGCTACAAACGCGAGAACAATATCGACCGGATTCTGACCGGCGTACTGGCGTGCGGTTTCGTTGATCAGGTCATTGTTTCAAACAACAATCCGGACGTTGATGTTTCCCGGCACATCTCCCGTCGCGACCCGCGTTTGACAATCATTCAATCGCAAGAGCACAAGGGAGCGTCGTCGCGATACGACGTGGCCCGCACCTGCGATAGCGAATATTTCATATGTATCGATGACGACGTTTCTCCTGATCCGTGGCAGCTGAGGAAAATGTTTGCCTGCTTGTTGCGAAACCCGGCATCACCTGTTGGCTGCACAGGGGAACTTTACGATCACGTCCATAAGCAGTTCAGGCAGATCAAACCCCGCAGTCTGTTTGCCGGAGATCTCAGTTGCCCGGTCGATGTGATCTTGCACATCTATGTTTTTACAAGAAGGCATCTGGAACGCTATTTCGAAAACGTGTCGGCCATCGGCAAGACCAACGAGGCGATACACAGTTCGGAGGATGTGATCATCAGCTTTGCCGGCGACGAACCCGCAACCTTTCTGGATGTGGGTGAGATGGCGTCATGTCCGAGCAGCATCGATCCCCACATCGCTACTTTCCAGAGGTCCGGCTTCTGGGAGTTCAGGAGAGAGCTTTTTCAGAAACTGCTGTTTCTGGGCGTGCACAAATAATCCACATGGAAACGGAGCTTTGATATTCAGCAAAAGGTCTTGAGGATTTGATGGCGTTCGAGAACGTTGATCTGGTTGTGGTTGGCGCCGGTTTTTTTGGCGCAACGATAGCCGAAAGATGCGCCGGGGAACTGGGGCTGAAGGTCTTGCTGCTGGACCGGCGCAGTCATATTGGCGGCAACGCATATTCAGAGATCAATCCTGAAACGGGGATAGAGGTGCACAAGTATGGCGCTCACCTGTTTCACACACCGAACCGGGCGGTTTGGAATTACCTGCAAGGTTTCAGCGAGTTTACCACGTACCAGCATCGGGTGTTTACGGTTCACAAGGGCCAGGTCTACTCATTGCCGATCAATCTTGGCACAATCTGCCAGTTTGCAGGCCGCCACATGACACCTGATGAAGCCCGGCGGTTCGTGGCTGAACAGGCCTCGGAACCAGCCGGCCGGCCGGCGGGCAATTTTGAAGAAAAGGCAATCTCGGTGATCGGCCAGCCGCTGTATGAAGCCTTCATTCGGGGCTACACCATGAAGCAGTGGCAAACCGATCCAAAAGACCTGCCGGCAAGCATCTTTTCCCGGCTGCCGGTGCGATACACTTTCGACAACCGGTACTTTGACGATCCGTTTGAAGGGTTGCCGGTCGACGGCTACACGGCGATCTTCAACAGGATGCTGTATCATCCCGGCATCGAGGTGAGACTGAACACCGACTATTTCGACCTCAGACAGGACATCCCCGATCATGTTCGCGTGGTCTATACCGGCGCGATAGACAGGTTTTTTGACTACAGGCTCGGCGAACTGACCTGGCGAACGCTGGATTTTGAGCAGCAGGTGCTAACTGTGGGTGACTTTCAGGGCGTGCCGATCATGAATTATGCCGATGAAACAGTCCCGTTTACCCGCATTCTGGAATTCAGGCACCTGCATCCCGAGCGAAACTACACCCCGGACAAAACGGTTATTGTTCGCGAGTTTTCGCGCTTTGCCGGGCGACAGGACGAACCGTATTATCCAGTCGGAACACCGCAGGACCGCAAGCGCTACAAGGCCTACAGGGAACTGGCGGATGCGCTGCCCAATGTCATATTCGGCGGCAGGCTGGGTACCTACAGATATCTGGACATGCACCAGGCTATCGGGTCGGCGCTGAAGGTGTTCGAGAGCAAGTTTCGAACCTGATCACTTCGCCTTGCCGCGATAGGTCCGTGTGCCAGGTCTGCCGCCGGAGGATTTGCCCTTGGGGGCCGGTTTGCCTTTTGGCCACAGTTCTTCCGGGGCGACGATGCGGGTGGACTGGGTTTCTTTCTTTCGAACAGCTTTGCTGGCGGTGCCTCTGGCTCCGCTCGCGCCGATTTCCATGCCGGTCTGCCTGGCCAGCGGGTCGTCCATGACGGCCAGTTCGGTTTCGCGCAGGCGCTTGATTTCGTCGCGCAGGCGGGCGGCGGTCTCGAATTCGAGGTCAGCCGCTGCTGTGCGCATTTTCTTTTCCATGTCCTCGATGACCTTCTTGAGGTTGTGGCCGACAAAGACGCCTTCCTCCTCGGCCAGTCCGGTGCCGTGGGTGGCCTTCACCCGGACATGATCGCCCTCGTAGACTGAATCCAGAATGTCAGCGATGTTGCGCTTGATCGACTGCGGCGTGATGCCGTTGGCCTCGTTGAAGGCCATCTGCTTGGCCCGGCGGCGGTCGGTCTCGTCGATGGCGCGCTGCATCGACCCGGTGATGCGGTCGGCGTACATCAGTACCCGCCCGTCGACATTGCGCGCGGCGCGCCCGACGGTCTGGATCAGCGAGGTTTCCGAGCGCAGGAAGCCTTCCTTGTCGGCATCCAGAATGGCTACCAGTGCGCATTCGGGAATATCCAGACCCTCGCGCAGCAGGTTGATGCCGACCAGCACGTCGAAGGCGCCGAGGCGCAGGTCGCGGATGATCTCGATACGCTCCAGCGTATCGATGTCGGAGTGCATGTAGCGCACCCGGATGCCCTGTTCATGCATGTACTCGGTGAGGTCCTCGGCCATGCGCTTGGTCAGCACGGTGACCAGTGACCTGTAACCGGCTGCAGCGACTTCGTGGCATTCGGCGATCAGATCGTCCACCTGTGTCTCGACGGGGCGGATTTCCACCGGCGGGTCTATCAGCCCGGTGGGCCGGATGACCTGTTCGGCAAACACGCCGCCGGTGCGCTCCATCTCCCAGGAGCCCGGTGTTGCGGAGACGTGGATGGTCTGCGGGCGCATGGCTTCCCATTCCTCAAACCGCAGCGGCCGGTTGTCGATGGCGGACGGCAGCCGGAAGCCGAACTCGGCCAGCGTGGCCTTGCGGTTGAAGTCGCCGCGGAACATGCCGCCGATCTGCGGTACGGTGACGTGACTTTCATCGAGGAACACCAGGCAATTGTCGGGCAGATACTCAAACAGCGTCGGCGGAGGCTCGCCGGGCGCGCGGCCGGTGAGATAGCGTGAATAGTTCTCGATGCCGGCACACGATCCGGTCGCCATCATCATCTCGATGTCGAACAGGGTGCGCTGTTCCAGTCTTTGCGCCTCCAGCACCCGGCCTGCGGCATGGAATTCGTCCAGCCGGATGGTCAGCTCATGCTTGATGCGCTTGACCGCCTGGTCCAGCGTAGGCTTGGGCGTGACATAGTGCGAGTTGGCGTAGATCTTGATGTGCTCAAGTTCCGCCGTCTTCTGGCCGGTGAGCGGATCGAACTCGGTGATGGTCTCGATTTCGTCGCCGAACAGCGACAACCGCCAGGCCCGGTCATCAAGGTGCGACGGGAATACTTCCACCGTGTCGCCGCGCACCCTGAACGCTCCACGGGTAAAGGCCTGGTCGTTGCGCTTGTACTGCAGGGCGACAAGGTCGCTCAGCAACTGGCGCTGGGCAATGCGTTCGCCGAGCTTGAGCTGAAAGGTCATGGCGGAATAGGTTTCCACGTCGCCGATACCGTAGATGCACGAAACCGACGCCACCACGATGACGTCGTCGCGTTCCAGAAGCGCGCGAGTGGCGGAGTGGCGCATGCGGTCGATCTGTTCGTTGATCGAGCTTTCCTTCTCGATATAGGTGTCGGTGCGCGGGACGTAGGCCTCCGGCTGGTAATAGTCATAGTAGGAGACGAAATACTCCACCGAGTTGTTGGGGAAGAACTGCCGGAATTCGCCGTAAAGCTGGGCTGCCAGCGTCTTGTTCGGCGCCAGGATCAGGGCAGGGCGCTGGGTCTCCTCGATGACCTTGGCCATGGTGTAGGTCTTGCCCGAGCCGGTGACGCCCAACAGCACCTGATCGCGCTCGGACGCGTTGATGCCGTCGACCAGTTCCCTAATCGCGGTGGGCTGGTCGCCCTTGGGTTCAAACTCCGAGACCGACTTGAGCACGACACCGGACTCGGTCTTCTGCGGGCGTTCCGGCTTGTAGGGCACGAAGATGTCAGGCGTCGGCAGGTCTTCCAGTTGCGGGCGCAGGAACTCCAGGCCTTGTCTTGGGTCGAACAGCTTGTCCGTCTTCGACGGGCCGTTCTCCGACCCCCTTTTACCCTTTGATTTCTTCTGTTCCCGGGCCGCATCGATCCGTCGTGCTTCTTCCTGGCGGGCCTCTTGCAGTTTCTTGCCGGCGGCAGGATCGGGACGGGCGCGAAGGGCTTCCGACAAGGGTTGTCCGGTTACCGGATCAAAGGCGGCAAGGTCCTTTGCGCTCGCGCCAGACCGGCTGTCGCCGGACTTCGCCCGGAGCTCATCGGCTGTTGGAATGGCTTCGTAGCCTTCCAGGGGTTCAACCGGGGCTTCCCGGAATCCGCCGCTCTGCTTGTTATGACCCATGATCCTGCTCGATCAACTTATCCACCTGCACTTCGTTGCGGCGGGTTGATCTCGATGCCCTGAATTGTTGTTGTCGTACAGGTGAACCGCTGTTCTCGTTAATGTGAGAACATAGTGCATTGGTTGCGCGGGTTAAAGACAGCATAGTGGCTCTACTGACAGTTTTGCAGAAGGAAACCGGCGATGAAGACAAATCGTATTCTGGGTGCGGCATTGGCAATGGCGCTGGCCGCAACGTCTGCAGTGGCACAGAGCCAGACCACGCCGCCTGCAACGCCCAAACCGAAAGCCGCCGTCGAAGGCACCATGACGACAGCGCGCATGGGCGCAATCATCAAGCGGCTTGATCCGAAAGCGGAAAAATCCGCCAATTCTGTTGCCTGGCAGTTTCATGTCGAAGAGGTGCCCGTGGTCGTGGTCACCGATGCCGGCAACAACCGGATGCGCATCATGATTGCGCTGAAAAAGGCGGATAAAATGTCACCGGCAGAACTGCTGCGCCTGTCGCAGGCCAATTTCGACACGGCACTTGATGCCCGCTATGCCATTGCACAGGGGTTGTTGTGGGCGACATTCATTCACCCGCTGAGCGAATTGCACGAAAGACAGTTCATCGCCGGAATCGGCCAGACGGTGAACGCGGCCAAATCCTACGGCACCACCTACTCATCCGGCCTGTTGAGCTTCGGCGGCGGCGACAGCCGCAGCATCATACAGCGCGACCTGATCGACAAGCTGATCAAGAAGGGCCAGGAGATTTAGGGGGGAGGTCGGATCAGTTCTGCAGAACCAGGACACCTGCCGACACAGATATCGACAGGTGATCCAAGTTCGCTTCAGGCCGATGCGGGAGGTTCAGCAGGTAGCCCCGAACGTCACGATGCAACCGGCGCCCTTTACTGCGCCGTGACCGATTGCTCCTACGCCGCGCACGGCGCCTTCGCCGATGCGGCCAACGCCCTTGAAGGTGCCCGATACCAGGCCGGGAGGACCATAGGCGACAGCGTCGTCGGCAACCTTGCCGCCGCTTTCACCAATGCCATGGCCCACTTCCAGGATGCCTTCAGCGACGCCCTTGCCCGCGAAGTAAACGCCTTCACCGATCCCTTCGACCGGGTCGGGGCCGGGGATGAACTTGTCTTCTGCCGGGACAGGCTTGTTGTAATTGCCGTAGACGGTGACTTCGAGCGGCTTCTTGCCGGCGGCGAACAGGGGGGAGCCTGCGACCGCGAATGCAGCCATAACGCCCATGACTGCAGCAGTGGAGATGATGCGTTTGATCAGCATGTCTTGTTCCTCCTTGCAAATAACTGGAGAGACTTTGACACCTGTCAGGTGGCGCGGGTTCGACCGAACTGCGGCGAATGTGTGTAGTTATATTACAATGATTTAATCTGTCCGGATCGATGGTTCCAACTTCATCGCTGTCAACCCGCCACGCTTGCGAGCATGCGACCTCACCCATCCACTGTTAAGCCTGTTTTTGAGTAGTTGCGTCAGGGCGAGGCTCATGGATGGTCGACTGGCTTGCCAGCGAATGATCCGGGTTGCCCCAACCTCCGCCTACTGCTTTTCCTCATAATGAGACCAGACCTCGCTTGTGCCGTCCAGTTTTACCAGAACGACATCGTATGCCTCACGGTAAGTACCCATTTCCATGCCGGGTGACCCGGCGGGCATGCCCGGTGCCGACAGGCCGATGGCCTGCGGGCGCAGTTTCAGCAACCGCTCGATGTCTGCAACCGGGACATGACCTTCGATGACATAGCCGTCCACGGTTGCGGTATGACAAGACGCATGCTGCGGCTTGATACCGAGGTTCGTCTTGTGCTTGGCGAGGCTGTCAAAGTCCATGTCGGAGGTTTCGACCTGGTGTCCGGCAGCACGAATGTGCTCAACCCAGCCCTGGCAACAACCGCACGACTCTGTTTTTGCCACTTCGAAACTGAGCGTTTGGGACAGGGCAGGCGAAGCTCCAATTGCCAGCATTGCAAGAACGAACAGGAAGCGGTTTTTCATGGCGGGTACTTTCAATTGCGCGGATGATCCTATCTTGCAAAGATGCGCCTGCAATTCTGGCAATTCAAGTGAGCAGGAGTAATGTATTGGCAGGGGTAAAAAACAAGGTGGCGCTGGTGACGGGTTGCGGCAGCGCGGGCGGCATCGGATTTGCCTGTGCCAGACTGCTGCGCGCCGGTGGTGCAAGGGTTGCCATTACCTCGACGACCGACCGGATACACGGGCGGGCGGAAGAGCTGGGTCCGGATGTGTTTGCCCATCCTTGCGACCTGACCGACGCCGCCCAGGTGGACGGCCTGGTGAGTGCGGTCGGGCAGGCGCTGGGGGCCATCGACATTGTCGTCAACAATGCCGGCATGGTCCAGATCGGTCACGATGAACCATCAAGGCTGATACAGGACATACCCGACGAACAGTGGCGGCGTGGCATGGACATCAACCTGACCACGGTGTTCAACGTTACCCGCCGGGTGGTGCCGTCGATGATCGAACGAAGGTATGGCCGCATCGTCAATATGAGTTCGGTGACCGGGCCGCTGGTGTCCAATCCGAAAGGCACGATCTATTCCGCCGCCAAGGCGGCCATCATGGGAATGACCCGTGCCCAGGCGATCGAGCTGGCCGAGTACAACATCACCGTGAACGGCATCGGGCCGGGCTGGATCGAAACCCCGTCGTCTTCGCCGGAAGAAGTTTTTGCCGGTGAGCAGGCGCCTGTCGGCAGGCCCGGAACGCCGGAAGAAATCGGCCACGTGGCGATGTTTCTGGCCAGCGAGGAGGCGAGCTTTGTGACAGGTCAGCTGATCGTGGCAGACGGCGGAAACACCCTGATGGAGTACAAGGGACCTGCCGAGGGCTACTACTGACTCATACCAAAGGAAGTATTTATTCACCCGTCCGTAGGCTGATTTGAACTTCAAGGCTTGCCTGAAAGCCGATTCTTTTCAACCGGTTGCGCCGGTCGCCGGAAAGAATGAGTCAAACGTTATTCGTCCGGAACGTTGCGCGGGTTGCCGTTGGCATCGACAGCGACCATGACGAAGTCCGCCTCGGTCACCTTGACCTTTTCGAGTGTGAGATAGCGTTGTGCCCAGGCTTCGACCTCTATGGTCATGGACGACCGGCCGACCCTGGAGACGTTGGTGTAAAGCTCCAGCGTGTCACCGATCTTGACCGGCAGTTTGAACGACAGCGCGTTGATTGCGGCGGTAACCACGCGCCCGGTGGCGCGTTCGCCGGACCGGATGCCGGCGGCCAGATCCATCTGTGCCATGACCCAGCCGCCGAACACGTCACCGGCGGCATTGGCGTCTGCGGGCATGGCCGGAACCCGCATGGTCAGGTCGCCCTTGGGGCCGGCAGGTGGAGAATCATTGCTCATGGGATGAAACTATTGCCGTGCATTGGACCAGTGTGCAAGCGCTGCCAGCACAGCCATGACAATCATCACCCAGAATCCGACATTGATCCAGGTGGCCTGGAAGTAGCCGGCACCTTGCGAGACGAATGCACCCAGGGCGATCTGAAGAAAGCCTGCAAGGCCGGCACCTGATCCGATGTTCTTCGGGTCGACCGATATGGCGGCTGAAAGACCGTTGGGGATCATCATGCCATTGCCGAAGGCACTCAGCGCCATGGGCAGGAACAATGCAGCGGGATGAAAGAAACCGGACAATGCGAAACCGAGCATCAGCATGGCGCCTGCAAGTGTCAGCACATTGCCGATGCGGATCATGCGGTCTGTGCCGATGCGCACTGAGAAACGCCCGGAGATGAAGTTGCCGGCCATGTATCCCAGGGCAGAGCACATGAACCAGGTGCCGTACTCGACAGGCGAATAACCGTGTACCGTGACCATGATGAAAGGGGCAACCGCGAGATAGCAAAAGAAAACCGCGCTGCCGAATGCGACGGTTGAGGCATAGCCCCGGAAGGCGCGGTTTTGCAGCAGGGACATGTAGAGCCTTGTTCGTAGGAGGCGGGCGTCCGGCTGCAACGACAGGTTGGTTTCCTTCAGCCGGACGAAAACCGCCAGAAACACCAGCGACCCTATGCAGGCCAACACGACAAATCCGGCACGGAAGGAAAACCACTGCTCCAGCAGACCGCCGATCAGGGGGGCGATCATCGGCGCCAGTACCCAGGCCATGGTGATGTAGCCCAAAACGGACGCCGATTGCTCGCGCGAAAACAGATCGCGGACAATGGCGCGGGACAGGATCATGCCGGCAGAACCGCCTATGGCCTGAACCCCACGCGCGACGATCAGCATTTCAATCGACGTGGCAAACGCACAGATAATGCTGGCTGCAACAAACAATGCCAGTCCGGCCAGCAGCATGGGACGGCGGCCATAGCGGTCGGACAACGGTCCATAAATCATCTGGCAGACGGCAAGACCGGCCAGGTAAATCGTGAGCGTCATCTGGACCACCCCGGACGATGCCTGGAAGGTGGTCTGCAGGCCCGGCATGGACGGTACCAGCATGTTCATCGCCAGAGGCCCGATCGCTGCCATGGAGATGAGTATGCCGTAGGGTGCGCGCGGTTGAGCCGCGGTGGACGCTGACACAGTCGAAGAACTCATGGGTAAACATAAAGCATGAATTGGAGCGGTTGTGACACATCATGGATGCGGACTGGCCATGTGTCTGTGGCATGTCTCACAGTTCACAAAAATAGTAGTGTATCCAGCATGAAAGCAACCGCAATCGACAGTCGTGACGCCGGCAGCGTTGCCCAGGGGCTGGTGGCCATGTGGGTGGCGGTGGCGTCGTTCTCAATTGCCGACGCAATTGCCAAATGGCATGGACAGGAGGGATTTGCAGCTGTCCAGATAGTGTTTTTCAGATACTTGTTTGGTTTGTTTCCGGTGTTGATCGCACTGTATGTGGCCGGGCTCCATCAGGTGCGGACAGCCAGGCCCCTGGCGCATATCTTTCGCGGCGCACTGATGTCTTGTGCGCTGGCGCTGTTTTTCTGGGGATTGAAATACATACCACTGGCCGAGGCCATCGCCGTGGCGTTTGCCGCCCCCCTGTTCATCACTGCCTTGTCTGTGCCAGTGCTCGGTGAGCGGGTCGGTGTGGCCAGATGGCTGGCAGTTCTGGTTGGATTTGCCGGTATGCTGGTCATCGTGAGACCAGGCGCGGAAGCCTTTAATCCTGAAATGCTGATTCTGGTTGCGGGAACGGCGGTTTTTGCCATGGGTATTACCTACACGCGGCGTCTGGCGCGGACCGAAACCGTAACCACGATGTTCACCTGGACGACGATTGTCGCCGCTATCCTTTTCGCGCCGATGGCATGGTGGACATGGATAATGCCGCAAGCGGATCATCTGACAGGGTTCGCCGTACTGGGATTGATTGGCGGCATGGCGCATTTTCTGGTTATTGTTGCCTATCGAAACGCACCGGCTGCTGTAATTGCACCTCAGGAGTACATGGCGCTTGTGTGGGGCGCCATAATCGGCTGGATTGTCTGGTCGGAAGTACCGTCTTGGTGGACATGGCTGGGTGCGGCCATTGTTGCAGGCGCTGGCGGGTTTATAGCTCTACGCGAAACCCGCCTGGCCCGAATACAAAGACCTGAGGAATAGGGGAGATTGCCTAATGGAAGGCTTGAGGACACCGGATGACCGGTTTGAAAATCTGCCGGGATATGATTTTGCACCCAATTATGTCGATGACTTGCCGGGCTATGAAGGCCTGCGGGTACATTATCTGGATGAAGGACCGATCGAGTCGCTTCAGACATTCCTTTGCCTGCCGGGTGAGCCGACGTGGGCTTATCTTTATCGTCACATGATCCCGGTTTTTGCCGAGTCAGATGCGCGGGTGATCGTGCCGGACTGGCTGGGCTTTGGCCGCTCCGACAAACCGGCCGGGGACGCACAATATTCGTTTCACTTTCATCGCGACATGATGCTGGCGCTGATCAACCGGCTCGATCTCTTCAACATCACGCTGGTGGTTCAGGATTGGGGCGGCATTCTGGGGCTCACCCTGCCACTTGAAATGCCGGAACGTTTCGACCGCCTGATCGTCATGAACACCGCGATGCCTGTTGGTGAAGATCTCGGCCCGGGCTTTCAGGGCTGGAAGGAGTATGTCGCCAGTCATCCTGATATTGATTGTGCTGCGTTGATGAAACGCGCCGTTCCTCATCTGAGCGAGGCGGAAGCAGCGGCTTACGAAGCACCGTTTCCTGATGCGTCCTACAAGGCAGGCGTAAGGCGATTCCCACAACTGGTCATGATCGAACCTGCCATGGAGGGCATCGAGACCACGAAGCGGGCTCGCGAATTCTGGCAGGAGGACTGGCGCGGAAAAAGCTTTATGGCGGTTGGTGCCAAGGACCCGGTACTGGGAGTGCCGGTGATGAGCCAGTTGCGGCAGATAATCCGCGGATGCCCGGAACCCATGGTACTGGAAGATGCGGGGCATTTCGTACAGGAGTGGGGCGCAGACGTGGCCCGCGCCGCACTGGCGTCGTTCAAGGCATGAATTTGTGACACAGCTGACGATTGAGGCAATGGGCGCGCGTGGCGAAGGTGTGGCCCGCATAGACGGCGCGCCGGTCTACGTTCCCTATGTCCTGCCGGGCGAGCGCATACGTGCCGATATCCGGAACGGGCGCGGCCGGTTGCTGGAGGTGATCGAGGCATCGCCTGAGCGAACAGAGCCACCCTGCGGGTATTTTGGCACGTGCGGTGGCTGTCAGTTGCAGCACTGGTCGCAGCAGTCCTATGCACAGTGGAAGCGGCAACTGGTGGTGGATGCCCTGTCTCGCAGAGGAATTGTCGATACCGAAGTTTTACCGCTTGTGAACGCACACGGATCAGGCCGGCGCCGGGTCACGTTGACCGTGGCGGCTGGCAAGGCAGGCTTCTCGGCGCACCGGTCGCATCGCCATGTGCCGGTTACCAGTTGCCAGGTGCTCGTGCCGCAGCTGGCGCAGGCCTCCCGGATTGCAACTGAACTGGCTGCTGCGCTGAAACCCGGGAAACCTTTGAAAGTACATCTGCTGGCCAGCGATGGCGGGCTGGACTGTGAACTGATCGGTGTGGATGATCCGGATCTGGACATGCGCATGAGGATCGCCGAAATTGCGGAAAAATTTGAACTGGCAAGAGTAACCGCATCCGGTGAGATGCTTATTGAGCGTGCCAGGCCAGTGCTGGATATTGATGGCGCGATGGTGACCCCGCCACCGGGAGGATTTGCGCAGGTCACTGCGGCCGGCGAACAGTCGCTGGCTGCCATTGTCGTAGACGAGCTTGCCGGTCATTCCATTGTGGCTGACCTGTTTTCCGGCTGGGGCGCTTTCGGGTTGCGACTGGCCAGGGCCTCAAGAGTGCTGGCGGTGGACTCTGACAAAGCAGCAATCGCGGCGCTTCAGGCTGCGACCCGGAGCGAGACCGGTCTGAAGCCGCTGGTCGCACGAGCTCATGATTTGATGCGTGATCCGCTGACCGGACCTGAGCTGAAGGGGGTTACAGGTGCGGTGTTCGACCCGCCGAGGGCCGGCGCGCTGGCACAGGCAACTGAGCTGGTGGCGGCCAGAGACATTCACACCATAGTCGGTGTGTCTTGCGATGCCGGCTCATTTGCACGTGATGCAGGCGTGCTGGTCGATGGTGGGTTTCGCCTTGAACGGGTGATACCCGTCGATCAGTTCAGGTATTCCGCCCATGTTGAAATGGCGGGGGTATTCAGCCGGTGAACAGCCAACGCAAAGACCGTATAGACCTGGCCGGAGCTACCTGGCTGGTCACCTTTGCGCTTATCATGGGTGTCAATCAGGTGTTGGTGAAACTGGTCAATGCCGGGTTGGCACCGGTGTTTCAGGCCGGCCTGAGGTCTGCCTGCGCGCTTGCGCCAGTGTTGATTTACGCCATTTATACCAAACGAAAACTCTCGATCAGTGATGGCAGCCTGGTGCCCGGACTTTTTTGCGGAGCCTTGTTTGCGGCCGAATTCATGCTGACCTTTTCTGCCTTCGAATATACGTCTGTCGCGCGGGCGACGATGTTGTTTTACACCATGCCGTTCTGGCTGGCTTGCGCTGCCCATTTCATGATTCCGGGCGAGCGCATGACCCTGCCGCGTGTCACCGGACTGATGATGGCGGTAGCAGGCGTTGGATGGTCATTGCTGCGCAATGATCATCCTGCAACCGAATATGCCCTGGTGGGGGATCTGATGTGTCTCGTGGCTGCGTTTTGCTGGGCAGGTATTGCGCTGCTGGCCCGGACCACCGCCCTGTCAAGATCCTCGCCTGAAATGCAGCTTGTCTATCAGCTCGCCGTTTCCGGAGCGATCATGCTGCCACTGGCTCCGGTATTTGGTGACCTGGTGCGGGATTTCACCCCGCAAATAGGGCTTTTGTTCGCGTTTCAGGTGTTGGTTGTCGTGAGTTTTGGCTTTTTGATGTGGTTTCGCGTTCTGTCCGTTTACCCGGCTTCCGACATGGCGTCATTCGGCTTCCTCACGCCATTGTTCGGCGTGATGTTCGGGTGGCTGATACTGGGCGAAACCATCACGCTGGAATTCATCGGTGCGCTGGCACTGGTGTGTTTCGGTATCGTACTGGTCAATCGCAAGAAGAAACCGGAATCTCGTCAGCCTGCCTGATGTTTGCGCACCACGACGCGGGATTTCAACGTTACCCGCAAATGAAGCTCGGCAATATCCTGGTTCAGCATGCGGATGCAGCCCGAAGACAGGTTTTTGCCGATGGACGATGGATCATTGGTACCGTGAATTCGGTAAAGAGTATCCCGGCCGGACAAGTCAAACAGGTAAAGCGCGCGGGCTCCCAGGGGATTTTCCGGCCCGCCAGGCATGCCGAGTGCCCACTTTGCGGCCTTTGGATCACGGGAAACCATTTCAGCCGGAGGTGTCCAGCGCGGCCAGCGGGCCTTTCTGGCTACATAGGCTTCGCCTTCCCAGGTGAAACCGGCTCGCCCGACACCTATGCCATAACGCATGGCCGTGCCACCTTCGCGAACGTGATATAAATGCCGGTTCCTGGTGTCGACAACAATTGTGCCGGGCCATTCGCCTCCGGTGTATCTGACAAGCTGCCGCCGGAACTGCGGTTTGATGTTTGCCGGACTGACCTGCTCAATCGGGTAATCAATCGGAGATTGCATCGGCGGGCGCTGGCCCGGTAACTCTATTGGTTCATGAGCTTGAGAGGGCGGCAATTGCCGGCTGGTTGCCGTGGCCGGCGCGTTAGTAGGAGCGATTGATCCGGTGATATCGCCACGCCGTGATGCGCCGTCATAACCGCCATTGCGCTTCAGCCAGTTAGAAATGGTATCAAGGTTGAAAGGTTCAGCTCTGGCAATGCTGCCCGTGGACAATGCCATAAGGGTAGAGCCCGCGCCGATCAATAGTTTGCGGCGAGACATCAAGCGGTCATTCATCTGTCAAAATCCAATACTCAACTACACAAGACTCACACCAGCTATCATAACGCCGGCATGGTTAAGGATAGATTTATACCTAGGGTCAGGCCCCATTAATCTTGTCCATTCTGCGGGAGGATATTTTGCATCCGGCAAGGCGAACGGCCGCAGGAAACCGTCCGGTTTCAAGGCCTTTCAACGATGTCAGGGGCAAAATAGACCCCGCCCTCCGGGTTTGCAGGAAAACACCCGCCTGAAGGCGAAAAGCGCTCGAAAAGGCAGAAAGCCTTGTCTTGCGCCTTTTCACCCTCATTCGGTTGTTTTCCTTCAAACAGAATTGCATAAGATCAATGAGTCATGACCCTAGCCGATGTTTGCATCAGCAACTGGGTTGTATTGCGTCGGATTTGTGGCGAATTCTGTCGTCCAAAACTGTCCAGTGCCACGAACAAAAATGCCCTGGTCCGGTGGCGGGCCAGGGCAATGGTGTTCGCTTGCGTTTGGCGGGTCAGTAGATCGGTTTGCCTGTGTCGATGGCCTGGGCCAGCAACAGGTATTCCTCGCAAGCCGTGCCGCAGCGCGTGCCAATTTCGGCCAGCTGTTTGCGGGCGAGATCCAGCTTGCCGAGCTTTACGTAACCCTCGCCGAGATATTCGCGCGCCAGAATGTAATTCGGATTGATGTCGAGAGCTTCCTGGTAAAAGGCAATACCTTTTTCGACCTGACCCATCTTGCGGTGGGTATAGCCAAGCCCATTGAGAGCTTCCGGGTCGCGTTTGTCGGCAACCATGTGGAACAGGTCCACGGCGTTTTCATACTGTCCGGCGCGGGCCAGTGCCCATCCCTGGGCTTTCAGTGACTTGTCTGGCACCACTTCGGAGGTCTGCTTCACGCATTTCTTTTTGCTGGCAGAATAGATCCAGCCACTCTTGCATGTCGGGGTAGAAGATGAGCTGCCGGAGCCGGCGGTATGTGCCGCTGTAAATGATGTGGCAATGACAAAGGTTGCTGCCAGGGCGAGGGGGGTGAACTTCATGGTCAGTTTTCCTTGTTGGACGTGTCGATCAAGATTCAAACGCAGTTCGCTGCCGTAAATCATACCAGCCTGCATACGATTGTGCGAGCTCTGTCGGTTCAACAAGAAGCACCAAAAATGTAACAATTTTGTGTTGGCAGTAGGGGATGTCGAAGGCCAATAATCGATTTTTTAGAGAATTGTTGGCAGATCGCATTTTGTTGAGAAGTTGGCTTGAGGCTTTGTGAAATGGGCGCTATGCTCGCACGATAGTGGATGGCACCCACGGACTATCAGACACAACGGCAAGACGACGTGACAAGACGTTCAACATTACAGTTCGCAGTGATGCTGATGGTTGGCCTGGCAGGAGGCGCCTGCTCTGAAACGCAGTTGCTTGAGCAACTTGATGCGAGGGCCTCCGGGACCCATTTTAATGCTAGAAGCAAAACACCGCCTGTCTCGGTCTCTCCGGCCGGCTCGTCGGCATTCAAGCGGCAACAGCTCATCGGTAATGATCTTGCCCAGCGTGCGTTGAGCGTGATGGAGCGGTCGAAAGATACCGAACTTGAAGATTATCTCAATGTCATTGCCAACCGGCTAAAGAATACGCAAGCGCATGGTGCATCCGAGCTGTATTACAAGGTTTATCTGGTAGACAGCCCGCACGCCAATGCCTTCACACCGGGCGGGGGACATATTTTTGTCACGACCGGTATTGTTACCAAGCTGCAAACCGAAGGTCAGATGGCGATGGTGTTGGCCCATGAAATGGCCCATAACCGGGCAAGTCATGTGGTCAAGGGGCACGACGGCCAGTCACTGAACAAACGGGTTACCGCTTTTGGCAAGCGTATATTTGATGACGGTCTTGGTGTGCCCTGGCTAAGCAGTGGTGTGAAAGTTCTGGCCGATACAAGCCTCAGCAGCTACACCCGCGCCCAGGAACAAGAAGCCGATATGCTCGGATTCAAGTATTTCGTGGCGGCAGGTTACGATCCCTACGAGGCCCCTCGCAGTTTTGCGGCGCTGATTGCGGTCGATGCACAGAAGAAGAGTATCTTTGACGTGTTTGACGGCTATCCGGAAGGTATCAGGCGGGCCGAAGACATGAATTCGATGGTTTATGCCGCCTACCGGGATGTGGATACCACCCGGCTGGTGCGAAACTCAAAAACCTATGTGGAGTTGGCATCTGCTTACTGGCAGTAGTCCGGTTCTCTGGTTCCCTCAGAAATTCCTGAACCTCGAGTGAATGACCTCGTCAGGAGGCGGCACGCTTTAGTACCGGGGCCGCCAGCATGATTGCACTCACGGTGACGGACAACAAGAATACTGCGGTTACTGCGACACCAAGGTTGTGTGCAGAGGTGCCGGGATTATTGAAAAGCGGAGTCGTGGCGGTAATCGGCAAGAGCGCGACCATCACGGTAATCACTGCTGTAGACAAAGCCGCAGCAAACAGCGACAGCATTTGCGTGTTCCGGCGTATTTGTGCGGTGTTGGCCTCACGCGAAACCGCGCCAAAGCCATACAAGCCGTCAACATCGTCTCTTTTTATCAACATAGTGCGCACATCCCGGTTCATTCACGAACCCTTCTAGGCTGCAACATAAACACGAAAGCATGGCGTAAAATCAGATCAACCGTGCCTGTGATCGGGTGATTGTATGGCAAACCAGGGGCATATGGTTAACAAAAGGTTAACGATATTATGAAGTTACTCGCCAAAAACAGCAGAACTCTCGAGCTTTTGGCGGCTTCGGGTCGCTGCGTTGTCCGGCAACTCGCTGACGTCGTCATAGGTAATGGTAGTTCCGTGTTTTACCGGGCGGACAAGACTGACACCATGGGCAAGACCAATCGGCAGGGCACGCAAGCGATAGGATGCCGCCGCCGGCATCAACTTGCCCCAGGCTGTATAACCACCCTCCCCATCGAGTTGGTCTCCTGGAACCAGGTCTTTCTTGGCAACAGCTACTGCATCACCGCGCCATGCTGCGGTGGTTCCGGTTGGTTCGCCGCGAATTGCAGCACTTGCGGCAGAAACCCCGAGTTCAAGACCGATCAGGTGATAAGGCCTGTAAAGTGCTGCATAGTAACCTGACTGGTCGGTCTTCAATCCGTACTGCAGAAAGCAATCGCGGGCATATTGGTTGGGGGCCTTGAAAACCGCATACACCCCCCACCTCAGGTGATTGTGCATTTCCGTTGTCTCGCCGCGATGTTCTGAGGCGATAACTTCAACATAGCCTTCGCCGTCAAGCATGCCACCAGCATCCGCCGGGATCAGCGTATTTTGCAGATTGTCGAAATCAACGGCTGGAAACTTCAAACCGTCAGCAGGTGCGTTGAGTCCGGTGGCATTGGCGATAGCGGCCATCTCTATGGCAGACTTGGTGCCGTCGAGAAATGAATTGAACATTTGCGAGTTCATGCCCGCTGCAACGGCTTCTTCAGGTGAAAGGCCATAGTGGGCCCAGACATTGTCCGGCGTGACGTCGTGAAACTCGGGCTGATAGCGTGTTCCCTTGCCGGCACAGACGACTTCAAGACCACAGGTTCTTGCCCAATCAACGATTTCGCAAACCAGTGCAGGCTGGTCGCCGGCCGCCATCGAGTACACGGTGCCGGCAGCGCGATGAGCGTCGGCGAGAACCGGGCCTGCCAGGACATCGGCTTCCACATTCACCATGACGATGTGCTTGCCGTGTTCGGCGGCAGCAAGCGCATGTGCGCAACCGGCAGCAGGTGAACCGGTGATTTCCATGACCACTTCAACGGATGGATCAGCGATCAGGTCCATGCCGTCACTGGTAAACCTGGTTTGTGCAATCCGGTCCTCCTGCCAGCCAACGTTGCGACACGCTGCGCGCGCACGGTCCGGATCAAGGTCCGCGATCGCGGCGACTGACAAGTGGGGCGAGAACGGGACCTGATTGAGAAACATCGATCCGAACTTCCCTGCACCGATAACGCCCACACGAACCGGCCCGCGTTCGGAAATCCGGTTGGCAAGAATTGCTGGAAGTTGCTGCATCTGGAGAACCTTTCAAGGATGATCTCAAGCAGGGACCATGGCCACATTCCGGCCTCTCATACAATGGCGACGGCCAGGATTTCCGGACTTCCGGACAAGTTGCATGATTTGCGAGCCCGTCTAGGCCGGTGAATCATGATATGGATGGGTTGCGTATATCCACGAAAGACGCTGCAACTGCATAGAGCCAGGTAGCGATTTCAGCGTCAGATTTCGTACCTGAGCCATTGAACCGCGCATGTGATAGATGCGGGCATTGCGACGGGATTCCTCGATGATGCGGGTAGTACGTGGCTGACGTTGCGCTTCATAGCGGGCGATGGATCGACTTACGTTATCGCCAGCACCCAGGCAAGCTGCCAGACAAGCCGCATCTTCCAGTGCCATGGCCGCACCCTGGGCAAGGTAGGGCAGGGAAGCGTGTGCCGCGTCGCCCACCAGGACACAATTGGACGCACTCCAGGTAGTGAAGGGATTGAGATCGACACCGGCCCAGGCAAGCCAGCTTTCCGGCGCAGACAACACGTTGCGCAAGGCAATGGCTGCACCCGGCAGAGCTGTCAGCAGATCATCACGACTTGCAATATTGTTCCATCCTGATTGATCTGCCGGCTGTTCCACGCTGGCAACGATATTGAGGCGGCGCCCCCCCGACACCAGATAATGAACAACATGGGCCCCCGGTGCGAGCCACAAATAGACCGCGTCGGGATCAAGGCCTGCAGGCAGCGCGCTCGCTGGAGCCAGCGCACGGTACATGGTTTCACCACTGAGACGGGGGTCATTCCCGGGAGCAATCTGACTGCGAAGTGGAGATCGGAAACCATCTGCGGCGATCACCAGGTCAGAGTCGTGAACATCGCCGGATACGGTTTTCAGACGAGCCCGCTCGCCCGGCTCAAGTCCTGCAATCCTGCAGTTGTTTACCAGATTGATGCTGTCGTTTCCGGACACCGCTTGCGCCAGGGCATTGATCAGGTCGGCGCGGTGGGCAACCCGGTAGGGGCTGCCAAATTTTTTCGCAAAACTGTCCCCCAGTTCCAGAACGGATAGTTGTTTGCCGTTGTTGGCGTCGCAAATCCGAATCCGCGCAGGGGCGCAACAGTGCTTTTCAAGAGATTCCCAGACGCCAAGATCCTTGAGCACGCGCACCGCGTTTGGCCCCAACTGCAAGCCTGCGCCAATGGTCTCAAGACGGGCGGCCTGTTCAAAAATTGTACTCGAGTGGCCGTTTTGACCAAGTGCGATGGCGCATGCCAACCCGGCGATCCCGGCCCCGGCGATTGAAATATGCAACTCTGATTTCCTCTGCGGCCGAAGTGGCCAAAAAACAATTACTTTGCCCTTGCGATACAAAAACGGCAGGACTAGGGTCCGCGCCGGTTGTTCACGCCAATAGCACATAAATTTTCAAGGAGTCACTCCAATGGGTTTCATCGCAGACTCGCTTACACGTATTCAGCCGTCAGCCACGATTGCGATTTCTACGAAAGCAATGGAACTCAAGGCTGCTGGCCGCGATATCATTGGACTATCCGCCGGTGAACCTGATTTTGATACACCGGACAATATCAAGGAAGCCGCAATCAAGGCTATTCGCGACGGGCGCACCAAGTATACGCCGGTCGATGGCGTGCCCGAATTGAAACAGGCCATTTGCGCAAAATTCGAGCGTGACAACGGCCTTAAATATGAACCGTCGCAAGTTTCGGTCGGCACAGGCGGCAAGCAGGTTCTGTTCAATGCGCTGCTGGCCACGCTGAACCCGGGCGATGAGGTAATCGTGCCGGCGCCTTACTGGGTGAGTTATCCGGACATTGTCCTGTTGGGGGGTGGCAAGCCGGTGTTTGTTGCAACAACCCTGGACAATGGATTCAAACTGCAGGCCGACGCGCTGGAAGCCGCTATTACCCCGAAGACCAAGTGGCTGGTTTTCAATTCGCCCTCAAATCCGTCGGGAGCGGCATACAGCCATGCGGAACTGAAGGCCCTGACGGATGTGCTGATGCGGCATCCGCATGTTTGGGTGCTGACCGACGATATGTACGAACACCTGGTTTATGATGATTTCAAGTTCGTAACACCGGCCCAGGTTGAGCCGGCTTTGCTGGAGCGCACCCTGACCATGAACGGTGTCTCGAAGGCCTACGCCATGACCGGATGGCGTATCGGCTATGCCGCCGGTCCTGTTGTACTTATCAATGCGATGCGGAAATTGCAGTCTCAGTCCACTTCAAATCCGTCATCGATTTCCCAGTGGGCCGCTGTTGAAGCATTGAACGGACCGCAGGATTTCATCGCCAGCAATAATGAAAAATTCAAAGAGCGGCGTGATCTGGTTGTTTCCATGCTCAATCAGGCAACCGGATTATCCTGCCCGACACCGGAAGGCGCATTTTATGTGTATCCGTCCTGTGAAAGTTTGATCGGCAAGACGTCAACTTCCGGGCAGTTGATCAAAAATGATGAGGATTTTGTAACCGCTCTGCTGGCTGAAGAAGGAGTTGCGGCTGTGCACGGCGCGGCATTTGGTCTGGAACCGTTCTTCCGGGTTTCGTATGCAACGTCCAATGAGGCGCTGGAAGACGCCTGCGGGAGAATTCAGCGATTTTGCAACAGTCTGAAATAGAATTTTCCAACGATCACCAAATTAGTTACAATTATGTCGAAATTGTAATTGGAATTATTACCTGCGATGGCTATTGAATGGCTAATCGCTCGGGACGGCGATTCGGGCGCCCGACTGCGTGTTTACATCTTCACACAGTCGGGCCCCAACCTTATCTGAAAGGTGAGTATTCACGAAACGTATTGTATCGATATTGGCACTGACACTGGCACTCTCAGGCGGCTCTGCGGCTCCGGCAACTGCGGATGGAGTGGGTATCAACATTGGTTCCCTTGAGTGTATCGTTGAAGGCGGTATCGGCCTGATTATCGGATCATCCAAGTCTATGGATTGTGTCTACAGGTCAACAACCGGTCGTGAAGACGCCTATACCGGCAGATTGTCGAAGGTTGGTCTCGATATCGGTGTTACCGGTGAAGCGCGAATGATATGGGGCGTTTTTGCTCCCGGTATCGTTGAGTATGGCGCGCTTGCTGGTCGGTATGTTGGGGCTTCTGCCGAAGCCACAGCGGGTATTGGTGCAGGCGCCAACGCTCTTGTCGGTGGTTCCAGTATCACGCTTCAGCCGCTTAGCGTGCAGGTGCAGACCGGTCTGAATGCCGCGCTGGGTGTGTCAAGCATGACGCTTGAACCAATTGACTGATCCTGGAAATCATCGCAGAAGCGCTGATCGGCGATAACGGCTGATCGCAATCTCCTGACGCAGGAGTGATTTGGCAAGTTGGGCCGGTGCGCCTAGTTTGGCCTCTGGGCATGCCTGTTTCAGGCTGCTTGTTCACTTACTGCAGGAGTGCTGGTGCATGCTGATCAAAACAATTCACAGTTGGGAAATTCCGGAATCCAGGGCGACTTGCGAGCAGGTGTTCCTGAACCGGCGAAGGTTTCTTGCCGCAGCAGGTTTTGCCGGCATCGGCATTGCTTCGGGAGTACGCCCGGGTTTCGCCAGCGATGATCCAACAGCAGCGCTGTATCCGGCCAAGGTGAATCCCGCCTATGCGGATGCAGGGCGCAAGATTACCCCAGAGGCCATAAATACCACCTACAACAATTTCTATGAGTTCGGAACTTCCAAACGCATTTCAAAAGCCGCCGAAGCGCTTGTGATCAGGCCCTGGGAAATTGCTTTCGAAGGCGAGATTGAGACACCATTCAAACTGCAGTTCGATGATCTGATCAAGAAAGTGCAACTAGAAGACAGGGTATACAGGCATCGCTGTGTTGAGGCATGGTCAATGACAGTTCCGTGGAGCGGTTTCACCGTCAAGCAACTTGTCCAACTTGCCAAACCGAACAGCAATGCCAAATTTGTAAAATTCGAGACTTTCAACAATCCCGAAATGGCGCCGGGCCAGAAACCAAGCCTGTTCGGCAGCAGTTATCCGTGGCCGTATTCTGAATCAGTGACCATGGCGGAGGCCAACAATGACCTCGCCTTCATGGCAACGGGCGCATACGGCAAACCACTTGCCAAATCCATGGGCGCACCGATCCGGCTACATCTGCCGTGGAAGTATGGCTTCAAATCGGCCAAGTCGATCAATCGGATCACTTTTACTTCTGAGCGGCCCAAGAGTTTTTGGGAAGTCCTCGGTCCGAACGAGTATGGCTTCTGGGCAAATGTAAATCCGGAAATTTCCCATCCGCGCTGGAGCCAGGCCACTGAACGGGACCTTGAGACCGGAAAGAAAATCCCAACGGTAATTTACAACGGGTATGGCGAGCAGGTTGCGTCCTTGTATGACGGTTTGAAGGATGAGTTGGGCGCCGCGCTGTTCAAATGAGCCGGGTCCGATACTTTCAGGGACCAGACACCCGGGTGGAGTGTGTGTCTGGTCCCTTTGTCGTCAGGTGCCCGTTGACACGCCAAAATGCGTATGTTGTTGCCTCGCGCTTTGGCTGTCTGGTTCGGGCAAGCGGCTATTTTTATAGATGAGGGAGTAAACTAGCCGCTGACTGTCAAAGGCTCACACGGATGAAGCATCAAGAGCAATCCGGGTATTGGGAATGTATGTCATGCGGTGGACGCATACCAAACCCATGCACGAGATTTCCGCGAAGGTCAAAATTTCCACTGACGCGCTTTCGAGACTACAAAATCCCTGAATACTGCAATTCTCTTGGAGTTGCGCATCTCTTCGGGATAAACGAAATAGGTGTCAATGTCGGGAGCTTCCTCACCGAGAGAGATGCGGATAAGAGGTGACTCGTCTCCGACAATATAATCCGGCAGAACACCAATTCCCAATCCTGTTTCAACGGCGCGCCGTAAACCATAGATGGAATTGATCAGAAAGCTTGATTCGCGCGGCGATTCTCCCTCAGCACGTCCGGCCCGAAGCAGCCATCCCAGGTCACTCATGAAGGTCGGTGCCGGACCAAATGCAAGTAGTTTATGATTGTCGAGATCTTCGGCTTTCTGAGGCATGCCGTTGGCATGCACGTAATCCGGTGATGCATAGGCATGATTGTGCACGGTGAACAGCTTGCGCTGTATCAGATCAGGTTGCGTCGGGCGGCGCAACCGAATGGCCACGTCGGCTTCACGCATGCCCAGGTCGAGTTCTTCGTCCGTGAGAATGAGTTCAACCCTGATCTGCGGATACAGCTCGATAAACTCCTGCAAGCGTGGGGTGAGCCAGATGGTTCCCAGACCTACGGTTGTCGAAATCCGCAAATCTCCGGTCGGTTTGTCACGACTGTCGGTCAGTCTTGTGCGGGCGGCGGCCAGTTTGGTGAATACATCGTGAGCCGTGCGATACAACATTTCACCTTGCTCGGTCAGGATCAATCCACGGGCGTGACGATGAAAAAGCGTGACGTTGAGTTCGGATTCCAACGCTGAAATCTGGCGGCTGACCGCCGACTGGGACAGATTGAGTTCATGCCCGGCATGGGTAAAACTTCCAGCCTCCGCCACGGCATGGAAAATCCGCAGCTTGTCCCAGTCGAAATTGTTGTCCCGGTTTGAAAACGGCATGGAAATCTGGCCTTGTTCTACTCGGCTGCCTGAGAGGTCGCGACACCCGCCTCAGCCAGAAATTTTTCAGCCTCAAGGGCAGCCATGCAACCCATTCCGGCAGCTGTAACGGCCTGGCGATAGATGTCATCAGTGACATCGCCGGCAGCATACACGCCAGGTATGGCGGTTGCCGTGGAATCAGGCTGGGTGATCAGATAACCGCCATTCTTCATCTCAAGCTTGCCTTCAAACAATTCGGTTGCCGGCTTGTGGCCAATAGCGATGAAGATGCCGTCGCAGGGCAAATCCTCAACTTCGTCGGTTTTGACATTGCGGAGCCTGGCTGCGGTAACTCCAAGCGGATTTTCGTCGCCGACAACCTCATCCAGTGTCGTGTCCCACATCATCCTGACTTTCGGGTTTTCGAACAACCGATTTTGCAAAATGCGTTCGGCCCGCAATTCATCGCGGCGGTGTACGACAACTACCTCGGACGCAAATTTCGTTAAAAACAAAGCTTCTTCGACTGCTGTGTTGCCGCCGCCTACAACCACCACCCGCTTGTCACGATAAAAAAATCCGTCACAAGTGGCACATGCCGACACGCCAAAGCCCTTGAATTTCTCTTCTGTCGGCAATCCGATCCATTTGGCCTGCGCTCCGGTGCAGATAATGAGCCCGTCGCAAGTGTACTCCCGGCCTGAATCGCCTTTCAAACGAAACGGACGCTGGTCGAGATTGACATCGACAATGTGGTCACTGATCAAATTGGTGCCAACATGCTCTGCCTGGCCCTGCATCTGCTCCATTAGCCACGGCCCCTGAATCGGTTCTGCAAATCCGGGATAATTCTCTACGTCGGTGGTAATGGTGAGCTGGCCACCCGGCTGGATGCCGTGGATCAGTGTCGGTTCCAGCATTGCGCGGGCGGCATAAATGGCCGCTGTATAACCGGCCGGGCCGGATCCCAGTATGAGCACACGTGAATGTAGAACGTCCATGATATCCGCCTCCGGCAGGAAATTGATCTTTCAGAGGCACAAGGTCGGCAGGCTGTTGCCCGTGATGCGGCTCTGATACATCAGATTGAGCAGTTTCTTCGATCAGTTGGAACCTGCAAATCGAATACATGCCAACTGGGTTAGTTTGCGTCGCGTCCTTTACAACAGTCTGGCATAGCTATGACGTGAATGCATAGCTTTCAATATGTCTGTTGAATAAAAACTCACAGGATTTTTGTCACCCTAACAAAACATACACGGTGAACCGTTTGAGGAGGTTCATCTTTCGTGGATCATCCTGCTGATCCGCCGGTCCCGGACCTGCGTTTGCATGGTGTAGTTCGAAAAGGTGTTACTTGAAGGCGATTTTCAGTATCTCGTAACTCTTGCCGCCGCCGGGCGTCATTACTTCAACACTGTCGCCGGCGGATTTACCGATGAGAGCACGCGCGATAGGCGAGGAGATGGAAAGTTTTCCGGATTTAACATCGGCTTCAAAATCCCCGACAATCCGGTAGACCGCTTCCTTGTCGGTGTCTTCATCCACAACCGTAACAGTGGCACCAAATTTGACGGTGTCACCACCCAGTTTTGAAACGTCGATAATTTCAGCCCGGCTGATCATGTCTTCCAGTTCGGAAACACGGGCTTCATTCCAGCCTTGTGCTTCCTTGGCAGCATGGTACTCGGCATTCTCCGACAGATCGCCGTGGGCACGCGCTTCTTCAATTGCCTTGATGATGCGCGGGCGCTCAACAGACTTGCGATGCTTCACTTCTTCGGACATCGCAGCATGCCCTTCTGCGGTCATTGGGACTTTTTCAACCATAGGTACGTAATCCAGAATCTAGTTGGCCGCCCAAGCCTCAGAACTCCATGGAAGCCGTTAAGCTACCAACGCGTTCGTCTGTTGACTGTGTGCGGGAATGTTTCGGTCTGATGTAAATATGCGCAAAACAATGGCGTCCTGCAAGACCTGTTTGCAGTTGATGGTGGTAATCGATTGCCGGCTACAATTCGCCTCCACCAGATTTGTCAATGCCGGCCAGGGCAACTCCGACCGGTTTCAGTCAAAATAATCCTGTAGTGGTTTGACGGTCAGGTCGCCATGTTTCACCGCTGCAATTGCCTCGGACGCAGCTAGTGAGGCCGGCAAAGTTGTATAGCAAGGTATCTTGGCCATAAGCGCGGCACGGCGTATTGACTTTGAATCCGCCAAAGCGCTTTGACCTTCCGTGGTATTGAACACCAGCTGTACTTCGCCATTGGCCATGGCATCAACGATGTGTGGGCGACCTTCCAGAACCTTGTTGACCCGTAGAGCCGGGACACCGTTGGCGGCCAGATAACGCTGGGTGCCGCCGGTTGCGATGATCTTGAAACCCAGATCGGATAATTTTCTCGCAGCCGGCAAGATACGGGCCTTGTCATGATCCCGCACCGAGATAAAGGCAGTTCCGTCTACTGGTACCTTGGTTCCGCCGCCGAGCTGACTTTTCGCGAACGCCATGGCAAAATTGGTATGCAGGCCCATGACTTCACCGGTCGAGCGCATTTCCGGACCCAGCACAGTATCAACGCCAGGGAAACGGGCAAACGGAAATACCGCTTCCTTGACCCCGATGTGCTTGAGTTTCCTGTTCTTGAGTTTGAACGAAGCAAGTGTTTCGCCCGCCATGATGCGGGAGGCGATTTTGGCGATGGACCGACCCAAGACCTTGGCGACAAACGGCACTGTGCGTGATGCCCGGGGGTTTACCTCAAGTACATAGATATCATTGTCCTTGATCGCAAATTGCACATTCATCAATCCGACCACACCGAGCGCACGCGCCAGAACTCCGGACTGACGCTCCAGTTCGTTGATCATGGATTTTTTCAGCGAGTAGGGTGGCAATGAACAGGCGCTGTCACCGGAGTGAACTCCGGCTTCCTCGATGTGTTGCATCACACCGGCGATGAAAACGTCCTTGCCGTCGCACAGGGCATCGACATCCACTTCGATTGCGTTGGACAGGTAGCTGTCGATCAATACCGGTGACGAACCGGAAACAACAACGGCCTCGTTGATGTAGCGCTTGAGGTCCTCGGTATCGCGCACGATTTCCATGGCGCGTCCACCCAGAACATAAGACGGGCGAATGACTACCGGATAGCCGATTTTCTCGGCAATCTTCACGGCCTCAGCGCCGGACTTGGCGATGCCGTTGTTGGGTTGGCGAACCTTGACCCGGGTCAGCAGTTTCGCAAACCGGTCGCGGTCCTCTGCCAGGTCGATCGCATCGGGAGAGGTGCCCAGGATCGGCAGACCGGCCTTCTCGATCGCTTGAGCCAGTTTGAGGGGGGTCTGTCCGCCGAATTGAACAATCACCCCGTGCAGTTCGCCCCTGGCCTGCTCCGCGATTAGTATCTCCAGCACATCTTCTTCGGTCAAAGGCTCAAAATACAATCGGTCAGAGGTATCATAGTCAGTCGATACCGTCTCTGGATTGCAGTTGATCATGATGGTCTCATAACCTGCGTCAGACAGCGCGAAAGCTGCGTGACAACAGCAATAGTCGAACTCGATGCCCTGGCCAATTCGATTGGGACCACCACCCAGAATGGCAACTTTCTTGGCATCGGATACCTGGGCTTCATTGCCGTCGTTGCAGGGAAGACCAATTTCGTAAGTCGAGTACATATAGGCTGTCGGGGCGGCAAACTCGGCAGCACAGGTGTCGATGCGCTTGTACACGGGTTTCACCTTCAGCTTGTGCCGGAGCTTGCGGACATTTGCTTCGTCGCTTCCGGCAAGCTCGGCAAGTCGTGCATCGGAAAAACCCATCGACTTGAGCATGCGGATATTTGCGGCATCTTTTGGCAGGCCGTGCTCACGCACACGTTGCTCGGCCTGAATGATGGCTGACAGCTGTTCGATGAACCACGGGTCATATTTTGCCGACTCAAACACCTGTTCACTGGTGGCGCCGCGACGCATGCACTCGGCAACTTTCAGCAATCGGTCCGGGGTAGGCCGGGACATGGCACGACGGAAGACGTTTTTGTCTTCGTCCTTGCCGTAGCCTTCCAGTTCAATCTCGTTGAGGCCGGTGAGACCCGTCTCCAGTCCGCGAAGGGCTTTTTGCAGACTTTCGGCAAAGGTGCGGCCAATAGCCATTACCTCGCCGACAGACTTCATGGCCGTGGTCAGGTTGGGTTTTGAACCGGGGAATTTCTCGAAAGCAAAACGTGGAATTTTGGTGACTACATAGTCGATGGAAGGTTCAAATGAGGCCGGTGTCGCACCACCTGTAATATCATTGTCCAACTCATCCAGTGTGTAGCCCACAGCCAATCGAGCCGCCACTTTCGCAATGGGAAAACCGGTTGCCTTTGACGCGAGTGCGGACGAGCGGGAAACGCGGGGGTTCATTTCGATGACGATAAGGCGGCCATCGGCGGGATTAACTGCAAACTGGACATTTGAACCGCCGGTTTCCACACCGATCTCGCGCAGAACTGCCACAGATGCATTGCGCATGACCTGGTATTCCTTGTCGGTCAGCGTCAACGCCGGAGCCACGGTAATTGAATCGCCCGTATGAACGCCCATCGGGTCGAGGTTCTCGATCGAGCAAACAATTATGCAGTTGTCGTCGCGATCGCGAACGACCTCCATTTCATACTCTTTCCAGCCCAGAACAGATTCTTCGATCAACACCTCTGCGGTAGGCGACGCCTCCACGCCGGTCAGCACGATGTCATACAACTCTTCCAGTGTGTAAGCGATACCGCCGCCAGTGCCTCCCAGAGTAAACGACGGGCGGATGATGGCAGGCAGGCCGGTGAGTTTGTAAGCTTCGAAAGCCTGCTGCTGGGCACTGAGACGCTGTTCCTCGCGGCGTTCAAATTCCGTTCTGGCCCATTCGGTCTTGAATGCGGCAACAGCGCCGGATCCCGCACTGGAGGCCTCGGCCAAACCGTGCTCGTAATCTCTGACGAAGCGTTGCTTCAGGCTTGATGTGTTGACGAAAGCAGAACGCGGTGTTTCCAGCCCGATTTTCTTCATCGCCGTGCGAAACAGATCCCGGTCTTCAGCCTTGTCAATGGCCTCGGCGCGCGCGCCGATCATTTCCACTTTCCACTTGTCCAGCACGCCGCTCTTGTTGAGTGAAAGGGCGGTGTTGAGAGCCGTCTGGCCGCCCATGGTGGGCAGCAATACCAGCTTTTCATCAGGTCGCGCGGTACGCTCCTTCTCGATTATCTTTTCGACGATTTCGGGGGTAATGGGTTCGATGTAAGTCGCGTGCGCAAGATCCGGGTCGGTCATGATTGTGGCCGGATTGGAGTTGACCAAAACGATGCGATAACCTTCGGCCTTCAGTGCCTTGCAGGCCTGAGTGCCTGAATAGTCGAATTCGCAGGCCTGGCCGATAACAATCGGCCCCGCGCCGATAATCAGGACCGTGTCGATATCTTCACGTTTGGGCATGAACACTCTTTTTTGCAAATGCAGCCCAAGCCAGCGGATGGGCGGGCGCAAATTCCGTGTGAATTACACCATGAAACCGCCGGGTGCAAAGGCCAAGCTGTCGCGCCGGCGTATTTGCCGTCTACCATCCACAGTTTGGAAGTGAAATCACGCAAAAAGCGGGGTTTTGGACAAGCCGGAGGGTAACGCAGGCCTATCGCGCGGGAATCAGCGCCTCGAAGCCGGCGGCATCTGCCTCTCTGACAGTGATCAGGGCTCCGCCTATGGCTTCAATTTCATTTCGCAAGCGCATGATCATTTTCAACGTGGTCATGGATATCCCGAATTGACCGGTCACGGTGAGTCGTGCTGATCCGGAAACGGTTTCAGTGAATATTTCGACAGTCAGATCCTCACCGTCTTCACCGGCATCCTGGAAAACCTGCTGTGTCAGCTCGGCGATGGCAACAAGTGCGTCCTCGCAACCTTCGGACAGGAATGGGCCCTTGTCCGGAAAACTGCAGCGGGCAGATACCCAGTCCTGCCAGTCGATGTTGTTCAGCATATTCAATAAAAAGTCCGAAAAATCGGCAGGATCGGCGAGAGCTTCATTCATCGAGGCGGCAGCTTCGGTCACGGGCCCGCCGGCATCTGCCCTTGCGGCGGAACGGGCAATTTGATGCTGCTCATAGGCATCGCGAGTGTCGCGCATCAACGCGCCGATAACTGCAGATGAACGCCGCTCCGTCTGTTCAGGCAGAGGCTGCCGGTTCGTGGGGGATGCACTGGTCGGCGAATGCGGGTTCTCGGACATGCGCTCGCGCAACAATTTTGACAGCTGCGATGTATCGGGAGGTACGGCGCTCATGGGTCAATAATAGTCCAGGCAAGCGATAATGATCTGTTGAGTGAAACATTGCCGCCTCAATGGTAAACAAAGCGTAAATTGCCGGTTTTGTTAAGTATTGGCTGTGCGTTGCGGCACGTTTGCCCATCACTGCTCTTACCGCAGTTGACGGGCCTTCGGTGTATGGCAGTGATCGTAGCCTCAGTCCGACACGTCGAAAACATTCTTTACCTGCTGTGTGGGCCGGGCATTCAGCCCTGTCAACTCCACCAGCCGGCTGAGCTGTCGCCGGGTGATCTGTTCCTTCTGCGAAACCACGAACCATTTTACACCTTCCGTGCACGGTGGCGTCGTCAGAGATCCAACATAATGAAACATGGGCGCGTTAAAATTGAACAGCCGTTTCACATTGATTTGGTGATTGGTGTGGAGCACAAATCCCTTCGGCGGCAGGGTGTTCCAGATCTCAGCCATGGTGTCGATGTATTCAGCCCCGGTGTCGTACAGCACAGCAATGACCAACAACTGCCTATCCTGCGACAAGTGGACGAAATGGGCTTCCATGGATGACTGGACCTGACCAATTCTGTGTTCGCTGGGCACATGAAAGTGTAACTGGGCAAGTTCGTACCTGACGTTGTCGAACTTGACGGAGGAACCGGGATCATGGCTGATTTGAATATGCCGCCCATTGTTGGATATGATCAGATTGCTGGTGTGATAATCGAATGCGGGAACCTGTGCTGCAGGAGGCGTTGACGGCAGGATAATGACAGGTGATTGACGGGTGCCGGATGCGCACAGCCTGTAATCTGGCTGCAGTGACGCCCAAACCGACGGGTTGGTCTTACCTTGATAAGTCCAGGTTGCCGATGCGACTGAGGTGTGGGTATCGCCCGACGTTTCCAGCCTGACGGTTACCTGCAACGGAACCCACACTTTTTGGCCAGCGCGGATATCAAACTCGTTCTCGATTGACAGTAAACCGTCTCCGTCCTTTGACAGTCGGTTGGTACCCTCAATGATTGTGGGAAAGGCAAGTTCATCTTCGTAAAACCGTTGCGCAATTTTACGCAGCGTTTCGCCTTCGCGCACCACATAGAGATGACCGGATGAGTTGTTCAACGGCTGAGCGACAGCACTGCTGCAGATAGCTATCGAAACCGCGACAAACTGAACAAGTCCCAACAATCTCCGTAACATCTGAGTACTGAATTTCATCGGGAAAATATCACACAGTCTACTTTTGACCGCAACAGTGTTGAGCCTGTCTTGCGGTTTTTTGTAGCTTTCTTGTATGGAAGCGAGGGCGGGCCGGACATCTGTTTTCCAGCGATGCCAGCCTAGGAGGACCGGGTGTGATTACGTAATGTGGCGGTGGTGTTCTAATCAGTGCAGCTTCGGCACATTTTCCAATTCATTACATGCACTTTATTTGACTGAAAGTCAGGCAGTTGCCGGATTTGCAGACATTTCCGGTGTCGACAAAACGCAGTTCGGTTCCATCGGCCAGTGAGCGACGTGCATAACTGAGCGCTCTCGTGTAGCCATTGCGTTGACACCAGACCGTCGCTGCCGGTTTGCCGCAACCGCGTTCTCCTTCAAGGCAAAACGCTACCGGTTGTCCGAGGTAGTCGGGTGAGAAGAATTTTCGCGCGGCCGCGTCTGCTCCTGCAGCAGCCAGCGTGAATGAGGCGAAGGCAGCCACCGCGAAAGCCAGTTTCAAGGCATAGGCAGGTTGAAATCTTGGGGCGGTGTGCATGATCGGTTTCAATACTGATTCTTGGTTTGTGTGCGTGTATGGATCGGTTTTCAGTGTGTCTTTTATGCCACAGTCTGGCAAAATCTTGCCTGAAAGGTATGTTTACGTACCTTGAATGCGGTCTTTGGTCTTGACGTTAAGCAGGTTGTAGAGCGATTGTGGCCGGGAAGATGTGGGATTAGTCACATTGCGGCGGAGGAGTGAATAATGCAGGCAAAAGGGATGCTTCTTGTTGTGGCTGTACTGGCAACAGCGGTTGCTGGAGGTGCCGAACAGGCTGGCGCTGAAAATCAGAGCGGTTCGGTTTACAACAATGTCCGATACAATTTCGGATCCAATACGTGGAAAATGGATTCCAAGTACCTTCCAGCCGAAGTGTCATACAAAACCAGCGAAAAACCGGGCACGGTGATTATCAGTACGCGTAAGAAATATCTTTATGTTGTGCAGAACGACGGCATGGCCAAGAGATTTGGCATCGGCGTCGGACGTCGTGGTTTCCGTTGGCGGGGCGAAGAAAAGATATCTCGCAAGGCCGAATGGCCAGCCTGGCATCCACCTGCAGAAATGCGTCAGCGTGAACCGCACCTGCCGGAGCGGATGGAAGGCGGTGAAGACAACCCCCTTGGTGCGCGTGCGCTTTATCTCGGCAATACCCTGTATCGCATACATGGTACCCACCAGCCGTGGACGATCGGCGAGTCGGTGTCATCAGGGTGCATACGTTTGCGCAATGAAGACGTGATTGCGCTGTACGATATGGTCAAAATTGGCGCAAAAGTGATCGTCGACTAGAGCATAGGGCGTTAAATTTGCATCATCAATTGCGCCAAGTTCGCGCACTTGATGATGATCGCTTGATTCTGATTAAACGACCTTTTCTCTAGAACAATCCTTTGTAATTCAATTAATAAAGGGCCCCGACACAGTTTCTGTGCGGGGCCCTTCGAGCTTTGACAATCTGTCCCGGTTTGCAGGGGGATCCTCTAGGGGTGGAGAGGATTGGGGCAGCATGTCAATCTCATGTATCCTTATATGGTGAGTGCAGATGAGGATTCCAAGTCAGGGAGCGGGCACACGCCAAACATGCATGGCGAGAGGGGCGGATGGGTCATGCGGAGCTCGTCGTGGCCCGTTCCCTGACACTAACCGGGGGCTGCCCCGGATAGCGGTTCTGCAAATGTGTTGTCTTGGGCGATCAAATCTCCTGACATTGGCGAACATCACAGGGATCGACACTGATCATGCCGCGTATCGGCCAGTTGGGGTTGGTCTTGTAGATCACTGTGACGTTTGTCTCATTGGTTTCTATGTCCAGCGCCGGGGCGGGTGAGAAGGCTGCAAGAACAATCAGTGCGCCAGCCATGCCCGCTGCTGTGAGTGCTTTTGTCATTTGTTCCTCCCTTGTTGTTTCGGCTCTTGAGGGGTGCCGGAGGTCGATCAATGGAGATCACACTAGTCGGGCTGTGCCGAATGTTGGCTGAACGGACCGTTCATCTGCCGTTCAGGAATCAGACATAGGTAAAAATGGCTGAATTCTGCCGTTCAATGAGAATCAGGGAGACTTAATTGGAAATTTTTCCAGTTTCTGGTGTATGCACTGTTCATGAAAAAACTCGCGCTAAACTGGCTTTCTGTGGGCTTGATTCTTGTCGGAGTACTCCCATCTCCCGTGAGTGCGGATGAAGTCGTTGTGGCCGTGGCCACAAACTTTCTGCTGCCGGCGCGGGAGATATCGGCGGACTTTGAAACAGATACCGGGCATTCAGTGGTTCTGGTGACAGGCGCTACCGGGAAATTGGTGGCACAGATACTGGCAGGCGCCCCATTTGAGGTTTTTCTTGCCGCCGATCAGGCGAGGCCGGAATTGCTGGTTGCCAAAAATGTTGCGGTGGCGAACAGCCGGTTTACCTATGCAACCGGAGCGCTGGCGTTGTGGTCGCGCGAGGCGTTGCCGCTGACCGGCAACACAATAGATACCCTTGATGCAAGCCGAATTTCCCGACTCGCAATGGCCAACCCGAAGCTGGCGCCGTACGGCCTTGCTGCGACGCAAACCCTTGAGCGGCTTGGGCTCCTGAGCAAGCTGTCGGGGCGCATTGTTTATGGCGAAAATGTTGGCCAGACCTTTGCCATGGCCGTGTCGGGAAATGTAACAGCGGGCTTGATTGCGAAGTCACAACTTGCCAACCTGCCAGAAGATCAGCAGGGGTACTGGATCGGCGTGCCGGATACCTTGCATGAACCCATTTTGCAGGACGGTGTGCTGATCGGCCGGGCCAGGGACAACAAGATTGCGCAGGCATTCATGAAATACATGCGATCCGACAGGACGAAAAAGACCATCACCCGATATGGCTATGGCGTACCTCAACCATGACAGCGGAAGTTTTCAACGCGGTTTGGCTGACCGCGCAGCTGGCTGTAATCTCGATAAGCCTGTTGCTGGTGCTGGCAACCCCAATTGCCTGGTGGCTGGCGTTTACCCGGTCGCGGATGAAAGTGCCGGTTGAAGCGCTAACCACTTTACCGCTTGTGTTGCCACCTACTGTTCTGGGTTTTTATCTGCTGATACTGCTCGGCCCGGCCGGTTGGCTGGGCAGCTGGTGGGTGAGTCTCACCGGCCAGACACTAACCTTCAGTTTTGCCGGGCTGGTGGTTGCCTCGATGATCCACTCACTGCCGTTTGTGGTACAGCCCATGCGGCAGGCGTTTCAGGATATGGGGACAGGGCCGCTGGAGGACGCGGCAACTCTGGGGGCAAGTCCACTGGATCGATTTTTCAGCGTCGGCCTTCCACAGGCCCGCCGGGGGATTGTAACCGCGACAGTGTTGGGTTTTGCGCACGTGTTGGGCGAATTTGGCGTCGTATTGATGGTTGGTGGGAATATACCGGGGCGCACCAAGGTTGTTTCCATCGCGATCTATGAAAGTGTCGAGACGCTAGACTATGCCACTGCCCACATGCTGTCGGCGGGCTTGCTGTTGCTGTCGTTTGCCGTGCTGGTGGGCGTATTTGCGGCGAACCGGTCGATCCCTCTCAAGGTAGGGCAATGAGCACAGGTAGACTTGATCTGGACTTCAAGCTGGTTCGGGGCGGATTTGATCTATCGATATCAGAGGCGCTTACTCTTGATGGTGTAACAGTGCTGTTTGGTCCTAACGGATCCGGTAAATCCATGACCCTGCGCACAATTGCCGGGTTGGAGAACGGAGCCAGCGGGATCGTGCGGTTTGATGATAGGGACTGGCTGCGATCAAAAACCGGCACCTTCGTGCCCCCGCACCTGCGCCCGGTGGCGCACGTCTTTCAAGATGCCCGCCTGTTTTCGCATCTTGACGTCGCCGGCAATCTTGCGTTTGCCCAGCGTCGTGCCAAGGGCAACGGGCCCGCAGTTTCCCGTGACGACGTAATTGAAATATTCGACATCGCACATCTCTTGCAGCGTATGCCGCACGGCCTGTCGGGCGGAGAACGTCAAAGAGTAGCCATGGCGCGGGCCCTGCTGACGCGGCCCCGGCTGGTCCTGATGGACGAACCGCTGAGCGCGCTGGATGTGCAGCGGCGCGCCCAGGCGCTGAGTTTCATCGAACAGATACCTGAACAGTTCAAGGTGCCTGTCATCTATGTCACTCACCAGATTGACGAAGTCGTGCGGTTGGCCAAACAGTTGGTTCTGATTGCGGGTGGGCGGATCGAGGCGAGCGGCTCTTCTGCCGAACTGATGTCACGGTTGGATCTGCCACCTTTCACGGGCCGTTTTGAGGCGGGTTCAATAATTGAAGCAAAGGTGAAAAGACAAAATACCGAATTCGCGCTGACGGAGCTTGAAATTGCCAAAGGTCTGCAAATTGAGGTGCCGTATCTTGATTTTCCCGATGGAGAAACTGTCCGGCTTCGAATCCGGGCGCGCGACGTGTCCGTTGCCTTGTCAAAACCCAAAGGGACGTCATTGCGCAACATAATGCCAGCCAGGGTTGAGGAGGTGCGGGAGGAAGCAGATACTGCCTTTGCCGAAGTGCGCCTGTCAGTTGCAGAACAGTCGCTGCGTGCCCGCATTAGCAGGGCGTCCGCGCAGGAGTTGAAACTGAAACCCGGCAAAACCGTGTATGCAATGGTTAAGGCGACGGCTCTGGACAGAAGACTGCTTACACGGCGTTGAGGTTGAGGCTGAGTGCTGGTAACCTGTGGGCATCAATCCGGGCAACCTCCCGGAGACGGATCGATACAGAGGTTATTTATGAGAAGTGTTTTTGTGTTTCTGGCTGCTGCCGGCCTAATTGCGACCTCCGTCAGCGTCGAAGACGTTACTGCAGGGGATCGGGCATATTCAGGTGATACCGGTGTGAAGCGGGCGGGCAACTGGTCTCGGGCCGATCAAGCTGCTGTGGAAGCGGAGTCAGCAACCGCTGGCAATCCAGATGTTCCTCTTCCTCGCGCGAAGCCTGGCAGCAAGGCCGCCAAGGCTGAAGCTGCCAGAGCCAAGGCCGCCAAACGAAACAAGGTGGCGAAATCCGACAGCAAGGATGTTCCGGTTCCGCGCGAGAAAGCTCGCCCCGAGAAGCCGGTTGAAGCGGGTATCACGCCATCGGACACCGGCAGCGGAAATACCAGTGCACCTTATCGCGGCAAATTGGGTTCGGAAGAAATCAAAGAGCTGCTGAGCGGCAAGGTTCTGACTTCCCGTATCGACGGCAACAGGGCGAATATCACGCTGGCGGAAGGTGGCGTTTTGAACTGGTCGTCGTCAGCAGGAAATGGTCAGGGCAAATGGTGGACTGAAAAGGGCCGGATATGTGATCGCTATGATCCATCGGGCGATTTTCCGGGCCGTGGCGCCGGATGCCGCAGTTTTGAACAGAAAGCTGATGGGCTCTATGCCGGCGGCAGAAAACTGAAATTCGTCAACTGAACCTGTGTCCGGCTTGCGGATTTACTGGCGGCAGACCAGACCGAGTATTGTTGCCACCATGCGATAGGCATTCAGAGCGCCAAGACCGTCAACATCGCAGTCGGGCATGAACTCGACCAGATCGAAGCCGGAGATTTTTGCCTTGCCTGAGATTGCCTGCAGCAACTCTATCGTCTGCCAGTAACCCAACCCGCCTGGCGCGCGGCCGATAACAGCTGGCATGATTGCCGGATCAAGCGCATCACAATCGAAGCAAATGATGACATTGGAGCCATTCGGGATTGCAGCCGTAACGGGTGCCATACCGTTGGATGCAATCTCTCGGGCGGTAAAGAACTTGACACCCCATGCCAGCGCATCCGAGTAATCCTGCGGTCGGGCCGACCCAATGCTGCGCGCGCCAACCTGTATGATCCGTTCGATGTGATCCATTTCCGAGGCGCGCCGCATGGTCGAAGACAAACCCCAGCGTTCACCGTCAACTTCATCTCGCCAGTCTATGTGGGCATCAATCTGGACGATGGTGTACTTGCCGCGCCCTTCGAATGCCTGCAGCATGGGGATTGGAATACTGTCGTCACCACCCAGCGCGATAGGCACCGCTCCCTGGTCGAGTATTGCGGAAACGGCCGCCCTTATTGAGTTACGATTGGCTGAGCTGTCTGCGCCAAAGGTCAAATCACCCAAATCGCACGCCTGGTCTGGACCGTCGGGCAACAGCGGTGCCCCGAAATCAAAATCCAAATGTTTCACATTGGCCGCGTAAGGAGCGGCGGCTGCCCGGATGGCGGCCGGTGCCCCGGCACAATATGGTCCGACCGAAACATAGGGCGTGGCGCATGGCACGCCGAGAATTGCAGCCTTCGCAGTTACCAGATCAGGTGCTTCACATGCGGGCAAACCAAGAAAGGTCGACACATTGTCTGAGCCAAACATGGTGGCAATATCTGTCTTGTTCATTACTTGCCTGCCACCGGTTCGTGAGTATCAGGTTTTGGACCTGGAAATATAATCGGCAAACCGGGCAAACAGATAGTGCGAATCCTGAGGGCCGGGGGAAGCTTCAGGGTGATGTTGCACCGAAAACACCGGTTTGCCATCGAGCTGGATGCCACAGTTGGAGCCGTCGAACAGCGATAAATGGGTTTCAATGACATTTTCAGGCAGAGAGCTTCCATCCACGGCAAAGCCATGATTCATCGAAGTTATCTCGACCTTGCCGGTGGTGTGATCCTTTACAGGATGATTGGCTCCGTGATGGCCCTGGTGCATTTTTACGGTGGTGGCACCAAGCGCCAGAGCCAGTATCTGGTGGCCGAGACATATGCCGAAAATCGGTTTGCCGCTGTCAATCAATTTGCGAATTTGCGGTACGGCATATTCTCCCGTGGCTGCCGGATCTCCGGGGCCATTTGAGAGAAACACTCCGTCAGGTTCAAGTGCAAGTATCTCGTCAGCAGTTGTATTACCGGGCACCACGGTGACTCTGCAGCCTTGCTGCGCCAGACAGCGCAAAATGTTTCTCTTGGCTCCGAAGTCCATGGCCACTACATGATGACGCGGGCTTTCAAGCTGGCCGAAGCCCTTGTTCCAGGCCCATAAACTCTCTGTCCACTCGTACCGCTGGGTACAGGATACATCTTTCGCCAGGTCCATGCCTTCAAGCCCCGGCCACTGGGCAGCTTGTTTGGACAGCGACTTGATGTTGAAATTGGCTTTGGCATTGTGAGCAATTACCGCATTCGGCATGCCCTTGTCGCGTATCAGTGACGTCAGGGCGCGGGTATCCACACCTGCAATGCCTACAATGTTGCGGGCTTTCAGCCAGGCATCAAGATGTTTTGCGGCGCGGTAGTTGGATGGATTGGTAATGTCGGCTTTCAGCACGCAACCACGCACACCTGATGTGGCCGCAAGATTGAAGGTTTCCATGTCTTCGTCATTGGTGCCAACATTGCCGATATGCGGAAACGTGAAAGTAATTATCTGCCCGGCATAGGACGGGTCCGTCAGGATTTCCTGATATCCGGTTATCGACGTGTTGAAACACAGTTCGCCAACCGCGTTGCCTGTCGCGCCAAGTCCGGAGCCTTCAATCACTGTGCCGTCGGCCAGCACAAGACGGGCGGTTGTGATTGGCTCAATCCAGGCGGGTAGGGTTGGGACACCGCTCCTGGCTGCCGGTTTTGCCAGGCGGGAAGATGACTTTGTGGGCGGCATGGGCTTTCCAGGGATTTCCTGGCCTTTTTCACAGAGATCGTTCGGCGCAGGTGGCGCATCCGGACAATTTTGCGGGAAACTAGATAGCGCCGCTGCCCGCGTCAAGCATTGGCTGGCATGCAATCCCCTTGATTCTGCATCAATTGTGACGTTTTCGGTCTGCGGCTTGCGCGGTTCATACGGTGAGAGTAACAATTGGTGATTGCCGCGCTGCCAAAACCAGCCCCGCCATGAAAGGCATTACCGATGAGTGATTCTATCCGTGACCGCGTCAGCGCCCTGATGAAAGAAGCGATGCGTGAGCAGGACAAGATGCGGCTTTCGACGTTGAGGTTGATCTCGGCAGCATTCAAGGACCGTGAAATTCAAAATCGCGGAACTGGAAAAGATGACAGTCTGACAGAAAGCGGAATGCAGGAAATTCTGTCAAAAATGATAAAACAGCGACGGGAATCGGCCGAAACTTATGAAAAGGGCGGTAGACCCGAGCTTGCCGCCACGGAAGTAGCGGAAATCGAGATCATTGAAGAGTTCTTGCCGCGGCAACTGTCCGCAAAGGAAATTGAAGCAGTTGTATCCGGCGTGGTAAAAGAGCTGGATGCAACCGGGTTGAAGGATATGGGGCGGGTGATGGCCGTTTTGAAAGAACGCCACGCCGGTGAGATGGACTTCGCCAAAGCCGGGGCAACCGTGAAAAGCATGCTTGGCTAGAGCAAACCGCTTTTTGTGCAGGCAAACAATCCAGTTTTACAGCACGTTGCGCCGGAATCAGAGTTCCGGGAAGTGACTTGGGTCTGAAATTGCAGCCGGTTAGCCAAAAATTGAAGCTTATCGAGCGGAACTGTTCAAATAATGGGGAAGTGAGCAGTCAGTGGGTGCACCTGGAATTGATTACGATGCCTTAACTGGGGGGAGCAAGTACTCCGCAATCCATTCAGCCGCACCCACTGATACGCAACCCCGAAGGGCCGTGTTGCGTGTCTCTTCGCCAATATCCCGTTAGAATCGTTCGAAATCAACTGCAAGAATGCATACCCGGCATGAAGCTTTGTGTACCTAGGATGGTGAAACTGTTTTCTGCGTGGTAATATATTTATAACCAGACTATTGTTCTTGGAAAGCAGGCCATGACAGAGGCTAACACAACCCGCCGTCCGACGGATAACAGCCCCCGTGGCCAGTCTGCTTCCATGCCGCCTGTCCTGGCGGAAATGATGAAGTCCTTTGTTACGCTTGCCCGATCGGAAAATCTTACCGCCGCCGCTGGTGGACTGGGTATTACCCGACAGACTGTGCGTCGCCATATTGTCCAACTGGAACAACTGCTTGGCTGTACGCTTCTTGTTTCGGGACCCAAAGGATACGAGTTGACGAAAGACGGGCACAGACACCTGGCAAACGCCAGTTGGACCCTCGATCAGATGGAGGACTGGGTTTCAGGTGCGGTCGATGTAGTCGGCTATCTGCAACAGGCGTCTGTGCGACTTGAAGATGGCGGCTACTTTTGTGGCCGGCAGCACAAATTGAACGACGTCTGGCGAGTGGGTACAAACAGCATTCAGAAAGGCCTTCGTGCCTGGTATGAATCTCAGGCAAATGTGGAGCACCCGCTGGTAGAAGAAATGCGGCCCAAGATGGTGTTCTTTCGCAAGCAACAGGGTAAATGGCTTTATATTCACGTGGGTGACGAATCAACCATGACCAGATGGCTGGGTCTGGTATGGGCGCGAAGCGAGGTCGGGTCGTTCCTGGAAGAAGACACCATGGCAAGTGACATGGACCGGTTTGTCACCCAGGCCTATGATCAGACGCTTGCCCGGGGAACGGTGAGGTATGATCACATCGCCACCACACTTGCCAGAAGCAGGAATGGTCCCCTTGAACCTGTGAGCTACCAGCGATTGATACTGGCATACCGGCTGCCTGACGGCTCTCCGGTGCTGGGGGTATTGATCATAGTTACGGACGATATCGAGGTCGGCATGCCGACGGATTTTCAACTGTTGCCGATGCCAGCGGATATGGTCACATCAGACGGATGATGTCAGGGTCCGTTGTGGACACCGGGCAAAACTTGACTAACTTGTATCCTGCAGTCGTATTGCCGTGGTAATCGTTTGTGGCTTGATGAAGCCGTACGGGTAGAAAATGCGCTTTCCGCAATCATTTCTTGACGAAATACGGGCGAGGATTTCCATATCCTCGGTCATTGGCCGTTCTGTGCAGTGGGACAAACGCAAAACCAACGCGGGCAAAGGTGACTACTGGGCGTGTTGCCCGTTTCACGGGGAAAAGACCCCCAGCTTTCATTGTGAGGACCGTAAAGGGCGCTATCACTGCTTTGGCTGCAAGCAAAGTGGGGACATTTTCAAATACCTGGTGGAAAAGGAGGGCGTGCCTTTTCCCGAAGCTGTGGAGCGGCTGGCATCCGAAGCCGGGCTTCAACTGCCGCAATTATCGCCGGAAGCAGAAGCGCGCGAAGAGCGCCGAGCCAATCTTTACGATGTGATGGACCTGGCACAGGATTTCTTTGCCAGGCAGTTGCAGGCGGCGGTTGGTGCAAAGGCACGGGGTTATCTTTCTGATCGCGAACTGTCTGCGGAGGTGCAACTGGAGTTCGGGATCGGTTTTGCGCCCAATGATCGACACGCCCTGTCGAGTGCACTGGCAAGCAACAATATTGCACCTGATCAGATGGAAGAAGCCGGGCTGGTTATTCGTCCCGAAGATGGTGGACAGCCCTATGACCGTTTTCGTGATCGCATCATGTTTCCGATCCGCGATCCCAGGGGGCGTGTGATTGCCTTCGGAGGCCGTGCCATGAATCCGGATGCTCTGGCCAAATATCTCAACTCTCCCGACACACCGCTGTTTCACAAGGGAAGCGTGCTGTACAATATGGACAAGGCGCGAAAACCGGCCCATGACGCCGGTGCCCTGATCGCGTGTGAGGGCTATATGGACGTTATCGCCTTCAGGCGAGCCGGGCTGCCTTATGCCGTTGCTCCGCTGGGCACCGCGATGACTGAAGATCAGCTTGACCTGATGTGGAAAATCACACCGGAACCGGTGCTGTGTTTTGACGGTGACGATGCGGGCTTGAAAGCGGCCTACAGGGCGCTTGACCTGGCGCTGGAGCGACTGACGCCGGGAAGTTCATTGAAATTCGCGATATTGCCGGAAGGCCAGGATCCGGATGACTTGCTGAGTTCCGGTGGGTCAGACGCGGTCAAGCAAGTTGTTGAACTGGCCGAACCGATGGCCAGCATGCTGTGGCGCAGGGCACTGTCGCGCAATGATCGTTCCACACCGGAACGCAAGGCACGTTTTGAGGCCGATCTCATGCAGGCGGTCAACGCCATCGCAGACCCGACGGTGCGAAAATATTATTCCGACGACATGCGTGATCGGGTGCGGGCGTTGCTGCAGGGGTCAGGCGGAAACAATTGGCAAAAATCACGCGGGCGTTCATTTACCAGGGCAAGAGGGGCGTATGGCGGCCGTGGCCGCTGGCAGCGTGAACCGTGGGAAATCGAAACGCCGGCCTCGCCGCAACTGCGGGCGCTGGCCGGCAGACCGGTTCATGATGCCGCAACACAACGTCGAACCGGCCTGATTTTGCTGACCCTGGTGAACCATCCGACCCTGGCAGAGGAGATGATTGAAGATGTAGTCGCGATGGAGGTGCCGACACGCGAGCTTGACTCTTTGCGTCGACGAATCATAGATACGTGCGCCTCTGGGGAAGACCTTGAAATGCACGACTTGCGTGACCACTTAATCCAGACCGGGATGGGCGCAATTCTTGATGCACTCGAAACCCAGGCAAGGCATCATGATTGCTGGTTTGCCGGTGCGGACGCTGCGGATGCAGACGCTCGAACCGGCTTAAAGCAGTTGGTGGTGATGAACCGGAAGATGGTTACGCTGGAAAAGGAACTCAAACGCGCGGAAATGCGTCTGGCCGAAGACAACTCAGAGGAAAACCTTAACTTTCTCAACGAAGTGAGAGATCAGTTGAATTCCCTGGCCGGGGCAGAAGCGACGATTGACGGATACGGAGAAGCTTCCGGGCGCACGGCAAACCCGGCAGGATAGCCGGTCCGGTTCCAGCCACCACGCGGAAGGTTTGACTGAGGCGATTAAATGGTTCTGGCGGCAGGCCAAACATGATTAAGGCATGTTTAACGCGGTGACCCGCATAAAGGCATGCAATTGGAACGAGCGAATCAATAGTGCTGCGATTCTCCTGAAGTGAAGAGAGAATGTGCAGCGCGGAACAGAAAAGTGAGCGTACAGGCATGGCGAAAGCACAGGCACGCAGCACCGCAGCAGCTACAAAAAAGGCGCCGGCCGTCAAATCGGCTGATGATGGTGAGACAACAGAAACCGTCGCCGATGGCCCCGTGCTGGATCTCAGCAATGCCGCTGTAAAGCGGATGATCAAACTCGCCAAACAACGCGGGTTTGTAACCTATGACGAACTCAACGAGGTGTTGCCGTCCGACGATACCTCTTCGGAGCAGATCGAAGATATAATGGCGATGCTCACCGATATGGGCATCAATGTGGTGGAAACCGAGGAAGAAACCGAAGACACCACAGAGGTCGCGGAGACGGCGCAGACCGGTATCGTCAAGACGGCTTCAAACACCCCGGCATCGGCCGACCGCACAGACGACCCTGTGCGGATGTATCTGCGGGAAATGGGTACGGTCGAGCTTTTGTCGCGCGAAGGTGAAATCGCCATTGCCAAGCGCATTGAAGCTGGCAGGGAGGCAATGATTTCCGGCCTGTGTGAAAGCCCGCTGTCATTTCAGGCCATCATCATCTGGCGGGATGAGTTGAACGATGGCAAGATTCTGCTGCGCGACATTATCGACCTTGAGGCCACCTATGCCGGGCCGGATGCGAAAAAAGTAGAAGCGCCAACCCCGGAAGAACGCGAGCGCAAGGAAAAGGAAGCCCGCAAGGCGGAAGCCGACAAGCGCGAAAAGGCGGCCGAAGAAATGCGCGTCAAGTCATTGTCGCGCCGCCGCGGTGGTGACGATGTGCTGTCGGCGGACGATTTTGAACCTGCCGAACAACCCGACGATGACGAGGATGACGACGACGAAGAGGCAAATGTTTCGCTTGCTGCCATGGAAGCAGAGCTGAAGCCACACGTACTCGAAACCTTTGATCGCATCGCCAAGACCTACAAGTCCCTGCGCAAATTGCAGGATCAGGAAGTCTCTGAAAAAACCGCCCTGTCTCCGTCGCAGGGCCGCCGCTATCGCAAGCTGCGTGAGGAGATCATTGAAGACGTGAAGTCTCTGTCGCTGAACGCGGCGCGTATCGAGGCACTGGTGGAACAGCTCTACGATATCAATCGCCGGCTGATCTCGCTGGAAGGCCGGCTGCTGCGTCTGGCTGAAAGCCACAAGGTGCCGCGCAAGATCTTTCTGGAGGAGTATCAGGGTGAAGAACTTGATGCCAACTGGCTGCGCCGTATCTCCCGGCTGAGCAAGCATGGCTGGAAAGACTTCGTTGCCAAGGAAAAGGATACGATCAAGGATATCCGTGAGGAAATCCACTCTCTGGCGTCCGATACCGGTCTGCAAATCCCGGAATTCCGCCGCATCGTGCATGCCGTGCAGAAGGGAGAGCGCGAGGCCCGCATCGCCAAGAAGGAAATGGTGGAGGCCAATCTTCGCCTGGTGATTTCGATCGCCAAGAAATACACCAATCGTGGCCTGCAGTTCCTTGACCTTATCCAGGAAGGCAATATCGGCCTGATGAAAGCGGTCGACAAGTTTGAGTATCGCCGCGGTTACAAGTTCTCGACCTATGCAACCTGGTGGATCAGGCAGGCGATCACGCGGTCGATTGCAGATCAGGCGCGTACAATCCGTATTCCGGTGCACATGATTGAAACGATCAACAAGATCGTACGCACCTCGCGCCAGATGATGCACGAGATCGGCCGCGAGCCCACTCCTGAAGAACTGGCCGAAAAACTGTCCATGCCGCTGGAAAAGGTGCGCAAGGTGATGAAGATCGCCAAGGAACCGATCAGCCTTGAAACGCCGGTGGGTGATGAAGAAGATTCGCATCTGGGCGACTTCATCGAAGACAAGAATGCCATCCTGCCGATTGACGCGGCCATTCAGGCCAATCTTCGCGAAACAACAACCCGCGTACTGGCTTCACTGACGCCGCGCGAGGAGCGTGTGCTGCGCATGCGTTTCGGTATCGGCATGAACACCGACCATACCCTGGAAGAGGTCGGCCAGCAGTTCTCGGTGACCCGCGAACGTATTCGCCAGATCGAGGCCAAGGCGCTGAGGAAACTGAAACATCCAAGCAGATCCCGCAGGTTGCGCAGTTTTTTGGATAACTAGGCGATTTCAGGCCAGCCAGGGCAGAACCGCTCTGAACGTTTCAAGCAAGGCCGGGCATTGTGCCCGGCCATTGTTATTGAGCACCACGGCGAGTTTGGCTGAACAAGGTCAGCGCCATATCAGCTTTGCGGTTTCGCCATAAAGGCCAATTCCCCGGCGACCTGGCGGTCAGCCATTTTCATTCAGCCGCTACATTCTGGAACGTTTTGTGGATCGCCTGAATCCAGCGGCCATGTGAGCTGTCCTGTCGCGAAACCAGTGCAAGCTCGCGATGCATTGGGTTGCCGTTTCCTGCGAAGATGTGAACCCGGTCATCGCTACAGCGCTGGACGTCGGGCAGGGGAAGCAAGGTATATCCAAGGCCCGCCTTCACAAATTCCATCGAAGCCTCAAGATTATCCAGAATGATTGTCTCGCGCGGCTTGTTGGTGTGACACCGCACATGGTCGGCAATCAGATTGCCGATGCCCGTGGATGGGCGAAAATGGATAAAGGGGAGATGCCGCGCCAGGTCCTCGATTGCGGTAGCAGCGTATTGTCTTGGAGCGGCGAAAGCCATTTCCTCCCGCGCGATTGCGTCAAACCGGAGGCCCTCCGGCGGAGAAGGTGCACTGGTCATTACGGCGGCATCGATCACCCCCTGCAGCACCTGCTCGGACAAGTCTTCCGACAGGCCGGTGGTCAGTTCGAAAGACGCCCTGGGTGCATCCTGACGTATCCGGCTCAAAAATTTCGGCAGCAGCCTCACGCTGACAGACGAAATCAACCCCAGCCTGAACCGGCCCACCAGTTCGCGATCGCGGCCGCACAGGCCGGTCAACGCGTTTTGTTCATTGAGAACGCGGGCAGCCTGGGCGGCAATGCTGCGCCCCAGGGGCGTCAGTTTCGGGGGACGGAAGCTTCTGTCGAACAGCTGCACATCCAGCTGAGTTTCCAGGGACTTCATTTGCATGCTGAGAGCTGACAGCGTCATGTTCTGAAGTTCCGCCGCCTTGCTGAAAGACTGCACCTGCTCAATGCGAACAAGGGTCTCCAGAGATCTGGTTTGCATAATTACAATTCCATTGAATTAGATTTACATTTTTATTCGATTGAATTGAATAAATCCAGCGTCATTATCTCGGGATGGAACAGATACACTCGACAGACACCTATCGTGCAATCGCGCAGGAGCTGGCAGCGAATTTTGCGCCACGGGCTGCAGAATGGGACAAGAGCCGGACCTATTGCTGGCAAAACGTCGCCGAACTTGCTGAAGCCGGCATCATGGGCATGACGATCCCGAAAGAATATGGCGGTAAAGGCGCCAGCTACCACGATGCCGTGGTGGTCATCGAGGAGATCGCGAAATCCTGCACGCTAAGCGCGCGCATCGTGGTTGAAGCCAACATGGGCGGTATAAGTGCCGTAATGGCCTACGGCACCGAAGCACAAAAACGTTTTGCAGCGCCACTGGTGCTTGCCGGTGACAAGCCTGCCATCTGCATCACCGAGCCGGAGGCGGGCAGTGCGGCGACGGAAATGACAACAACTGCGCGCCGGACGGGAGACGTTTATGTCCTGAACGGCCGCAAACACTGGATCACCGGCGGTGGTGTCTCCAGGCTGCACCTGATTTTTGCCCGTGTGCTGGATGAGGATGGTGAGGATCAGGGCATTGGCGGGTATATCGTTCATTGTGATCCGGACAACGGAGTGGAACCGGAAGGGTTTCGGGTTGCCGGCCGTGAGCACACTTTGGGTCTGTGCGGAATGCCCGAGGCTGAACTGGTGTTTGAAGACCTTGTGGTCGAAGACGACATGGTGTTGTTGCCGCCGTCCGGGTTCCGGCGCGGCTTTGCCGATCTGATGAATGCCTATAACAGCCAGCGGGTTGGTGCGGGCACCATTGCGATGGGGGTTGCTGCAGGCGCGCTTGAGCATGCAAAACGTTACCTGAAAGAACGGCACCAGTTCGGACGCCCGCTGGCAGAGTTTCAAGGGCTGCAATGGATGCTGGCCGACATGGATGCAGGCGTTCACGCTTCCCGTCTGATGCTGCATGAGGCAGCAAGGTCGCGGGGACCGGACGGATCGATTTTCCCCGACATCATGATGGCTGCCCGCGCCAAGGCGTTTGCCTCCGAGACGGCGATCAAAGTGGTGAATGATGCCCTGCAGATGTTTGGTGCGCGCGGTTATGGAGACAAGGAACCCCTGGAGCGAATGTATCGCGATGTCCGCATGTTCACCATCGGAGGCGGCACGGCGCAAATCCTGAAGACACAGGTTGCCGGGCAGCTTCTGGGAATCAAGACGCCGCAAACCCGCGACGGCTATGCAAAGCTGGCCGCCAGGGCAGGGGAATAGGCAATGCCGGTTACAAAGACGTCGCTGCGGGCTGCGGATCTGGTCGCGCGCCGGCTTTACGAGGCCGGGTGCCGATATGCATTTGGCATGCCGGGCGGCGAAGTGCTGACGCTTGTTGATGCGCTTGAAGATGCCGGCATCCAGTTCATACTGTGCAAGCATGAAAACAATGCGGGCTTCATGGCAGAAGGTGCCCATCACAGGGATGGCGCACCGGCAATACTGGTCGCAACGGTTGGCCCCGGGGCAGTCAACGGCGTCAATGTAGTTGCCAACGCCTTCCAGGACCGGGTGCCGATGATTGTGCTCACCGGCTGTGTCGATGCAGACGATGCGCTGACCTACACCCATCAGGTCATGGACCATGAGGCGGTGTTCGGCCCGATCACAAAACAGACATTCCGTCTGACCGCAGAGGGTGCCGACATCATTGCGGACAAGGCGGTGGGCATCGCAACCGAGGCGCGTGCCGGGCCGGTTCATATTGATGTGCCGATTTCCGTAGCTGATCAGCGAGTTGCCACCACCAAATTACGGCGCCGGCCCGTGGCGAGCCCGGTCGTGCCGGCTCAGGGCGCGGCGCTGGATCAGGCGCGCGAATGGCTGCGCACAGCGCTCCGTCCTGTCATGATTGCAGGACTTGACGCCGTTGCCGAGCAGGCAGGCGAAAGCATCAGGGCATTTTGCGAAATCCATAATGTGCCATTGATCACCAGCTACAAGGCCAAGGGAATCGTGCCGGAAACCCATGAGCTTTGCCTTGGCGGTGCCGGCCTGTCACCGCTGGCGGACGCTCAACTGCTGCCTTTCGTCCGGGATGCCGACCTGATCATCTGCGCCGGTTATGATCCAATAGAAATGCGCACCGGCTGGCGCGAGGTCTGGGACCCGCAGGATGTCAATGTGATTGATATTGCGGCGGTCCCGAACACCCACTACATGCATCAGGCCACCTTGAACTTTGTTGCCGGCACTGCACACACCCTGGCGGTGCTGAGTGACGGCATAGCGCCGCAGGCAACCTGGACCGGCGGAGAAATTGGCAAGGTGAAGTCGGGGCTGGCGAAAGCTTTTCCCCGAGACGCGCAGTGGGGCCCGGCCGCGGTCATCGACGAGTGCCGCAAGGCATTACCGGAGACGGCGCTTGCAACGGTGGATTCGGGAGCACATCGAATTCTCCTGTCGCAGATGTGGCAGTGTCATGAGCCGCGCGGGCTGATCCAGTCCACTGCACTTTGCACGATGGGATGTGCTGTCCCGATGGCCATCGGCGAAAAACTGGTCTCTCCGGAGCGTCAGGTCGTGTCGTTTTCAGGCGATGCCGGCATGCTGATGGTGGCTGGAGAATTGTCAACGGCGGCGGAACTCGGCGGAAATCCCATCTTCGTGGTATTTGTTGACGCCTGCCTGTCGCTGATTGAATTGAAGCAACGTCAGCGGCAGATGGTCAACAACGGTGTGGATTTCGCTCAACACGATTTCGCGGCGCTTGGCACAGCGTTTGGCGGGCACGGTCATACTGTGACGTCACGCGACGAGTTGCGCACGGCGCTGGAAGCAGCTCAAGATTCAAAAGTATTTACCGTAATTGCGGCGGTTATCGAACCCAAGGCCTATGACGGCCTGTTCTGAACGGCACCGGATCAGCGTGGCTGTTGATTGAGTCAATCAATGCCCGAAAAGTGAATGATTCCAAAGTGCTAAACCACCATTACGGGCAATTGAACCCATGTCGTTCTGGTTTCCTCTTTTGCAAATTTCCTGATGGCTTGTTCGATGTCAGCGTTCAAGCCCTTTTGCGCGTCCACCGAAATTGCGAACAAACCGCTGGTGAATCGCATGACAATGCTGAACAGGAGGTGAATTCGAGTTTCATTTTACGTTTAGGTAAACTTTACCAGAGTGCGCATCAACGGGTCGGGCTTAGAAACAAGAAAAAGGAAATTGTCATGTACCCCCGCATACTTACCTTTGCCGCCGTCACGGTCGGAATTTTTGTCCTGAATGCCGGATCGGCGAATGCCGGTTTGCCAACAGGCTTTGTAAACGGACTTGATTGCAAAGGCTTTACCCACTCAGCGACTGCGAAAGCGAAAAAGAACTCCAAGGCAAAACAGCGCGCTCGCGGCAAATGGGAAAGCAGAGCGCGCTCCAACTATGGCTGGAGTTACCGCAAGTGGAGCAGAGGAAAATTCAAGCACTACGACTGTTCAAAACCCGGCGGATGGTGGCACTGCAAGGCGGCTGCCTATCCCTGCAAATAAGCCAAGCAAAAAACAAACAAGAACACTGAAGGAATGAAACGATGAAAACCATAAAACTGACTTTGGCGGCGGTTGCCCTGACTGTTGCCGCAACCTCTCTAGCCTCCAACGCCAATGCCGCTCGCCCGGCAACCGCTGCTCCACATGGCGAAGTGTGCATGGGTTATCTGCACTCCAACGTGGCCAAGGCGAAGAAACTGTCCAAGGCCAAGCAGCGTGCGCGGCGCAAGTGGCAAACAAAGGCTGCCTTCGTAGGTCTCAGCTATCGCAAATGGGACTGGGCTCGCGTGAAGCACTATGATTGCTCGAAAAAGGGCAAATGGCACCACTGCAGAGCAGCGGGTTATCCCTGCTACAAATAGGCCTATTCCAAAACATCGATGAGAGCCGGGCTTGGTTTAACGTGGCCCGGCTTTTCTGTTGCGTGGTTTTTTGACTTTCGGTGGAAGCGAGGCAGCATAGTCTTTGGATGACGCAACTATTTGTGTCAGCCGAGACCGGTTGTCCAGTATCGCATCGGGGAGCGAAACATACTCTTTCATGATCCGGCCAGGCATGGGTTCGAATTGCGCGGCACCGTCTTCGTTGACAAGCCGCAATCGGTCTTCTTCTGCAAGACGAACAATCAGTGATTCCTGGTGCAGGCCGGTGAACATGTTGCCGTTCACGAATGCGCACGGGTAACCGAACATTTGCCGCTTCTCTATGTCCGGCTCTTCCGGGAGGACGGCGGCAAACAGGTCAACCAGACGTGCTGGTGACTTGCGCCACGTACTTTCCTTTGAGACCTTGCCCGGCTTAGTCATATTTGTACTGCGGCTGCCATCCGTCAGAGCCGTCCTGCAACAGGTTGAACATGTGCCATATCGCACAATAATCGTCGAACGGACCCATGGGCGTTGTGGCAATGCGGGTGATCTTGCCGTTGTTCATGCGGAACGAGGACAGGCCGGGGTGCCAGTTGCCGTCTTCGCTGCGATATCCCATGTCTTCAGCGAAACTTGATCCTTGATGGGAGACCATCGGGAAACGCCAGCCGCGCGAAGCAGCAAATTTCTGCTGGACCTCAGGCGTATCAGGGCTGGATAGGTAAAACGCCGCCCGATTGGCCAGGTGAGGATAGATGCCATTGAAGCCATCAGCCCACAAGGTGCAGCCCGTGCATCCGGTACCCATATTGTGCACCATCAGCAAGTTAGGCTTGCCAGCAAACATCTCTGAAAACGTGACATCACCTTCAGTCGTTTGGAAAATGTAGTCTGAAACTTCCAGCGGGGCGGATTTTGCCAGTTCGGTCATTTGCTGTCGAAGCTCGGTAATACGACGGTGCAAATCTCCCATCTTCTGCAAGTCTGGTTTGTGTATTGTCATGAACTGTTCTCCTCACGGGTTGATGCAGGGCCGGTGTCCAGTAAAGTGGCGAGCAGATCGAACTGATCCTGCCAGTATTGCGTGTACCTGTTGAGCCAAACGGCAGCGTCGTAAAGCGGGCCTGTCTCAATGCGGCAGCGGCTGATACGGCCGCTGCGTTGTTGCTGCAGCAGACCTGCCCGCACCAGAACCTGGATGTGGCGCGAGACCGCTTGCAGCGAAATGTCAAAACCCGCCGCAATCTCCGACACCAGCAATTCGCGTTCTGAAATCATTTCCAGAATGGCTCGGCGTACCGGGTCGGACAGCGCAGAAAACACCGCGTCCAACTGGTGTTCCGCGATAACGGTGACGTTAGACGATGAAGTTTGTGCCATACCCAAGACTATCAACCACTTTGTTGATAGTCAACTATTGTGTTGATTAATTTGATCTGACCTTGTTGCGTGTTGTGTAAAAATTTGTGTGATTTCACGAGTTGCGGGTTGTGTATTCCAGCTTGCTCCCACTCAATTCGTGCTGCTATGACCCGCAGCAGAATTGAAATCGAAAATCAGGACAACAATGACATGACTGCAGTGGTAACACGAAAGCTGATCAACCGTTATTACGCAGCTTTCAATGCCCAGGATACTGCCGCCATGCTGGACTGTCTGGGGCCGGGCTTCGTGCATGACGTCAGCCAGGGTGAACGTCGCAGGGGCAAGAAGAAATTTGCCGAGTTTATGGCTCATATGCATACCTGCTATCATGAACAGTTGAGTGATATTGTGGTCATGGCTTCGGCGGACGGAGCCCGCGCCGCAGCCGAGTTCAAGCTCAAGGGCAGGTACCTTTCAACCGATGAAGGTTTGCCGCCTGCTGCCGGTCAGACCTACAAATTGACGGTCGGCGCCTTCTTTGATGTCAGGGATGGCAGGATAACACGTGTGGCCACCCACTATAGCCTGCCTGACTGGACCCGGCAGGTTGTGGGATAAGCGATGAAAATCACCGTCAGGCCGTTGTCGGGGGCAGATTTTGACGCGGCAATCCCGAACCTGGCAAATCTCCGCATCAGGGTATTTCGTGCATGGCCGTATCTTTATGATGGAAATCTGGCGTATGAAGAAAGATATCTGGCCAGGTTCAGGAATGCAGACCGGGCATTTCTGGCGGCGGCATTTGACGGCGGAAAAATTGTGGGAGCCGCGACCGCGGCGCCCATGACTGGCGAGGCGGCGGAATTCCGAAAACCCTTTGAGCAGGATGGCTACGATGTGTCGCGAATTTTCTATTTTGCTGAAAGTCTGTTGCTGCCGGAATTTCGCGGGCAGGGTGTAGGGCACAGGTTTTTTGATGCACGCGAAACACATGCGCGATCCTTCGGCAGCTATACACATGCTGCATTTTGCAGCGTTGTCCGGCCGGATGATCATCCGTTGAAGCCGCATGACCATCACCCGCTTGACGGGTTCTGGCGCAAGCGTGGATATGAAAAACTGGCTGGTGTCACCACCTCATATGCCTGGAAGGACGTAGGCGAGGCAGACGAGTCTTCCAAAACCATGCAATTCTGGATGAAGCAACTATGACCCGCAAATTCAAAATTGCCGCCGCTCAGTACCCTCTTGATGAGTTGGGATCCCAGGCAGAGTACGAGGCCAAAATTACCCGGTGGGTTGAGGAGGCGGCTGGCGCCGGCGCTGAATTACTGGTGTTTCCCGAGTATGGCGCGATGGAACTGGCATCACTTGCCGGCGCTGCTGTTGCGGCGGACCCGCAAGGCGCCATTGATGCTGTTTCGGAACGCCTGCCAATGCAGGCTGATCTGCACACAAGACTGGCGATGAAGCTTGGCGTAACCATTGTTGGAGCATCCGGACCGCTGAGGCATGAGCACGGTGGCGCGACCAATGTGGCGCGGATATTTTCCGGGTCCGGCAAACAGGGTGAATACCACAAACTTATGATGACGCCCTGGGAACGTAATCCGTGGAACATTTCTGCCGGCCGCCCAGACGGACTGACGGTTTTTGAGACAGATGGCGCAAAAATTGGACTGGTTATCTGTTATGATATTGAATTTCCACTGATTTCTCGGGCTCTGGCGGAAGCCGGCGCGGAGATCATTGTGGCTCCTTCCAACACCGAAACCGAGCACGGATACTGGCGGGTTCGTACCGGGTGCATGGCAAGGGCACTGGAGAATCAGGTGTATACGGTGCATTCACCTACAGTAGGTGCCGCAAGCTGGTGTCCACCGGTCGAAATGAATGTGGGCGTTGCAGGTGTTTTTGCCGCCTCCGATCATGGTTTTCCTGCCGGAGGAGTACTGGCGACCGGTGAAATGAACCGGCCGCAGTGGGTATATGCTGAAGTTGATATGGAGTTGCTGGCCCAGGTGCGCAACACTGGCGGAGTGCAGACCTACAACCATTGGCCGGAACAACCGGGAACAGTCGTGCTGCCGCCAGTAAAAAATGTGTCGTTGATTTGAGGAGGTGCGAATAATGGCGAGCGGACAATTTCCCGACCGATTGAGACAGGGTTACGCAAATTTCCGGTCAGGGCGTTTTACAGCCGAACAGGAACGTTACGACAAACTGGCCAAAGCGGGTCAGAAACCGACCATCATGATTATCGCCTGCTGCGATTCCAGGGCAGCACCGGAAACGGTTTTTGACGCCAGCCCGGGCGAGGTTTTCGTGGTTCGCAATGTGGCCAACCTGGTGCCGCCCTACGCACCTGACGGCAAGCACCACTCTACATCGGCAGCACTGGAATTCGGTGTGTTGCAATTGGGCGTCAAGCACATCGTCATCATGGGACATGGCCGGTGCGGGGGTATTTCGGCGGTAGTAAACAAGTCCGGTCCGCTAACCAGTGGCGACTTCATCGGACAGTGGCTGTCCCAGATACGGGATCTGGCACAATTTGTTGAACGCAACGATGAACATTCCGACCACCAGCATGAAACCAATGTGGAAAGAGCCAATGTTGAGCATTCGCTGGCCAATCTGCGTACGTTTCCGTGGATCCGCCATCGCGAACAGCGTGACGAACTCAGCGTACACGGTGCATGGTTTGATATTGGGCTCGGAGAGTTGCATGTGCTGGATGCTGCTGTCGGCAGCTGGTCGACGCTGGACGGCCCATAAAGTTCATGATCCGCCTCTCGCATCGCAGAATTGATATGCCGTGACGGTTGCCAACCACATCACAAGCAGACATCATCACTGTCCATAGAGCCTGAAACAGGCCGAAAAGTGCGGATGCTGGCCGTCAGTCGGGTAGTTTGTCCGCGTCACAGGGAGGTTGTTTGTTATGTGTCACGTGTTTGCGGGTCAATCGCCGTCCAACTATGCATTTGAAACACGATCGGTGCGCCTGATGGGGCGTCCGACCAGTGTGCGGCTTGAATCCAAATTCTGGGTTGTTCTTGAACAGCTGGCAGATACCCAGGACATGCCAATGGCAAAGTTTCTGTCCGCACTTTACGAAGAAGCCTCGGAAATTCATGGGGAAGTCAGCAATTTTGCTTCGTTGCTGCGGTGCTGCTGCATCAATTTCCTGGACCCTGCCTTTGATCACCGGCAGTTGGCAAAGGAAGCGCAGGAAGCCCGCACCAAAATGGACAGTGTTGCGGCTGAGTAAGTCTTGGATACCAGACTTCAGTAACAGCGACGCATTTCACCGGAGCGGTTTTTTCCGCCAGCAAGGCGGGTGCCGCGCCGTGGTACGTGTACCACAAGCGGCGCGCAACGTAGCTGGCGGGAAAAAGCGCCCGGCCCTTCGGGTGGGTCATAGCGGCCCATCGGGTGCGTTGCATTGCTTGCCCGATGCGACCAGCATCGCGCTGCGCACAGCGTCTGCCCGAATGAACCGCTATGATCCCATGAAATGAGCCGCTGTTACTGAAATCTGGTATTAGCGAGTGTAGTAGCTGGATAACACCACATAGACGGCGATGATGGTAGCCTCTGCAGGCTGGCGAGACTGCAAGGGAGAAATGCCGATGGCCAAAGCCATTCACACCATGGTTCGTGTGCTCGATGAGGCAAAGTCCGTCGACTTCTACGGAAAAGCCTTTGGATTGGGGGTGGAAGACCGCTTCGAATTCGATGGCTTCACGCTGGTCTATCTCAAGAATTCTGAAAACGATTTTGAAGTCGAGTTAACGATCAACCATGACCGTACCGAGCCTTATGGGCACGGCGATGGATACGGCCATCTGGCGGTGTCCGTCGACAATGTGGATGAAGCACACGCTGCAGCGAACGCCAACGGCCTGAACCCGACCGATGTGAAGGAGTTTCACCGCGACGGTGCCCTGATGGCCAAGTTCTTTTTTCTGCAGGACCCCGATGGATACAAGATCGAGGTACTGCAACGCCACGGCCGGTATACCTGAAATCAAAACAATAAAACGAGGAGGAATCGCAAAATGAACAGCCAGACGAATTTATCCAGACGCGCCGCGCTCAAAGCCGCTGGTGCGGGTCTTATTGTTGCCGGTGTTGGCGCCGGCGGACTGGTTTTCGGCCATAACAATGCATGGGCTGCGAAGGCAGAGAACCTTGATGCCGACACATTTGCAACCCTGGTTCAGATGTCGCGGGACATCTATTCGCACGACAGGCTGGAAGACAAGTATTATGCCGCTGCGGTTTCCGGACTGGATAAGGCCGCCAAGGACGACGCCGCGCTGAAAGCCCTGTTGAGCGATGGCGTTGCCGGATTGAACAAGGCGGCCGGTGGAGCCTATTCCGGCTTGTCCGACGCTGACCAGCGGATGGCTTTGCTGAAGGCCATGGAAGGCGACGGCTTCTTTCAGAAAGTGCGGGGAAACCTGGTGACCGGTTTGTACAACAACAAGGAAGTGTGGCCGCTGTTTGGCTATGAGGGCGCATCTGCCGACAAGGGCGGATATATCGACCGGGGCTTCAATGACATCAACTGGCTGTAAGGGAGGACAATGATATGGCTACATTTGACATGAATGACGATAATGTTGTGGTCGTTGTCGGCTCAGGCGCAGGCGGCGGAACACTGGGTGCCGAGCTGGCGATCAAGGGCGTTAAAACCGTGATCCTGGAAGCCGGCGGCCGGCATGAAACCGAAGATTTCCAGAATGACGAATGGGGATCTTTCGGGCAGATATCGTGGCTTGACAAGCGCACCACCTCCGGCTCATGGCGGGTGGCGAAGGATTTTGCCGGACTGCCGGCCTGGATCGTGAAAGCCGTTGGCGGATCGACAACCCACTGGGCCGGTGCCTCGCTTCGGTTTCAGGAGCACGAGTGGAAAGCGAAAACCACCTATGGTGACGTGGCAGGTGCCAGTCTGCTCGACTGGCCGATTGATATGGCGGAGATGGACCCGTGGTACGCCAAGGCGGAAGATCGCATGGGAGTTACCCGGACCAATGGCATACCGGGCCTTCCAGGCAACAACAAATACAAGGTGTTGGAGGCTGGAGCCAGGAAACTGGGTTACAAGGAAGTCCACACCGGCCGCATGGCAATCAACTCCGAACCGCGTGATGACCGGGCCGCGTGCCTGCAAATCGGTTTCTGCTTCCAGGGCTGCAAGTCGGGGGCTAAATGGTCAACACTGGTTGCGGAAATTCCCAAGGGCGAGACCACCGGAAACCTTGAAGTGCGTCCCAACGCGCAGGTGCTCAAGATTGAGCACGACGACAGCGGGAAAGTTACGGGTGTGCTGTATGCCGACAAGGATGGCAAGCAACATCTGCAGAAGGCGCGGGTTGTTTGCGTGGCGGGCAATTCCATCGAAAGCCCGCGCCTGCTACTGAATTCGGCATCGTCGAAATATCCCGATGGACTGGCAAATTCTTCCGGCATGGTCGGCAAGAACTACATGCGGCATATGACCGGGTCGGTTTATGCGGTGTATGACAAACCGGTCAACATGTATCGCGGCACCACAATGGCCGGCATTATTCAGGATGAGTCCCGACATGATCCGTCGCGCGGATTCGTGGGCGGTTACGAGATGGAAACCCTGTCGTTAGGGTTGCCGTTCATGGCTGCATTTCTTGATCCGGGCGGATGGGGCAAGGATTTCTCGTGGTGGATGGACAATTATGAAAACATGGCCGGCATGTGGCTGGTAGGCGAGGACATGCCGCAAGAAAAAAATGCCATTACGCTGCATGCCACGGAGAAGGACCAGCATGGTTTGCCGGTGCCCAATGTGCATTTTGACGATCATGACAATGACATCAAGATGCGCGAGCACGCTTTCGGGCAAGGTGAAGCAGTGTACAAAGCTGCCGGTGCTGTGAAAACATTCCGCACGCCGCCTTACCCGTCGACACACAATCTGGGAACCAACCGGATGAATGCCGAAGCAAAGGACGGCGTTGTGAACAAACACGGCCAGACCCACGATATCGGCAATCTGTTTGTTTCCGACGGCAGTCAGTTCACCACGGGGGCGGCTGAAAATCCGACGCTGACCATTGTGGCGCTGGCTTTGCGGCAGGCGGATTTCATTGCCGGCGAAATGTCGAAAGGCAATCTATAGAGCGGGGCACAAGAAACGGGGGAGGCCTCCCTGTTCCCCGTTTAAGCGGCCCGCGCTTCGGTAGTCCCGGAGCGCGGGTTTGTTAATCCGCCGGGTGAATTTTCGATACCTGCTACTCGATTTCCCACACGATGTTCACCTGCATCTGGATGGATTGCTGGCCCTGGGCGATCGGGACTGCAGAGGCCGCGGCAGATTCAAAAGCGGCGCGGCGGGAAACCGGTTGTGGTGGCAGCAGCCCGCCGGCTTCACTGATGGACAGAATCCTGCCCAATGATACCCCTGCAGCGCCGGCATAAAGTTCAGCACGTTGGCGGGCTTCGGCCACGGCCAGTTTGCGGGCCTGGTTGCGCAGCGGTGCCGGTTCGGCAATTGAGAAACTCAGGCCGTTCATCTGATTGACGCCGGACGACACAACCGCATCCAGTGCCTCACCGAGGCCGGAAAGTTCTCTGACAATGACGGTGACGGTATTTGACACGGTATATCCCACGATCCGGGGAGGGGGCTGTTCGCCGCTGCCTGAGCGCTTGGCATGCTGATACCTGGGCTGCACAGAAAAATTCGAGGTTTGAATGTCCTTCTTGGCAACACCGGCAGCTTCAATGGTCTGCAAAACGCTTGCCATCGACTTGTTGTTTACAGTCAGGGCTTCGCGAGCGGTCGTGGCTGTAGACACGACACCAGCTGAAATGACCGCAATATCGGGGGCTGATTTCACCTCGGCCTGACCGGTCAGCGACAAGGTGCGCTGGGGAATCTGCGCGGCGTTTTGTGCGAAAGCAGGACTTGCCAGAAGTGCGGCCAGCGTGAAGAGACCGGTAAAGGCCAGCTTGGGTTGGTATCTGGGCATGGGGCAGGGACGCCTTTGTGAAAAGCGGGTGGGTTTGCCGGGCTGACTGTATCGCGGAATGCGGCAAAAGTCAGGTCTGCCCGCGCTTTTGCTTCTCGATACCGGATACAAATTTCCCGACCGCTTTGGTGAGCTCGGCCCAATCGGTAAATTCCTGCGCCTCGTCCGGCTGGAAGTCGTCTCGGTCCCCGAGCACGACGTGTTCCAGAATCTGTTGCTGAAAATAGTCATACTCTTCGCTTCTCACAGCACCTGCAACGATAAGACTGTGGGCAGGCGTCCAGCCGGTACGATCGATAAAGTCTGCGACGTAGCTGTTTGCATCGGGGATTTTCTCTTCGAAGGCGGCAGCCAGGCTAACTGAAATGAACAATGCCGGCTTTGCCGAAAGCACTTCCTTGCTGGCCGCGACGAAAACCTCGATCTCGTCTTGATGTTTTTCCTGATGGACCGATGCTGCTACAATGAACGCGTCGAAGTCGCCGGTATGAATATCGCGTCGTTTGCGCGCCGTATCCAGCAATTCCACCTGGTGTCCGTACTCAGCGACCTGCTCGGCGATGGTCTTGCATATCTTGTGGGTCTGACCTTCTGTAGTCGCATAGGCAATCAGAATTTTCATGACTCACCTCCAGCAAAATTGTTCACAGCCGCAATCGTTGCATCAAGAAGGCAAGGGTGAATTGATTTTGATCAATGCGGCCTGCTGCGTCAGTTCGACTGCTGGTGTGAGCGGGCAGCATCGCTATCGTTGCGCGGCGAACCGGATGACTACATTATGGGGAGTGCAATGATGATTGGCAGGGACGGACATGGTTTGCCGGCTGATCATGCGGCCCGTCTGCCACTTAACAACGAGGTTCATGCGCGTCCGCCGGAAGCACTGCCGGGCAGGGTCCGGCTTACCTATCTGGTGTTGTTCGGTGAACTGGACATGGCCCCGCTGACCGATTTGTGCGAACGCTTTGGTGTGTATCCGCCGGCGGAAGGTGCCAATCATTTCAGCGCGGACCTTGGTCCGTTCCGGTTGAAATGGGAACGTCATACCGAGTTTACCCGCTATTGGTTTTTTGTACCGGCAAGAGGCACGGCGAACCTGTTTGGCATTACCGCGCTGGAAGCGGTGCCGCAGGACTGGCTGCAGAAACTGGCAGGCGAGGTTCTGGTTGCCAACCATGTTGAGATGCTGCCGCTGCCCAGGGCGAAGCTGGATGAGGAAAAACTGTCAAAAGAGCATTTTGCCGGCCACCCGATGGTTGGCGCCGAAATCGCCGGCGGTCTGGGCCGGGCGTTTGCGGATTTTCGAATACATGCCGACGGTTTCGGGCGCATGTTGATTTTCGACAAAGCCATGTCGCCGCGGCAGCGGGGGCGAACGGTTCAGCGGCTGCTCGAAATCGACACTTATCGTGTTCTGGCATTACTGACCCTGCCTGTCGCACGCCAGCTGATGCCGGTATTGAGTGAATTTGAGGCAGAGTTGAGCAAGATCACCACCACCATGAGCAATGCAGTCGAGGCCGACGAACCGAAATTGCTGGACCGTCTGACCTTGTTGCACGCAGACGTGGTGCGCGAGCATACGGGCAGCCAGTTTCGCTTCTCCGCGGCTCGCGCATATGCCGACCTGGTTGGCTTGCGCATTTCGGAATTGCGCGAAGAGCGTATTGTCGGCCTGCAACTGTTTGCCGAGTTTACCGAGCGCCGGCTGTCTCCCGCCATGCGCACCTGCGAAGCCGCAGCCGGCCGGCTTTCCATCACATCAGAACGTGTTGCCCGGGCGACGCAACTGTTGTCTACCCGGGTCGGGATCAGCAGGGAACGGCAGAACCAGGCGCTGCTGGAGAGCATGAACAACCGCGCCAGGTTGCAGTTGCGGTTGCAGGAAACTGTCGAAGGTCTGTCGATTGCCGCCATCACCTACTATATCGTTGGCCTGGTGGGGTACACCGCAAAAGGTGCCAAGGCGGCAGGCGCCCTTGAGGCGAGCCCGGACCTGGTTACGGCGCTCGCCATCCCGGTTGTGTTGCTGGTGGTCGCCATGGGAGTGCGCCGGGTGAGGAAATCCATAACTGATTAGTGTCGCAGGTGGCGAATATGATGTTTGCCTGTTGCGGTTTTCGCAGATTTCAATAATACATGCTGCGTTCGCCAATCGAGCGATCACCGGTTCAGGCTATTGATCCAGATTGAATGGTCTGACCGGTGAAAAATATGGTGGGCCTGTAGCTCAATTGGTTAGAGCCGACGGCTCATAACCGTCTGGTTGCAGGTTCGAGTCCTGCCGGGCCCACCACCCTTATCTGTCTCTCTTCTTGTATTTGCGGGCTTGTTGAGAATACGCCGCCATTACGGGGAGTTAGCCGAGCATCCAGTGGAACCTTCTGGCTCTGAGACGCCAATGCAGCCCCTGATTGGGCGCGAAATCCGATTCTGTCTCTGTTGCCTAAATCCGGGACCAGAAGGTTGGCTCCATGGTTTCGGTGCTGAGGACTGATTGATTCGAGGATGGGAGATTTAGTGTCGTTGTCTAGCTGGACATTCCGAGCAACTGACGTTGCTCACTCCAACAAGCTGGAATTTTACCGATACGCTTAAGTCGCTTGGTTGTCAGATTGACGGGCTGTTTGCCTGTGAGGATTGCCTTGGTGATGTCAGGAGCGAGGAAGGCAAACGGTAGGACCCGACTTATCTCACTGGCCGGAATACCATCCAATTCGGCAAGCGCATCAACTGATGATACTTCGCCTGCAGTGAGAAGTCTTAGCCAACGATGTGCATTGCGGACGGTTTCTACCAACTTCGGATCAATGGTTGGAACAGTAGCATCGTTCCCTGCAATCAGCTTTGCTTCAACACCGCGGCTGCTTTGTTGCGGCGTGATTGAACCAGAACTTCCAAAACTTCCCCTTCATTGTCAACCGCACGCCACAGATACATCCGCTTTCCGTTGATCGACACAAACACTTCATCAAGATGCCATCGGCAATTTGGTCGTGGTCTTCCGCGATCAATCCGTCGGGCATATTGTTTCCCC